>DATLED010000007.1:0-3206 GCA_035525495.1 Acidimicrobiales bacterium | reverse complement strand
ATGCCGACGACGTGCTGCTCTGGGCCGAGGCGCAGCAGGCGGTTGGCGCGTGAGGACGGTTGTCCTCGACAACGAGGCGGTGCAGGCACTTCTCGACGCCGGTCACCCGAAGCACCGAACGGTCATCGCGCACGTTGCTGGCGTCGTCACCCGACGACAGCGAGGCCCGTCCGTAGAGATCGTCGTGCCGACTGCCGTGCGGGTGGAGGCGGGCTGGGACCGGTCCGACCCGAGCGCCGCGACAGCCAACCGACTCAGAGTCCGTGACGAGCATCTCGACACGCCGTCGGCGAACCTCGCGGCGAGGATCCGGATTGCCCGCGATGTCAGCGTGGCTGACGCTCACGCAGGCGCGGTGATGCGCACCCTGACCACTGACGACGTTGTCGTCCTCACAAGCGACGTTGGGGACATGGAGCGCGTAGCGGCGCCAAGGCGGATCACTGCGGTCAGGATCTGATGGACCTGCTCCCGGAGGGCCGAAGCTCGAGCGCGGTCACAAGCATGAGCGACACGTGCGACTCGTCGCCTCAATAGCCGTTGGCGTCCGTGAGCTCGACGCAACCCTGACGCGCAGCAGGCGCTCAAAACGGCACTGGACCGCCGTGGGCTCGCCCGGATGTGGCCTGACCCACGGGTGAGGCGGCCGCGGGCCTCCCGGTCGCTCGCTCGCCGTTCACCCCGACCGCGGCGCGCCGAGTCAGGACCCGACCGGCGAGCGCAGGAGTCGCTTGTCCCCCGCCGTCGGGCCGTGCGAAGCGAGGATCACGGGTGTACCGAGGAGGTCGGTGACGGTCTCGGGCCACGGTGCGTCGGGCGGGCGACAGACGGGCTTCGCCCTGAGCAGGCGGACGGTCAGCTCCGCCTGGTAGTCGAGGTCGCGGAACGGGCCTGGTTCGATGCGGTCGACGAGGTCGCCGTCGATCTCGTACGCATCGCACACCTGGAGGTCAGTCCGCGCCGCCGCGACGTCGAGGTGGGTCAGGGCCACGCCGTCGACTCCTCCGGCCACCTCGACCGCATACCGGTGTGCGACGGCATCGAAGTGGCCGACCCGGAATGCTCCCTGCCAGTGGTTGAGGCCGTTGTGGCTGTCCGGAAGATCGGCGGTGAGGGCGGGGTCCTCGGTCACGAACGAGCCCGCGCCGTGACGGGTCGTGTACGTGCGCAGCACGCCGAGCCGCACGGCCCCGTCCGGGCACCCGGACTCGTCGAGGAGGACCTCGGCGTTGTCGAACGTCGTCGTCGACCACGTCGTATAGGGGTGGAACCCCCGCCACTCGTCGAGGAGCACGCCCTGGGCTCCCTCGAACACGACGGGCCCGGTGCGCAGCAGGTGCGTCAACTCGCGCTCGTCGACGAGCGCGACCCGTGTGGCGAACGCACCGAAGGCCTCCACGACCTGCTCCACCGGTGGCGCATCGAGGTCGCCCAACTCGTCGACGAGCCGGTCACGCAGCCGGTTCAACTTCGCCCGGAGAACCGACGGTGTCTCGGCGTCTCCCACGACCGGGGCGTCTTCGGGATGGTCGATGGCGAAGGCCATGGTTTCGCCGATCCCGACGCCGCAGCTGCCGTGACGGTCGTCGCCCCGGGCCAGCTCGCGCGCCCGGTTGGCGGCGCGGTGAAACGGCGTCGTCAGCAGGGCCCGCCGGTCGACGGTGATCCGGGCGAGCGGCGCCTCGATGCCCATCGTCGCCAGGTGCTCTGCTTCGGCCGCCAGCGCCAGCGGCTCCACGAGGACGAACCGCGAGAGGTGCGTCTGCACCCCCGGCCAGAAGGTCCCCGATCCGAACTGGGAGAAGACGTGCTGGCGACCGTCGGCCGAGACCACACGGTGAGCGGCCTGCGCTCCTCCGTTGAAGCGCACGACGGCGTGGACCGGACGGCCTTCCATGCGGGCGACGGGCGAGCACAGCCAGTCGACGACCGAACCCTTCCCTGCGTCGCCGTAGGACAGGTCGACGACGATCGTGTGCTCGGTCATAGCCGCTCGATCCGAGTCTCGTCGTCGCCTGCGCCGCCGATGTTCGTGGGCAGGACGCCCGAGGCCATGGCCGGCAGCCGCTCGCCGACGACGGCCAGGGCCCGGCCGACCGTCCCGACCTTGTCCGACCCCATGTCGGCGATGTCCCGGAGTCCGGCGTCGAGATCGATGGCGCCCTCGCCCAGCCCGATGGTCAGCGCAATCGTCTCGCAGACCGCGTCGAGGTCGTCGAGCTGGATGACGTTCTGGCCGAGGAGGCGCTGCCAGAACTCGAGCACCCGCGGGTCTCCGGCGTAGCTCGCCCCCTCCGGGAGCATGTAGTACACGTCGTACTTGCGCTGGGCCTCGGCGACGATGGCCTCGAGGCGGACGTTCTCCAGAAGGTCGTCCCCGATAATGTTGCGGACCTCGCGCCGGTTGACCTGGGGATAGGCCATCTCGTCCCCGACGATGAACAGGTAACCGCGCCGGCCTCGCTTCTCGAGGCAGTCGATCGAGGTGTGGCGGGCCATGAAGTAGAGCGCCAGCTCGTAGCTCTCGGTCATCTGCCCGCCGCCGCCGCCTTCGAGAAAGATCGCACCCAGGTTGTCGTCCATGCGGTTGTCCGACTCGAACTGGCCGACCTGGAGCGGGACCCGGTCGACGGTGGCGTCGCCGATGGCGCCGAACAGGATCTGGGGGTGCTCGACGTACCCCTTGCGGAGCAGGAGGCCGAGCAGCTTCGGCAGCTTGGTCTGCAGGACACGCGGCACGTGGCCCATCGACCCGGTGACATCGAACAGCACGGCGATGGCCAAGGAAGTGGGGTGCTCGTCGGTGTCGCGGCTCTCGCGCAACACCACCCCGTTCGGATCGAGCGTCGGATGGGCCCGCCAGTCGCGACGGTCACCCGCACGGGTGCGGTCCGAGTAGTCGAAGGCAGTGTGGCCGGTGGCCGCCCGATACGAGGCGGCGGCGGCGAAGACGTCGGTGGACCAGCGTCCGCTTCCCATGATGGCTCTCCTTAGGTGGTGGGTAGGTGGAAGGGTCGGAACCGCCGGGGTCCCCAAAGGCGCTCGATCAGATCGTCGAGCTCCTCGAGCAGCTCCCAGGCGTCGGCGGGGCGCATCGCCGGCGCGGCAAGGGTGCAGCCGTCGACGAACGCCCCCAGGGCCCGGGGGATGCGCCCGCCCATGAGCCAGGCCATCGTCCGGGTGGCGAGGAAGATGTCGGTCGGTGG
>DATLED010000018.1:0-31368 GCA_035525495.1 Acidimicrobiales bacterium | reverse complement strand
TACGCCAACGACAACACTGGCAGCGACACCAAGGAGGTGGGACCAGAGACCAACAAGCTGCTCGCCAGCTGACGAGCAGCAGCACCCACGACGACGATCACGTCGGTGCTCTCATTTCCCACCACTCCAAGGGCCACGGCCCGGGACGAAGCGCCCCATAGGACATGGGACGCATCCGAAAGGGTCGGCAGTGCCCTCAATTTCCGTACAGGGTCGCGTCGGCCGCGGCGAGAGCTGTGCGCATTCGATCCTGTTCACCGTCGGGCCACGGTCCCGATCCGGTGAGTGGGACCTCGGTGATGTAGCGCCGATCTTGTGGCGGGATGAGGCGCGCAACGCGCTCTGGATCCTCGAGGACAGCCGAGTACAGGTTCGGGCCGTCGGCGTAGAAGGGATCTGTCAGGACAAGCGCTCCGTCATGACGCCTCATGACGTTCGCTGGGTTCGTGTCAAGGGGACCGCACCATGGCAGTGACGCCGCACCTTCTGAGTGAACTCGGCGCAGAATCGCCACGAGATCGCGAACCGGTGGAGCCTCGCTGGCGACGTCGGCGAGGAATCGGCTGGCTTGCGCCACGGGCGTGGGAAAGAGGTGCTCCATCACAAGCAGGTCACCACCCCCCTCAAGGCGAGTGTGGTGCAGGACGTGAGGGACGCGCCCAGTCGACCCCGCTCGGCGATACAAGTCCACGGTCATGGGGCCGGTCGGATCGAACGGGCTGATTCGAGCGGCGAGCGCACCGTCGGGCGAGGCGAGCGCGATCGCCCAGTCGCCGGCGCCACACGGCGACCACCCCTTGCTACGCAGCCTGCGCTCGGCGGCGACGTGATTCGTCGCAGTCCCGAGACCGTCCCAATCCACCACCCCCTACTGTCGCGCCGGTGCTCCGGACGGGACATCCAATATCAAGCGCTCGGGCCCGATTCCGTCGGGCTTGAGCGGCCGCGATAGCGCCGGGGAATCGTCTCTCTCTCAGGCCGGAACCGAAGGGCCGGAAAAGCTCGTCCCACGCTTCGTCCGTGACAGAGATCCATGGGATGTCTCCGGTCATGACGATGAGCTCGGCCTTTGCTCGTCCATCAAGCTCCTTGAAATTGAGAGCTCAGATGAACGTTCCCGGCTGCCGTGTCCCGGTCGCACGTAGCTTTTCGCACTGTCGGCCGAGCCGACTCGAATTTCGCGACGGCTCCACGCGCTGCGGCGGCGCGGCACCGCTTCCATCGTCGAGGGTGTGCCCCACAAGGCCGGCATCGGGACGGACGCGGTGACCGTTGCATCGGGAGCATCATTTCTGAGTGGCGAGGCTCCGGTTTCACGGCGACCCAGCGAAGGTTCCGAACGGCTCACTTCGGAGCGGGTGCGCCTCGAAAATCGGCCTCATCTCCCAGTCGTGACGACAATGGTTCCAGCCATGAGCGACTTCGTTGTCCGTCCGCTGCGGTCCGAGGAGGCAGCACAGGTTGCTGCGTGGGTCTACGAGCCGCCTCACGACATCTACAACGGCGACCCGGAGCACCCAGAGGATTACCTCGCTGTCGGTGGCGGCGGATACGGGTACTACGCCATTGCGACCGCTGACGATGATGAGGTGGTCGGGTTCTGTTGTTTCGGACCGGAGGCACGGGTCCGTGGGCAGGCACCGGAGCCGGAGACGTTGGATGTCGGGGGCGGAGTGAGGCCGGACCGAGTCAGCCAGCGGCTGGCCACGAAGGCCTTTCCGCTCATCTTGCAGTTCGGTCACGACGAGTTCCGACCCCGACAGTTCCGCACGGCCGTAGCTTCCTTCAACGAGCGGTCACTCCGACTGTGCCTCAGCGCAGGATTTCGAGAGGTCCGCCGCTTCGAAGGTCCAGGGCGAGAGTTCGTTGAACTTGTCCGTGAGGGTGACGCACAGCCGGACTGACCGCCGACGAATGGTTTGGACCGGGCGCCTCACGAGGACCTCCGGCACGTAAACGGTCCTTGACATGTACGTCAAGGTCGCTTTACCGTCGGCGCATGACCCCAATTGTCATGTTCCTCGTGGCGCAGGCGGTCGCGTCGGGACTGCGGAGCGCTTTGGTCTCGCTCACTGCGATCCGGGTGTTCGGCGTCTGTGCGTACCTGATCGTGATCGAGCTTTCGGTCGGTGGGCGGTGATGGCGAGGGGCGCGGCGAAGCGCGATTCGCCGCCCGTCTGGCCGCTCTTCGTCTTCTCGGCGACCGTTGCGTTCCTGGCGGTTCCAATCGCCATTGGTAGCGCAGGCGCACGTCTCGGAGCGCTCGGCGGACTCGCCGGGATGGTCGTTCCGTTCCTCCTCGGTGTCCGACGGGCTCGGCTCGTCGACCACGGCGATGATGCGGCTCCACCGTCCTTCTTCGAACTTGCCCGGGAGTCGACGGCCCGAGCAGGACGAATGTTCGTCTACGTCGCGGGCTACATCCTGCTCGTGTTCCTCGTCTGGATGGCCCCCGCATCTGGTCAACGGAAGGACTCGGGGTTGGCGGGGCTTGTCGTCGCCACCGTTGCGTCAGGGCTGATCATCGCCACGGTCGTGGACGGGGCACGACTTCAGCGGCGAATGGGCGGTGTCGAGCGGCAGATCTTCCTGCAGTCGACCTCCCTGGCGTTCTTCGTCACCGTCCTCGGTGCCGTCGCCTACGCGCTGTTCGAGGTCTTCCTTGACGCTCCGAAGCTCAGCATGTGGCTCCTGTGGAGTTGGGGCATGGCTGCATGGGGGATCGGCTCCGCGGTCATCGCCAAACGAGCGACTTGATGCACAACGTCCTTCCGCAACTCCGCGCGGCGCGGGACTGGACGCAAGCAGACCTCGCTCGCGAACTCGACGTCAGTCGCCAGACCGTGATCTCGCTGGAGAAGGGGAGGTACGACCCTTCGCTCCCGCTGGCGTTCAAGATCGCCGATCTGTTCGAGTGCACGATCGAAGACGTCTTCCAGCCCAACGGGGTCGCGTAGGTCGCGTCTCCCGGCTATGAAAGACGCTATGGATTATCGCCAGGTTCTCAAAAGACCGTGAGCATCCTCCTGATCGACTATCCGGGACGGATCTTTCCGGACACGCTCGCCCGCGCCGGGTTCGACGTCACTGCACACGAAGGCCCAGGTCCGGACGAGTACCACCGGTACAGCGTCAATGGCGACGAGATCATGAAATTCGCTGGCGGCGGTACTCCTGCCGCTGTCGACCTGGTGTTCTCGCACCGCCCGCTCGACGAACTCGGCCCGATCGTTGACGAAGCTGTTCGGCTGGGCGCTCAGGCGATTTGGCAACACGAGGGATACACACCTGAGGAACGACATCACGCCGAAACGATGGTGACATCCGCTGGGCTCGTCTACATCGACGCTCCCTACATTCTCGAGGCCGTCGCCGAGGTTCGCGGCTGACCGCGAGCGGGCCCGCGCGAGAGGATCCCGGCGCGAATCTCCTGTCCGGCCCGGAGGCTGCTCGGTTCTTTGCTCCGCTTGCTGCCCACGTCTCGAAGACCACAGGCGATGCTGGCCGTTTCGCTCAGGGCGTGGCCCCGACGACCGATACAGTCCTCGGTCACCAATGTCGCAGAAACGGCGGATCGATCCTCGATTGTTCGCGCTGCTGTTCGCAGCGCTCGTCCTCACCGGTCTCGTCGCGCCCCTCAGGGCGAGACCGGCAGCCGCCGCATCGGACGACTCGTCGATTGTTTTCACGAATGACAGCCGCGAGGCGTCGGGTTCTCCCCATGCCTACGTCGGGCTGAGCCTTGCGGCACGGGTCGTTTTCTACGACGCCTCCCTGCCTCCCTCGGTCACGCGGTGGCCGGTGCGGGTGACAAGTACGACGGACCGGGCCGGCATCCTCATCTGGGGAACGCGGGAGCTTCGGGCGTCGAGCGGCTACTGGACGTCGTTTGCGTTCTCCGACGTCAGCAGCAGTCAATCGCAGCGCCGCATCCTCGTCCACGATGGGGACGCCGTCACCGTCGCATATGCGGATGTCGCTGACGGCGCCACCGCCACCGCCACCACCTCCTGGCACGCTGGCTCCAGCGTCCCCGACCGGCGCGAGCTCCGGTACAGCAACGCCGACGCCGCCAGGCCGGTCGTCCGCGGGGGACGGTACGCCGTCGGCCCTGGCGCGACAGTTCGGGTCTACACCGACAGCCCGGGCGGCATGCTCGTGTCCACGGCCGCAGCTCGCGCCGATGGTTCATTCGACCTGCCCTTCGCGACGAACCCGGCGCCCGACCTGCTGTGGGTCTCGGCGACCGAACCGGGAGCCGCCGAGAGCGATCGGGTGTTCGTGGTGCGGGCCGTCCTCGCCGGTCGGGTCGTCCTTCCGGACAACGGCGTACCCGTCTACGACGCTTTCGGGGAAACCGACACCGGCGGCGCGATCACCAACCGCGACGGCCGCTTCGCTTTCGAGGTGGGTTCGACGATCACTCCAGGCCCGGGCGACCATCCGCTGTCCGTGCGCAACCAGGGGAACGACCTCGACCGGGCCGCGGGCGTCACCTGGCCCCGGTCGTCCGCCTACGGCGATGCGCCGGCGCGGACCGTACACATTGGAGATCCCAGCCGGACGACGGATGTCGGCGACATCTCGCTCCTAGCCCCGAATGTCTTCGGCTATGTCCATGCGGGGACGTTCGCAGTGGACGAGGCGCAGCTCGACTTCATAGATCCCAACGGGCCCGGGTACCTCGGCGGCGGCGGCTACACCCGGACCGACGGTCGTTTCGCGCTACACGTCGCGGACGGTGACTACCGGCTGCGGGTGCAGGGTCCGGTCGGCTGCGGTGTCGCAGGCGATGTCACCGTGGCGCTGTCTGTGCGGGGCGGGGTCGCCTCGCCGCCATCGGTCGACGTCGACCTGAGCGGCGGCACTGTGGCCAGCTCAACGAGCGCCGGGTCCGTGCCGGTCGGTGCCGGCTCGCCGACTGACTTTTCGCTCACCCTCCCGACTGGAGATGCGGTGGACGTGTCTATCCCGGATCCCTCCGGCCGCGGTTCGGTCAGCGCCGGTTGCCTCTCGACGGCGACCCCGGGCGCGACGGTCGTGGCCCCACCTGTCGAGCTGGTGCCGAGCGGGATCTCGTTCTCGTCGGCGACGGTGTGCATGACCTACACGGCGGCCGAGGCGCAGGCCACCGGTCTCGATGAGTCGTCGCTCGACCTCCTCCACTTCCTGCCGGACGGCACGGCCCAGCCGATCACCGTGTCTCGAGACCTCGCCGCTCACCGCATCTGCGGGGTGACGCGTTCGTTCTCGCCGTTCGGCGTTGGGAAGGCCCGGTCGTCGTCGTCGCCTCCGCCCCCGTCGGCGGCGACCGCACCGTCGTCCCCCGACGCAGCGCCCGGCCCTGCGCCCACCCCGGCCGAGCCGGTAGGCGGTTACTGGATGGTCACGGCCGGCGGGGACGTGTACTCGTTCGGCGGCGCCGGCTGGTTCGGCAACGCCGCCCCGGGCGCCCACATCGCGGTCGATCTTGAGCCGACGCCGAGCCGCAACGGGTACTGGATTACCGACGAGATCGGCCGGGTGTGGAGCTTCGGCGACGCGCCTTACCTGGGCGGCGGTCCTGCGCTCGCCGCCGGTGAGGTGGCCACGAGTCTCTCGTCGACCGTTAGCGGACGTGGCTATTGGCTCTTCACCAGCCGGGGCCGGGTGGTGACGTATGGGGACGCAGCATGGCTCGGCGATATAGCTGGCACCCGCCTCAACGGGCCCGTTCTCGACTCGATCCCGACCCGCAGCGGGCGCGGCTACTACATGGTTGCCAGCGACGGCGGGATCTTCACGTTCGGTGATGCCGAGTTCATCGGCTCGATGGGCGCCACGCCGCTCAACGCGCCGGTGCAGAGTCTCGTCCCCGATGCCGACGGCGTCGGGTACTGGCTCGTCGCCAGCGATGGCGGCATCTTCGCCTTCGGCGCGCCGTTCCACGGCTCCATGGGAGCGACCCGCCTGAACCGGCCCATCACCGGCATGGTCGGGTCCGGCGACGGCTACCTCATGGTCGGCGAGGACGGCGGCATCTTCACCTTCGGCGCCGCTCGTTTCGCCGGCAGCCTCGGCGACCACCCGCCGGCCCGTCCCGTCACCAGCGTCGCCGCCTGAGCCGAAGAGGCCCGCGTCGTCGCCCTGAACGGACTGCGGATCCGCTCGGCGCTTCCACCGAAAAGCTCGGTCTTGAACGAGGTCACCGCACTCTGGTCGTGCACCGCAAGGGCGGCAAGGCCGTGACCATCCGCTGGCGCCGCGCACGTCCCGGACCAAAGACTTGTGCCGTGGGCGAATGGAGGGCCCGATCTCTGTCGGACACGACGAGGTCCGATGACGGGAGACGCTGCGGCGAGGGTGGTGAGCCGGCTCGCGAAGGCCGCGGGCATGTTGAAGAGGTTCCGGCCTCACAGCCTGAGGCACAGTTCTCTCCCCGCGACTCTCGACGCCGGCGTTCCGCTCCGAGACCGGCAGGAAGTGGCGTCCCACGCCGACGACGATGCGCTACCGACCGAGCCCGGCAGTCCTTCGACCGGCATGCGACCATCTCGTCGCGACCTTTGTCGCCGGATTTGGGAGAGGCGACTTCACACCGACATCAAGCTGAGGAATGGTATGCAGCGCCTTCGCCCGGCGCTCCGTGTCTCCGCGTCGGTGGGGATCTGTCGCGTGGGCGACCGAGCGAGCGCTGACGATCCGGCACTCGGAGCGGACTAAACCGGCAGCCGGACGGCCAGTTCGCGAAGCGGTCGCGTCGCGACGTCACGAGCTGGCACTGACTACGGGCGACGTCCGGAGAGGTCAAGGAGTCGAACCTGAAGCGGCGCGTCGTCAGGCACCGTTCCGCTCGGACCACGACCGAACATGCCCGTCTCTGGCAATCCGGAGGCCATCGGCGCCATGGCCGCGTAGACGACTGCGACCAACTCGGGATCGAGCGTCTCGTCGACGCCGGTGCCCCGCGCGAGATCCCACGCGTGGAGAACGAAGTCGGTGACCCGGAACGCCAGCAGCATCGACCCCGGAATGTCCATGGCCGGATGCTGCACGACACGGTCCAGCGCCCCAGGCTTCAGGAATGCTCTCATCTGGTCGTCGGCCGTCTCGTCGAACACCTGCAACGGAGCTTCACCGAGATCGACTCCCTGGACTTGGGACGCTTCGGCTCTGGAGCACCCGTCGAGGAGGTGCACTGCCATCCGATTCCCCCGGATCACATGTTGCACGAGTTCGCTCGCGCTCCACCCGTCGCACGGAGTGGCGTCCTCCCACCGCTGCGGAGACACCGCCTCGAGCTTGCCGGCGAACTCTGCTCGAGCGGCGCCGAGGGCGTCGATCGGATCCATACGTCACACGATATGACGCTCAAGATCATCCTTCGGCGAGTTGCGGTGAACGCACTCATCTGTCGATCACGATCACGCGTACCGCGTCGAGTGCGCTGGATCACCGGCATGAACAACCCCTGGACGCCCTGATGAGTCCGCGCTGGCTACCGGGCGGCGACGGAGGCGAGGGCGCGGCCAACCCCCACCGGCTCCTCCTCGAAGCACCACGTCACGATGTCTCGAGCGAGATCCGCGTGCCGTTGCTCGTCCGCGGCCATGGTCATCAGCGCGTCGCGCTCGTCGGCGGAAGCGGCGCGGATCGCACGGCCCTGAAGCTCCCGTGCAGCCCGACCCTCGTTGAGCCAACCGTCGAGAAAGGACTCCAACGCGATGCGCCGTAGCTCGGCCCGGCGCGACCGAACGCGGGCGACGCCGCCACCGCCGATGCGCCGCCCAAGCAGGCCGGGGATCGCCCCGAACCTCACGGCGCCAGCGTCGCGCCCGGCGAGAACCTCGACCGTGGAGGCATGGCGGATCTCGTCGAGAGCAGCGCGGTGACACGCGCCGACGAGCGTCGAAGGCGCGCCGACTGCGAGCAGCCGCAGCGCCAACTCGCCGAAGGAGGCGACGGATGCGTACTCGGCGCCCGCTTCCTCGAGAGCGTGGTTCCGCCGACCGTCGTGTTCCGAGTCGCAGTTCGGTAACAACTGCCGCTGGCGGCGGCCCCACAGCGGCCGACCCGGGACCACGCACATCACCTGGCCATCGGGACTGGTTGTGCAGTCCGGCCCCAGCTCGCTGGTCGAAGTCGGCGCCATCGACGTAGTCGTGGTCGTGGCGACGGTAGAGGTCGACTGCGGCGCCGGACTCCGTCGGATCGAGACCATCGTGCTCGACGGTGCGACGGTGGTGGGCGGAGCGGTCGTCGTCGTCTCCACCGACCCGGTCGACGAAGACGGCGAGGACGTGGAGGTGGATTCCGCCGGGCCTCTCCGCGACGCGCCGTTCTCCGATGTGCACCCACCCGAGGCGAACAAAGCTGCGAGCGCCGCAGCCGTCATCACCTGGTCTCGACGAACCCGCCGCTGCCGTATCCGCCGCATCTTCCGCACGAGTCCACGGTACAGACGGGCGACCGGCGAGAGCATTCACGACCCGCTCCGAAGTGAGACCGTCTTACGAGCCGGGGAGTCGAACCAACAAGCCTTACGCGTACGCCTTGGCGTGAAGGCGGCCGACGGCATTCTGGGCGGGTTGAACGACCTGGGCGGTGGCCGAGCCCACCCAGAACGAGCGGCGCGCCGATCGGCGTTGTCCGCGTCAGCGCTACCCGCTCAGCTCGGAGCTCGGCGTGCCGCCGCTGGATGCTCACGGGAGCGTCGATGGCTACGGAGTGGGTGAGGCTACGCGCCATCGGGGTAACCTCCGCCGCGGACCAGCATTGGGAAATGCGGAAGCGTCTCGGGGGTCGGCACCTCGGCTCGCCACGTTCCGGGGAGTGGTCCGTAGGCCTCTGCCAGCGGGGAGTCGGCGAGATCGGACGCTACGACGATCTCTTCGAGCGACGAGCGCAGTGACTGAACGACTTCTCCTCCGAACCGCGTAGCCCAACGCCGCTCGATGTCGTTGACGAGGTCGTGGTGGCGCTGCTGCGCCACGCGCCCCCGAGGCGTGAGCCGCGCCTCACTGGTGCGCTTGCCGGGCGCCTTGTCGACGATGACAATGTCGATTCGCTTGCTCACGGTGAGGCTGTGCGCGATCGCTTCCTTCGACGCACCCACCAACCGCGGGAGCTCAGAGACCGGCACCCCGAGATCGTCGAGGACGCGAATGAGGTTGGCGCCGAGCGCCAACGAGAGTGCCGCATCACGCTCATACTCGAGAGCGAACGCCACGAGCACCTTGCTCACAAGCGCGTACAGGGGAAGAGAGGTTGGATTCGTGGGAGGCTCGGAACGGACGGGTCGGGGAGTTCGCCATCGGGTCGGCAGACGCTCGTCGCCGGGCAGGAGATGCAGGAGGTTGGCGTTGCCACGAACGCCCGGAAGGTAGTCGGGCGACTCGGTGTCGAGCCTTGCGACGACGGCAATGAGCGCCTCGCGCAGCCGGGACACCGTGAGGTCGCCGTAGCGGTCCTTCCACCTCGCGTCCACTTCATCCGGCAGCCGCGCCCAAACACTCTGCGCCTGCAGTCCGGCAGCAGTGGGGCGCACGACTGCGAGATTCGGATCGACTCTCCGCTCGCGTTGGCGTGGGATGCGGCTGATCGTCACATACCCCCACCGTTCGAGCCCAGATACCGGCCCCAGTACCCGTGCGCGGCCTTCGAGCTCGCTCAGGGTGACACCCTGCGGCGTCAGATGACGGATGCAGTGGACGTACAACGCAAACGAGACGAGCCAGGGGCCCTGCAGGACCTCACCGCGCTTGCGCATTGCGGCCGTGCGATGCGTCATGCGCAGTTCGAACGCGTTGTCGACCTCGATGGTCCACCCCACCAACGCCTGCGACAGCATCGTCGGGAGCAGAATCACGTCAATCTGCGCGGGCCAGGGGACGGCGACTCGCTCGCAGCTCGCGAGGTCCGCAAGCCCGGACGCGGCGGTGCTTGGAGGTCCTCGCGGTGGTCACGGAAAGCCTCGGGCGGGCGGTCGAGGAGGGCGATCAGCTTCTTGGTGGCGCTCTGCACCGAGCCGACCCGCTTGTTGTTCCTCGGGATCTCGATCCCTTGCGCCCGCTCGCACGAGATCCGACCGTAGACCAACGCGCACAGCCCTCCGAGCACCGACGATGGCGATTTGCGGCACTACTGTCAGCGGCGGGAGGCGACGGTGATCGATCGGCAGCGAGCGCACGGCGAAGCCCCGGCGTTCGGGCGTCGCCCACGCGTGCTCGCTCGCAAGGGTGACAGTGGACGCGCAGCACTTCTGGCCATGCAGCGCAGTGCGGGCAATGCGGCGGTGGCCGGCGTGCTCCAGCGTGCGTTCAACCCGAACCCGGACGATCGGCGCCTCACCAGTACGGAGAAGGGCGCTGCCCAGTTGGTGTTCGGGACGGCCCTCGATGTCGATCCGGTGATCCTGTCGTTCAACAGGACCTGGACCGTCGGCGGATACGCCCGCACGATCCACAACACCATCAACGTGCCGCCGCCTGATATCGACCTGCCACTGCTCATCCATGAGCTGACGCACGTTTGGCAGTACCAGCGAGGCGCCAACGTGCCGGGAATGATGTGGGAAGCCATCGCGGGGCGGTACCTGCCGAAAAAGAAGGATGAAAGGGATGCACTGGTCGAGAAGTTCTGGGCCGACGGACTGGCGTTCGATGAGCTCGCGACCGAGGCGCAGGCAGACATCGTGCAGTACTACTACGAGGGTTCTCGGACGGGCGCCTATCTGAAGTACGTGGAAGACCTTCGCAGCGGCAAGGAGAAGGTCCACCGCTACCAAACGGTGACGCCCGTGCCTGGTGCGACCCTCGACTGGGTCGACGGCTATCGGAAGCACTCGGCCGCAACCGAGACCAAGATCGTCAAGCAGCTGAAACGTGCGATCGCACCGACAGACGGCAAGGGGCTTGCAGACCGCAGGCGCCGACTCTTGTGGCTGTTCTACAGCGTCTCCGGTTACGAATCGTCGTGGTTCCGCGACCGGATCAGCGAGGCCCGCAGCAACGATGAGATGGTGCGCTTGCTCAACGAACGCATCAGCGCCGGTCTGCGGGCTGAGCTCACGGCCGCGCTCCTCGGCAAGCGTCCAAGAGGGAAGAGGCCGGAGGAATGAGTCGCGATCGCCGGCACGATCGTCGAAGATCCCTTGTGGTCCCCGACAAGCGCTTCATGGCCCTTTTGGTCGCCAGGAGGGACCACGAAGGACCGCGACTGTCCTGTCGGGAAAGTGCACTTGGATCCGCGCTTCGGCGGGGCGCGTTTGGACGGGCCCGAGCGACTACTGCGGCTCGATCCGAACAGCCAGAGCCGTTCGCACCTCGACGTACCGAAGGAGGAAGCTCCTCTCATCGAGCCTCTTCCGTCGAAGCCAGCCCGTGACTTCCTCGCTGCACTTGCTCGCATTGCACGAGCGACAAGCGGGCACAACGTTCTCGAGCGTAGAACGCCCGCCGCGCGCGATGGCCAGCACACAGTCCCGGTGCAAGGGCCGGTCAGCCGCGCCGCAGTAGGCGCAACCTCCCCACGCGCTTCGGAGAGCGGCCCACTGCTCGTCGGTGAGGTCGTGCTCCGACCGCTCCATCCGCCGCTTCCGGCGCTGGGCAAATCGAGCCCTCCGGCGGCGTCCTGCGGTAGGCATCGCGCGCTCGCTTCTACGCGACGAGGTCATCGGGCAGGTGATCGCTGCGCATCACGTACGGGCACCACGGAATGTTCACTCACGACGACATCCAACGCGCGTATCCAAGGTCCTTCAGTCCGCAGAGAACGTGGAAGCTCAGCGGCGTCGGGAAAGTGCGCTCGCCGCTTCGCGTTGTAGGTCCCGTCGCTCGTTGTCGTTGGGGGTGACGACGCGCCAGGCCGGAACCTGCTCTCGAAGGGGAAAGCGGAGGGCTTCGCCGTAGGGCTGGTCGACGGCGACACTCGTCCTGCCGTACACGTGCACGTGCATGTGCTGGCGCTCGGGACGGTCGAGGCTCCAATTGCCGTTCTCCTGGAAGTTGAACCAGGCGGTGCCGAACACGGCCTCGAGGGCATCGGCGGCGACCATCGTGAGGAGCTCGACCGAAAGCAGGGCCTCGGCGGAAAGATCCCGCCGACTCCGAACATGGAGCTTCGGGGTGGCGACGAGGTGGCCGCCGTCTCGGGGGGAGATGTGGGGTCGTGGAGGGAACAGCACGCGCGCCTCTTCCGTCTCGCACAGCACGTACGCATCGTCCGGTTCACAAGCGTGGCAGCCCATCGCGGACATTCAATCCTGTTCCGAGCGAAGACGATGTCGAGTGCAGCCATCGTTACTGCCTCCGACGAGGTCGTGTTCCCGGGTCACGAGCCGATCGGCTCTTCGCTGAGGTGGGCGTCGCCGCAGCGGTGATGGCGGACATCACATCGACTGCGATCTCATCAGGGCCCCGTTGAGTCGTGTCGAGCTCGAGGTTCAGGGGCCGTGCGTGATTACCACGTCGACCCCGACGTCGAGCCGCGCCCGAACGAGCCCGGCCGTAGCGACTGCCGCCCGCCGCCAGAACTCGTCTCGATCGTCGCCGCCGCACTGCATCAAGGCGACGTCGTTCATGTCGACGTCAGCCGCGGTCATGCCGTTGCGCCTCACGAGTTGCGCAAGCCGGCCGGCGACCGTGCTCTTGCCCGCCCCGACCGGCCCGACGAGAACGACCAGCTTCCGACGACGAGGGAACGGCGCTCATGCCAGCGGAACGACTTGTTCTTGGCCGCCTATCTCGATACTGACCGATGCGAGTCCAACGACCTCTTGATCGATCTGAACCTCAGGGGGCGTGCAACCGAGCCACGCTCGGAGCGGTTCGACTTCTGGTCCAACGACGAGGCGGGTGATCCTGCCAACGATCGCGTCGTGGCCCGCCTTCGCCCGCTTGGTCTCGAACAGTTCGTCGAGGCCATCGGTGTCGTAGCGGATGAAGTACGGCAACAGCCCTCTGCTCGATGCATTCTCCTGTGTGCCTGCATGCTCACCCCACCACGGCGTGAACGCACTCCCATCACGGCTGTCGAACGGGGTTCGCCCGAGTTGCGGAGGAAGCTCGTCGACTTCGACCGACCAGGTCCACCAGCGGTCGCCGTTTCGGGCGACGCGTGCGATGAACTCCCCGAAGCTGGACGAGGCGGGTGTATGGACTTCGATGTACTGGCGATCAGCCAAGGGGATGTGGCCACCGGTCCGACCCGGGAATGACTCGATGCCGAGGCCGAGCCGATCGCGCAGCCGACCCGCCGTCGCCTCGTAGTCGAGCGATGCCATGTTCACGTGGTCGATCCGCACCGACCGATTCTGGCAGCCACACCCGTCCGGCGACTCGATCCGGTTCGCTGTCCGTCTCCCGGCCATGAGACAGGCGGTAGCGTTCGGGCGTGGCTGCCGGATGGAGTCTCACGCCCGTGCTGCTCGAGACGTATGAATACGTGTGGCGACGGCTGCTGAATCGACTCGACGGACTCAGCGACTCCGAATACCTGTGGGAGCCGGCGCCCGGATGCTGGAGCGTCCGACGCCTCGACGACGGAACGCTCTACCGCGACCCAGGCGTTTGGCCTGAAGTCATCCCCTCACCCGTGACAACCATCGCCTGGCGGATCTGTCATATCGCCGACAACTTCCTGGAGGCGCGCATCGGGCCGCTGTTCGGCCGACCGCCCTATGAAGGTCAGCGTGAGGCGCCGATCGCCGCTGCCGATGGGATCGCTTACATGACGGTCGCCTACGAGGCGTGGCAGGCGCACCTCGCCTCGGTCAGTGACTCCGATCTGGGATTGCCGCTCGCTCAAGGAACGACTGGGTACGAAGGCGAGCCCCTGATGCGCTTCGTTCTCCAATACCTCGAGGAAGTCGCACACCACGCGGCCGAGGTTGCTCTGTTGCGAGACCTCTATCGGGCCGCGTCGCAGCCGCTCTGAGGGTTCGACGTGTCTCATCCCGTGGCACCCAGCGCGGGTGGCGCGGTGATCGCTGGGTTCTGGGCGCCCCACAGCCCCTCCTCGACCGCCCGCCCCGTCGCCACGACGGCTTCTCGGTAGCGCAGGAAGTCCGCGAGGAGGGAGTCGTCGTGCCACTCGTAGCGGGACAGCTCGCACGCGACGTCATACGCGTCCCGGAGCAGATCGTCACGTCGGAGGTGGTACGCCGCCAGCGCTTCATCCAACCTCGCTCCGCCGCCGAGCCCGACAGCGACGGCATCGGCGAGCAGTTGGGCGGAGACGAAGGCGTCGGCGATCCCTTGTCCGGTGATCGGGTCGCGGTACAGACCGGCGTCGCCCACCAGGGCCCAGCCGTCCCCGAACGGCACCCGTCGCACGTTGTCGACGGGACGGAACACGAAAGACCTGCTGGCGCGACGGCCGGCGACGACGAGCTCCTGGAGGCGAGGACTCGCCGCAGCGACCACAGCGAGTGCCGCGTCGCCGCCACCGGCGACGAGTTCGCCCAGCCGGTCGTCGCGGACGACCGCCGCCACACAGACGAGCTCGTCGTTCGTCGGGAAGGCGAGGGCCGCGTGATCGCCGGCGAAGGCCAGTTCGTTCTGCCTGACGTCCACGTCGGCGTAGTAGGCGTAGACGCCGCTGATCCTCGAAGGCGAGACCGCGTACTCAGGCGCGGCCAGGGCGGCCGCAACCGGCCCGCCTACACCGTCGGCTCCGATCACGAGCGGTGCCCGAACCTCGACCGATGCGCCACCTGCGTCCGTGGCGATGATTCCCACCACGGACCCGCGGTGATCACGGATCACCGAGCGGAACGTCGTCGCCTCCCTCACCTCGGCGCCGGCGGCACGAGCAGCCTCGACGAGCAGGGCGTCGAGGACGGTACGCCGAGGCGCCATCGATCCCGGCCAGCCTTCCTGTACGGGAAACGACCCCGCGAAAGTGCCGATCTGCACGCCGATCGTCCTTGCCGTCGGCGTCCGCGCGGCCAGGACGTCGTCGAGCAGGCCCCACTGGCGGAGCAGCAACGACCCGGCCGGCGCAAGCGCATGCGTCGAGCGGGTGTCGCTCGGGAACGTCGCCCGATCCAGCACGACGACCCGAAGCCCGGATCTCGCCAGCAGCCGCGCCGTGGCGGCGCCGGCGCATCGTCCCCCCACGATCACCACGTCCGCGTCGAAGAAGCTCGTTTCGTGTGCCATCACTTTGCCCTTCATCCAGATACCGATACAGATCTAGATACAAGAACGTATCCGACTACGATGATGCACGTGAGCAAAGTCCCCGTCAAGCGGATGTCGCGAGCGGAGCGCCAGAGCCTCACCCGTGAGGCCATCCTCGATGCGGCCGTGGAGCTGTTCATCCAGCGTGGGGTGGAGGCGACTTCGATCGACGAGGTGACGGCGCAGGCCGGCTACAGCCGCGGCGCCTTCTACTCGAACTTCGACTCCAAAGATGACCTCTTCGTGGGGGCCTGCGCCCGCTTCCTCGAACAACTGCACGTGACAGCTCGGCCTCCGGATGACGAGAACCTCAGCGACGCTGGGCGCGCGTATCGCTCACGGATGGAGCGCCTCCGGTCGGCGAACCGGGACCGGGCGTCGATGTTCCTCGCCGAGATCTCGCTCTACGCGATCCGCCACCCGGACCTGGTCCCCGCCATCGCCGAGCTCCATCAGGCGCAACTGGAGCCGGCGATCGCCTTCGTCCGCAGCACGTTGCCGAGGGGCGGCCAGCACAGCGAGGCCGAGATCGAGGCGCTCGCCAACATCATGCAATCGCTGACGTTCGCGCTGCACCTCTTCGGAAAGATCGATCCCGGAATCGGCCCCGAGTCGGCAATGGAGCTCGCGTCCGGGCTCATCGTCGACGGTCTCGCCGCCCGGGCTCGCAAGGGGCGCAAGTAGCGCGCCGCCGGTAGACCCAGGGAGTGTCGTCCGTCCGACGAAGCGAACTGCGTTGACCCCATCCGCAGCGCTCTCTACGATTCGTGTCGTGCACATGTATCTGTGGTTCGCCGAGCCGGCCCTGGATGGGCCTCGGAGCGACGCCACGCGCTGACCGCACCATCCAGTACCGGCTCCTGAGCAGAGGTCCTTTGGGCCTCTGCTCTTTTGTTTGCCTCGAACGAGGCAGCCGGTCGATGCAAGGTCGCCGGCTGTCGAAAGGACATGCCCGATGACCACCGACGAAATTCGAGATCAGCGGATTCGAACCGTGCGACCACTCGTGGCCCCCGCGGACATACGCCGCCAGCTCCCCCTCACTGAACGGGGCCGAGAGCGGGTTCTCCGCGACCGCAGAAACGTCAAGCGCATCCTCGACGCCGAAGACCAGAGGCTCCTCGTGATCGTGGGCCCGTGTTCCATCCACGATCCCACGGCGGCGCTCGACTACGCGCGCCGGCTGGCGAAGGCCGCCGAGCGGCTCAAAGCCGAACTGTGCATTGTGATGCGGGTCTACTTCGAGAAACCTCGGTCGACCACGGGGTGGAAAGGCCTGATCAACGATCCGGGTCTCGACGGCCGCTTCGATGTCAATGGAGGACTGCGGCTCGCTCGCTCGCTCATCCTCGAGATCCTCGACCTCGACCTCGCAGTGGGCTGCGAATTCCTCGACCCGATCACTCCGCAGTTCATCGCCGACACCGTGAGCTGGGGGTTCGTCGGAGCTCGAACGTCTCAGAGCCAGATCCACCGCCAACTGGCGAGTGGCCTCTCGATGCCGGTCGGCTTCAAGAACTCGACCGACGGCGACCTGCAAGTTGCCGTCGACGCTGTCGCCGTCGCGAACAGCGAGCATGTCTTTCCAGGCGTCGACGACGGTGGTCGCGCCTCGATCTTCAGCACGACGGGCAACGCGGACTGCCACATCGTGTTGCGCGGCAGCACGTCGGGATCGAACTACGACGATGCGAGTCTCGACGAGGCGATTGGGCGGTTGCGGTCCGCGGGACTCCCCGAGCGCCTTGTCGTTGACGCAAGCCACGGGAACAGCAACAAGGAGCATCACCGCCAGTCGGTTGTGATCGCAGAGCTGGCCAACCGCATCGCCTCTGGCGCACGAGATGTGCGGGGCGTCATGATCGAGAGCTTCATCGAAGCCGGCCGCCAAGACCTGAACCTGGGCCACGCCTCGAAGCTGACGTATGGCCAGAGTGTCACCGACGCCTGCATCGGGTGGGAAGAGTCTGTCCTCATGCTCGACCAACTCGCGGAAGCCGTCCGGAGATCGATCGTTGAACGAACGGCGCTGACCCGCTCATGAGACATGCACAAGTCTTGCGACAAGTTCAACGTCACCAGGCGCACCGTGAGCTCGCCCTGCGCCGTCCCGCCTGTCCGCGGGTGCCAAAGGGTTCGACTCGGCGAGGCGAGCCGCCGTCGACTGGAGGCCATGCTCGCTCACGTCTCGATCCGGTGCGCCGACGCGTCCGCCAGCCGGCCGCACGAGGCGGTGCTGGCGCCGCTGGGGGCGAAGGCGTTGCGCGACTTCGGCGAGCACGTCGTATTTGGACGCGAGGGCGGCTTCGTGCGCGATCCGGACGGCAACAACGTGGAGGCGCGAGACCTCCCCGCACCAGACTGACGTCCGACCAAACCCATTCACCGCCACTGACCTGGTATCCACTCTCCAGTCCTCAAAGCGTGTCGGGTGAGGACAGCCGGTTCGAGACCACCGCGGCTCGGCATCGGGCGCCTGCTGCTCCACGCGGCGATTCCGTCGTCACTCGAGCGCCGATGCGGCGAGAGCACGCAACTCCGACGGATCGGTCAGAGATCTGGAGGAGGACGCAAGCCGAGTGAGGTCGGACCGATGAACTCGACCACCTCGTTCGGCGAGTAGCTCTGCAGGAAGGGTCCTGCGCGGACGTCCCGGTACAACCGGGCGAGGAGGCTCGAGGCCATGTAGCCGGCGTGGGCAAGGGATGCGCCGCCGTTGCGAGCGCGCGACGCTTCGGTCATGAGTCTTGAGTACGCAGCCGGCCATTTTCGGGACGCCGTCGTGTCGCTGGCACACAGCGAGCAACCGACCCAAGCGAGGCTCCAGCGCGCCTGGGACGACCACGTCCAGATGGTGTGGATGAAGCGTTGTCTGAACCGTGACCTGCTCCGCGACTTCAAGGCTCTCTGGGAGGCCTATACGGCACCAGCCGATGACCCCCACAGCACGAAGCTCCGGGCGCTGACCTCAGACGAAGCTGCTATGGCGATCGCGGCCCTGGTCGACCTCTCGATCCGTACTGCGATCGCCGGATCTCGGCCGGACCAAGAGTGCGCGCAACTGGCGGCGGTGGCGGACTTGGCGTGAGGTCTTCGTCCCGGCAGTCCGGTGCTGATGGCGTCTTGCGGCTTGTCGATGATGAGGAAGCAGGATTCTCGGATGGGAAACTCCTCGGCCTTGACCTTGATGGCGGTGCACGCTCACCCTGACGACGAATCGTCGAGCACGGGAGGCGTCCTGGCCCTCTACTCCCGCGAAGGTGCGCGCACCGTTCTCGTGACCTGCACCAACGGCGAGTACGGCGACGGCGCAGGTCATGTGAAGCCTGGACAAGATGGCCACGACCCCGACGAGGTCGCGAAGACGCGTCTCACCGAGCTCGAGCGCGCCGTCGATGAGCTCGGCGTCACCGATGTCGAGCTCCTCGGCTACCACGACTCCGGCATGCCGAACTGGACGTTCCGGGAGGAGGAGCACGTCTTCTGGAACACGCCGATCGACGAACCGGTCGGGCGCTTGGTCGCGCTCATGGAGCAGTACCGGCCCGATGTCGTCGTCACCTACGACAACAACGGCAGTTACAACCATCCCGACCACCTCCGCGCCCACGAGATCGCGGTCGCGGCGACGGAACAGACCGGCATCCCAGCCAAGCTCTACTTCACCGCTCGCCGGAGGCGAGGGTGGGAAGAGCTGCGGGTCCGGGCTGCGGCGGCGGGCATCGAGTTGCCGATTCCTGCGCAAGCTCGGGAGCCGAGCCCGGAGACGATCGAGCGGATGAACGCGATCGAGGCGCGGATCACCACCGAGATCGATGTGTCTTCGGTCGTCGACCGAAAGCGGTCAGCCCTTGCCGCGCACGCCAGTCAGCTGGACGAGTCTTGGTGGCTGAAGTTCCCCGCCGAGCTGTTCTCCGAGGTCTTCGGAGTCGAGACGTTCATCCGTCACTTCGACCGCACCGGCGCCCCGGTGCCCGAGGACGACCTCTTCGCTGGATTGCGGTAAGGCGAACACGCCCGAGTCGGGAGACCGATTGCGGACGACGCGTCCCTCACCCGGCAGGAAAGGCCTACCGGGTTGACGACGCGAGATCGATGGCGCGACGCTTCGAGCGGCGCGGTCCGTCGCCGAACCTCTCCGGTCTTCCCAGCGAGACCTGTCGAGGCAAAGGGGGGAACACTCCCGGACCGGTTCACTGGGACGTCCGGCCGTGGCGCTGGCTGCTGGGAGTTGGTGACACGGCCTGGAGGACCCATGCCCAAGAACAAGGACTTGAAGCGACTGGTCCGTGGTCGCGCAGCTCGCACCGGCGAGTCGTACTCGACGGCTCGTGCCCAGGTGCTCACCCGAAGGACGACATCGAGCTCGCGCCCTGTCACGGTCGCCGTCACCGGGGCGTCCGGCCGCGTCGCATACAACCTGCTCTTCCGCCTCGCGTCCGGCGACGTCTTCGGCCCGGACACCCCGGTCAACCTCCGCCTCGTCGACGTCGCCGAGGCACTCCCCGCGCTCGAGGGGGTGGTGTTCGAGCTCGACGACTGCGCCTTCCCCCTCCTCACAGAGGTGGACGTGACGTCTGCATGGGATGCAGGTTTCGACGACGCCTCGTGGGTCCTGGCCCTTGGGGCGCCTCGCCGGACCGCAGGCATGGAGCGCCGCGACCTCCTCGAGGCGACGGCCGCCTCCTTTGCAGATCAAGGCCGCGCTATCGAGTCCAGCTCCGCTGCCGATGTCCAAGTCGTCGTCGTCGGGAACCCGGCGAACACGAACTGCTTGGTAGCCCGCACTGTGGCCGCCTCGGTTCCGGCGGAGCGGTGGCATGCGATGCTCCGACTCGACCACAACCGGGCACGTTCACAGGTCGCGGCCCACGCCGCCGTTCCACTCGACGACGTCCGAAACATCGCCATCTGGGGGAACCACTCACCAACAATGGTTCCCGACGCGTGGCACGCAACGATCGCCGGGCGACCCGCATCCGAGGTGCTCGACGAAGCGTGGATCACGAGGACGTTGATACCCACCGTTCAGAACCGAGGCGCCGAGCTCATCGAGGTGTCCGGGGCGTCTTCCGCCGCGTCGGCGGCGGCGGCGATCTCCGACACGATCCGCACGATCCGTCACGGGACACAAGGCGACGAGTGGACCACGGACGGCACCGTGAGCGACGGCGAGTACGGCGTGCCGAGGGGATTGCAGTTCGGCTTCCCTGTCCGGATCAACGACCGCACCGCCTCGATCGCCGAAGACCTCGAAGTCAGCCCAACCCAGCGAGCATTGCTCCGGGCCACGATCGACGAGCTCGTCGACGAGAGGGAGGTCGCGCTCCGCCTCATCGAGCCCAGTTCGCGGAGGTGACGCGTCGGCCGCGAGGGTGCGTGTCGAACCAGTGCCCGCGCTGCGAATCCATGCCGTCGAGCGCGGGCGCGCCGTCAGGGCGACCATCGGTGCTCGAAAGCGGATCCAGCAGGCGCTTCGACGTAGCCTCGGGACCGTGAGCGCTCGCCTCGGCTACGGCCTTCGTCACCCGGAGGTCGCCCGCGTCCTGGCCGGAACGCACGCGGTAGTGGCCACCTACGACGAGCGCCCCGCCGAAGATCTGCACATCCGAACGACGGGGTTCTTCGGCACCGTTCCGCTCCCTGACGACTTCGTCGTTTCGATCCGTTGCCTCGTCCGGGTGGGCGACGAATTGGTCGTCTGCACGAACGCCCACGGCAGCCATCCCTGGCCCGGAGGACGGAGAGAGGCCGGCGAGAGCTATGAACGGACCGCCATCCGAGAGGTGTACGAGGAGACCGGCTGGCACCTCGACCCGGTCTCGATCCAACCGCTTGGCTGGCTCCACCTCGAACACCTCATCGCCAGGCCCGACGACTGGTCGTGGCCGCATCCCGACTGGTTCCAGGTAGTTCTGAGCGCTGACGCCACTCGGCGCGAACGAGACGTCTGGACGGATCTCGACGGTGGCTACGAAGCCACCTCATGCCTCGCGCCCATCGACGCAGCACTGAAGATGGTCGCCGACAATTCCGTCGCGGCCGCCTTCATCCGCGCAGCTCTCGAGACAGGGACAGCCGCCGGCAACTGATCCCACGTCTCGCTTCGGACCGCGACGACAACCGGTCGGCCGACGTCAGTGCTGGCTCGGGCCGGTTTCCGAACGGCCGTTGATGGCCGGCGCGGCGAGGCGCAAGCCGCCAGCGACGAGGAGGACGAGGGCGATCACGCTGAACAGCGGTGTGTCCCGCGTCGGGGTCCCACCGAGGTCGTGACCGATCATGTGGGAGAGGGCGTGGGCGGCGCCGCCGACGCCGGACCCGATGAGGGCAACGCTGAGGGCGTCCAGTCCCGGGCAAAGCAGCGCGAGGGCCAGCACGGCGCCGATGCCGAGCTGGAACGCGCCGATGTCCTGAACGAAGTGCTGGTTGTAGGGATGGAACGCCGCGAGCTGCGCGAAGAACGAACGAGGGGCGATCATGGCCCAGAGCCCGAAAGGGAGGAACGCAAGGGTCCCGAGTGCGGCGGCGGTTCGGGCCACCCGGTCGCTCGAGTAGCGAACGATGGACCGGGATGACGTCGGTTGCGTGGCGTTCATGACGCTACGTTGGCATCCAAGTGGATTGTCGTATCCGACCAGTTGAGGCCTGAAAGACCAAACCACTTGCGATGAGCGATTTCCACCTCGACATCGACAACGCACTCGGCCGGCGGGCCGGGCTCGAGGTCGCGATTCGTGGCGCGATCCGTGCCGGTGCGCTGGTATCCGGTGCCCTCCTGCCGGGCTCGCGAGCGCTCGCAAACGAGCTCGGCATCTCGCGTTCGACCGTGGTCGAGGCCTACGGGCAGCTTGCTGCGGAGGGGTTTCTCGACATGCGCCAGGGGTCGGGCACGCGGGTGGCGGCGCTGGCGCGGCCGGCGGCGATCGCGACCGGATCGGCCCCCGAACCACCCGCGTTCAGCATGGCCTTCGTTCCCGGCGAGCCCGACCTCACGTCGTTCCCGCGTGCGGCGTGGTCGACGACCGTGCGGGCCGTGCTTCGCGACACGCCGACTTCGACGTTCGCGTACGGAGACCCGTTCGGGCTCCATGAGCTTCGAACGACCCTCGTCGGTCACCTCGGGCGAGCACGTGCCGTCGTGGCCGCGCCGGATCGCGTGGTCGTCTTCAGCGGGGTCGGTGACGCGTTGGCGACCGTCATCCCCGCGCTCGCGAGGATCGACGTGGGACACGTCGCGCTGGAGGAGCCGTGCCTGCCGTGGCACCGAGGTGCCGTATCGCGCACGGCCGCGGTCCACAACGTTCACGTCGACGAGCAGGGACTTCGGGTGGATGCGCTGGCGTCGACTCCGGCGAGGGCTGTGCTCGTCACGCCGGCTCATCAGTACCCGCTCGGCGTCACGATGTCGCCGACGCGCCGCGCCGAGCTCGTGGCCTGGGCGCGGGACGCCGACGCGTGGATCATCGAGGACGACTACGACGGGGAGTTCCGCTACGACCGCCACCCGGTCGGCTCCCTTCAGGGGATCGCGTCGGACCGTGTCATCTATGCGGGCACGGCGAGCAAATCGATCGTGCCGGGCATCGGCATCGGCTGGCTCGTGGTCCCGGAGCCGCTCGTCGGGCACCTCCGAGACGTGCTCAACCATCGGATCACGACGTCGACGATCGAGCAGGCGGTGTTGAGTCGGTTCATCGACACCGGCCGCCTGGACCGGCACCTGCGCCGCATGCGTGGCGTGTACCGCCGTCGCCGGGAACAGCTGCTCGAAGTGCTCGCCGATGTGCGAGCTCTGTCGCTGCGTGGCCTCGCCGCCGGCCTCCACGTGACCGCTCAGGTGGCGTCGCTCGAGGCCGAACAGACCGTTGCCGACCATGCGGCAGCGTCGGGCCTCGCGCTGTTCCGACTCAGCACCCACTACGGCGAAGCCGCGAAGCTCCACGGGATCGTGTTCGGCTTCACTCGATCACCCGAGCACGCTTGGCCGAGTGCGCTCCGCAAACTTCGGGCCGCACTCGCTCACGCGTAGGCGCGCCACGGCGTCTGCTCGACCCAGCTTGCGGGGGGTTCGTGATCGAACCGTATGATGCCCTCGAACGGGGGGATCCGCGTTGGCTGAGGATTCTGGCGAGGTACTGCCGCGCCATGGGCTCGAGGAACTCGACCTGCCCGCGACTCCGGCTGGTCGGCAGGCGCGGTGGTACCTGGCGCACCTCGCCGAGCACGGCGCGCGGCTCACCGTCGAGGAGATCGCAGAGCACATGGCGTGCGGACCCCAGTGGAGCCCTGAGCAGCAGCTCGAGGCGTTCCTCCGTGACGACGGTCGCCCTTACGAGTTCGGGCGTGTCCTGGCGACGTCTGCGGACGAGATCGGGGTCGTCTTCGACTACGGCGACGACAGGCCATTCCGGCTGACCCTGTTCGTCGAGCCAGGTCGGCCTCACCGCATCGTGCGGACGTGGTGGGCCCGCGACCTCCCCGACGACATCGTCATCCGGCAGGCGGAGGCAACCGACTCCGCCGCTCTGAACGACCTCGAGGTCCGTGCGCCGATGACGCTCGGCGAGGACACGACGGTGGTGTACGACCGCGGCACCGACTTCCTCGCGTTCTCGCGCCTCATGGACGAGAACGTCTGCTTCGTCGCCGAACGAGCAGGGGAGCTGCTCGGGATCGCCTGCGGCGCCGCGCACCACGTGCGCATCGGCGGCCAGCAGCACCGTGTGATGCTCCTCCACCACTTGCGGGTGCCAGTCGTGCACCGCAAGCTCGGCGTCTTCAGCACGCTCAACGGCTATGTGTTCGGGTTCTACGAAGGGCGCACCGATGGCGCGTACGGCTACACCGCCCTCGACAACGCCGAGGCAATGCGCATCAACGGGCCCGGGACATGGGAGACAGGCGTGTTCCGGTGTGTCGTGCCGACGACGGGTGCCGTTGCGTCGGGCGTCGGGCGTGCCGCCACCGAGGAGGACAGCGACAGGGTCATCGACGTGCTGAACCGTTGCCACGCGGATGAGGAGGTGTTTCTTCCCTACTCGTCCGACAGCTGGCGTTCGAGGCTCGCGCGGGCACCGGAGCTGTACTCCTGGAGAGAGGTCCGGGTCGGGGAAGGGGCGGTGCTCGGGGTCTGGGCGGCGGGGTTGCGGGTCAGCGTGCAGCAATCGGGCGCTTCGGCGCCCTCGAAGGCCGTGCGCGCCGTCGCCCTGGACCACGGGTTCCTTCCGGGTCACGAGGGGGCGTTCATGGCGCTGCTCGATGACGTTCGGGCGGAACTCGCGGCTCGCGGCCACACGGAGCTCACGTTCGTCCTCTCCGAAGCGTCACCGGCCTTCCCGCTCGTCGCACCGATCGCAACGAGGAAGGAGCCGTTCGCGTTTCGGATGGCGATCCCGGAACCGGACGGCACGGTCGCGCGCGGCGTGTACGTCGACACCGTCTACTTCTGAAGTCGCCTCTCGGGCGCCCATACTCGCTTGCCTGCCGCGTCCTCGCCGTCGAGAATCGCACGCATGGGGACTTCGCGCACGAGGATCGTCGATGAGACCGACGACGGATCGGCCTGAGATGTCCGAGGATGATCTCCCCGAGGGGTTCGACATTCGCTTCGCCAGACCAGAGGACAACGAGCAGCTGGTGGCGGTGTCGAGGGCGTCGGCCATCCGCGTCGGTGACGCCAAGGTGGTCGTGGACCCGGGCGACGACTACTTCGCGGCCTTTCGTCTCATGGACGAGTGGACCGCGGTCGTCATCACCCACGACGACAAGGTCGTCGGGGTGCAGTGCGGCTGCTCGTTTGCGGGGACGTTGGGTCCGAACGCCCAGCCCGCTCGGGTCTCGCAGATGATCCACACGCGTTTCGATCCTGGCTACACCCGCATGGGCCTGTGGAGCCACCTCAACAAGCGGATGCTCGCCGCGGGCCGCGAGCGCGCTGCCTCCTTCGAGCGCGGGGAGGGGCGCGCGATGGCGAGCGAGGATGCGCTCCGGGTCGACGACGGCGACGACACACCGCTCCCGACCAAGCTCGTCGGCGTCGCCTACGTCCACGCCGAGAACGAGCGGATGCGCCAGCTCTACTCGCGCGACAGCGTCTGGTCGGACCAGCCCTATCGGGTCACGATCGCCTGCGATGCGCCAGCGGCCAACGGTGCGGCCGCGGCCCCGGCGACCAAAGACGACGCCGAGGCCATCGCCGCCATCCTGAACGAGACCCACTTCGGTGAGGAGCTGTACGCGCCGTACACCGCACGTTCCCTCACGAATCGGCTCGAACGTGCTCCCGATCTCTACTCCTGGGGCGACGTCACCATGACCGAGCACGCGGCGTTGGGCGTGTGGTACTCGCCAGAGGTCCGCATCCGCACCGAAGCCGATCGGACGACGATCACCCGCAGCCGCCGCGCCCTCGTACTCGACCACGGCTTCCTCCCGGGCGCCGAGGACGAGTACGAGTCGCTGCTCCGCGGTGCGGCCGCACGCGCGGGCGCCGCCGGGTACGACCACCTCTCGGTATTCACGACCGGCCCGTCACCAACGAGCAAGATCCTCGCCGGTCTCGCCGGGACGATCGAGCCCTACGAGGTCATCGTGCCGTTCGTCGAGGAACCGCAAGGCGTCGCGGAGCGGGGCATCTACGTCGACCAGGCGTACTTCTAGCCTCTGAGCAGGAGCCGAAGGGACGCCGTCGCCAACGGGTGACCCGCTTCCGAGATCACCGACACATCCACCGTCGCCCACGGCCCGTCGGCGGCCGCGGCCCGAGCCGCGCACAACACCCACTCCGTCGCGCGATCGTGCCCCAGGAAGGACGCCGACAGCTCGAGCGTGGATCCGACCACCATGCCCTCGTTCGTCCGGTACGGGCGCACACCTGCGATCACGCCGAGCCAGTCGATCGACAGCAACAAGCGGCCGGCGTCGGTCCACGCGGAGTCGAACAGGCTCCGTGGGCGCAGGCGAACCCAGGCCGAGGCGTCGTATCCTTCGATCGGGAGCCACTGCGCTTCGAGGGACGCACCGAGCACGCCTTGCGAAACGCCGCGCTCCGGTGGTCCGCCCGAGGCGGCGGCGAGGAGCACGGAAGGCACCGCGGCGTGGCGCCGCTCGAGCGTGGCTTCGGCGGCCGACCAGACGTGACCGGAGAACAGCAGTCGTACCCCCTGCATCAAGCGGACGGCAGTCGACTCGAGCCGGCTCGAGGATCGCAGCACCTCGACGGACGCGGTCACCGGACCCGACGCCCCGACGGTCACGAAGTGGCCCGACAGGGTGAGCGGCAGTGGTTTCGAGCCGGCCGCGCCCACTGCCGAGAGCGCCTGCGCGGCGACGTATCCGCCGAAGGGGCCGGCGGCGGTGGTGTATGCGGATGGGATGCAGCCCTCGCCGCGAGCGTCGAAGGCCACCGCTTCACCGAAGTCGACCGCGGGTTGGTTGCCGTCGTGCTCGGTCGTGCGGGTTCGCAGGATCCGGTGGGGCGCTGATGGCTCGAGCTCGAACCAGACGCGGGCGACGACGCCGCTGTCCAGCCGAGAGGTGACGACGAACTCCAGCGGGCCGAGCGTCTCGACGCCCTCGATGCGGGCCGACAAGGTCCGCCACCGCGAGAACCACGCCTCCAAGGCGGACGGTTCGCGCGGCGAGCCCCAGCCCCACCGATAGGACGGCGCGAAGTGGGCCTCGACCTCCTCGGGCTCGGCCGAACCTCGCTCCCGCGTGGTGAAGTACCAGTCGAGGTGCTCGCCCGCCACCCCGGCGGGGAACGGGCTCAGTCGTCCCATCCCGCCGGCGTCGTCGTCCACCACAGGGCCAGCAGCGTGTCGCCCTGCGTGCGGTCGACCGGTGCGAACAAGGCGGCCTCCTCGTCGGGCACGTCGAGGTCGATGACGTTCTTCCCCACCGGACGGCCGGGCCCATGGCACACGAACGTGTCCGCGTCGAACGACGTCACCCTGAGCACGGCCGCCACGGCCGACGCGACCTCGCGCTGCCACGCGGTAGGGCGGTGGTCGGGACGCGGGATGATCGCGACGCGGCGTCGAAGGTTGTGCAGCCCTGCCGCGTGTGCGAAGCGGCTGGCGAGCAGCAGGTGCACCGCCGGCGGGGCATCTCCGAACGCCATGGCCATCGACTCGACCTCGAGCTGATCCCCTTGCGCTTGTGGTTCGAGAGCACGCAGGACAACCCGGCGGTCCGAAGGACCTGACCCGGCAACCGGGGCAGATCGAGGACGCGAGCATCGGAGAGGGCGAAGCCGACGACGCCCTCCTCGACCGAGCCCGCGAGGGCGATGGACTTCAACATCGCCAGCTGTTCGTCCACGTACCCGTGGTCGCCATCGATGTAGGCGTCGTCGAACACCCGATGGAGGCCGGCGCGATCGGCGTCGGTGAGCTCGCTCGTGGACTTCACCTCGATGTCGATGCCTTCGATCTCCATCGGCCCGAAGTCGAAGAAGGACAGGCGGTCGCCATCGATGCCGAGACGGACCCGGTACTGGGCGAAGGTTGTGGTGCCGCCGAGTGGGACGCGGACAGTGCCGTCGTCCTCGATGGTGATCGGATCGACCACCTGCAAGCCGATCGCCATGCTGCTCATGCCGCCCGCGATGCCATCGGCACTGACGTCCTCGACGAAGGTCGGCGTGAAGTGCTCAGCCACTTCGGCGGCGACGACCTCGCGCCGAGCCCGGAGCGCGGCGACGAACCAGTCGACCGAGGGGCTGCTCACGCCGTCACGTCCTCGAGCGGCTCGGGTTCGGGTGCCGCTGCGCCGAACTGGCGCTGGTACAGCCGCTCGTAGCGCCCCTTTGCCGCCATCAACGTCTGGTGGCTGCCGATCTCGGCGATGGCCCCGTCGGCAAGCACGAGGATGCGGTCGGCGTTTCGGATCGTCGACAGTCGGTGAGCGACGATGAAGACGGTGCGGCCCTCCATCAGGTCGGCGAGTCCGTCGAGGAAGTCGGCCTCCGTGTTGAGGTCGAGAGCCGACGTCGGCTCGTCGAGCAGCAAGATCGGTGCGTCCTTGAGGAAGGCGCGGGCGATCGAGATGCGCTGTTGCTGCCCGGTCGAGAGCTTCACGCCCCGTTCGCCGACAGGGGTGTCGTACCCCATCGGCAGACCCTCGATGAATCCCACCGCGCGCGCTGCCGTGGCCGCCGCGACGACCTCGTCGTGCTCGGCGTCGAGCTTTCCGTAGAGGATGTTCTCCTTGATCGTCGCCGAGAACAGCAGGGGCTCCTGAGGGACCATGCTGACGAGCGTCCGGATCGAGGACACCTTGAGGTCGGGCAACGGAATGCCATCGACCTCGACCGCACCCGACGTCGGGTCGTAGAGGCGGGGGATGAGGCTGAGCATGGTGGTCTTGCCCGAGCCCGTCTCACCGACGACGGCGATCGTCTCGCCGCGCCGTACTTCGAAGTCGACGTGGTCGAGCACGGGCACATCGGGCTGGTAGGCGAACGACACGTCGCGGAAGGTGAGCGCCGCGTCGAACGTGGTCTTCTCTATGGCGTCCTCCGGCTCCTCGATGTCGGGCACCTCGTCGAGCGTCTGGAACGCCCGGCTGACGCCGACGACGCCGTCCTGGAACGGCGCCCAGATCGACACGACCTGGTTGACCATGTTGTAGAGGCCCTGCATGTAGGCCACGAAGATCCACAGCGAGCCGACGCTGAGCGAACCGCTCACGACCCGCTGCGAGGCGAGCAGCAGGACCGACGCGGAGCCGAGACCGGTGATGACGACCGTCACGATGTTGAGGATCTGCTCCCACGTGCGGAACCGCAGCTGGGCTCGGACGAACCGGAGGCTGGTCCCCTGGAACTTGTCCTGCTCCTTGCTCTCCCGCCCGAACACCTGCACGGCCCGGATGGCGACGAGCGACTGCTCGATCAGCGTCGTGAGGCTGGCCATGTGGTCACGGCTCTCGGCCGACGTGGCCTGGATCTTCTTGGTGATGAGCCGCATCGCGAGCACGAAGAACGGGGCGACGAGCATGGCGACCAGCGTCAGCACAGGGTCGAGGACCGCCATCAACCCGACCATGAGGACGAGCCGGAACAGCGGCACCGAGAACGCGCCGATGCCATACCCGACGACCTCCTGGATGCTCCGGACGTCGTTGATCGCCCGCCAGATCGAGTCGCCGACGGACTGGCTGGCGTGGAACCGCAGCGACAGCTTCCGCATGTGGGCGACGAGCTGGCCGCGCAGGTCATGGATCATGTGCAGCGCGACCCGCGCAACCAGGTACATGCCCGTCGAGCTGCAGAGGACGCTGCTGACGACGATGCAGAAGTACGCACCGGCGAGCCAGGCGACGGTGGTCAGCCGTTGTCCGCTCGTCTCGCTGATCCTGACGCCGAGGGGTCCGAGGCTCAGCTTGTTGCCGACGAGGACACCGTCGATGATGAACTTCACCGGCCACGGTTGGAGCACGGTGAAGCCCGACCCGGCGAGGCCGAACGCGAAGGTGCCAGCGAGGCCCCTCCAGTACGGACGGATGTGTGAGACGACCCGGCGGTAGGTGCCCCGCGGGACCGTGCGCTTGTTCTCGTCGGCCACCGTCACACCCCCCGGACGTCTCCGTGGTCGTTTCGAGCGGACGCTACGCGTTGACCACCGCCGCGGCCAACGATTTCCGCAGTCGATGGCTCGTTGTCCGCCGAATCTCGTTTGAATCGACCCACCTGCGGGCCGAAGACTCCCCGGGGTGAACACTGGCGACATTCCGGAGACGCCGGCGGGCGCGCAGCTCCGCTGGTTCCTCGATTCGATCGCGCACCCGGAGACGATGACGGCGGCCGACGTCATCGGCCGCTACGCCCGCTTGTGGCCGGACTCTTCTTGGCACCAGGGCGACGAACAGGGCAGGGCCGACTGGAAGAGGCACTGGGACGAGTTCGGGGAGTTTCACGTCGAAGTCGTGGAGGCGGAATCGCCGACCCAGGTCTCGGTCGTGCTGTCGCCCGTGACGGGACGCAAGCAGCGGATCCTGTTCATCGTCGAGGAGGAGCCGCCCCACCGCATCCGCCTCGAGAAGTGGAGCCGGGTCCACGACTACGACCTGCAGATGGTCGCCGCGACCGAAGAACATGCGGCCACGTTGGCCGACATCGAACGACGAGCGCTCGTCGTGCTCGGCGGCGACTCGACCGTCGCCACCGACCGCGGCGACGACTACTTCGCGGCGGCGCGCCTGATCGACGACCCGACCGTGTTCCTCGCCGTCGTCGACGGCGACCCGGCCGGAGTGAGTTGGGGTGCGCAGTCGAAGGTCGTGTTCGACGGCGAGGAGTGCAACGCCACCTACTTCTTCCACCTCCGGGTCACGCCCGAGCATCAGGGGAAGGGCCTGTGGGGCGCCTTCGACAACGCCGTTTGGACCCGGTACTGGGAGAGCGCTGACCTCTACATCGGGTACTGGCTCGCGGAGAACAAGGTGTGGGCTCACGTCGCCGAGCAGGTCCAAGCGCGCCCCGACTTCAAGAGCCGCGAGTGGATCCCGACCGTGTATCGCCTCCTCCTACCGGTGACGTCCGTCGCGGGTCCTCGTGACGGGGCGAGGACGGCGACGCCGGCCGACGCCGACCGCATCGTCGAGATCCTGAACGACTCGCACGCCGGCGAGGAGCTGTATCACCCCTACACCGTCGAGTCGCTCACCGCCCGCCTCGAGCGCGATCCCGCGCTGTACTCCTGGGGCGACGTCCTCCTCACCGACCGCGCCGTCATGGGCGTGTGGCCGGCGGGCGAGAAGATCGAGGTCGTGACGACCAAGGGCGGCGAAGTCACCCGCAGCCGCCGGGGCCATGTCATGGACTACGGCTTCCTGGCCGGCGGGGGAGGCGAGTTCTCCGACCTGTTGGCTGCCTCGTGCGCCGAGCTCCAGCGTCGCGGGATCGATCAGTTGTCGATCTTCACGTCGAAGGGTGCCCGCGGCCAGCAGGAGCTGAAGCAGTTCAAGGGCGCCGTCGAGGCCTACCGCTTCAACCCCGGCATGGTGGCGCGGATGCCGGAGTCAGCGCAGAACTCCGGCATCTACACCGACCACCTCTACTTCTAGTGGTGCGTCCTTCAATTGGCGCGCGCTTGGTCTAGTGCGACGCGTCCGCGCTTGACCTTGGCGATGATCTCGTCGGCGGACTTGGTCCACACGAAGGGCTTGGGGTCGTCGTTGTGGTGGGCGATGTAGTCCTCGA
>DATLED010000004.1:0-16844 GCA_035525495.1 Acidimicrobiales bacterium | reverse complement strand
GCGAAGATCGCATCGAAAAGGTGCCCTTCTTGTGCGGAGTTTGGTTGGCGTAGGAACCGCCATCCTCCCTGCAACCAGGGCACTTTTCGCGGATGCGCGTCAGTCAGACACCGTCAAAAACGGTGGATCGAGGCTAAGAGGGCGCCTAGTGGACTCGACGAAGCCAGCGAGGTCGACATCCCCGGCTGCGAGCAGATCTGCAACGAGCGACTTCACGTCGGCTCGTAGCTGCGACCGGACGTTGTCGAGGACAACGTCCGTCGCGACTCGGTCCATCTGGATATGGCACCCGCTCGGCAGGAACGGGAACCCCTCAGAGACGGCGTCCACCAATTGGGCCCTCGACAGCCCGGTCAGAGCCTGCAGCCGAAGATCGAACCGGAACTGCTTGTGCTGAAAGCCGACGAAGTCGAGGACGGTCAGGTGTGACTTGCCTTCTGCGTGACGCAGTCCCCGGCCAAGCTGCTGGAGGAACACCGTCGCCGACTCGTGGGTCGAAGCAGGAGCACGGTGTCAATCTGCGGTAGGTCGAGACCCTCGTTGAAGAGGTCCACCGAATAGATCACTTGGAGATCGCCCGCCTGGAGGCGGCGAAGGGCATCGGCCCGATCGTCGGCGGGCGTCGAACCCGAGAGCGCCACGGCGTGGAGTCCGGTGGCATTCGTAAAACGGGCCATGAATTCTGCATGGGCCACGCTGACGCAGAAGCCCAACGCCCTCACGGTCGAAGCATCCGCTGTCTTGTCGAGAAGCTCGCGGAGGACGACACCTGCACGAGCGTCGTTGCCGGTGTAGAGGCGATCGAGGTCGTGGACGTCGTAGCCGCCGCGCTTCCACTCGATCGAGGCGACGTCGACTCCGTCATAGGCGACGAAGTAGTGGAATGGACACAGCAGGTCGCGCTCCAGCGCCTCCCAAAGCCGGAGTTCCGCAGCCGTCTGGCCGTCGAACCAGCTACGAACGTCGAGACCATCGGATCGTTCGGGCGTCGCAGTCAGTCCGAGCAAGCACTGTGGCCGGAGATGACTGAGGAGCCGTCGATACGTCGGCGCCTCCGCATGGTGGAACTCGTCGACGATCACGACGTCGAATCGGTCGGCCGGCAAACGGTCCAGGACAACGTTCGCGAGCGACTGGACTGACGCGAAGACGTGCTGCCACTCCTTCGGCTGCTCGCCACCGACCATCAGCTCGCCGAATGTCGGGTCCTTCAGGATCTGGCGGAATCGCATGCGGGATTGCCGCAAGATCTCGCCACGGTGGGCGACGAAGAGCAAGGTTGGCTTCGGTTGGAACCTCGGCCATGTCGGCAGCCGCTTGTAGTCCAGCCCAGCGACGACCGTCTTCCCCGTGCCGGTCGCGGCGACGACAAGGTTGTGCCAGCGGTCGTGCACCGTGCGTTCCGCCTCCAGCCGGTCCAGGATCTCCTGCTGGAACGGGTAAGGGCGCACATCCAGGTCCGGAAGCTCCACCGTTGCGCCGCCGGTCGAGCTGCTGCCGGCTTCGGTGAGTGCGGCCCGGAGGCGATCACCGTCCTCAACCGGGTCGTAGAGGTCGAAGTCGCCGCTGTTCCAGTACGCGTCGAACGTCGCGCCGAACTTGTCGAGCACGGGGGCGTTCTCGGCGCGGCTCAGCCGCACGTTCCACTCGAGTCCTTCGGTCATTGCTGCCCTCGACAGGTTCGACGAACCCACGTACGCCGTGTCGAGCTGGCGGCGACGGCGGAACAGCCATGCCTTCGCGTGGAGGCGAGTTCGGTGGGTCTCGTACGACACGCTCACCTGAGCGCCGAGTCGAACAAGCTCATCGATGGCGCGCTGCTCGGTGGCGCCCATGTAGGTGGTGGTCAGGACACGCACTGGCACGCGCCGAGCGATGACCGTTCGAAGCGCGTCCCTTACGAGAACGACGCCAGACCACTTCAGGAAGGCACACAACAGATCGACCGAGGTCGCGGAGTGAATCTCCGCTTCAAGCTCCCTCGCGAGTTGGGGCTCGCCCCGCGCGTTCACGAAGAGATCGGTCCTGCGAAGGGCCAGCTTTGGCCTTGGCGTCGGCCGCGCCCCCAGTTCGTCGCTCAGGATCTCTAGCAGCAGAGCGGGACCCGGGGCGAGGGGCGCCAGGTCGAAGGGCACGTCCTGTGGAACGAGGGCAGCCGTCGCGAGTAGCAGTTGGTTGATTGCTTCGATCCGTCGCGACACCGGCACGTGCACCAACGCTCGAGCCACGACGTCTCCGACGTGTTGGCCGAGCATTCGGGCCTGTTCAGACGGATCGACAGTCTGTGTCCTCGCGTGCCGCTGCTGAAGGAGTGTCTCCACGCGCTCGCGGATTCGCTCGGTGACGAACTCCTCGTAGACGCCCACAAGGAGGGCATCCGATTCCTCCGCTGGTCCGCTCAGCATGCGAATCAGCATGCCAGCCAGGGATCGCGCGGTCGGTCAGCCGTAGTAGGCCGGCGTCGTCACCGGTGTGGACGACCGTCGCCGTCGTTGCGGTAGGCGTTGCAGCTTTCTCGCCTCCCGTGACGTCAGGTCACGGACGCGCCGGGTAGAAGGGCGGCTCTGCGAGGGGGAAGCGGTTGCGGTTCACGCCGATCTTGGCGGTCGTCGCCTCGGCGAGGTCGATGCCCGCGACGTCGGCCAGTCGCACGAGATAGATCAGGACGTCGGCGAGTTCGTCCCCGAACAACGCCCGCCCGCTTTCGGTCGCAAGGTCTGCATCGAGTTCCTCATCGGTCCTCCACTGGACGAGCTCGAGCAACTCAGCGGCCTCGATCGACACCGACACGGCGAGGTTCCTCGGCGTGTGGAACTTCTCCCAGTCCCGCTCCTCGGCGAAGGTGCGGAGGGCGGCGGTGAGTTCGGTCAGGTCCACGTCGGCCGAAGGTAGCGTGACCGGCGAAGGGGGACCGGATGCATCTCTACGGCGGAGCGAGCATCGACTTCATCTCCGACGCGACGCAGAACCGCCTCGCTTCGGTGATGGAGCAGACGTTCTTCGACCACTACCGGTCCAAGCCGGGCCAGTCCGAGGTGAAGTCGTGGCAGCAGTCGCTGCGGGCGATGGCGATGGCGTTGCAGACGGGAGACTTCGTCGACCACGGCGTCCTGCTCGAGTGGCAGCTCCCGCTGAGCTCGAAGCGTCTCGACTGCATGGTGACGGGGGTGAGCGACGACGACCGTCCGGGGGCGGTGATCGTGGAGCTGAAGCAGTGGGAGGAGGTGCAGCCCTCGAACGTCGACGAGTGCGTCACGGTGTTCCTCGCCGGTCGGCTGCGTGACGTCCTGCATCCGTCGAAGCAGGTGGGCAACTACCAGCGGTACCTCCAGGACGTGCACACCTCGTTCTCCAACGCCGAGGTGGCGCTGCAGGCGTGCTCGTACCTGCACAACTACCGGTTCGACCCGACGGCCGAGGTCTATGCCGAGCGGCACGAGCCGCTGCTGGCGGTCAACCCGGTCTACGCCGCCGACCAGGTCGACGGGCTCATCGACTACCTCGACGCATCGCTGGGCGGAGGCCGCGGCGTCGACGTGCTCGACCGGGTGCTGCGCGGCAAGTACAAGCCGCACAAGCGTCTGCTCGAGCACACGGCGAGGATCATCAAGTCCGAGCCGACGTTCGTGCTGCTCGACGAGCAACAGGTCGTGTTCAACACGGTGCTGGCCAAGGTGCGGGCCCGCCAGCTCGGGCCGGCGAAGTCGACGTTCCTGATCCACGGGGGTCCGGGCACGGGCAAGTCCGTCATCGCCCTCAACCTCCTCGCCGAGCTCGGGCGCCAGGGCTACGTCACCCAGCACGTCACCGGATCGAAGGCGTTCACCGAGAACCTCCGCAAGGTGGTGGGAACGACGGCGGCGGCGCAGTTCGGGTACTTCCACAACTTCGCGACGTCCGAGCCCGACGTGCTGGACGTGTTGATCTGCGACGAGGCCCACAGGATCCGCGAGACGAGCGTGAACCGGTTCACGCCGAAGAACGCGAGGAGCGGGCTGCCGCAGATCGACGAGCTCTTCCGGGCGGCGAAGACGACGGTGCTGTTCATCGACGACATGCAGGTGGTGCGGCCGGGGGAGGTCGGCAGCTCGACGTTGATCCGTGACGCGGCGGCTCGGCTCGGGATCAACGTGGTCGAGCTGGAGCTCGAGGCGCAGTTCCGGTGCAACGGCTCGGACGCGTATGTCCAGTGGGTGGAGAACACGCTCGACCTGCGGCGGACGCCGCATGTCCTCTGGGACGCCGGCGATGCGTTCGCCTTGGACGTCGTGGACTCACCGCAGGAACTCGAGGCGATGATCCGAGAGCGGGCGTCGGTGGGCTTCACAGCGCGGCTGTCGGCCGGGTTCTGCTGGCCGTGGTCGGACCCTCGGCCGGACGGGACGCTGGTGACCGACGTCGTGGTGGGGGACTGGACGATGCCCTGGAACGCCAAGGCGGAGGCGGGGCGGTTGGCCGCTGGGATCCCGAAGTCGAACTACTGGGCACGGGAGGAGGGTGGGATCGAGCAGGTCGGCTGCATCTACACGGCGCAGGGCTTCGAGTACGACTACGCCGGCGTGATCTGGGGGCGTGACCTCGTGTACCGGAGCCGTGAGGGATGGGTCGCGCAGCCCGAGTACTCCAAGGACAGCGTCGTGAAGCGGGGCGTCCGGGAGGGAACGTTCCTGTCGCTGGTCAAGAACACCTACCGGGTGTTGCTGACGCGCGGGCTGCTCGGGTGCGCGGTGTTCTTCGAGGACGAGGAGACCGGCGACTTCGTCCGGAGTCGGATCGAGTGGAGCCGCCGCGAAAACTGAGCGAGCGAGTTCGCGGGCGCGACACCTCGCCGCGGCTCGTAGCCGAACCTGTCACACCCCTCTGTCACCTTGGCGGAAACAACCCACAGATGGAGGACTGCGTGCTGGGGACCGTCGATCACCATGAGCTTTCGTCGGCGTTGCGGCGGGTCGCTCTGGCCGCGGGGCGAAGGGCGCAGGACGGTGTCGTACGCCTGTCCGCGAGGGGCGATGAGCTCGTCCTTCAGGCCGAGAGTCCGGACCTTTCGGTCCGCGCCGTGGTCCCCCTCAGAAGCCCCGGCGTCGGCGAGGTGGTCGTCCTCGCCACGTACCTTGAGCGCTTCGTCTCGACGGTCCGCGGACCCATCCGCCTCGATGCGGCGGACGCCCACCTCGAGGCGTCCGCCGGACGGTCGACCGTTCGTCTCCGACGCGTCGATGCGAGCTGGGTGGAGCGCTCATGGCCGGAACTCGCGGCCGTGCCGCTCTCGGCGTCCGATCGGACGGCGGTGGGCAAGGTGGCGCACGCAGCCGGAAGCGGCCTCCACGCACCGATCCTCAGCGGGGTCCGCTTGGGCGGCGGCTGGGCGGTCGCTTCAGACGGCTATCGCCTCGCGCGGGCACCGTTGGATCCGGCGGTCCCGGCCTGTCTGCCGCCGGCACACCTCGTGACGCGCATCCTGGCGGAAGCTGATGGCGAGATCGCGCTCGGCTCGAACGGCTCGGACGTGATGTTCGTGAACCGTGACGTGGCGTGGCGAACACCGTCCATCGAAGGCGCCTACTTCGACTGGGATCGGCTCATCCCGCCGGGGTCGGCGACGCCGGAGCGACTTCGCGCCGATCGGTCCGAGCTCCTTGAGGCGGTCCGACGGGTCGAGAAGGTGGGGTTTGCAAACTCGGGGGCGGGCTTCACCCGGCTCCTTCTCGAGGAGCGCCATGGTGGCGGCGTCGTCGTTCGAGCACAGGATGCCGAGGTCGGCGACGTCTGGGCGGAGCTCGACGGAGAGTTGACGCTCGCACCCCTCGCCTTCAACGCGTCCTATCTCCGGGATGCGCTGGAGCAGGCCGAGGGCTCGATCCTGCATGCGCGGTTCGCCGACGCCAGGAAGCCGCTCGTCGTCGAGGACGATGCGTCGCTGCAGCTCGTGATGCCCCTGCGAGCCTGAGTGGTTCCGCCGTCAGAGGAGCCAGGTCAGCGGTCGGAGTCGCCGGATCGAGGTGTACCACGGTGGCGTGGTACATTCGATGAGGTGGACGACGGGGCGGTGCTCGACGAGATCAACCGGCTTCTTGATGTCGCGGACGACGTCACGGTCAATACCTCGATGCGACTGCCTGTCGCGCTGCGAGACGCGGCCGCACTGGCCGTGGCGCACCTCGGCGTCGCCCCGTCGGCAACGACGCTGGCCGCCAGCGCGCTACGGCAGGCCCTCGAGACACTCGTGATGGAAGCTGCGCTGCAGCTGCACTACGCCCACCATCCCGATGCGCGGCCCACACTGGCCGAGGTCGCCCTCGCCCTCGCGGCGCAGGACGGATCACCGCTCGCCGCGATGCCCGATGCGATCGTCGCCGCGGCCAACGCCGTCGTCGCTCGACACCCCGACGCCGACGCCGACGACGTCTTGCTGTGGGCCGAGGCCCAGCTGGCCAAGTCCGCGTGAGGACGATCGTCCTCGACAACGAAGCCGTCCAGGCTCTGGCGAGCCAATCGCACCCGAAGCATCGACGTGTCGCCGCCCATCTCGAAGGAGCGACGACGCGTCGCCGGCGCGGCCGCCCCGTCGAGCTGGTGGTGCCGACCGCGGTGCGAGTCGAGGCGGGTTGGGACCGTTCACAGCCCGGCTCGGCGCTGCTCAACCGGTTCCGCGTTCGTGACCACGCACTCGACGGGTCCACGGCCGACGTCGCGGCCAGCATCGTCGCGGCGACCGTTACGAACGTGGCCGACGCCCACATCGGCGCCGCGGTGCGAAGCCTCACGTCGACCGACGTCGTCGTCCTCAGTAGCGATCCCGTCGACATGGCACGGGTGTGCACGCCCCGCCCGGTGAGAGTCGTCGCCATCTGAAGAGTCGACGGACGAGCGCGTGCGTCGTGGATGGCGTCACGCCTTGCGCCCGACCGTCGAGATCACGCCGAGCGCCCCAGTCAGGCGCCCCGCTCGGCCCGTCATCGCTACTGTGCAGCGGTCAGCCACCTGGGGGGGAGGCCGCGATGAGCAGCAGCACGGACGATGTCCGCGACGAGGTCGCCGCTTGGCTCGATGACCACTGGGATCTCGACCGGACTGTGGGGGAGTGGTGGCAGCTGCTCGCCGACTCGGGCTGGGGGTTCCCGACCTGGCCGAAGGAGTGGCACGGTCGAGGGCTCGACAGCGCGGCGCTCACGACCGTGAGCCAGGTGTTCCAGGAGCGCGGCATCGTCGGCGCGCCCGGAGGGCTCGGCCAGACGATGGGCGGCCCGGTCGTGATCCAGCACGGCGACGACGACCAACGCGAACGGTTCCTCGGCCGCCTCGCCAGCGGGTGGGAGGGCTGGTGCCAGTTCTTCAGCGAGCCCGGCGCCGGATCCGACCTCGCCGGCGCGCAGACCCGAGCGGTGCGCGACGGCGACGAGTGGATCGTCTCGGGCCAGAAGGTGTGGACGTCGGGGGCCCGCACGGCCGACCGGGGGATGCTGCTGGCCCGGGTCGACCTCGACGCGCCCAAGCACAAGGGGCTCGGCTACTTCATCATCGAGGTCGACCAGCCCGGCATCGAGATCCGCCCGCTGAAGCAGATGACAGGCGCCGCGACGTTCAACGAGGTCTTCTTCACCGAGGCCCGCGTCGCCCACGCCGATCTCATCGGACGTCCCGGCGACGGATGGGCGGCCGCGGTCACGACCCTCGCCCACGAACGAGGCGGGCGGGCCGGCGCGGTCGGCGTCACCGCCGGTGTCGCGGGCGGCGGTGGCCGCGCCGAGCTGCTGGGGCGCAAGGTCGGCGACGTGATCGACGAGTCACACCGCGCGCCGAGGCGGGCGGCGAGCGGGCCGAACGCCTCGGCGGTCGACATCCGCAACCCCGGCAACGCCGGCCCCACCAGTCCGCTCACGCTGCTCCGGGCGCACGCCCGGCAGGACGACGTCGTACTGCGGGACGACGTGACCCGCTACTACATCCAGACCCGCGTCAACACGTTCAACCAACAGCGCAGCCGAGCGGAGGCGGCCGCGGGGAAGTCACCCGGTCCGGCCAGTTCGATCACGAAGCTCGCTCGTTCGATCGCGACCCGCATGAACCGAGACCTCGGACCCCGCATCCTCGGTCCCGCGGGCACGCTGTCCGGCGACGACGCACCGCACGGTGGCGCCGTGTGCCAGTCGACGCTGCAGGCGCCGTCGACGTCGATCGCCGGCGGGACCGACGAGATCCAGCACAACATCATCGGCGAGCGCGTCCTCGCCCTCCCGAAGGAGCCGGAGCCCGAGCGCGACCTCCCGTTCCGCGACCTCAAGGTCGGCACGCAACGAAGCGAGGCACGATGACCGACTTCCTCCGCGGACCCGTCCGCGTGCCCGACAACCGGACGATGGCCCGTGCCCGCGCCCGTTCGGGCGCGCCGACGAGATCGGCGGCGACCAACATCCACGACGACACGACCGCCCAGAAGCTCGGGTTCCGGGGCGGGACGATCGCCGGCTCGATCCACATGGACCAGTTTCCGCCGGTGCTCATGGACGCGTTCGGTCCCGAGTGGTTCGAGACGGGCTCGCTGTCGTTGGCGTTCAAGAACGCGACGATCAGTGGCGACCCCGTCATCGCCATGGTGGGCGTGCCTCCCGTGAAGCACGACGTCCAGGTCGAGGCCCGCATGGAGCAGCCCGATGGCACCGTGGTCGCCGAGGGCACGGCGTCGGTCGGGACGCCGCCTGACACGGACACGCACCTGTCCTCCATCGACCTGCGACCGACCGATCCGGGCGAGCTCCGCCTGCTTGCCGGGATCCGCGCCGGGCATCCGTTGGCCGGGCACGACGACGTCCTCGACGGGCGCGCCGCCAAGGCCCGTATCGACGCCGGCGCGCTCACCGAACCGCTCGGCTGGTACGTCGACGACACGCCGTGGGGTGCGCCGATCGCCTCGCCGTCGTCGATGGTCCAGCTGCTGCGCAACCGTGCCGGCGACTTCGGTCCGGCGATCGCCGAGGCCGTCGGGCTGTTCGGTGCCATCGAGATCCGCCACCACCACGGTCCCGTCCTCGTCGGCCAGCGCTACCACGTCGAGGGCGCAGTGGTCGCCGTCGGCGCCAGCCCGAAGACCGAGTACGTCTGGTACGACTCGCGGGCCACCGACGAGTCCGGCCGGCTGGTGGCGTCGATGCGGATGCAGCTGCGCTGGATGAAGGCCTCGTCGCCGTTGTATCGGGACAGCGATGGCTGAGGGCCCGCTCGCAGGCGTTCGCATCCTCGAGTTCTCCGAGATGATCGCGGCGCCGTTCGCGGGGATGCACCTCGGCGATCTCGGCGCCGACATCATCAAGGTCGAGCCCGTGACCGGGGAGCCGTGGCGGCTGACCGGCCAGTTCGCTCCCAACGAGAGCCGCACGTTCATCTCGTTGAACCGCAACAAGCGGGGGATGGCCATCGACCTCAAGAGCTCAGCCGGGCAGGCGGTCATCCACCGCCTCGTCCTCGACATGGACGTCGTCCTCATCAACTACCGGCCCGACACCGGGGCCAACCTCGGCATCGACTACGAGACGCTCCGTGCCCTCAACCCTGGTCTGATCTACGTGGAGAACACGGCGATGGGCCGGCGGGGCCCGCAGTCGCACCGCCCCGGCTACGACCTCGTCGCCCAGGCGATGACCGGGCTGCTGCTCACCGGCGCTCGGCGGGACGAGGACGGCGTGCCCCTCCCGCTCACGCCGGCGATCGCCGACTACGGCACCGGCCTGACGATGGCGTTCGCCGTGTGCGCGGCGCTGTTCGCCCGCGAGCGGACGGGCGTCGGCCAGAAGGTCGAGGCCACGTTGCTGGCGACGTCCTTGGCGTTCCAGGGGACGGGATTCCTGCGGACGGGCGTGGCGACGGGGCGGTCGATCGAGGCGGATGCCGGTGCGACGGGCGCGGCCGCTCGCGCGATGAACGCCTACTACCGCGTGTACCGCACGAAGGACACGATGATCGCGGTCGCCTGCCTGACGCCGGCGCTGCGGCGGAAGATGGCGGTGGCGCTCTCGGTGCCGGACCCGCGCCACGAGCGGAAGATCCCCGTCGACTCGTCGGAGGCGAAGGACATCGCGGTTGCGTATGCGAAGGCGGTGACGGAGCGGTTCTTGGAGCGGACGACCGACGAGTGGCTGTCGGTGCTCGATGGGGCGGGCGTGCCGGCCGGGCCGGTGAAGGCGATCGCCGAGATGGCCGACGACGTGCAGGTCCTGGCCAACGACCTGTTGGTGGAGATGGACCACCCGGTGGCCGAGAGGATCGGCATGGTCGGTCCGATCATCCGGCTGCACGAGACGCCGGCGGCCGCGCAGGGCCCGTCGCCGACGCTCGGGCAGCACAACGACGAGATCCTCCGCGAGCTCGGCTACTCGGGGGCGGAGATCGGTTCGCTGCGGGACTCGGCGATCATCGCCTGAAGGCGATCTGCATCGGCCGTTGTCTCACCCAGGTGCGAAGGTGGGCATGCATTTGTCCGTCGTCGGCCCGGAACTCGGCCCTCCACTTGCAATCCACCTCCGGAGGGCCAACCATGACGATCAGTGACCACAGCCGGCACTCGCTTCACAAGCGTCTCGATGAAGTGCTCGGGCCGGATGACGCAGCCACGTTGATGGAGCACCTGCCTCCCGTCGGGTGGGCCGATGTCGCAACCAAGCGCGACCTCGACCGCCTCGGCGTCGTGCTGCGCTCCGAGCTCGCCCAGCTGCGGACGGAGGTCAAAGGTGACCTCTCACGCGAGATCGGCGGTCTCCGGGCGGGGTTCAAGTCCGATATCGCAGGTGTGCGCGAGGAGATCGGCGGGCTCCGGGCCGACCTGCACAAGGAGATCGGCGCGCTCCGTGCCGACATGGCGCGGCAGCTTCCGACGTTGTTCCTCGGTGTCCTCGGGCTGCAGATCAGTGGAGCCGGCCTGGTGGTTGCAGCTTCTCGCTTGCTCTGACGGTCATCCCGCCCACCACCAGGCCAAGGCTGTCGGGTTGTCGGATTCGAGGTCAGCCGGCCCGCGAAGGTTGTCCGCTCAGGCGGGTCTGGCGCTCCCGACGGGGATGTTGGTTGTCGGGTTGTCGCAAGTCTGCGCGAAGGCGGTAAAATCGACAACAAGACAACCATCAGGAGTCGCCATGCCGGCGGAACCGCGCATCGATGAGGAGCTGCTGCGTATTGCGCTGACGCGTGGGCCCGTCTCCACGAGCGTCCTGGCCGAGCAGTTCGGCGTCAGCCGGCAGGCGATCCTCAAGCGCCTGGAGGTGCTCGAGCGACGTGCCCTTGCCGTGCGATCCGGGGCGGGTCGTGCCGCTCGTTGGAGCGCACCATCCGACGTCGTCCTCCGATGGTCGCTTCGTCTCGAGGCTGGCGACGAGCCCGACGAGGACACGATGTGGACTGAGCTCCGGTCCGCGGCGACCGACCTCCTGGCCGACGCGAACGGCAACACGCTCCGAGCGCTCCAGTACGGCCTGACCGAGATGTTGAACAACGCCATCGACCACTCGACGGGCACCGAGGTGTGGGTGGCGATGTCGCGAGTCGACGACGACGTCGTCGTGGGGATCGACGATGACGGCATCGGCGCGTTTCCCAACGTGCGGGCGCACTTCGACCTGCCGACCATCGAATCCGCCGCAGCTCACATCTCCAAGGGAAGGCAGACGACGGCCCCCGAGGCGCACACCGGCCAGGGTCTCTTCTTCACGTCGAAGGCGTTCGACGAGTTCGAGATCTCCTCGGCCGGGGTGGCGTGGAGGGTGGACAACGGCCGCGACGACCAAGCGCTCGTGCAGGTCGCCGATCGGCGGGGCACGCACGTGACCCTGCGGACATCGTTGGCCAGCCGCCGCGTGCTCGGCGAGGTGTTCGCCCGCTTCGCCGATGAAGACACCAATGACTTCGATCGGTCCATCTTTCGGGTCGCTCTGGTCGACATCGCCCGCGAGTTCGTCAGTCGATCGGAGGCGAAGCGAATCGGCGCTGGTCTCGACGTCTACGAGCGCGTTCAGCTGGACTTCCGCGGGGTCGCCGGCGTCGGCCAAGGCTTCGTCGACGAGCTGTTCCGGGTTTGGGTACGCGCGCATCCCGCTACAGAGCTGGTGCCGATCAACATGAACGACACCGTTCGGTTCATGGTCGAGCGGGGATTACCCGATACCGCGTAGTGGGCGCGGCACGCGTGGTGGTTGTCGGCGTTGGCCGAGTTCGATCGGCGCGAGCTGTCGCGCGCGGCGGGGTTCGTTTCGTGCACGCAGTGGTTGATGGCTCGGTGCGGGTCGTCGTCGCGGGCGGCCCGTGATCACGTCCAGGTGGCGCAGCGGCTGGCGAAGGTGCCGATGATCCGCGCCGCGCTGGGGGAGGGGCGACGGTCGTTCTCGAAGGTACGGGCGTTGTGCCGGGTCGCCGTCCCGACAACGAGGAGTTCCTGCTGGGCCTGGCGATGGACATGACGGCGTCGCAACTCGAGCGGCACATCCGCGAGGGCGAGGCGTTCGTGGAGGACTCGGGCAACGTGAACCTCGGCAACGGGATGTCGTTGGCGCCGGGCGTCCTGCAGCGGATGTGTGGCAACTCGATGATCCAGGCGATGTTGATGGGCGACGACGGCCGCCGTCCGCTCGACCTGGGCCGCAAAGCGCGGGTGATCCAGCCCAAGCAGAAGACGGCGGCGACGTCGTTGTATGACACGTGCGACATTCCCGGGTGCGACGTGCCGGTGCATTGGTGTCAGTTCCATCACGTCGAATGGTGGGGTCGCGACTTCGGGAAGTCCGACCTGTCGAACTACCGCCCCCTGTGCCGGCGCCATCACTCGATGGTGCACGAGGGCGGTTGGAAGCTGGTGCTCGATCACCGGGGAAGTGCGTGCTGATCAGCCCGACGGGCCGGCGTATCGACTCGAATCAGGAGCTCACGGACGAGGCCGTGTCTCGGGAGACGATGGTTGCCCGGCTGGCCGACATGGGCTTCGACTTCGATGATCCGGAGCGACAGGACCAGATCGCCGGGCGGTCGGGAGGCGAACCGCTGGCGGGTTGGGCGGAGGCCGAGGTCGGCGCGGCGATCATCGAGGCGTGTGCGCTCGACGCGATGAGGGTGTGCCGGTAGTGGTGGTGTCCGGAGCGGGCCATCCACCAGCGGTGAGCTGACCGCTCGGGTCTTGCGTGGTGCACCGCCTGCGTCTTCGGGAAGCCGGCGGCTTCGACGCGTCCCGAAGTCGGTTCGACGGCGCGGGAGAAGGGCCTGCGACAACGTGGCTTCGATGTCGCCCGCGGTGAGTGTTCGGATGGGCGCGCGCTGTGCGTGTCCGCGTCGTGATCGTTCGCTCGGCCGACGTGGCGGCACCGCGGTGCCGCGAGCCGGCGCGGAGCGCGGATCGAATCTGTTGCAGCGAGGGCCTCCCGTGCCGGACTTGTCGGGGTTCGCGCATCACGGGCTGCGTCACTCCTACGATCGGCGACCGTGGCGGTCGAGAAGGTCAAGCTCAAGATCGGGAACATGGCCAAGGCCGTCCTCGTCACCGGCCAGGCGTATCAGGACCCGAAGGACGCCCTCAACGAGTTCGTGTCCAACGCCGCCGACGAGTACGCCGAGGCGGAGCGTCGCGGCGAGCTGATCCGGGTGATCCTGCGGCGAAAGGGCCGCTACCCGACGATCGCCATCGACGACTCCGGCCGGGGCATGTCGGCGGACAAGCTCCGTTCGATCGCCCGCAACCTGTTCGAGTCGGACAAGGTCGGTGACGGTCGGACGCTGGGGGAGAAGGCGATCGGTACCCTCGCTTTCCAGCAGCTCGGAGGGCGGCTGGACATCGTGACCCGCCCCGAGGGAAGCGACGAGACGCACTCCCTGCGGCTCGAGCGGGGCAAGGCGATCGCGCATCTCGAGGTCAACGAGCGGCGCCGACCGCGCGCCACGCCGGGCACGACCGTCTATCTCTCCGAGCTCGACCCCGACGTGTTGCGGGTGTTGACGTTGCGGAAGGTGGTCGACTACCTGCGTCGGCGACGTGGCCCCGCGCTGGCTCGTGGCGACTACGTGATCGAGGTGCAGGAAGGGCGCACGATCGAGACGGTCTCACCGGAGCGACCCGACGGCATCCGGCTGGCCTTGGCGCCGCAGTCGACGTTGTGGGGACGCATCGAGTTCGCCCTCTACGTGGCGCCACCGGACGGCCGCACCCGACGGGTCTCCGTCGTCGGCCGGGCGGGCACGGTGATCATCGACGACATCGCCGAGCTCGACGAGTTCGAGAAGGGTCCGTGGGCGTCTGACCAGGTGGCTGGCGAGATCACCTTCGAGGCCCTGCAGCAGTCTGCGGGGCGACGGGCCATCCTCCGCGACCGCGACGCCTTCCCCGCCTTCGAGATGGCGGTGCGTTCGGTGGAGGCGACGGTTGCGGCGTCGCTGGAGAAGGTCCGTCGCGAGGTCGACGAACAGACCGCCGATCGACTCTCGGACACGGTCCGGCGGATCTTCGGGCGGGTCCTGCGGGAGCTCGAGGACATCGACAATCCGATGCGGTCGGCCGTGGGGAGCGAGCCGGGACAGGGTGGGCTGTTCGCGCCGGACGACGCGGCGACGCCGGACGGGGCGCCGCTGCCCGCCCGTGGTGATACGGCCGGTGCGGCTGCGCCCGAGCCCTCGCTCTCCGACCTGGCGCCACCGCCGTCCGACGTGCTCGAGCAACCGCCGCCTCAGCCGGCTGCGGCCAAGCCGACGAGGCCAGGAGGATCGAAGTTGCCGACCATCGCCCTCGACCCGAACCCAGGCGAAGCCCGGAGCCGCTTCGATCCGGAGGCCGGCGTCGTCCTCTACAGCGACCGCCACCCGGACTACCTGCTGGTGAAGGACGAGGAGCCCGTCCTTCTCGATTACCTCGCCACCCTCGTGGCCAAGGAGTACGTCGTCTACAACAACCCTCGAGCCGACACGTCCGAGTTCGCGGAGGAGATGGTCCGCATGCTCGTGCGCGTGCGTCGGCATCTTCGCCTTCGGTGACCGTCCGTCGTCAGGCGCCCCGTTCGGCCCGGAGCGCGGCCCGCCGCACCTTGCCGGCGTCGTCGCGGATCGGCTCGTCGGTGTACTCGACCGAGCGCGGGACCTTGTAGCGGGCGAGGCGTTCGCCGACGAACTCGACCAGCGCCTCTCGCGGCAGGACGGCTTCGTCCGCTTCGACGATGGCGTGCACGGTGTTGCCGAGGTCGGCGTCGGGCAGGCCGATGACGGCGCACGACGTCACGTCCGGGTGCTCGAGGATCGCGGCCTCGACCTCGGCTGGGTAGATGTTCGTCCCGCCCGAAAGGATCATGTCCGACATGCGGTCGCCGAGGTAGAGGAAGCCGTCGGCGTCGAGCCGTCCGTTGTCGCCGAGGGACTCCCAGCCGCCTTCGCGGGTGCGGGCCTGGGCGCCGACGTACCGGTAGGTCGGCTTTTCTCGCAGCGAGCGCATCCACACCTCGCCCATCTCGCCGGTCGGCACCTCGTTGCCGTCGGCGTCGCAGATCATGATCGTGCCCTCCGCCGGCTTCCCGACCGAACCGCGGTGGGCGAGCCAGTCGTTGCCGGTGATGATCGTGGCCGCCTGTCCTTCGGTGCCGCCGTAGAGCTCGAAGATGCGCTCTGGTCCGAGCCAGTCGATCCAAGCCTGCTTGAGCCAGTCCGGGCACGGCTCCGCGAGGTGCCAGATCTGACGGAGGGAGGACAGGTCGAAGCCCAGTCGGGTCTCGTCCGGCAGTCGCCAGATGCGCTTCATCATCGTGGGGACGAGGTAGACGATGTCGGCCTGGTAGGTGTCGATGGCGGCTAACGTCTCTTCGGCATCGAACCTCTCGAGGACGACGACGTGGCTGCCGGCGAGGAGCGCGCTGACCGACCAGATGAGAGGTCCGTTGTGGTACAGCGGGCCGGGCATCACCATGCAGCCGGTCGGTGAGCCGAAGACGCCGGGCGTCGCCTCGTCGAACTGCGCCGGGTCGCCGGACACGATCAGCTTCGGCCGGCCCGTCGAGCCGCCCGAGGTGGGTGCCTTCCACGCGGGCGAGATGGCGTCGGGTGGGGGGGTGGTGTCGGTGCTCTGCGGCTCGTAGCCGATCGGGGTGGCCGGCCGGCCGTCGGTGACGTCCTCGGACACGCCGACGACGAGCCTGGGATCGGCGAGCTCGAGGATCGCCTGCAGCTCTCGGGCGGGCAGCTTGGCCGACACCGGCTGCGGGATGGCGCCGACCTTCCAGCAGGCGGCCATGGCGACGTACCAGTCCGTCGAGTTGGGCAACGCGATCGTCACCATGTCACCGAACTCGACGCCGCGCTCGAGGAAGTCGTGCGCCAACCGGTTGGCCCGTTCCTCGAGTTGCAGCCGTGTGAGCGTCGACTCGCCGCACGTCACCGCCGGCCGTTCGGGATCGAGCTCGGCCAGCTGCGTGAGCCGTCGTCCGTAGGACATCTTCGCCATGGGCCCGGAGCGTAGAGAGTTCGGTCCGGAGGGACTGGCGGCGACTGCAGCAGATTCGTTTCCATCGGTCGCGGCGGCGAAGCTGTCGCACCGGTGTGAGACCCTCGGAGGTGGCCGTCGAGGACCCGGTCAGGTCCTCCTGCTTGCGAAGTCCGCGCTCAGGGAGAACCATGACCATCAGTGATCAGAGCCGCCACGACCTCCACCGGCGTCTCGCCGAGGTTCTCGGGCCCGACGAGGCCGCGACCCTGATGGAGCACCTGCCGCCCGTTGGGTGGGCCGACGTCGCAACGAAGCGGGATCTCGACCACCTCGCCCTCGCGCTTCGATCGGAGATGTCCTCGGGGTTCTCCGACCTTCGGCTCGAGCTTCGGCGCGAAGTCAGTGGGCTTCGAGTGGAAAC
>DATLED010000062.1:0-71495 GCA_035525495.1 Acidimicrobiales bacterium | reverse complement strand
ATGCGATACTCGACTCACTGAAAGTGCCTCCCGGGCGGCGATCGAACTGCGACTTCAGACACCGCAATCGTCGCTGCTCAGGAGGCCTTTCACGCGGATACGCGGACTACACCACCGGACGCCAATCGGTGGATCGAGGTTAATCGGGGTCGCCGGCGCGGGCGTCTCGTATGGCTCGTAGCTCGGGGAGAGCTTCACGATCTTTGGGGCCTGTCGGCGCGTTCCTTTGCCCGGATGATGTCGTCTAACCCTGCCGCATGGATATCGAACCCTTGGCCCCGGAGCACGCTCGCCCGTTCCACCAGTTCCTCGTAGGGGACGAGGTGACCATCGGGAGTTTCGAGGCCTGCGAGGACGTCGAACGGGCCGGCGTCGGTCATCCAAGTACTGATGGAGAGGTCCGCGAGCGTGGCCCCGTCGATCTGAACGGGAAGCATGATCGCTTCTTCGTCGGTCATGCCTGCGACGCGGAGGCGGGCGTTGAGATCTCGCATGGCTTCAGCGAGGCGATCCAGGTTGGCTTGTTCTCGGCTGACGACGCAGTCCGCGTCCTCGGTCGGCCGCTCGGCGCCGTAAGCAGTGGCCGCCGATCCCCCGCAGAGGAGATATTTCACTCCGTGGCGTTCGAGCGCTCCGATCAGTCGACCGAGATCGAGTGCCGGGCTGTCAGGCGCTGCCATCAGTACTGGCGGCAGTGCGTCGTTCGGCCAAGTCAGCAAGCCAAGCCTTCACGGCGTCTGGCGAGTCGAGGCGTCGGCCGTCGAAGGTGACGGGCACGTCGTCAGCGGTGGGCGGACCGGCGTGGCGCATGCGCTCGATCAGTTCCTCGGCGGTCATCACGGGTCGCGCAGCCACTCGCCCATTGTACGACCGGCTCGGGCAGACCGGCCGGCCACTGACCGGGCCGAGTTCGGCGACATGGAAACGCGGATTTTTCGGTGCGCGCCCCAAACCCCGAACCCATGCCGAAACCCGGCGATCAGAATCCCCCACCGATCGTCGGACGGCCCGAGGCACCGGCGGCGATAGAGGTGTTCCCTGGTTGCCCTGACTACATCCGGAGGCTGCCATGACCACTATCGACTCCTCGACTCGTGCCGTCGCCCGCGACGACGACTTGGGCGACGTACCCATCGACGAAGCCCACCTCGCGGCCGCGGCTTTCCTCGCCCGGTACCGAGCCAGAACGCTCGAGGCATACCGCTACGACCTTCGTGTCTTCTTCCAGTGGACAGCCGACCACGGCCTCGAGGTGCTCGCCGCTACCCGCCCCGAGATCGAGCTGTACGTACGAACCATGGAAGAGCGTGGGCTGGCGGCCACGACCATTGACCGGCGCCTCTCGACAGTCTGCGGCCTTTACCGCTTCGCTCACATCGACGGACGGATCGCGTCGAATCCCGCCCAGTACGTGCACCGTCCCAAGGTCCACGAATCCCAGCCCGCGGCCTGGACCGCACCGAGCTCGGCACGTTCCTGTTCACCGCCGAGCGTTACGACCACGCCCACGCCGCGCTCGCCGTGCTCCTCGGCCTCAACGGCCTGCGCGTCAGCGAGGCGTGTTCCACCAACATCGAAGATCTCGCGTTCGAGCGGGGCCACCGGGTGCTGCGGGTCATCGGGAAAGGCAACAAGCCAGCCACTATCCCCCTCGTCCCTCGCACTGCCCGCACCATCGACCTCGCCGTCGGCGAACGACAGGTCGGACCGATCCTGCAGCGAGCCGACGGGCAGCGGCTCGACCGTCGGACCGCTCACCGCTGGGTGCGATCCATCGCCAAGCGGGCCGGGCTCGGCATCGTTCACCCCCACATGCTGCGAAGTGCCTTCATCATGGCGGCTCTCGAAGCCGGCGTCCCCCTCCGAGACGTGCAGATCGCGGCCCGTCACGCCGACCCGCGGACCACCGTCGGCTACGACCACCGCCGAGCCAACTTCGACAAGCACGCCGCCTACGTCGTCGTCGCATTCGTCGCCGGGGGATAGTGACAACCCGCCGGATGGCTATGCGGCCCCGCGCTGCTGTCGTTCGGGGACAGCCAACCTCCTGACCTCCATAGCCTCCACACGGCCCTTCCGGGGCGCTCGGTCGGTCGCGATTGCCGCAATCGAAAATCGACGGACCCAGCGGATCAGTCGCGCTTCGTGGATGCTGCGGCGAGCTGCGCGCGTGTGGTGAGGCCGAGCTTGGCGTAGACGTGGGTCAGGTGCGTCTTCACGGTCGCCACGGACATGAAGAGTCGGGCGGCGACCTCCTTGTTGGCCAGGCCCTCGGCTACGAGGTCGGCCACTTGTCGCTCGGTCGGCGTCAACGCCGCCCAGCCGGTCGACGGTCGTCGCCGCTCACCGCGACCCCGCATCGCGTACGCGACGAGCTCGTCGAACGACATCGCCTGGCCTTCGGCCCGAAGCGTCTCGATCCTCGCCGGATCGAGCCCGCCTTCGTCCACGTCGACCTCTAGGGCCTCGGTCCTCATCATGGGGTGCTTGGTCACCATGCCGACCGACTGCGTGTAGGCGTCGACACCGGCGAGGAGCCGGATGGCCTCCTCGGCATGCCCGAGCTGTCGATGGCACTCGGCCACGAGGGTGAGGATGGCCTGCCGGGCGTGTGCGGGCAGGGGACGGGCGGCGAGCAGGTCCAACGCGACTTGAGCGTGGTCCAAGGCGCCGGAGGGGTCGCCGGCACCCAGGAGGGCGTAGCCCTCCGCGCACTTGAACGGAATGCCGGCGAGCGGGTCGAACAAACCATCGGGAGGTCGGCTCCGACTCGCCTCATGAAGGTGGGCGAGGGCGCTCTCAGGACGTCCCGCGACGCCCTCCGTGAGCGCCAGCAACACCAAACTCGTGTGCCGGAGGGCGCCTGAACCGAACGACACGGCCCCCGTCAACAACCGGATCGCCTCGTCCCAGTCCTGGCGGCAGGAGGCGATAAAGGCGCGGCCCGCGAACGACCGCATCGACGCACCGCTGGCGTTGACCTCGTCACCGAATGCCGACAACTGGCGGAGGGTCTCGTCGGCGGCGAGCGAGTCGCCGGTCTGTTCCTCGACCAGGGCGAGGACGGCGAGGACGTTGCCGAGCATGGTGCCCTCGCCTGCCGCAGAGAGCTCGGCGGCCGAAGCCTCGAGCGCCGGCAAGGCGTCGGCCACGTCCCCCATCGCAAACTGCGTCAGCGCCAGGCCACCGTTGGCGAGCCGCTCGACCCAGGCCAGATGCTCCTGGCGAGCGAGGTCCCTCGCTCGCACGAGGAACGTCGGGTCCAGCGGGCCGTACCCGAGCGAGCCGAAGCCTCGGTAGAACATCGCGAACGCCTGCGCCTGGCGGTCGCCGAGGTCGCCCGCCTCCTCGATGATCTCGTCGAGGAGCTTCGGGTCCTGTATGACGCTCGGCCTATTGAGCTTCGCCCAGAGCGAGGCACGGCGGTCGCCCGTCGTGTCGAGGATCTCGAGGGCCTCGGCCTGCAGCTCCTCCGCCCGCGCCGAGTCCCCGATCAGCGAGTGCAGCTGCGCCAGCCGGCTGAGGGCGCTCGAGCGACGCGCGAGGTCAGCCTCGCGCTCCACCACCAGCTCGAACCACGCGACGCCGTCGCGCATCTTCCAGCCGGTCGACCAGAACAGGTAGAGCCGCGTCGCCAGCCTGCCGAGCAGCGCAGGATGCTCCTGCTCGGACGCCCACTGGAGGGCTCGCCGGAGGTTGTCGTAGTCGGCGTTGATGGCGGTCCGATAGCTGGCGTCCGTGTCGCCATGTGAGGGTTGGTTGCGGCAGAGCTCGACGCAGTGGTCGTAGTGACGGCGCCGCACGGCCTCCGAGCCGCCGGCGTCGGCCAGGCGCGCCGCCGCGTACTGCCGAACGGTCTCGAGCAGGGTGAAGCGGCTTTCGGCTTCGTCCTCCGCGACCACGAGTGACTTGTCCACGAGCCCCAGGACGAGGTCGAGGGCATCCTCGTCTAGCTCGCCGTCGGAGCAGACAGCCTCGGCTCCGGCCATCGTGAAGCCTCCCGAGAAGACCGACAGCCGGTCGAGTACGCGGCGCTCACGGTCGGAGAGCAGCCCGTAGCTCCAGTCGACCGAGGCCTGGAGCGTCTGCTGGCGAGGGACAGCGGTGCGCGCGCCACCCGTGAGCAGGCGGAACCGGTCGTGGAGGCCGTCGCGGATCTGGGCTGCGCTCACCACCCGCAGGCGCGCCGCCGCCAGTTCGAGGGCGAGAGGGATGCCCTCGAGGCGCTTGCAGATCTCGAGCACCTCACCGGCATTGGCGTCGGTCACGGCGAAGGACGGTCGCGCCCGTCGGGCCCGCTCGACGAACAGTTGCACGGCGTCGAACGCGGCGAGCTCCTCGGCAGTCGCGTCGGCCGCCTTCGGGTAGGCGAGCGAGGGCACGCGGAACGTCACCTCCCCGGGGGACCGAGCGGCTCCCGGCTGGTGGCGACGACCGTGACACCCGGGCACCGGCGCAGGAGCAGCTCCGCCATCGCCGCGCACGCCTCGATGAGGTGCTCGCAGTTGTCGAGCACGACCAGCGCGCGGCTGGTGCCGATCGTCCGCACGATGAGCTCGTCGGTGCCTTATCAGCCCTGCGCTCGCAGGTAGGTCGAGAACATGTGGCGGTACTCCCGCGGGACGTCGTCGATCGCCGGACCCTGCAGCTTGTCCACGACGTCATCGACGAAGAGGTGCTCCACGGTGGCCTGGACGGTGCGTTCGCCCGTCACGTCGACATCGAAGATCCGCGGCCAGTTTGCAATCGCCGCCCGTCGCCTTTCGTCGGACACGCCAGCGAGGCCCCACGGGATCGGAACCGTCGCCGGCAGGCCGAGCTCGCGTCGAACGCGACGCTGCCAGCGCGCGTCGTCGGCATCATCCAACGGCACGTATCCGTAGGACAGGACCCGATCGCCCCACCAGGCGAAGTCCGACAACAGCAGCCGCGTCGCTGGAATCGACACGCGCAGCCAGACCTTCCCCGGCGAGATGTGCATCTTCCCGCACAGCGAGCGGCCGCGCTGGGCGCACCGCCAATCGCACACAGATCGACGGTCCAGGTCAGCTGACACGATCAACCAGATCAGCGGCCGGCCCGACGCGTCCTCGACGCGCTCGGCCATCTGCCGTCGCATCCAGCCGAAGACCGGGCGGAACACCTTCGACACCCGCCGCCCATCAGCGTGGAACTCGCCGAAGCGGTCGAGCTGGTCGAGGACAGCCGGATGCTGCTCGGTCCACCCGGTCACGACAGGGCCCCACTTCGGCGACCCAGGTCGTCTGGCCGACGCGCTCGCCCGAGGAGCGGTCACGCCGACGTGTCGGCCGCCGGCCCAACGGCAGCCCGCACGCTGGGAGGTGAGCCGGCGCCACGGGCAGCCACCGCGAGCAGGACCACGGCGACAGTCATCGCCGTGGAGAGGAACACAAACGCCGCCGCCGGCGACATGGCCGTCCACAACACGCCAGCCACCAACGACGCGATGAGGTTGCCGGCACTCTGCACAGCGGCCAGAAACCCGAACGCCGACCCGCGCAGGTCCGGTGGCGCGAGGTCGGCGACCGCGGCGTGCTCCGCCGTCTCTGCGCAGCCGATCCCGACGCCGGCCAGCACGAACGCCGGCGCCAGCGCAGCAGCCCCTGCCGGCCCGGCGGCAAACCAGACGTAGGCGCCGACGAACGCGACCGCGCCGCCAAGGAGGACCCACATCGCGCCGTGCCGGTCGCTCCACCGGCCGGCAAGCAAACTCGTCACCGTCGCGGCGACGTTGTACCCGATGTACAAGACGAGCGCGAGCTGCGTCGCCTTGTCACGGCCGTGATCGACGGCGAACAACTCGGTCGCTCGCAGGATCAGCAGCGTCGCCGCGCAGTTCCCCACCTCGAACGCCGACGCCCCGGCCAGCACCCGTCCCAGCCGGCCGGCCAGAACCGGCCGCACCCGCATCCGCAGCGGCGCCCGCTCCCGGCGGGCCGGACGTTCGGTCTGCCCGATGGCGTAGACGATCGCCCCCGCCGCCAACAGACCCGGGATCACCGACAAGCCGATCGCCGTGCGCGTCCCGACCACGCCGACCAGCACCAACGCGAGCAGCGGGCCGACGATCGCACCGAGGTTGTCCATCGCCCGCTCGAAGCCGTAGGCGCGCCCGTACACCTCCGGCGACGTCACGTCCGCCAGCAGCGCATTCCGCGCCGGGACCCGCAGCCCGCGAGCCGTCCACGCACCCGCCCGCAGCAACCCGGCCTGCCACGGCGCCGCTGCTACGCCGATCGCGGACGACAGCACCGCGGTCGACGAGTAGCCGCTCACCGCCACCGCCCGACGTCGCTGCGGATCGTCTGCCAGCGCGCCACCAGCGAACCGCGCCACGCCGGACAGCGCGTCCGACACGCCCTCGATCAACCCCAGCGCCGACGCCGGCGCGCCCAACGTGCCCGTGAGCAGCGACGGCAACAGCGCTGTCGGCACCTCGTGCCCGACATCAGCCAGGAAGCTCGCGCCGCCGATCCCAAGCACGCCGCGCGACAACCACGACCTCTCCTCCGGCGGCGACCCGGTTGACGGCGGTGCGGTCTCGATCCCCTGACAATGCCAGCCCGCTGACCGCAGCCTGCGTGACCAGATCGGCGCGCCGATCGGTGGGCGGCACCGGCACGGCATCCGGCCTGCTCGCACGGCAGGCCAGCGGGCAGCGAACCCGAAGAACCGCCACGGGGGCCGCAGAACAAGGGCTCGGCGCGCCGATCCGTTGACATCCGTTGACAAGACGGCCCCGAGAACCAGACGAGGCCCTCTCCGCTTCCCGGAAAGGGCCTCTGACCTGGGACGATGGTGGCGGGGGCGGGATTTGAACCCGCGACCTTCGGGTTATGAGCGAACAGAACCCGATGAGCGGTGGTGTGGGCTCGTCTGCAGTGGTTGCACGTCTGCCCAGGTCAGCGGGCGATTTCGGCTCATCGGCGGGAGCTTTCGTCGGCGCTCATGAGCATCGAGAGGTCGGTGCTGCGTTGACAAGCGCGTTGACAAGCGGCTTACGCATCGTCCGCCCGAGAAGTGGCGTTCGTTCTCGACCTGTGGACGAGGCGAAGTGGATGTCCCTTGACAGACGCCGCCATCGTCGTCGACGGAGACGATCCGGACGCCGGTTTGCCCGTGGGATCGCCAGCGAGGAGCGTCGGTCCCGAGCGTCCGATCGGGATCATGAGCGTCGCCGAGCGTGGACCAGCCGGGCCGTCGTCGTCTTGGGAGTCGCGGCGGAAGATCGCTGTTCACCCCGGCACCCCGTCTCCAGACCCCATGGTCCGGTTCGCCAGCCCCGATGCTCGAACAAGGTGAGATGCTGTGCGCCCTCGAGGGTCGGGTCGAACGCCACGGTGAAGTGACGCGGGGTGCGGCCGGTCGGCTCGAACCGAAAGCCCGCAGCTCGAAGCGCACGCGACCCGAAGGATCAGCCGGTCTTCTCGATCGAACCCTCGAGCTCGGTCACCACATCGTCGACGGCGGGCATCGACGCGATCTCCTCAGAGACCCGTACTGCGGCGTCCCGGTACTTCACGTCACGGAGCACCTGGAGCAGCGCTAGAGCAACGGCTTCCGCCCCCACCCCCTCGTCCTTGAGCACGATCCCGGCTCCGGCCATCGCGCAGGCGTCCGCGTTGCGGAACTGATCCGCTGCCTGCGGCAGGCACAGCTGGGGAACGCCGTGGCCGAGGGCGCCCAACAGCGTTCCCGAACCGGCATGGGAGACGACTGCGGACGCATGCGGAAACACGTCGTCCTGCGACACGTAGCGAGCGACCACCACATGGTCGGGCATCGCCCCGAACGCATCGACGTCACCGTCGGGGCCGACGGTGACGATCGCGCCGATGTCCTCGAACGACCGCAACGCATCGACAGCTGCGGCGAAGGTCGGCGTGCGGTTGAACACCGTCCCGAAGGTCACGTAGACCAGACGCTGATCGGAAGCGATCAGGTCGCAGACGGCAGCATCGATCGGGAGGTGCCCGTCCGTCAGCGACCCCGGACGCCGTCGAGTGACGTGATCGATGTAGCTGAGATCGTCCGGCTGCATCGACGGCGGGTAGATGTCGACGTACAGGTGGTCATAGACGCCGCCGAAGGGGCGGGGCTCCAGCCCCACCTCCCGCCAGAGGGGCCCAGCCATCTCCCCCGCCAGCTCGACCCGGTGGCGGGGCACGACCAGGCCGAAGCCGTGCGTCACCTGGGGCACGCCCATCGCCGCTGCCACCACCGGCGATGCGAAGTCGGCAGCCTCGGAGACGATGAGCTCCGGCTGCCAACGGCGGGCGATGTCGAGGAGTGGTCGGAACATCGCATGGGCGGCGACGTCGCCAAAGAGGCGCGGGAACATCATCTCCGCTCGCGCCTCCCCGCGGAGGGCGGCGTACGCCGGCCATCTCCGCTCGTATTCCGCCATGCGTTCCCGCGTCGTCGGTCCCGCCGCCGCAGCGTCGATGCCGCTACCCCGCACCCAGTGGCAACCGTCCTCGGCCGTTACCCACCGAACCTCGTGCCCCCTCGCCCGCATCCCCAGCGCGAGCGGCAGCATCGGTTGGACGTGGCCGACACCCGATGAGGAGCTGAAGAGCACACGCACCACCCCAGTATTGGTCTGCGGCGCGCTGACGGACGGAGACGCTGACCCGAACGACACGCCCTCCCTCGTTCGAAGCACGGAGAACGAGGTGCCATCGCGCGCCGGTTCGCCACCGCGGCGATGCCAGCCGACGTTGGCAGTCGCCGGGCTCCCACGTTGCGAAGCCGCTCGGCGGGCCTGAGGTCGCCCATGTCCACGGCAGGCGACACCGGGGGCCGACAGGGCTTCCTGTCTGCCACGGTGACGTCGCTGTATCGTCTCGGGAGTTGGGAGGTGGCAGACATGTTCGTCCTCGAGGAGTTCGTGTCCGATTGCCGAGCGGCGCTGCTCGAGCACCAGCCCGCCGTGGCCGTGAAGGAGGTGCTCGATCGGGCCCTTTCCGATCGGTCGTCGGTCGAGGACGCGCTCGGCGTTCCCGACAAGGGCGGGATCGTGCCGCTGCACCGCGCCGAGGACCTCACGGTCCTGCAGATCGTCTGGCCGCCACGGGTCTCGCTCTTCCCTCACGACCATCGGATGTGGGCGGTCAACGGGATCTACGGCGGGCGCGAGGACAACTGCTTCTACCGTCGTGCCACGACCGGCATCGTCCGTTCCGGCGGCAAGGAGCTCGAAGCCGGTGACGTGGTGCTCCTTGGTCCCGACGTGATCCACAGCGTCGTCAACCCCCGGCGGACCTACACCGCCGCGCTCCACGTGTACGGCGGCGACTTCTTCGGCACGCCGCGCAGCGAGTGGGACGCCGACACCCTTACCGAACAGCCCTTCGACGTCGAGCACCTCAAGCAGGTCCTCGCGGCGGCCGACGTCGCTGCCCGGTCCGAGACGACCCCACCCGGCGCCACAGGGTCGTGAACCCGCCGCTGCGGCCGAGATGATCCGATCACGCGTCCCGCCAGACCATCGTTGCTCGATCGGTCATGCGGTGTCGCCTGGGGCTCATGAGCTTGGAGAGAGATCTTCGATAACAGGATCGTCGCACCAGGTCACGGCGCCGCCGATGGATCCGGACGTGCTGGAGTGCCGGGACGGCGAGTCCCGCTTCGGTACGAGCGAAGCCACAGGGTGCTCGCTCGATGAGATCAAGTGTCGGGCCCGGCGGCCCGGCCTCGGAACGGGGTCGGTTGCGCTCGTCAGAGGCCCTGCCGTCGGCGTGGCGCGTCGGGCGTCCTCGGCCTCAGCGTGCGGCGGTCGGGACGAAGGGCGACGGCCCGAGAATCGTGATGCCGCGCGGGTTCGCGGCGGCTGTGGCTTGGAGGCGGGCGAGGTCGAGGTAGTCGGCGGTATCGTCGACGGCCGGGTCGCTGGCGCCCCGATAGAAGGCCTGGCCGACAGCGCCAGGTGACTGGATGCCGAGAAGCCGGGCCTCGGCGGACACGACCACGAAGGCATGGGCCACGCCCTTGGGGACGAAGGACATGCCACCGGTGCGAACGCGGCTGCGGTTGCCGTCGGCTTGGATCTCGATCTCGCCGTCGATGACATAGGTCATCTCGTGCGCTTCGGGATGCAGGTGCAGCGGCGTCGTCTTGTCCTTGACCATCCGGTCTTCGAACATGAAGAGGGCGTCGTCGGTTTCTTCGGCGAGCAACTTCCACAGGTGCAGCCCACCGCCGGCGAAGGACTGCTTGTCGCCTTCACCGGCGTTGCGGGTGATCGGGATCAGAGGCATCCGAGGTTCCGTTCTCGTAGTTATGGGACATGTGTCCCATGACGAATGTACGGTACCATCTGGGTGATGTCAACGGGTTATGAGCTGAACGGGCGGGTCGCGCAGAAGCGTCGGACCCGCGACGCGCTGATCGATGCGGCGCGTCAGCTGATCGCCGATGGCGGTGCGGTGCCGACCGTCGAGGCGGCAGCAGAGGCGGCTTCGATCTCCCGCACCACCGCATACCGCTACTTCCCCAGCCAGCGCGCCCTCTTGGTCGCCGCACACCCCGAAACCGTGCGCGAGTCACTGCTGCCCGACGACGCGCCCGATGACGTCACCGCCCGGCTCGAGCTCGCGATCGACGCCCTCACGAAGACCGTCGTCGCGACAGAGCCCCAGGCGCGCACGATGCTCCGGCTCTCCTTGGAGGCTGACCCAGAACAGCGTTCACAGCTCGCGCTCCGACAAGGTCGCGCCATCACGTGGATCGAAGAGGCGCTCGCACCGCTGCAACCCGGGATGTCAGCCGCTGAGGTGCATCGCCTCGCGATTGCGATCCGAAGCGCGACCGGCATTGAAGCCCTCGTCTGGTTGACCGACGTCGCCGGCATGTCCCGCGAGGACGCAACCCAGCTCATGCGTTGGTCGGCAACTGCCATGCTCACCAAAGCGATCCTGGACAGCGGCTCCTGAACGTCCGGGCATCAACCCCGGGCACGCCCGAAACGCCGGCCCGACAAGGCCCTGGCGTTCGATTCGTTGAGAAGCAAGAGGACTGCCGTCCGTGCTGTGACGACAGGCGCGCTGACCCCCGCCCGAACGTCAGGACATGCGGTACAGCTGGAACTGCGGGTGATCGACATCGAGGATCTCGACACCGGTGAAGCCGGCCTCGGACGCGTAGCGGCGCACCGTGTCCGGTCGGATCACGGTCCCGGTGCCGGCGCCGCCGTCCTGCATGCTCACGGCAAGACAGTGCAGCGTGCTGAAGGAGTAAAAGAACCGTTCCATCTCCCCGGCCGGCAGGTTGAAAGCCTCTTCGGCGCGCTCGTCGACCACGAGGACCGTGCCGCGGTCGCCGGCGAGCCGCTTCATGGTGCGGAGGATCCCGACGGGGTCCGGTACGTCGTGCAGCATCTCGATGGCGAGCACGAGGTCGTAGTCGCCCACGATCGCGGGATCGGCGGCGTCGCGCACTGCGAAGTGGGCCCGGTCGGCGACATCGGCGGCAGCCGCAGACTCGATGGCGACGGCGATCGACGCGTCGTCGAGGTCGAACCCGTCGATCTCGACGTTCGGGTAGGCGCGGGCGATGGTGATCGCGGCCAGGCCCTCGCCGCATCCGAGCTCGGCGATGCGCAGGCGCTCGCCTGCGCTCAGCTTCGCTTGGACATCGGGAAGCGCCGGGAGCCAGTTCTGGGTGAGGTGGTTGGCGAACACGGGACGGGTGAACGCGGCCTGGATGTCGTGCAGGTCGAACAAGCCGAAGGCCGCGCCGGTGCCGTCGCGGAACTCCTCGACCATGATGTCGATCGCCCGAGCAAGCCACGGGACCACTGCGGCACAGGGCTTCATGCACGCCTCACTGTCGTCGTCGATGAGAACGTGGGCATGGGCGTTCGGCAGCGAGAACCGACGCTCGCCGGCCGGCCTGGTGACGTCATCGACCTCGACCACGCCCGCGACGGCCTGCTGCTCGAGCCACTCCTGCGCGTATCGTCCCGCGATGCCCGCCTTGGCGGAGAGCTCCGCTGCAGTGACGGGGCCGGCGCCAGCCAAGGCGTCATACAGGCCGAGGCGGATCCCGAGCTGGATGTTGGCGAGCTCCATTGTCGTCAGACACGCCATGAACAGGTTCCCCGCGAACTCCTCGACCTTCGTCTCGTCGTCGCCCGTCAACTCGATCGTCGCCATGGTTCCTCCACCCGGTCGCAGCCGCCCGCTCGTCGTCGGCCCTGCCCATGTTTTACGCCGTGGGCGGCAGCAGTGATCGGCGTCGGGCAGAGAACCCGAAGATCGGCCCCCGAGCCCGTAGATGCTGGGCCGAGCTCGGTGCTCGGTTGACAAACCGTTGACAAGGCCGCCCTGAGAACCAGAAGAGGCCCTTTCCGTTCTCCGGAAAGGGCCTCTGACCTGGGCAAATGGTGGCGGGGGCAAGATTTGAACTTGCGACCTTCGGGTTATGAGGCGGCTCACGGCCATGTCGGCCGATGACAGCCGCTCCCGAAAAGTCCTCCTGACCTGGGCTTTCGCGTGTCGGTCAGTGCCGGTCGATCCGGCCCGTGACGGCCGATTCCGGCCTGTCCATTAGAAGATCCATTAGAAGCCTGGGCGGCCGTTGACCTTCGGTGTTCAGGAAACTGGTCAGCTTCAGGTGACCTGGACCAGCCCCAAGTCTGGACCGCGAGAGCACGCTCGACGCTTACGAGGCTCCGTCCTCGGAGTCGAGACCACCGCTCGCGAGCTGGTTCACCAGAGAGAAGTCGACCGGCCGCGACAGCGGGTCCGCGTCCCTCCAGCGCGCGCCTATGGCATCGACGACGGCGATCTGCGAGGCACGCACGTCGACGAACCGCGCGTGGTGCGTGGAGAGGAGATCATGAGCCGCCCACCAGACCCGACCGAGATGCTGTGCAAGGTCACCCCACATCGAAGCGGCCATGAACCCTTCGTCCGCAGGGTCGCCATGACCATGACCGCCGAACCGCAGGAGGACCCGGCCCTGCGGCGACGGGTGCCCGCCCTGGTCGCAGTGCGTCCAATATTCGCGGTCGGAGAACCCGCCAAGGGGACGCATGGTCTTCGGCATGAAGGCACTCCGAATCTCGGATGGCGACGCGCGGTACCACGATGCGGCGCGGCTGAGGTCTTCGACGAAGGCGTGCAGCAGGTACTCGCACTCGATGAGCTGGCGGATGAGCGCGGCCGCTGCGTAGCGATGGCCGCTGTCGAGCATCGACACGCACCCCGTTGCCAACTCGGATGCCATCTCGACGACCGACGACACACCTCGAAAGGCCGCGTACCGTTCGGGAGCGGTCGCCTCGTCGCTCGGCGTCGACGTGTCGATGTCACCTGCACCCAGAAGCGAGTCGAATCCGAGCCACGAGGCGATGTTGCCCAGCTGCTCAGCCGTGACTCGGGCGAACTGTTCCCGCAGTGACATGAGGTCGTCGTCCAGCAACATGCCGCGGTAGAGCGCTCGACCCTCGGGGGTCAACGGGTTGTCGGACACGACCCCGTCGTAGCAGTCGGCGCCGGCCTGGTCGACGCACTTGGCTCGACGACTGGCGGACTGGCCGTCGTCAGCCCCAGAAGATGCTGATCGGGTCGGCCGATATTTCGTCGAGCAACGTCTGGATCGTCGGCGTCGGCGGGACTTGGTCGTGGAGGTGGAACTTCTCGTGGCGGTCGCGCCAGTAGAGGCTCCACTCGCGGCGGGCCTTGACGTACCGGAGTCGCGCAACGGCCAGTCGGGTCCACTCCGGCCCGTAGTCCTCCCGCCAGGGCGGGCGGCACTCGACGATCGTCAGCGACGACGGAGTGACATCGAGTTCATACCGAACCTGGTCACGAGCATCGAACGGCATTTCCGCGTTCCGCTCGTCGACGTACTTGCGAGCACGAGCGACATCGAGATCAGGCAGCACCACGGTCAGAGGTAGTCGCGCGCGGCATCGGACTCGTACAGCGCCGTGACCTTGCCGCCTTCGAATGCACGGACGGCCTGACGAACCTTGTTGTCCTGTAGGTCGAGGGCGCGGAGCGTGTCGCCGGCCTTGGCCACCGACTCGATCCGGAGGAACTCGCTCGCGTACTTCTCCGCGTAGTCGGCGAGCGCACGAAGCTTGAACTTGGCGTCGGCCAGGTGGTCCCCGTGCGGGTCGACGATGGACGCAGCGAGCGTGCCATCGTCCTTCTTGGAGATGACGAGGAAGTCGACCTGCAGCGACTTCCACGTCCCTGCCTCGTCTTGGTAGGCCACGCGTAGCGCGGAGCGGGCCGCGCGAGACGGGTTGCGGTACCAGGCGACGGTGGACTTCCGCGCGAGCTCCGTACCGACGACCGTCGACTCCCAATCGTTGAGGTTGGCTGGGAACTTGCCGTCGGGATCGGCGTAGAGGTGGCGCTCGAATGCTGGGTACGGGTTGCCATCCGTGTCCTCGGCCGGTGCCACCTCGTTCGCGGGCAGCTCGATGCCGACGCGTTCGAGCCGTGAGGTCTGTTCCTGCACCTTCATGTACGCATCCCGCGCAGCGCCAGTGGTGTTCTTGATGTCAACGGCGAACTTGGTCAGCTGGTCCTGCACCCACGTCGCCGCAGCGACATCGAGCTCGGCGAGGACGTCCTTGATCATGAGCAGGGCCGCCACCTCGACGCGAACGTCACGCGGGTCGGCCTCGGCGTCCTTGCGCCGACGGTAGGCGAGGTAGTCCGTGCCGACTCCCTCCCGAACGGAGCGGATGATGCGCCGAGTGTCCCGGTCGAGGTCCTGAGCGTGCGTCGCGATAGAGCGGATCGTCACACCGATCTCCTGACCGGTGTGGGTCAGGGTCGTGCGGCTGATCTCGGCCGACTCGATGTTCGTGACGTTCTCGGTGACCTGCTCTGCATACTGCGCGGCGAGACCGTCGAGCTTGTTGTTGAGCAGCTTCGTGAGCCGAGCGCCGGCTTCGACCATGAGCGCGCCACCGGGAACCTCGTCGTCGGTGAGCAACTTGGCGAGCATCTTCGACCGACGCAGCGGACTGGCGAGCGGGTCCGGGGTCGGGACGCTCGGCAGCGACTCGACCAGCTCGAACACCGCCGCCGCGAGCCTGTCGTTGCGCTGGAACAGCCGGCTGCGAACGACGACTTCCGGCGGCACGCCCTCGCCGGGCCGTTCGAGCTCGTCCTTGATCTTCGCCAGTGACTTCCGGTTGAAGAGCGGGAGGTAACAGGCCACGGAGTTGAGGACGTCGTCGGTCGGGACGCGCCGGGCGAGCGGCTGGCGCACCATGCGGCCGATGACCTGTGCGATATGCGTCGAGTCGGTCGCAGGCCGCTCGCTGTAGAGCACCTCGGCGCGAGGGCAGTCCCAACCAGTCGAGATGGCTTCCTTGGCTAGGACCACGCGGATCTCGGGCTCGTCCTGAATGGACTCCGGGTTCACCCAGCGAACCCGACGGTCACCGACGTCGAGGTCCTTGTGCTCGCCGAACACGTTCACCACCGCGTCCGGGCTGAGGCCCGGCCACTGCGAGTCGAGCACTCCAACGAGCTCGGCGAGCTTCGCCTCCGAGGACTTGTCCGGCACCTGGATCACGAGGATCGGCATCACCGCCGGCTCGTGCTCGGCGTCTGCGTACTCGGCCCATCGCGACTCGTAATCGAGAACGCTCTCGATCGCCTCTCGCAGCAGGGTCGAGCCGAACGTCCCAGACTCGGCCGGCTCGTCGAGAAGGATCTGGTCCTTCACGAGACCCGAGGCGCGGACCTTGGCGAGATCAACCGCGACGGCGGGGAGCACGTTGCGGTCGCTGATGCCCTTCATTGTCGTGTTGAAGCGGTCGATCGTCGCCGAGATGCCCCACACCACCGGTACGGGCGGGTTGCTGTCTGGATGACCGTTGATGATCCGCTGGACGATCGTCGAGCGGTCCCGTTCGAGCTTCATGCCCTTGTGGGCTTCGTCGAGCACGAGGTACAGGTCGACGTCGCCGCCGTTGACGGTGTTGGCGATCACCTCCCACATCGAGATCTCGCGGAGGTTGTTGCCGCCCTGAGCGAGCCCGCTTTTCTTCGACAGCTTCTGGACGTTGAGGAAGTAGACGCGTCCGGCGCGCAGGTCCCGCTCGAGAAAGTCGTTGTCGACGACTATGAGCTGGTTCGGGTGCAAGAGGTCCGATGCTTCGATCATGCGCTTGCGCGTCTGCCGGTTGAGCGCGGGATCGTCGGTGACCCACAGGAACGATGCACGCGGGTCCGCGTCCACGCCGAGATCGGCCGAGCCGTTGACCATCGCCTCGATGACAGCTGCAGCGATGACCGTCTTGCCGGAGCCAGTCACCGCGGACAGGGCAAAGGACGACCGGGTCTCCTGGTGCGCCCACAGATAGCGCGCCGCGTCCAGCCTCTTTAGGGTCAGAACGGCTGCCTCGCGCTGGTAGTCGAAGAGGTCGTACCTCACTGGGCATCGACCTCGGCCGGCATCGTCCGCCGCGTGTTCAGTGTGAACGTCGAGAGGTAGTTCTCGTACAGCCGCACCGCCTCGACGCCCGCCGGAAGCTCCGCAGCGACCGCTGCGAAGATGGACGGCGAGTCGGTCACGATGAACACCGTCTTGACGTCGTCGTGCAGGTCCGACACGAACTTGCGCCACCGATCAGGGTTGAAGAGAACGCCGTAGGCGTCCATGACTGCGTAGTAGGGCGCGTCGTGTTCGATCATCTCGCCGCGGCCACCAGCGCGCAGCCACAGCATGGGTGCGACACCTTCGAACGCCGCCGAGATCTCGACGTCCTCGGGATCGAGATACGTGAGTTCGAGGAACTCCACGTTCTCGTCAAGACCTTCGGACATCGGGAACTCATCGACGAAGCGATAGTCGCCCTTCACCGCCTCGCCGTCGGGGGTCACACCCGTGATTGCCGCCGTAATTCGCGGCCGCGTGACGTGCTCGAAAATGCCCAGGGCTTCCCACTCTGAGTCGCCGCGACGCGCCCCGCTGGTAGTGAGAGCCTTCGCCTCGGCCTCTGAAACTTCGTTGTTCGTGACAAGGATGCTCTGTCGTCGGCCACCGTCCTGGCGGTTGAGGCGCGCGACCGCGTGGGCGGTGGTTCCTGAGCCACCGAAGTAGTCGACGACCACCGCGTCGGGTTTGTCCCGCAGCACGAATCGAAGCGTGTCCTCAACGGCGTACAGCGACTTCGGATACGGAAATCGTCGCCCCGGTACAAGGGCCGAGACGATGCTGGTACCGCCAGTCTCAGCATTGTGGGACGGCAAGTGCCACACCCGCTTCGGCGTAACGCCCTGGGCGACACTCGGCGTCATGTAGCCAATCACCGAACCGTCCCCTGCTCGGTCCGTGACTGTTATCTCGCCCGACCTGATCCGGTCGATCGTCCCGCTCGGCAAGTACTGGACGGTGCCCTTCTGCTTGGACGTGCTCCAGTTGTTGACTCGCGCCCAGCCGGCTGCCCAATTGCGTCGCAATACGTCCGGCGTCAGCCCCCAGAGCATTTCGGTGCCATCGGGCTTCAGGGGCCAGAGCGCGACGGTGCCTGCCGGCACCTCGACGGAATGCCGATCGACGTCGTCGGCGATCGCTTCTCCGACCGAGTGGAGCGAGCCGTCACCCTCGTTGACGAAGATCGCGTAGAACTGGTTCGGGCGCGCCCCGCGGACACTCGAAGGCTCTCGCCGTCGGAGACCGAGCCACTCGATCGGGGTCTGCGCCGCCTCGTCAGCGGCATCTTGCCTTGCCTGCACATTGTTGCTTCTTCCGGCGTCGCCATCGTGGTCGGCTTCGTCTTCGATCGGAGCCTCGTCAGTTTGCTCGTACGCAGGAAGCATGTTGCTGATCCATGGTTGGACCGTTGCCGAGCCGAGGCTGACGAAGAAGATGTGCTCTTCGACTCGCGAGAAGTGCCCCCGCCTATATGCACCCTTCGCACTGATGATCGTTGTGACCATCTCGATGTACGCGCCACGGAAGACCTGCTCCAACAGGAGCCCCAGTCGCAGGTACTCCTTCTCGTCGATCGTCACGATGAGGACGGAGTCGTCGGGGTTGAGTAGTTGCTTGGCGAGGCGGAGTCGGCGCTCCATGAAGGCGAGCCACTTGGAGTGCCGGTATGCGTCGTCCTTGTCTACGTAGTCGTTGCCGTACTTCCAGTCCCGCGCGCCGGTGTTGTACGGCGGGTCGATGTAGATGCAGTCGACCTTCCCAGCGTGCGTGAACTGGAGTGCTTCGAGGACGTGGTGGTTCTCGCCCTTGATGACGACATGGGCCGGCTTGTCGCCGCCCGCCTCGAGTGAGCCCAGCCGTCGCAAGCCGGGATAGATCGGTTCACCGAAGTCGGCAACGACGACGAGGTCGTCTACGGCGAGCGTCTCGATGTCACCGCCCGCATCGCGCACGGTGGCCTTCTTCTTGGCGACCTTGAGAACCTCGCGCGGCTCGTCGTCGTCGTGATCTCGACGGACGACGCGCGTACCCCGTCGGATGGCGTGCTCCGGAAGCTGGATGCGCTCGGGCAGGTGCTCCTCGAAGACGAGGCCGAACCGCCGTCTTGCGCGCAGGATTTCGACCTGGCGCTTGAGGTCGGCCCTCAGGGCTGGGTCCTCGACCTTGTCGAGCAGGACGTCGAGTTCGCTAGCCATGTCGTCCCGGTACTCGACTCCCGTGCGGCCGCCGTTGATCCGCCCACCAGGCTCGCACGTCAGCGACGGCGTTGGGCGCGACGACGTAGAGCAGGACCGTCGGTCGGGCCGTTCCCTGGCTCATGGGAGCTCCAGGCGGAGGCCGGTGCGCTCCGCATCAGTGGAGTCGACGAGGGCGTTGGTTGCTACGAGGTAGCCGTCGACGGCAGCCCTGTCCTGCCAGGGCATTGCGGCAGTCCATCGCCAGGCGTGGGCGAGGGTCCGGACGTACAGGTCGCACCGGCCCTCGCGAGACAGGTTCCGGAGGGCGGTCAGGTACTCGTTGCGGAACACGATCGGGATCACCAGTCGCGCCTGGCCGGCTGCGGTGAGCTCTGCGCACATGGCCGCGCGCGCCACGCGGCCGTTGCCGTCGTCGTACGGGTGGACCTCGGAAATGAGGAACAGCTCGAAGATCGCGCGTGCGAAGCCCGGTTGCAGGTCGGCGAGGCGATGGAAGCCCTCGATGAGCGTTCCCTCGACGAGTCCCGGCGCCACGAAGATGTACGACCCTGCTTGGTTCGGCCGCTCCTTGAACTGGCCCGGGCGCTTCTCGGGGCGGCCGCCCATGACGAGTCGGTGGCGACGTTCGAGTAGCTCGAGCAGCTCGTCGACGGTGGCTGGTGTCGCCGCTCGTAGATGCGCGTCGTGCACCGCTTCGAAGGTGCCGAGGACGTCGTGTGCGTCCTCGGGGCGCTCGTCGGGAATCGCTCCTGATTCAACGATGGCCTCGGCTTCCTCGACCGAGAACTCGGTGCCTTCGATGAAGTTGGAGAAGTACGCCTCGAAGAACGGCAGCGACGTCTGCGTCTCATCGACGAGCGCGGGCAGCTCGACGGGAACGTCGGCGTCGGGCGGGAGTGCGCGCAGGTAGCTGGCGAGCTCGTCGAAAAGCGCCACTCGGTCAGGGTCGTACTCGCGCCCCGCGGCGCGCGCCGCGAGAAGGCGTCCGGCCCCTGCTCTCGCCTCTCGGGTTCCAGCGACGGCGCCGATGATGTCCGCCACCGCATCTCGCCGGTCCGGGACACCGAGCTCGTCGCACAGCTCAAGAGCACGGGCGCGCAGGAGCTCGAACCAGTCGCCCGGTCGGCGTTGCCCCGTTCGAACGACCCAGTCCTCGAGCTCGTCCCGGGAGAGGGTGCGCGCGGGTCGCCCGGCGCGCCCACGGGAGACGGCGAGGTTGTCAACGAGCGTGCGGGCATCGGAGGTCAGGCGGAGGCCTTCGGGCCAGTTGCCGTCGTCATGGAGAGGACCAGGCCCGCGGCGGGGCGCAACGATCAGGCCGGGCAGGGTGATGCCCTCCTTGCGCTCGTTGGAGATCACGGTCAGAACCCCGGCGGCTGGCATTCCGCCCTCGGCGGCGGACCGGTCGGCGATCACCGCGTCGGGCACGAGGTGGGCGACGATCTTCCAGCGGTTTCGGGCGATCAGCTCGGCGGGATCCGCCCGGAGGTCGGCCGAGTAAAGACCCCGCGCCAGGCGGCGGATGCGGCCATCCTTGGTGGCGCGAGACAGCAGGGCGCCGCTCGCTGCGTCGCCGAAGAAGACCGATCCCGGTGTGGTCGGCCACGGAGTCGTTGGTTGCCTGGCCATCGGATTTCGAAAGAAACACCGCCGAGAGCCACCTTAGTGAAAGAAACTCCACTGAGAGCGGACCAAATCCGTGAACTTCACCGGTGAGAGCAGATCCCACGGTTGACAGCGGTGGTAAGAGGATCGGCTCGGTCGTTCTCGGGAGGTCGCCATGCACGCAGCCCTATAAGGCCGGACCCAAGGCGGAGCGTTCGCTCCGCGCCGGCCCTCTTCGGAGGGTGTCGTGCAGAACCACGACGAGAAGATCACGGACGTCATCCGGTCCGTGCTCCCCAGCACAGCGCGCCGGGACGCCCGGCGGACTCGGCAGCTCATCCACCGCGCCGCGCCCCGCAAGGTCAACGTCGCGATGCAGTCTGGCCATCTCGACGCCGTCGTCGACATCCGTGGCCCGATCGAGGACATGGTGTGGGACCGCCGTGCCGCCGACAAGGTGGGCCCGCTCGTGCGCTGGGCGCTTCACCAGGTCCGGCACGATCCTCGGCTGCGCGAGGCGGGCTTCGCCGAGCGAATCGATCACTTCCGGCAGTTGCTGCCGAACAACACCATCGGCCGTCACGCGCTCAGTCACATCGCCGCCGCTCGAGCGCCTCGACTCTCGGCCGCGCGAGTTCGCGGACGGGCCGAGCTGCGTCGGCGAGGTCCGTGCTCTCTACGAGGCTGGGTACCACGGCGAGCTGAACGCGCGGCTCAAGATCCAGCAGCTCCCCCTCCTCGGCGGCGCCCACGACATTGAGGGCTTCGCCGCCGACGCGGGCACCGCAACGCTCTCGATCGTGGGCGCCCTCGCTTCCGAGGTCGGTCTTCGGCCGGCGTAGGGGACGCCACCGTTCGAGGGTCAGTCGAGATCAATCTCGACGGCCGGCAGTTGCTCGATCGCCGGCTCGTCGATCCAGCGTCGTTGCATCACCTCCGCGAGCAGGTCGACGGCATCGGCTGGTGAGGCCGGGTCGGTGACGACCCAGACGTCGTTGCCCTCACGGCCGCGGGTCATCGGGACGTAGAGGCCCGCCGCGTCGATCGGCCCGTCGACGAGGACGAGGGAGTGGTCGACGGTGCGGCCTTGGCCCGCCATCGCCGTCGAGGCGTACCCGAGGGTGACGGATTCGGCGACGTAGTCGGGCGGCAAGGTCACTCGTCCTCGATCGTCGTCGAACACCGTGACGGAGCCGTCGGCGTCGACGCCTTCGATCACCCACCGGTGACGGTTCTTGACGGTGATGCCGGCGTCGGTGGTGAGACTGCGGTCGTTACGGCGGGTCTGGACCTCGTCGCCGATCATCGCTGGTGCGGCGTCGGCGAGGGTCGCTCGGTGGATGGGTTGGACGAGCTCGTCGGCGTCGAGGCGTAGTCGCTGGGCGGCGCGGTTCAGCTCGTTCGCGGACTCGTTGGTGGCGGCGAGCATCAGCACGTCGCTGCCCTCAGCAGTGAGCTCCCACCAGCGGGCGACGACCTGGCGCCGGGCATCGCTGTCGGTGATCGCGGCGTGGATGCGGCCGTGCTCGTCGTAGTCGTCGAGCGCGGAGGCATCGTCGCGGCGGAGCCGCAGGCTGGCATCGGCTTCCCACTCGGCGGCGAAGCGGTGGACCAGTTCGAGGTGCTCGACGGCAGCACCCTCGGGCGCGTGCTCGATCAGGTGTTGGAACATGCCGCCTCGTCCGACGGCGGAGAACTGCAACGGATCGCCGACGAGGACGACACGCCAGTCCAGGTAGTCGGCGAGCCCGGCGAGCTCGGCGAGCTTCGGCGTCGACAGCATCCCGGCTTCGTCGACGATCACCGTCGTACCTGCGGGCAGGAAGTAGCGCGGGTCGGGGGGCTGGCCGGGCTTCGAGTACTCGACGACGAGCTTGTCGACGGTGTCAGATGCGATGCCGGTCTCCTCGCCGAGAACTTCGGCCGCGGCTGCCGAAGGTGCGAGCCCGAAGGCGCGACGGCCTTCGGCGTCGAGGGACTCGACGGCTGCGCGGAGCATGGTGGTCTTGCCGGTGCCGGCGGGACCGACGACCACCACGAGCGGGTCCGTGCCGGCTACGAGGGCCGCCGCGTGTCCCTGCGCAAGGTCGAGCGTGTCGACGTCGGCTAGGCGTGCCGGAGCGCCCGCGGCCGACCAGCGCTCGTCGGCCCAGTCGGAGATGAACTGCTCCTCATCGAGGATGAATTGGGTGGTGAAGCGGCGGTCGAGGATCGACTCGCTCGTGGGTCGACCATCTGACTCACGGAGGGGACCATCGCCGATCGGGGTGAGGTCAACGCAGTGCTCGTCGAGAACGCGCGCCGTCAGTCCCTCCAATGTGGCGATGAGCTGGGCCGGTGGCGCGTGCACCGTCGTGGGCACGGCGCGGGCGAGCTCCATGAGGAGTTCATTCGGTCGCCACGTCGACTGCGACGCGGTGAGGGCGGCTAGGGCCTGGTCGACCATCGCGACCTGGACTTCTTTCGTGAGCCGACCGGGCGCGGGGAGTTCTCCTACGGCGTCGTCAACTACTCCCCGCGGGTCGAATCCCAGCCCCTCGACCCGGTCGGCCCACTCTGCGCGCAAGTCGACGTGCTCCCCCGGGTGCTGCTTGGCCGGGCGGGAGTCGAGTACCGCTTCGCGCTGGAGCCGCCACAGCTCCCGCGGCGTCGGATCGCGATCAAACGACTCGTGGAAGCGGTCGAGCTTGCGCTCGAGCCGAGCCGCGACCTGGCGCGTGCGCTGCGACAGCTCATCGAGCACGGTGTCGGGGACGCCGTCGATCTCGGCGATCCCGTCCTTCGGCACCCGCCAGCGGACGCCGAGGCGGTGCGTCAGCTCGCTCCGCAGGGTCGCGTGGTACAGCGACGAGAGCGTCCGCTGGTCGTGCTTGATCATCCGGGCATCGAGCGCCAGCCAGCGCCCGTCCGGGATCCGGACCTTGGCCACGACAAGCGCGTGGGTGTGCAGCTGAGGATCGAGCAACCGGCTGGTGTGCTGCCGGAACGCGGCGACTGTGATCCCGTCGGCGTCAACGTTCTGCACGACCCCGCCGATCGTGGCGCGGGTCGTCGCATGGCGTTCGACGAAGTCGAGGACCGCCTGCACGGCTGCGTCGTGAGCGGCGAGGGACTCCCCGGCGACGTGCTCGTCACCAAGCGCCCACAAGGTGGACACCGTCTTCGGCGCGGAGAACGTGATGTCGTAGCCGCGCGCCGACCGCTCGCCGTAGGCGCGGCCGAGCTGGTCGCCCGACGGGCCGGCACCGTCCATCAGCGCGAGGAACACCTCCGGGTCGACGTCGCCGACGAGGCCCCACTGTTTCGCTTGCCGTCCGAGCCACAGACCAGGCGGTTCTCCGGCGTCGAGGTAGTACGCGAGGCCGCGCCGCTCGGGGTCGACGTAGTACGCGCCGGCGTCGACACCGGTACGCGTGTTGACGCGCACCGTCACGAGCAAACGCCTTTGCACTCGTCTGTCCGCCCTCGCCGCGCTCCCTCCGCCCCGCCCGCCCCGCCCGCGCCCCCGCGCCCCGGCCGCCCCTCCCGCGCCCGGCCCTCCCGCCCCTCCCGCGCCCGGCCCTCCTCCGCCCGGCCCTCCCGCCCCCTGCCCTCCCGCGCCCGCTCCGCGCGCCGTTCCCGGTCCGGCGCGCCCGCTCGCGCTGCCGCCCTCACCCGGCCTCCTCGAACAGCTCCGGCTGCTCGTCACCGGGAGTGCGCGCACGCTTCTTGCGTTGCTTCGGCTCGGGACGCGCCTCGGGCTCCGAAAGCGGGCCACCGGCGAGCAGCTCAAGCTGATGCCTCGGCACCAAGAGCCGGGCGCCCATCTTCACGACCGGCAGGCCGGAGGCGCCCTCCGTCGCTCGGTACACCTTGCTCTGCTCGTACGCAGCCGTCCGACCGATGCGCAGCACGCGCGCGGCCTCGACGACAGTAAAGAAGTCGGGGTTCGACACGATGGCTCCTCTCTCTCATCGAGGGAGATGCACGTCGGGTCAGCCCAAAACGCAAGGTCGGTGCCGAGCGATGTGGCGTTGTCGCGGCTCGTCCGGACGAGCCGGCACATCGCAAAGACCTCTCGCCACTCGTTGATTCGTGCGCGAAACTGTCAGCGCCCGCGACGGGTCGGCTTCGAAGACGGCCGAGTGAAGGTCTTCCAGAACGTCAGCGCGCTGAGATCTGCGCGGGATCGTCACTGGGAGGTCATCACCATGCGAGGCCATGTCGCGAAGAAGGGCAACCGCTACTACGCCGTCATCTACGAAGGGTCCGATCCGAAGACCGGTCGGAGCCGGTACCGCTGGCACGCCGGCGGGAGCACGCGCAAGGAAGCCGAGAAGGTGCTCGCGAATCTCGTGAAGCGCGTGCATGACGGCGACTATCGAGCGCCGGACCGGATCACGCTCGGGGACTACCTGCAAGACCGCTGGATCCCGATGAAGCGCGCCCAGATCAAGCACTCCACCTGGGACCAGTACCGGCGGAACGTGCTCATCCACGTCGCCCCGAGGATCGGGCACATCCCGCTGCAGAAGCTCACGCCAGAGGACCTTGACGGGTTCTATGCGCAGCTCATGGTCGACGGGAAGCGCAACGGGGCCGGCGGTGGGCTCGCGCCGAGGACCGTGAAGATCATCCACAACATGCTGCACAAGGCGCTCGCAGACGCAGCACGCAAGGGCACGGTGCTCCGCAACGTCGCCGACCTCGCCGATCCGCCGAAGCCCAGCGCGTCACCGCCGAAGGAGATGCGGATCTGGACACCGGAGCAACTGCGCCAGTTCCTCGCCGAGATGGAGCACCATCGGCTCCACCCGGCGTACTACCTCGCGGCCAACACCGGGATGCGGCGGGGCGAGGTGCTCGGACTCCATTGGGGCGACGTCGATCTGGAGCGCGCTCGGCTGTCGGTGCGACATCAGCTCGTGAACGTCGACTACGAGATGATCGTCGACGACCTGAAGACCAACGCCGGCCGACGCACCATCGACCTCGACCCGAGGACGGTGGCAGTGCTGCGAGCATGGCGGAAGACGCAACTGGAGGAGCGCATGGCGTGCGGGCTGCGACCGGTCGACGACGGGATGGTCTTCGCCAAGGCGGACGGGACACCCACGCATCCGGACCTGTTCAGCCAGATCTTCGAACGGCACGTCGCCAAGTCAACGCTGCCCCGGATCCGCCTGCACGACCTCCGGCACACACACGCCTCGATCCTGTTGAAGGCCGGCGTGCCCGTGAAGGTGGTCAGCGAGCGCCTCGGTCACTCAAGCCCGGCGTTCACCATGACCGTGTACCAGCACGTCCTGCCCGGGATGCAGTCCGACGCTGCCGCGAAGTTCAGCGCGGAGGTGTTCGGAACCGAGGAAGACGAGGCCGTCGAAGACGAGGGCTAGAACGGCTCGTCGTCGTCCCAGGGCCAATCCGACACGTCGCCGGTAGGCGTCGGCTCGTCGCGCTCGTAAGCACGCGCCTCAAAGGACAGCGCCCGCTCGGCGGAGTCGAGGAGGTTCTTGTAGGTAAGTACCTCGATCCGGCTCAGATGCGCGTTGTAGGAGCGAATCGTTTGATCCACCTGCGCCTCGCTCACGTCGTCTCGGACGTGATCGGGGTGGCCGATGACAACGGTCGCGAAGACACGTCGCATGTCGTACTCCTGACCCAACTCACTCCGGTACGTCGTCGCCAGCCCTTGGCCTTGCTCGTCGAGGCTGCGGAGGTAGTTCATCGTCTGGCTGACTGCCTCATGGACCTCCGGTCCGACGATGAAGTGGTTCCGGTGACGCACGACGAGCCGCTGGATGCTCGGGCCCTTTAGTTCGACGATGTGCAGCGTGCCGTCAGCGCCAAGCAGCGGGATGTCGAACTGATCGAGCGCCGTGAGGTTCCGGCGGTCGGCGACACCGACGTACCTTCCGCCGAAGAGCCACCACTCCTCGCCGATCCGCTGCTGCACATCGCGCTCCGTCGCGGTCGGGTCGCCAATGAGCTCGCGCACCTCGTTGATCAGCGTCCGGCGCTCGCCGATTACCGCCGCTTCGGCAGCTGAAAGTCCCGCTGCGGACTGGGCGAGTGCGCGGGCAAGCAGGTCGACTCCCGCTTCGTCACTCAGTCGGTGCAGGAGCTCACCGGCGTCGACGGCGCCGGATTCCACCATCGACGCGATGGCCGCTGCCGGCGAATCCGAGCCGACCAAGCGATAGCGCCCCGGCTCGAGATTTTCGTTGAGGAACGCCTGCAACTTCGGGATCTCGTCGTTCTCACAGAACCACGTCTCGGCGTTGTCGAAGTCGTAACCGCCAAGCGGGTCACGCTGTGCCGTCCGAAATCGCAGCTCCGTCTTGCTGATCTCATCCGGACTTCGACCCCACCGACCGATCGTGACCGTCTTGCAGACTTGACGCCCCAGCTTGAGGGTGACGCCATCGAGCCCTTGCTGGTTGGGTCCACGCGCTGCGTTCGACACCCAGACCTTGAAGTCGTCCTGCTGGTCTTCGGGCACTCCAACACCTCTCTTGCGCTCGATCCAGGCTTCTCATGTCGTCTCCACAACGCTGCCATCGGCGCCGAGCAACCGGATGCCGGGAATGCGCCCGAAGTCCTCGTCGAGTGCGGCGATGGGAGCGTCGAGCCGTACGCCGGATGCTGCGATCCACAAATCGTTGAGGCCAACGTTTCGGCCCAGCCGGTCGCAGTCGGCCTTCAGGCGCGCCCAGATCTCAGCGGTCTCATCGTCGATGTCGACGCGGACGTAGGCGCGGATGATGCCCTCGAGTTCCTGGCGCTTGCGGTCGCCCCAGTTGGCCTGGATTGCGCCCGCTCGTAGCTCGGCGGCTGTCACCACGCTGATGACCTTCACAGCCGTGGTCAGCATCGTCATCGATGCGCACCGCGCCCCACCGCGGCGCAACTCGGACACGACTGTTGTGTCGCAGACGACGTACTCCATCGGCTACTTGATGGCCTGGAGAGCTTCCTCGAACGCGAGCTCGTCGTCGTCGGTCGGGACAACGTCGCTGGACAGCTCCGCGAGGGGTTGCGGCGCAACCACGGACGCAACGCGCATCGCCTGGGCGAGGATCTCGTCCTTCGACCTGCGCTGCGATGCGCTTGCTGGCTCGACGCTCTCGATGGCCGAGAGTTCAATTCTGGGGCGACTCGCGCTCGTCCGGACCATGCCGGACGCTCGGACAACTCGGCCGATGAGTTCTCGAACCTGTGACTCGAGCTGATCCGGGTAGTGGCAGGTCCAGTCGCGGCCAGCGGTATCGCGTATCCGTACCTCGTCCGGGTCGATGTCGACGGCATGGAGCCAACCATCGACGGTGCCCGGCGCGGGTCCGTCGGTTGTCGGAGGTGGAGCGGTCGTAAGACGATCGAGCGCCGCCTCATCGAAGTCGACAGGCGAGCGGTCGGGCACTCGGAGGCCAACGGAACCTCGCTCGCCAAGACTCTGCACGGCGTCGCGGAGGTAGCCCACTACAGGCGGCTCGAAGTCGCCTTGGCCGGCGAGACCGTCGGCGAGCGCCTGGAGGGCGTCGACCACCGGATCGGCAAGGAGTCTGGCGTCGATCGGTTCGAGCTCGAGGACGGCGCTCCCGGCTCGGAGTCCGATCAGCCGGAGGCTGGATGCCTCCCGGACCTCGGCCCCGGGCTGCCCGGCCTGAACCGCGGGCTGGCCGGCTCGGCTCCGGACAAGCGCTCGAAGCGCCTTTCGGAACGCGTCACCGAAGGCGAGGAGGGCATCGAAGTCGACAGCCCCTTCGGACGTACGTGAACCCTTGAGCACCACTTGGATCCGCTGATCGACCGTCACTGCCACCTCCTTCAGGACTCCGCACCGACGTCCATCATGACGCGGCGCAGTGACAGTCGTTCCGGCGGACGGTCCGACCGATGTCGGCGCCGACGATGGGTTCCGGCATCGTGCCCATTGGAAGGCATTAGAAGAACCATTAGAAGTCGGCCCCAGCAAGCACAGAGCCGGTGCTTGCGCACCGGCTCTGACCTGCATCTTCGTTGGTGGCGGGGGCAGGATTTGAACCTGCGACCTTCGGGTTATGAGCCCGACGAGCTACCAGACTGCTCCACCCCGCGGCGCAGGGCTGAACTTAGCAGAACCGTCGATGAACGAGATCAGGCGGAGGCGGGCTGTTCGGTGGTCGAGGTGGTCGGTGGCGCCGACGTCGTGGTGGTCCCACCTTCCGCGGACGACGCTGCCAGGGCCTTGGCGGCCTTGGTCGTGAGGTCGGCGCCTTCCTTGTTCTTGGCCTGGTAGGTGGCGAGGTCGCCCGACCGCAACGCGGTCTCCGCGGCCTCGAAGGCCGCCTGCGCCTTGGTCAGGAGGTCGGCGACCGTGGGGGCCGCGGTCGTGCCACCGGCACCCCCGCCGGCACCCGGACCAGCGGTCCCACCCACGCCCTCCTCCAACGTCTCCGGAGCGGATCCGAACATCACCGACAGTGCCTCCTGCAGCGTCGGCTTCATCACCGCGCGGCCCTCGTACACGACGATGACCCGCTTCACCTCCGGCAGGTTCGTCGCCTCGGAGGTCACATACAGCGGACGCACGTACAGCAGCGACGTGCCGATGGGCACGAGTTGCACCTGCCCGAGGTGCGCCGAGGAACCGCGGCCGTCCAACAGCGACAGCTCACGCGAGATGTCGGGCTCGGATTGGATGGCGTTGTTGACCACGAGTGGCCCGTCCACCTGCTGACCACGCGGCAAGACGAACGCCTTCAGCTTGCCGTAGTCGGCGCCGTCGGACTTGGCCGTGAGGAACGCCGTCAGGTTGATCTGGCGATCGTCCGACGACGAGAACACGAACGGCTGCAGGATCGTGAATCCGATCCGCTCCTCGCCCGGCAGCCGCAGCAGCAGGTACGTCGGCTCGATTCGCTGCAGCTTCGAGGGCGCGAGCCCCGCCGAACCGACCCCACCGCCCGTGACGGTCGTGGCCGTCGTCCGCAACTGCGCCGACACGCGCCCAGTTCCCGGGTCCTGAGCGATGTCCCACTTGTCGGTCCCGCTGTAGAAGGCGTCCGCGTCGGTCACGTGGTACTCGCCGAACATGTTCGCCTGCACGCGGAAGAGGTCCTCCGGATAGCGGAGGTGAGCCCGGAGCTCTGGCGCCATCTCGTCGCCGTCGGTGAAGAGCGACGGGAACGCTTTGGCGTATGCCTTCGCCATCGGATCCGTCGAGTCGATGACGTAGAACGTGGTCTCGCCCGTGTACGCGTCGATCGTCGCCTTCACCGAGTTCCGGACGTAGTTGAAGCGACGCCCCAACAGATCCGACCCCGACCGCAGCCCGCTCGTCTCGGCGTTCTGCGCGTAGGGGTACCGGTCGGTCGTCGTGTAAGCGTCGAGCACCCAGATCACCCGTCCCCCGACCACCACCGGGTAGGGATCCGAGTCGTAGGCGAGGAACGGTGCGGCAGCCCGGACGCGTGCCTTGACGTCGCGGTTGAAGATGATGCGCGATGTGTCGGAGACCTGCGACGAGACCAGAAGGTTCTGGTCGGCGAAACGCAGCGCGAACGCCAGGCGACGCACCCTCGACATCAGCGCGATGCCGCCGTCGCCCTTGTACTGACTCGTGATGTTCTTGCCTTCGGGTGTCTGGTAGTCGATCTCCGGCTGCTTGGAGTTGACGATCGAGTACCCGCCGAGGTTCTCCGAGAAGTAGATGCGCGGCTCCTCGAGCTCGGGCTTGCCCCGCGGCGGGAGGTCGCTCACGAGGAAGTCCGGCCGGCCCTGGGCGTTCACGGCGTTGGCCGACGACAGCACGGCGCCGTAGCCGTGGGTGTACTGCAAGTGCTCGTTGACCCAGGAGTTGCCCGGGATCTGTGACGGGTCGAGCCCGCGCACGGACAGGACGACCTGTCGGGTCGCGCCGTCCACCTGGTACCTGTCGATGTCAACGTCCGCGAACTGGTAGTAGCTCTTGCTCTCCTGCAGCTTCCGATAGGTGTCGACGAGGGTGTCGGGGTCCCACAAGCGGATGTTTCGGATCGTCTCGGCGTCGCCCTGGAGATCGGCCCCGTCGAGCTTGTTGTCGTACGCGAACGGCGTCGCCTCGACGCCGCCGATGTTCAGCGCCGCGCGTGTCGCCGCGATGTTGCGGGCGATGTACGGCCGTTCCTTGGAGTTCTCCGCCGGCTTCACCTTGAACGTCTGCACGACCGCGGGATAGATGCCCCCGGCGGCGACGGCGACGACGCCCCACACGAGGATGGCGATCACGGGCAGAGCCCAACCGCGTCGCCAGATGTTGATGATGAACAGCAGGAACGCCGCTGCCATGATGAGCGTCAGCAGGCGCAGCGCGGGGAGCGAGGCGTTCACGTCGGTGTACGACGCGCCCTCGACGAAGCCGCGTCGCGAGAACGTCAGCTCGAACTGGCGGAAGAAGTAGTCGGCCGCCTTCACCAGGGCGAGCAGCCCGAGGAGCACGGACACATGGGCCTTCACCTGGGGCGTGGTCCGTGAGATCGGCGCCTGCACTCGGATGCCGCCGTTGAGGTAGTGGGCGACGACCGTCATCACCAGAGACAGCACGAGCGCGACGAAAAGCCAGTTGACGACGTCGGCGAGGAACGGGAGCCGGAAGACGAAGAACGAGATGTCGCGCTTGAACAAGGCGTCGTCGAGCCCGAAGGGCACCGAGTTGCGGAAGAGGATCCAGTTCTGCCACTGGCCGCCCATCCCCGTACCGGCGATCAGCGCGAAGAGTGCCGCCACGCCGAAGCGGACCTTGCCGGCGAAAGGCCCGATCACCTCCTGGTACCGCGCCACGATCTCGTCCTCGGGTCCAGTCGGACGGAACTTCGGTGCCACCCGGTCGGCGAGGACGAGGTTCACCCACAGCAACAAGAAGAACCCGAGCGTGAAGACGACGCTCAGGCCGACCTTCGCACCGAGGACTCCTCGCCACACGTCGGCGAACCCGACCTCGTCGAACCAGAGAAAGTCGGTGTAGAAGCTGGCGATCCCCCGCAGCGATGTCAGGACGAAGAAGAGGACGACCACGACGGCGACGAGCCCGATGCGACTCTGGCGTGGCCCTCGAGGCTGACGCGTCGGCCGGACATCGATGGGAGGTCGGCGCATGATGCCGTGAGACTAGTGAGGGGCAGGTGTCAACAGACAGCGGCAGCCAAGGTGGGCCGGCGGGTGCAACTGGCCCGTCGGAAACCGCTCGCCTCGAGGCGTCGCACCCGCGAGCGCGTTGTCCTCGCAGTCGGGGCACGGTCCCTCGTCGTCGACGAGCCAGCGCAGCGGCGTTCCCTCCGGGTGACCGAGGAACCCGCTGCGCTCGTGGGCCGCGACGAGGTAGTGCATCGCCAGGCGCTCGAGCTTCTGGACCTTCCAGTCCCGGTACACCGAGCTGATGCGCTCGCCGATCCCCGACAGGTCGAGCTCCTCGCGGACCCCCGCCGCGAGAACGGTGTCGAGGCGCGACCGGAGGGCGTCGGCGAGGTCCTCGGCCAGCTGGCCGGCGAGGTCGTCCACGGCGACGGCGACGGCGCCGAAACGCGACGTCGCCGCGGCGCCCCGCGCCGCTTGCTCGAGGAACGGAACTGCGAGGGTGCGGTACGGCGTCCGCTGCTCGTCGACCGACGGGAGGACGTCCTCGACGGTGAGGCGACCTCGACTCGTGCGCAGCCGGTCGAGGCTGGCGTTCTGCTCGTCCTGGAGCGCCCGCTTGAGGCGCTTCGTGAGCTGCCCCGCAAGCGGCTCGATGACCGCGTCCCTCGCCTGCAACCGGGCCTCGTCAGCGTCGGTCGTCCGCTCCTCGGCGACGAGGACAGGCGCCGCCCGCGGCGCGGGTTTTGTCGCCTCGCGGCCCTCGGCCTCGGCGGCGAGCACCTGGCGCGCCGAGGTCGTCGCCGCTTCACGATCGGCGCGGATGCGGGCGAAGAGGTCCTCGATGCGGGGACGGATCTCCTCCCGCGCCAGGGGGGCTGCTGGCTCGGCGTGCTCGACCCGCTCCGGTTCCCGCTCGGCTTCGGGTTCCTGCCGGGGCTCCGGCTCCGGCTCGGTTGCCGAGGCGAGGAGGGCCTCGAGATCCACATCGTCCTCGCGTGAGGCGACGTCGTCGACCGCGGCGTTCTCGTCGGTCGTCGGCTCGGACGCCGTCGTCGCGTCGAGCGCCGGCTCCGGCGCGGGTTGGACGACGACGGCGCCGACCGGCACCTCCTCGGGCGTGCGTCCGATGATGCGGACGCCCTCTCCCGGACTGTCACGTCCGATGAGGGGCGGCGCCTGCGGCGGACCGTCGTTGCCCTTGTTGCGGCGGAGGATGCGCAACGCCGAAGAACGACGATCCGGCACCGGCGGCTCGGGCGAGGCGGCCGCAGCGGCCGGGGGCGCGGGCGGCGACGGGGGGTTCGGTCGCGAGTCGACGGCGACGGGCGGCACGTCCCTTGCGGGGGCGGCCGATGCCTCTTGCTCGGTCGGTCCCGGGGGGCCGGCCTGAGGCGCGGCGATCGACGCTCGCGGCGCGACCGGCGGCGCCTCCCCGATGGCGACGGCGCGCGTCCGCACCGACCGCGGTGGCTGCGGGTCCGACATCGGCGACGTCGAGATCGTCGCCGCCGGGCGGGGCCGGGCCTCGGTGCTCGATATCCCTGGCGTCGTCGTCACCTGACCGGATGGCATGCCGGACGACGGCGGCATCAGCGTCGACGCCGACCCCCCCTCGTTGGCGTCGAAGCGCGTCGTCATCTCGTCGATCGACCGGCGCGCCACCTTCAACGTGTCGAGCAACCGGTCGCGCCCGGCGCGGAGCTGCTCGAGCTGTGACTGCGCGGCCCGCTTGCGCTTCGCAAGATCGGCGAGCATCCGCTCGCGCGCCGCCTGCGCCTCGGCGACCATCTCGCGGCCGCGCACCCGCGCCGCCTCGATGGTGGCGTCTGCCTCCTCGCGGGCCTTGACGCGGATGGCCGCGGCTTCCCGCTCGGCCTCGGCGATCTTGCGGACGGCCGACGCCTCGGCCTCCTCCACGCGGCCCTTCAGGTCGTCAGTCGCCGTCGCCCGCAGGCGTGCCGCTTCCGCCCGCGCCTCCGCGAGGACCCGCGTCGCCTCCGCCGTTGCCGCCGACCCGAGCGTGGCGACGCGATCCCGGGCGTCCTTGACGAGTCGCTCTGCCTCGAGGCGCGCCTCGTCGACCCCGGCGGCCGCGGCTCCACCCTCGGTCCCTGTCGCCGGCGCCTCGTCCTCGACCGCCGGTCCGGCCACCCCCGCCAACCCGGCCCCGTCGACGAGCCCGGACTCGATGGCCTGGAGGCGTCGCAGCTCGTCGGCGAGCGTCTGCAGGAACGACCGAACCTGGACCGGATCGAATCCCCGGAACGCCGTCGGGAACGAGCGCTCGGAGACCTCGTCGGGATCCAGGGGAGGGGTGCCGTCCGCGGGGGACTCGAGGTCGGCCATCAGGCGCGAGGTTAGGACTCGGCGACCCTGGCGGCGGGTGACCGCTTCGTCCGGGGACGGCGCCGACGCTCGGGGAAGAGGGCCGGGAGGACGATCGAGAACCTCGATCCCTTCCCCGGAGCGGTCACGCATTGCACCCGTCCGCCGTGATGCTCGGCGACCCGCTGCACCAGGGCGAGGCCAAGTCCGAGGCCGCCGAAGCTGCGGGTGTCGGACTCGTCACCTTGCGCCCACTCGGTGAACGCCGAGTCGACCTCGTCGGGCGACATGCCGACGCCACGGTCGACGACCGCGATCTCGACCATCGAAGGGTCGCCCTCGAGCGGGCCGGCGCTCACCGTCACGCGACCACCGTCGGGCGAGAACTTCACGGCGTTGTCGACGAGTTCGTCCACGGATCGACCGAGCCACTTCTCGTCGACGCTCACCACCGGCGTGTCCTTGGCCACCCGCTTGACGATCGTGTGCGGAGTACCGGCCAGCGCGGCGCCGCGGCGAGCCACCACGTCGCCGAGGACGACCCGCACGTCGACGGGCTCGGCGTGGAGGACCAGCCGCCCCGCGTCGAGGGAGGCGAAGAACTCGAGCATCTCGACGATCCGTTCGAGCCGCTTGGCCGAGGACAGGATCGAGTTGTAGACCTGTTTCGCCCGCTCGGGCGGGATGTCCCGGCCGGCGAGCATCTGGGAGTAACCGATCAACGGCGTCAGGGGCGTCCGCAGCTCGTGGCCGACGCGCGACAGGAAGTGGCGCTTCATCCGCTCGACCTCGCGCTCGCCACGGAGGTCGCGGACGACGATGACTCCTCCCGTGACCTCGCCATCCGGGCCGCGGAGCGCACCGGCGGTGAGGGCGACGGGGATGGACCTCCCGTCGCGGAGGACGAGGTCGCCGAGCTCGGACCAACGGGCCGGTTCGAGCCTTCGGAGTCGCGGTGCCAGGTCGGATCCGTCCTCCCGTCGAATCGCGAGGACCTGGTCGAGCGGAAGTGTCCGGGCGTCCGAGGCCGCGAGGTCGAGGAGCTCCTCGGCGGCGGCGTTGAAGTCCGTGATGTTCCCCCCAGCGTCGACGGCGACCAGCGCCTCGCCCATCCCCGCGACGATGGCCTCCACGCGCGCGGCCGCCTCCTGGAGCGCGTCGGTCTGTTCCTCGATCGACGCCGCCATCGAATCGAACGTCTGGCCGAGCACGCCGACCTCGTCCTCGGTGCGGACCCCCGAGCGGACGCCGAGCTCACCGCGCTGGATCGCCTCGACCGACGTCGTGAGCCGACGGATGCCACTGCCGATGCGGTTCCCGACGAGAGCCGCCAGCAACAGCGCCAGCACCGTTCCGCCGAAGGCGATGACGAAGAACGTTTGGAACAGCCGCTTGCGACCGGCCTCCACCGCCGAAGTGGACCGCGACGCGAGGACGGCGAGGACGGGCGCGCCGCCGTCGCGCGCCGGTTCCGCAGCGACGAAGCGCGTCTCGGTGACGATCGTCGCGCGCTCGCGCCGTTGGACGAGGACGCGGTCGACGAGCGTCCGGCGGGCGGCGGCGCTCGGCAGGGCACCCGCCTTCGCCACGACGGCACCGTCGGGTCCGAGCAGGGCAACGGCGTCGTTGCTGACGTTCCCGGTGCGGAGGTCGAGGTAGCGATCGTCCAACGCGAAGGCGGACAGGATGACGCCGAGCGGCTTCTGGTCCTGGCGTTGGACCGCGACGACCCCGACCGCGAACGCGCGGCCCCCGGCGACGAGCGTGGCCCGACGGCTCTTGCGATCGGCGAGCGTGTCCCCGACCAGCTTTCCGGCGCTGAGCTCCGCCGCAGCCTCCGCCGGCAGGCCGTCGCCCGCGACCGGCTCGCGGCGCTCCGACACGTAGAGGAAGCCGGTGTCGGGATAGCCGCCGGCCCGCAGCCGGGCAAGCTCCGTCACGAGCGCATTGCGCTGCACCTCGTTGACGGACCCGCCGGCGTCGACCTGAGACAGGAACGTAGTCGTCGGGTCATCCGTCGAGCGGAAGTTCGAGAGGAGCTGGGCGATCGTGCCGGCGTCCCGCCCGGCGACGACGGCCTGCGTCTCGACGGCGCCGGCCTCGGTGACGGCGCGGCTGTCGAGGTCGCCGAGCGCCTGGTCCTGGGCCGTGTCGGCGAGGATCGTCGACAACGCGACCGACAGCACGAGAACGAGGAGCAGCAGGGTGCCTGCGGCGCTCGCGGCCACGCGGGCGGTGATGGCGCGGCGACTGGCGCCGAGCAGCGCGGCGCCGACGAGCAGCGCGCCGAGGGCAGAGACGGCGGCGGCCGCCGTCGAGACGTCGGCGACCTCGAGCGCGAAGGCACCCAACAGCGCGGTGCAGCCCGCCCAGAGCAATGACCGGGAAAGCGCGCTCCCGCGCCACGCCAGGCTCCCGAGCACGACGCCGGCCAGGCCGGCGAGTCGCAGCGCCAGCAGCACCGGCGCGGCCCGGTCCTCGAAGAGCAGGGAGCCCTGGAGGAAGGCGGCCGACCCGACCCCGGCGAAGCCGAGCGCCAGCGCGAGCTGCGCGCCCCGATCCTCGGTCAGCGGCGCGCCCCGTAGCGCAACGAGCGCGAGGCCCGCGAGGGCGACGAGGAACACCGTGAAGGCGGAGGCGAACTGGTACTGCGCAGCGAAGGCGGACATGGGGTTACGCAGTCGTTCGGATCGGCCGTTCCCGGCGGGTCGCGACCGTGACCCGCCGAAGGCTCAGGCTACCCGCGCTGTCCTGTCGCGGTCATGGGACCGAGGGCGCTCAGGTCGCCCCCGAGAGAGCCGAGGGCGTCGAGGGCCTCCTGCAACGTCGTCACCTTGATGACGGTGAGGCCACTGCCGGCCCGCTTCTTGGCGATCTCGTACTCGCCCGCCGGCACGAGGAACACCTCGGCACCGGCGGCCTTGACCGCGCTCGTCTTCTGCGCCACGCCGCCGACGTCACCGACGCGTCCGTCGATCTCGATGGTGCCGGTGACCGCGACCTTGCGCCCGCCGGTGAGCTCGCCGGGGGTCAACGCGTCGATGACGCCGAGGGTGAAGGCCAGGCCCGCGGACGGACCGCCGATGTTGCCGCTCTGGATCTCGACCTTGAAGGGCGTGTCGAAGTCGCGGCGGAAGCTGCGGAGGAGGACGCCGAGCACCGTCTTGTTGCCCTGACCGGGATCGGCGGCGACGGGCACCTGCACCTGGCGGGGCTCGGAACCGTCCGCCTGGGTCACGTCGATGGTGATGGTGTCGCCGGGTTGGTGGGACGAGATGACGGCGACGGCGTCGGCGACGAGGTTGATGGGCTTGGCATCGATGGCCTTGACGACGTCACGGGGTTGGAGCCGGCCCTGCGCAGGGAACTGCGGCAGCACCTTCTCGACGAGCGCGCCCTCCCCCTTCTCCGTGACCTGGTAGCCGAGGCGGCGCAGCGCGACGACGATGGCGTTCTGCTTCGACTCGTCCATCACCTGATAGTTGAACTGGCGATACTCGCGGTCGGACGTGTCCGGCGGGAGGATCTGCTCCTCGGGAAGGACGTCGACGTCGCTGCGAATCCAGCCGACGAGCGCCTCGACGGGGTGGACCTGCTGGAGGCTGATGGTGGTGAGCAGGACCTGCCCCTGCGCCGGATAGACCCTGCCGCCCTCCCCCTTGGCCTCGATCAGCGGGCCGACGTTGCGGGCGCTCCCGGGGGCCAGCGCGTAGTACGGCAGCGGCAGGTTGAAGCTCACGACGACGATGCCGAGGATCAACGTGAGGGCGATCGTGAGGCCGAGCCATCGGTGTCGCGGAGGCGGTTCGACGGGCTCCCACCCGAGGGGGCTCCGCACTACCATCGCCGTCGAAGTGTTCACCTGTGCGTCCTGCCTCGTGGTCGGCGTGGCCGAGGTCCAGCCTGCCACGGTCGGCGTCGCTATCGGTTTCGGGGCGGTCGGAGGGCGGTGACGCTACCCCCGGCGAAGGACGAGGGACTCGAGGAGCTGCCCGACCGGATCGTCATCGTGCACGAGCCGACGTCGGAGACGACCTTTGGCGCGCGGGCCAACGAGGTCCCGCTGGACGCGCCGGCGCAAGAGATCACTTCCGAGGACCGCTCCACCGGAGCCGAGGTCACCGAGGACGGCCCGCCGACGCAGGAGTGGCGGCCCGAGGACGACGAGCCGGTCACGGAGGAGTGGCGGTTCTGGCCCGACGAGCCGGTCGCCCGCCCCGAGCCTGAGCCCGAGCCCGAGCGGGAGCCGGAGCCCGTCGCTCAGACGAGGTCGTCGCGGGCGGACCTCGACGCGCTCGTGGCCCGGATGGCGGCGGCGGAGGAACCGGAAGCCGAACCGGCGCCGGTGCCCGCGCGCGACGAGACGGATCCCGGAACCCTCCGTCCGACAGCGCCGGAACCCGTGCTCGCCGGGACGATGTCGCCTTCGTCGGCCCGAAGGACGCCCTCCCGGCTGCGGTCCGTCCTGGGCCTCGTGATCGTCGTGGTGTGCTCCGGGATCGCGCTGGCGGCGGGCATCGGGGCCGCTGTCGCGCTGGTTACCCTGGTGCTGCAGAACGCCTTCGGGTAGGGCCGACTAGCCCTTGCCGAAGAGCCCGAAGCGCCCGCCGTTGGCGGCCGCACCGGCGGCGGCCGGCTCGGGCTTGACCGCTGCCGGGGCCGCCGCGGCTGCAGCCGGGGCGTTGTTGGCAGCGACGGGGGGCGCGGTCGGAGCGGGACCCGCCGGAGCGGGCGGCGGCGGTGGCGGCGCGGCTGCATCTGCGGCTGGGTCCGCCGCGACCGCCGGCTTCGGCGCGGCGGCAGGGGCCTCGTCGGGAGCGACTTCGACCCGGTAGTAGGTCTTGACCTCGATCTTGACTTCCTTCATGGCGAAGATCCGGGCGTCGCCGCCCTGCCCCGCATTCCGAAGGGTCTCGACGTGCCTCGCTGCGTCCTCCAGGTTCTCGACCTGATGGAACACGGGCTGTCCTTCGACCGACCGGTAGATGACCATGTGCGACATGCCTCGCTCCTTTCCGCACCCACTGCATCGGACCGGGGTGCGGGCGTCTTGAGGATTCTCTCATGGTCACGCCGAGCTAGCCCGTGGAGGCGCTCACTCCGGCGTCGGCATTGGGGACTCGGCAGGTGCAGGCTGCGCGTCGGCGGTGACCAGGGCCGCCCGCACGACGTAGCGCTGCCGCGCCGACCCCGGCGGGTGGCAGGCGAAGAGCGTCGCCGTCGGCGTCGGCGTCGGGTTGACGATGTCGAGCCGGCTCGGCGACACGACCTCGTGGCCGCTCACCACGTAGTGGCTGCGGACCCCCGCCACCGTGAAGAAGATGTCGTCGCCGGCCTCGAGTTCGTTGATGCGGCGGAACGGGTGGGTGTGGGTCACCCGGTGGCCGGCGAACACGACGTTCCCGGCTTCGCCGGGCAGCGGCGTCCCGGGCCAGTGGCTTGGCCCGAAGTCGATGTTTCGCAAGGTGATGCCGTGCATGATCTTGTGGTTCAGGCCGATGCGAGGGATCTCGATCGTCCCGATCTCCTGGATCGGCTCTGGTGCGTACGCGTTCTTCGGCGGGACGATGGCTCCGCCGCTCATCGCCGCGGGCCGCGTGGTCGACTGCTGGTCCTCGACCGGCGGCACGGTCGTCTCGGACACCGCCGTCGTGGTCTCGGCGACCGTCGTCGTGGTCGTCTCCGGCGGCGAAACCTCGAGCAGCGGCGACTCCGACGCCCTTGCCGGCACGGATCGTTCGTCGACGACCGCGACGAGACCCGAGAACAGGAGGATCCCGCTGGCGACCAGCAGGAGGAGTCGGTGCTTGTCGGTCATCGCGCTCCCAGTTTCGCATCCCCGCTGGCGTACTCGCCCACGGCCGACGACGATGTCGGCATCGTGGGCCCGGATCCTGAGACGACGACTCGGCGACGACGGGCTGCGATCGCCGGTCACACCGACGACGTCGACACCGCGCGGGCGCTCGTCGACGACCCGGCACCGTCGGTTCGGGCGACGGCCCTCGGCGCGCTGGCCCGCTTGTCTCGCCTCACCGACGATGACCTGACGACCGCCCTGCACGACCCCACCCCCGAGGTCCGAAAGCGAGCGGCGGCCGAGGCCCGCTCCCATCCGTCGGTCGACCTGTCGGACCTGCTCGACGACGCCGAACCGCTCGTCGCCGAGACCGCCGCCTGGTCCCTCGGCGAACGGGGCTCGCCCGCGGCGCCCGGCGTCGTGGGGCGGCTCGCCTCGATGGCGACGACGCACCAGGATGCCCTCGTCCGCGAGGCGGCCGTGGCCGCCCTCGGTGCGATCGGCGATCCCGCCGGACTGCCGGCGATCCTGGCGGCGACCGCCGACAAGCCGGCCGTGCGTCGCAGGGCCGTCCTCGCCCTCGCCCCCTTCGAGGGCGAGGACGTGGAGACGGCCCTCCGACGTGCGTTGGACGACCGCGACTGGCAGGTGCGCCAGGCCGCGGAGGATCTGCTCTGATGGCTCGCTCCACCCGCGTGCCGCCCGCTCGCTGGCGACCCTCTACTTCCCCAGTTCGAACTTCTTGGCCGCGTCGGACTCGAAGTTCTTCTTGACCGCCTCGAGACCACCGGGCGCGGTGGCGCTGACCTTGTACACGGTGCTGGCCTTCGGCGGCTTGCGATCCTCGACCTTGCCGTAGCGGTAGTCGCCGAAGAGTCCGTCGAACTTCACGGTGCCGAGCTCCTTGCTGGCGCCGAGGATGCCCTCGCGGCTGAGGTCGCCCATCTCGACCGCCTTCTCGAGGAGCTTCACGACGGCCTTCATCTGCGCGTACCCGAAGGTGAAATAGGAATCGGGCTTCTGCTCCGGCCGGAACTTGGCGACGTCGGCGAGCATCTCCTTCATCCCCGGCACCGTCTCGTCGCCCCACGTCGTTCCCTCGCCCATCACCAGCACGTTCTTCTGCCAGACCGGGCTGGCGGCGAAGGCCGAGAGCCACGTCGGTGACTGGTTGACGTAGTACTGCGGGTCGAAGCCCAGCTGCTGTGCCTTGCCGAGCATGGTGTTGGTCTGCGTCGGCAGCGACACGTCGACGACGATGCCGCAGTTGCCGTTCTTGAGCTGCGTGACCTGCGCCGTGAAGTCGGTGTCCGTGGCGGTGTAGCGCGTGATCGGACCCTTCGTGAACTTCAGCTCCTTCTCCGCGAACTCGAGTCCCTGGAGACCGGCCTCGCCGTATGCATCATCGGCTGCGAAGGCGCACACCGTCTTGCCCTTGGCGCCCCCCTCGTCGAGCGCGTACGCGAGGCCGTTGATGATCTGCGTCTGGTACGGACCGCCGACGGGCAGCAGGTTCTCCTCGCCGATCCACTGGGCGTCGAGAGACGCCGGTGACGCCATGATCTTGTCGGTCTTGAGGTCGACGAGCACCGCAGACGTCGGCGGCGTGCCGAGGATCTGGGCGAACATCACGACCTGGTCCTTGATCTGCTTGTACTTCGTCTTCGTGTTGTCGGTGTTGTAGACGTTGTCCTCGGCGACCAGCTCGAGCTTGTACTTGCCGGCGATCCCGCCCGCGGCGTTGACCTTCTCGAGGTACACCTTGTTGCCCTCGGTGAGGGGGATCCCGATGACGCCGGCGACCGGCCCGGTGAGCGGCGTGAGCGCGCCGACCTTGATCGTCGAGAGGTCGAAGCCCGGGCCGGCGACGAGCTCCTTCTTCTCCGTCGTCGCCGTCGACCGGTCGTCGCCGGCGCTGTCGTCGGCCGCGTCCTCGTTGTCGTTGCGCCCGCCGCAGGCCGCGGCCAGCAGCAGCAGGGCGAGCAGCGCGGCGACGAAGCGCCGGTTCGGACTGGTCTGATCGTGCAGCATTGCGGTGTCCCCCTGTTGGTGGTCAGTACGAGAACGGCCAGGCCCGGAAGTAGGCCTTGATCCGGAACCAGATCCCCGCCAGTCCGTGCGGTTCGAGCACGAGGAACAGGATGATCACGATCCCGAAGAGGATGGCGTTGAATTCCGGCACGCTGACGCCGAGCCGGTCGATGAGCGGGATGGAGTCCCCGTAGTTCGAGATGAGGCTGGGGACGCTACCGACGAACAGCCCTCCGAGGATGGACCCGAAGATCGTCCCGACGCCGCCCACGATCACCATGGCGATGAACTGGACGGAGAGGAACAGGTTCCAGTACTCCGGGTTCACGAAGTTGAAGTACGAGCCGTAGAGCGCACCGGCGACGGCGGCGAGCGCGCTCGACAGGACGAACGCGCCGACCTTGTAGCGCGCGAGGTTGACTCCGACGATGGCGGCGGCGACGTCGCGATCACGGATCGCCTGCATCGCGCGGCCGGGCCGCGAGCGCACGATGTTCTTGGCCAGCAGCGCGGCCAGGGCGACGACCGACCAGATCAACCAGAAGTACGACTGGTCGACGGTGTAGGCGTGGGCGCCGAGCTTCAGGTGCTCGAAGTCGAGCGGTCCGAGGTAGGCGCTGCGGTCCTCGCCGGTGAAGCCGATCCCACCGCCGGTGACGGACTCGAAGTTCTTCCAGATGTGGATGCCGATGAAGACGAGGCCGAGCGAGACGATCGCGAGGTAGTTGCCGCGAAGTCGGAGGGCGAACGGTCCGACGATGCCGCCCACGACCCCGCCGATCACCGCCGCCAGGGGCAGCCACACGAGGATCGACATGCCCTGCTCGCCTCCGAAGTGGGCCCACACGTACGCCCCGATGGCCATGAAGAAGGCGTGACCGAGACTGACCTGTCCCGTGTACCCGGTGAGGAGGTTGAGGCCGATGGTGCCGATGACGAAGATGCCAGCGACGTCGAGCACCGACAGCGGGAAGTCCGTGAGGTACAGCGGCGCGCCGACGTACACGAGGGTGAGGACGAGCATGCCGAGGCGCTTCACCGGCGTGCCCATGAGCTTCAGGTCGTCGCCGTAATCGGTGACGAGGCGCGGCTGGCGAAGGCGGTCGGCGATCGCACTCACGGTGATCGCCTCTGGGCGGGCGGGCCGCTCGCTTCGCTCACACGCGCTGTACCTCCCTGGTCCCGAAGAGACCGTAGGGGCGGACGAGGAGGATGAGCACGAGCACAACGTAGGGGGTGACCCGCTGGAAGTTGGTGCCGAGGAACTCGGGAAGCTTGTCGCTGTAGCCGGCGGTCAGGACCTCGACGATGCCGATGACGATGCCGCCGACGACGGAGCCTCCGGGCGAGTCGAGCCCCCCGAGGATCACGGCAGGGAACGCGACGAGGGCGATGACGCTGAGGGAGGGTTCGACGCCACGTCCACCCGAGGCGAGGAGCACGCCCGCGGTGGTGGCGATGCCGGCGGCGACGGCCCACGTGACACCGACGATTCGGCGGACGCTGATGCCCTGCGCCAAGGCGGCTTCCTGGTCGCTGGCTGTCGCCCGCATGGCCACGCCGAGGACGGAGAACTTGAAGAAGAGGAAGAACGTCGCGAGGAGCACGGCGGCGACGACGATGCGGGCCAGGTCGCTCTCGGGGACGGTGATGTCGCCGAGTTGGATCGTCGACAACTGCCACGGATCGTCCAGTGGAAGCGTGCCGCCACCCCAGATCATGATCACCGCCTGGTCGATGACGATCGACAGTCCGATCGTGATCATGATCACCGCGAACACCGGCTGTCCGACCATGCGGGAGAGGATCACCCGCTCGATCAAGAGGCCGAGCGCGCCGCAGGCCATCACCGCCAGGACGACGCTGACGAAGAACGGCAATCGCCACGTCTGCGAGAAGTTGTACGTGAGGTACGCCCCGACGAGCGCCAGCGCGCCCTGCGCGAAGTTGATGATGCCCGTCGCCTTGTAGATGATCACGAACCCCAGCGCCACCAATGCGTACAGCGTCCCGACCGCCACCCCAGCAACCAGGAACTGAAGGAGATCCTTCACCCCCCCACCCGCTTTCGGACACCGGCGCGCCACATAGCGCCCATTCGCGCTCGAAAGTGGGTGGGGGTCACTGGTACATGCCCTCGATGAGGTCCGCGAACTCCATCGCGATCGCTGCTCGCTTCACCTTCTGGGTCGCCGTCAGCTCGCCCTCTTCGTGATCGAGCTCCTTCGTCAGCAGCGCGAACCGCTTGATCGTCTCGACCTGCGCGAGCTCCTCGTTCACGGAATCGACGACCGCCTGGACGAGCGCGACGACCTCTTGCTTCGACGACAGGTCGGCGTAGGTGGTGAACGGCACGCCATTCTTCGACGCCCAGTTCCCGACGGTGTCGAGCTCGATTCCGATGAGCGCGGTCAGATACCTGCGCCGGTCGCCGAGGACGACCGCCTCCTTGATGTGGGGCGACACCTTGAGCTTGTTCTCGATCTCCGTCGGGGAGACGTTCTTTCCGCCGGCGGTGATGATGATGTCCCTCTTCCGATCGGTGATCGTGAGATAGCTGTCGCGATCGAGCATCCCGACGTCGCCGGTGTGCAGCCACCCGTCGCCGTCAACCGTGACCGCGGTCGCCTCGTCGTCCTTGAAGTAGCCGGCGAAGACGGCGGGCGACCGCAAGAGGATCTCCCCGTCGTCGGCGATGCGCACCTCGAGTCCGGTCATTGGTTTGCCGACGGTGCCGATGCGAACCTCGTCGCGCGGGTTGAGCGTGCCGAGCCCCGTGCCCTCGGTCTGACCGTAGCCTTCGCGCACGGGTACGCCGATCGCCCAGAACCACTCGAGCACCTGCGGCGCGATCGGGGCCGCACCCGACACCGCTTCCCGCACCCGGCCGAGCCCGAGCTTGCGCCGGATCGTGCGGTACAGCAACAGCCACCCCAGCAAGTACACGATCCCGCCAGGCGAGCCACCGGCCAGCCTCTTGGTCGCCATCGCCCGGCCGCGCCGCATCCAGAAGCGGTAGTTCGCGCGCTTCAGCGCCGACGCGTCCTCCATGCGGATCTCGACCGACGCCAGGTACTTCTCCCAGACGCGAGGAACGCCGAGGAAGAAGGTCGGCTGGATCTCGGCGAGATCCTGCGCCACCGTGTTCGGGCTCTCCGGGAAGTTGACGACGTACCCCAACGCGATCGCGTTCACGAGGGAGATCAGCCGCTCGGCCACGTGACACAGCGGCAGGTAGGACACGACCTCGTCGCCTGCCTTCATGCCGAAGGCGCTCGCCGTCGCCGACGCCGCCGCCAACAGGCTGCGGTGGGTGAGCATCGCTCCCTTCGGCGGACCCGTCGTTCCAGACGTGTAGACGATCGCCGCGACCCTCGACTCGTCGATCTCTGCCACCCGGCGCGCGAACTCCTCCTCCGGACGTCGGGAGCCGAGCGCCTCGAGCTCGGCCAGCGTGATCACCATGGGGTCCGTGAAGCCGCGCAACCCGGTGTCGTCGAGGAGCACGATCTTCTCGAGCTCGGGAAGCCGGCTGCGCACCGCCAGCGTCTTGTCGAGCTGCTCCTGGTCCTCGACGATCACGACGCGTGCTTCCGAGTGACCGAGGAGGTATTCGACCTCAGCCGCGGGGCTCGTCGGGTAGACGCCGACGGTGACACCGCCGATGCCCTGGATTCCCATGTCGGCGAGGAGCCATGCCACGCGGTTCTCGCTGTGGACCGCGACTCGATCGCCCTCCTCGATGCCGAGCTCGGCCAGTCCGCGCCCGATGCTGCTGGCACGCGACGCGTACTCGCGCCACGTGTAGGTGCGCCACCGACCGAGCGCCTTCTTGCGAAGGGCCACGTCGTCCGGCGTCGACGCCGCCCGCGCGAGGAGGATCGCCGGCAATGAGCGGCCGATGAGCTCATTCGGACCGTCGCTGCGTGCATCGAGGGTCGCCGTCACGATGCTTCCCCCAGGTACGCGCGGATGACCTCGGGGTCGGCCTGCACCTCGTCGGGCCGTCCCGTGGCGATCACGCGACCGAAGTCGAGCACCATCACACGATCGGCGATGTCCATGACCATGTGCATGTCGTGCTCCACCAGAATCATGGCGACGCCGAGGCGCGCCTTGATGTCGAGGATGTACCGCGCCATGTCCTCGGTCTCCTCGAGGTTCATGCCGGCGACGGGCTCGTCGAGCAGCAGCAGCTTCGGCTCCATGGCCAGCGCCCGCCCGAGCTCGATGCGCTTCTGCACGCCGTAGGGCAGGACGCCGACGGGGGACAGGCGATGCGGCTGCAGCTCGAGGAAGTCGATGATCTCCTCGCAGCGCGCCCGGTTGGCGACCTCCTCCTTGCGGGCCGGACCGCGCCAGAGCGCTCCGGCCAGGAAACCGGTCCTCATCACATGGTGGCGGCCGAGCATGAGGTTGTCGACGACGTCGAGGTTCGAGAACAGCGCGACGTTCTGGAACGTGCGGGCCACTCCGAGCGCCGCCGTCTCGGGCGGACGCTTTCCGACGAGGTCCACGCCGCCGAGGCGGATGTGCCCCTCCTGCGGCCGGTAGACCTGGTTGAGGCAGTTGAAGATGGACGTCTTCCCCGCGCCGTTCGGCCCGATGACCGCGAAGAGCTCGCCGTCGAGCACGTCGAAGCTCACCGCGTCGAGGGCCGTCACGCCCCGGAAGCGGAGACTCACGTCCCTGACCTCGAGCAGGGCGGTGACCGCCTCAGGGCCGACCGGCCGGCTCACGCGCTCCATCGCTTCTTGCGCCGGTAGCTCTTGACGTCGCGGAACGAGGTCCTTCCCTGCTCTCCCATGCCGAGGTACGACTCCCGGACGTCCTGGTTCTCCATGAGCGCCGATGCCGCGCCGTCGAGGACGACCTTGCCGTGCTCCATGACGAACCCGTGGCTCGCGATCGACAGCGCCATCATCGCGTTCTGCTCGACGACGAGGACGCTGGTCCCCTGCGCGTTGATGTCCACGATGATCGAACGGATCTGCTCGACGATCCTCGGCGCGAGACCGAGCGACGGCTCGTCCAGCAACAGCAGGCGCGGTGAAGCCATCAATGCGCGCGCGATCGCCAGCATCTGCTGCTCGCCGCCGGACAGATACCCCGCCGTCGCCTTGCGTCGCTGCTTGAGCACGGGGAACAGCTCCATGGCGCGGTCGTGCGACGCCTTGAGCTCACCGCGGTTCTTCCGGGAAAACCCCCCGGCGCGCAGGTTGTCGTCGACCGACAGCTCCGCGAAGATCCGCCGGCCCTCCATGACCTGGCTGACACCACGGCGCACGATCGACGGGGCTTCGAGCTCGTGGATCGCCTTGCCTTCGAGCTCGATGGACCCTTTGGTGATCCTGCCGCGGTGCGACGGCAACAATCCGCTCAGCGCCCGGAGCAGCGTCGTCTTGCCCGCTCCGTTGGCGCCGAGTACGGCGACGATCGACCCGGTCGGCACCTCGAGGCTGACGCCGCGCAATACGAGGATCACGTCGCTGTAGACGACCTCGACGTTCCGCACCCGGAGGAGCGGCTCTGGTGCCGCAACGACCGCGGTCATACGGCGGACGGTTTACTACCGGTCGGCCTCCATGAACATGACTCTCAGGGATTCGAAGGCTTCGATGCAGCGCCCAGCGCCAAGGACGACGCACTCGAGCGGCTCGTCGACGAGGTGCACCGGAAGGTCGGTCTCCTCGGCGAGGCGCTGGTCCAGCCCCCGCAGCATGCCGCCGCCACCGACGAGGTGGATGCCCTGCATGATCAGGTCCTGCGCCAGCTCCGGCGGCGCCATCCCGAGGCACTGGATGACCGAGTCGACGATGGCGCTCACGTTCTCCTCGAGGGCATCGCGCACTTCCTCAGGACTGAGGACGACCGTCTTCGGCAGTCCGGTCATGAGGTCACGGCCGCGCACCTCGGCCTTCACCTCGTCCACCGTCGTGTGCGCGGACCCGATGGCGACCTTGATCTCCTCGGCCGTGCGCTCGCCGATGGCGATGCCGTACTCACGGCGGACGAACGTCTGGATGGCCGTGTCCATGTCGAAGCTGCCGACGCGGATGGCCTGCAGCGCCACCGTGCCGCCGAGGGAGATGACGGCCGTCTCACTGGTGCCACCGCCAACGTCCACGATCATGTTGCCGAGCGGCTCGCCGATCGGGAGGCCAGCGCCGATGGCCGCCGCCATCGGCTGGTCGATGAGGTACGCATCGGTGGCGCCGGCGCGGCGCGCCGCCTCCTTCACGGCGCGCTTCTCGACCGACGTGATGGCGCTCGGCACGCAGATGAGGACGCGCGGACGGTTGAAGCGCGAGATGCCGGCGCGGCTGAGGATGATGCGGATCATCCGCTCCGTGATGTCGAAGTCGGTGATGGCACCGCCGCGCAGCGGGCGGACCGCCTGGATGTAGCCCGGCGTCCGTCCGATCATCTGCCAGGCCTCGTGCCCCATGGCCAGCACGTCTTGCGTCTGGATGTTCAGGGCGATGACGCTCGGCTCGTTCAGGACGATGCCCTGGCCCTTGGCGTAGACGAGGGTGTTGGCAGTGCCGAGGTCGATGGCGAGGTCGCGGGCCACGCGCTACCGCGGTCCGTCGGCGTCAGGCCGCTTGTCCGGCGCCAGAGCGCGGAGCTCGCGCTGGAACTCCTCGATGCCGGCGTTGAGGGACGTCGGCTTGCGGTTACGGAGGTAGATCAGCGTGCCGCCCAGGACGCTGAACAGGACGGCGAACCCGAGGTAGAGCAGGCTGCTCACGAGGGCACCTCGTCCACTTCGGCAAGCGTCTGCGCGTCGGTACCCCAGTCCTCGCCACCCTCCCAGGACTCCTTCTTCCAGATCGGCACCGTCGCCTTGAGCTGATCGATGGCGAACCGGGCGGCGGCGAAGGCCTCGGGCCGATGCGGGGAGCTCACGACGACGACGACCGCCACCTCGGAGAGGTGCAAGCGCCCGATCCGGTGCAGCAGGACGATGCGACCGACCTCGGGCCAGCGGGCGCGGACCTCGTCGCACAGCCGCCGGAACCGGGGCTCGACCTGTTCGGTGTAGGCCTCGTACTCGAGCCAGTCGACGCCGGCGCGTCCATCCGCGTGGTCGCGCACGGTCCCCGTGAACAGGACCTGCGCGCCGCAGTCGGGCGTCTGCGTCCACGCCAGGGCTCCCTCCACCGGCAGGGACGTGGCGGACAGACCGACCCAGTCCTCGGCGTCCTTCGGGGGCACGAGCACGCGCTCATGCTACGGCTCGGTGGCCGCAGGGGCGACGACGCAGGGCGAGGACCCCCCGGTACCCTTGGCGCCGTGGAGTGGGACGACGACGGGCTCGACGACGGGCCTGGTTCGCCGCTGCTGCCGCCCGACGACCGCCTCTGGCGGCACCCGTCGGAGGTGGCGGAGGCGATCCCGACGACGGTGCGCGGTCACGCCGCCGCGCCCGCGGGCACGCCGCGCGTCGTCACCATCGTCGCGCTGACGTCGTGCATCTCGGTCCTCATCACGTTGGGCGTCGTTGCCGTCGCGCGACCCGTTCGCACGCGTGCCGAGTTCTCGCCGACCCAGACGCCGAGCGGGGGGCTGGCGAGCGTGGGCGACGTCGCCGCTCTGACCGCGCAGGTCCGGCCGGCCATCGGCCACGTGCAGGCGATGGGCGCAGGCGAGGACGGGCGCGACTCGTTGGGGTCGGGCGTGATCTTCCGCAGCGACGGGATGATGCTGACCGCGCACCACGTCGTCGACGGCGCCTCGGCGGTGCGGGTCGTCCTCGATGACGGGCGGTCGGTGAGGGCGAGGCTCGTCGGCGGGGACGAGGACACCGACATCGCGCTGCTCGACCTCGAGGGCGACTCCTTTCCGGTGGCGGAGCTGGCGGCGGACGACCGCTCGCCCGGTGGCACGGTGGTCGGGCAGCCAGCGATCACGATCGGGGCGTCGCCGGCCGGAGGGTCGAGCGTGAGCCCGGTGGTGCGCACGACGATGGTCAGCGCGATCGGGCAGGAGGCGGGCATCGAGGGGCGCAAGCTCGTCGACATGATCCGCACGGACTCGGCGATGGCGGCGGGCTGTTCGGGGGGTGCGTTGGTCGACCGGACCGGCCGGGTGATCGCCATCGCCGCGTCGAACGTGTCGACCGAAGACGGGGAGACGATCGGTTTCGCCACTCCGATCAGTGTGGCGACGGCCGTGGCCGAGCAGCTCATGGTGTCGGGGCGGGTGGTCCGAGGATGGCTCGGCGTCGACGGCGCCAGCCGCAACGGTGCGTACGTCCACAACGTGCGGGCCGACAGCCCGGCCGCGGCAGCAGGCATCGTCGCCGGGGACGTGATCACGGCGATCGACGGCTCCGGCGTGGCGTCGATGTCCGCTCTCGCCGGCCGGCTCCGGTCGAGGAAGCCGGGCGACACGGTCCGCCTCTCCGTCGTTCGTGGCGCATCGACCCTCGAGGTCCGCGCGACCCTCGGCGAACGCCCCGACAACTGACCCGGACCTAGATTCGGCGGCGACGGGAGGCACGGATGGCGAAGACGATCCCGGCTACAAGGCCGGCGCCGGCCACGCCCGCGACCGACAGCGCCAGTTCCTGGCGCCGCTTCGGTGACAGCTCCCGCCACCACGACCCCTTCCGGGCCGCGACGAGCGCCTCCTCGTTCGTGAACGACGGCGACCACCCCGTCGCCGCCAACCGGTCGTTGGCCACGACCCACGGGTGAACCAGGTACGGCACCGCTCCGGCGGGCACGCCGCCCCACCCCAGCCGCCATGCCCAGCGCTCCACGACGGCGGCCGCGCGGTCGGGCAGCGGCACGACCACGCCCGCCGTCGCCGCCAACGCCCGCGCGGTCTCGCCGGACACGAACCCGTCCGGAGCGACGTTGAACGTTCCCGACAGCCCCGCGGTCAGCGCGTGCTCGAACGCGCCTGCGGCGTCGTCGACGTGCAGGAACTGTGCCACCGGCAACGACTCCGCCCGCCGCAACGAGGACGGTCGACCCAACGTGTTCGACTCCCACGACTCGTCCCCGGGCGCGACCACCGGCGCGGGGCGCAGCACCGCCACCGCCACACCAGGGTGGTCGTCCCGCCACTCGGTGACCTTCCGCTCGGCCTCGGCGTGCTCGATGGCGAACGAGAACGAGGGGTTCGGCCGCAGGGGCACGTCCTCCGTCAGGGGCACGCGGTTGTCCGACCAGGCCCCGTACACCGACGCGCTCGAGCGGTAGATCAGACGCGAGATCGACGACGCCGAACCCGCCCCCTCGAGCACGCCACCGATCGCCGTCGCCGCCCCGAGGTGGATCAGGACGTTCGCCCCTTCCATCGCACCCTTCAGCTCCGATGCCGGTGACAAGGCGTCGACGGCGACGACGGAATCGACCTCGGCCAGGGACCGCAACCGTGGGACGAGCCGGCGACCCGTCCGCCCGTCCGCCCCGGTGACCACAACGCTGACCATCGACCTACCATGCCAACGTGAGCGCGCCCGGTCCATTCGGCGGCGACAACCCGTTCGAGGCCATGCCGATCTTCGGAGATCTGGCGAAGCTGTTCACCAACCAGGGTCCCGTGAACTGGGAGGTGGCCCGCCAGATCGGCGGCTTCATGGCCGCTGAGGGCCAGTCCGAGGACAACGTCGACCCACTCGAGCGGATCAGGCTCGAGGAGCTGGCGCGGGTCGCGGAGCTGCAGATCGCCGACTTCACGGGACTGGCGACGTCGACGACGGGACGCTCGGTGTCCGTGCGGGCGACGAACCGCAGCGAGTGGGCGAACGTCACCCTCGAGGCGTACCGCCCGCTGTTCGGGCGCCTCGCGTCGTCCCTCGGCTCGTCGATGCAGCTCCCCGCCGAGGATGCCGACGATCCGTTGGCGACAGGCCTCGGAGGACCGATCCCCGAGGAGATGCTCGGGAACCTCATCGGCGTGATGGCGCCGATGATCCTCGGCATGCAGCTCGGCCTCATGGTCGGCCATCTCGCCAAGCGATCCCTCGGCCAGTACGACCTTCCGGTACCCCGTCCGCTCGGTGACGAGCTGCTCGTCGTCGCCACCAACCTCGACGTCTTCGGGAAGGACTGGTCGCTCCCGGCTGACGACCTCCGTCTGTGGGTGTGCCTCGATTCGGTGGCTCACCACGCGGTGCTCGGCCTTCCCCACGTGCGCCAGCGCCTCGAGGAGCTGCTGTTCTCCTACGCCGGCGGGTTCGCTCCCGATCCCAATGCACTCACCGAGCGGATGTCGGACATCGACCCGACCGACCAAGGCTCGTGGGAGCACGTGTTCGGCGACCCGGACGCGTTCTTCGGGACGCTGGAGTCCGATGAGCAGCGGCGGATCAAGCCCGAGCTCCTCGCACTCACGTCGACGATCGAGGGGTACATCGACTACACCATGGACGAGGTCGGCGGCCGGCTCATCGCGTCGTACGGCTCGCTCGCGGAGGCGCTGCGGCGGCGGCGGGTCGAGGCGAACAAGGGCGACCGGTTCGTCGAGCGACTGTTCGGCCTCGAGCTGAGCCAGCGCCATTTCGACCGCGGCGAGGCGTTCGTGCGCGGCGTCGTCGAGCGCCATGGCGCACCAGGACTGGCCCGTCTGTGGTCCTCGGCGGTCGAGCTGCCCACGCCGAACGAGGTCGACGCGCCGGGCCTGTGGTGGGAGCGCATCCACCTGCCGCGCTGACGGCTCCTTCCGACGACTACCCCACGATGCGGATCTCGCGACCGCGGATCTCGCCATCCTGCAGCTCGAGGATGCCGATCGTGTGGTGCGGCTGCATGCGGCGCTCGGTCGGAGAGCCCGGGTTGAAGAGCCGCTGCCCCTCGATGCCCTCCCCGTCATGGGGGATGTGGGAGTGGCCGTAGACGACGAGCGGACAGTCCGGGAACCGACGCCGCATCCGGGCGGCGCGGCCCTTGGTCGGCCCGCTGTCGTGGATCATGCCGATGCGCACACCGCCGAGCACCTCGACGCGCGTCTCCGGCAGCATCGCCGTGAGCTCGCCCCCGTCGTTGTTTCCGAGCACGGCGTACGTCGGCGCGAACCCGCCGAGCTCGTGTACGAGGTCGGCGACCACGATGTCACCGGCGTGGAGGACGGCGTCGGCACGTGCGAGCTCGTCGTAGGCCGCGTCGGGCAGGCGGCGACGGCCGCCTCGTCGCAGATGCGTATCGGCCAGCACGACGACCCTCATGCCTCTTCCGTACCCCGTCGCCACCGGACCGCCACGGTGCACACCCGTCACCGGCGTGCGTGCGACCTCCCTCGAGTGCAACGTGAGGATCCCGCTCAAGTCGGGCCTCGGCGGCGACGAAGTTCTGGACATGTCCGACCTCTCGAATCTCCTTGGTGACGTCTACGGCGAGCGCTCCGCCGCCGATGCTGCTCCCGTCCGGCACGAGCCGGCGGCCGCCGATCGCTCCGACCTGATCGCTGGGCTGAACGCCGCCTTCCCGGCGCCGGTCCCCGCTCCGGCCCCTCTGCCGATGGTCGACCTGACCGCTGTCGAGGCCCCGATGCCGTCGTGGACGTCGACGCCCGTGGCGGCTCCGTCGGTGTCGGTCTCCGCCCCCGTGCCCGCCATGGCCGGCGGGACGTTCTGGACTCCCGGTGACGACGACATCTTCCCGAGCGGCAAGGGCTCCAGAAAGAAGTAGTCCTCCGCCGGCGCCACGGACCGCCGGCACCACGAAGCTCGAGAGGCCGCCCGTGGGGGCGGCCTCTTCGCGTCTCCCGCTAGGACACGAGCCCGGCGAGCGCGTCGACGGCGCCGGCCTCGTCGACGGCCCGTGGTCCGACGAGGGCGTTCACGGACACGTACCCGGCGTTGACGAGCATCGTGTCCGTGTCGGTGTCGAGCTCGTCGTCCGTCTCCCGGAGCGTCAGCACCAAGCGCCCGTCGATCTCCCCCTCGAACACGGTCCGGACGACGCCGAAGGGCGCCAGGCGACCGCTGCGCACGCCGCGGACGTCCGCGAGATCGAGGTTGGGGACGTTGACGTTCAGGACCGAACCGGTCGGCCGCTCGAGCGCCCACGCCACGGCGCCGACCCCGAATGCGGCACCGGTCCCGATCTGCCAGGGGTCGCCGAGGGACTGGCTGACGGCGATGCCCCGGAGCCCGAAGTTGGCGGCTGCCAGCGCGGCGCCGACCGTCCCGGAGAAGAGGATGCTCCGGCCGGTGTTCCCGCCGAGGTTGATCCCCGAGGCGATGATCTCCGGGCGTTCCCCGAAGGCGCCCAGGTGGGCGGCCATGACGCACATCCCGGGCGGCCCGTCGAGCCCGAAGACGGGGACCTCGTGGAGCCCGTCGAGGGAGAGCCGCTCGACGCGGAGCCCACTCGCGTGGCCCGGACCCAGGGCCGCGCCGGACCCGCTGCGGTCGTCGAGGGGAGCGACCACGGTGACGTGGTGACCCGCCTCGGCGAGTGCCGTCGCCAGGGCGAGGATGCCCGGCGCGTGGACGCCGTCGTCGTTGGTCACGAGCACGCGGGCCATGAGCGGGGACCCTACCGGCGCGTTTGCGACCAACCGTTCACGACCATCCACCGCGTCCGCCCGCCGACGCTCCAGGGTGGAGGGCCGGCGGACAGCTCGCCGGCGGAGGAGGCCAGGTGTCCGACATCACCGACGTGCTCCACGAGGTGCTCGAGCTCACGTGCCCGCAGCTCGTCCTCGACACCAGCGCGCTGGTCGCTGATCCCGATGGCGTCTTCGCCGCCTACGGCGACCGCGACCTGGTCGTGCCGCTGGCGGTGCTGGAGGAGCTCGACGGGTTGAAGAAGCGCCTCGACCCCGTCGGACGGGCGGCCCGTGAGGTGCTGCGAACGATCGAACGGCTGCGGCTGACGTCCGGCGGCGACCTCACGGCGCCGGTGGACCTCCCGGACGGCGGGACGCTGCGGGTCGCGCTCAACGGCGTCGACGTCGGCCGGCTGCGGGAACACGGCCTCGACGAGGACAAGCCCGACAACCGGATCATCGGCGTCGCCCTCGGCCTCGTGGGGCGGGCGCCGAAGGTGACGGTCGTGTCGGCGGACGCGGCGGTGCGGCTCAAGGCCGCGACGTTCGGGCTCGAGGCCATCGAGCAGGAGATGGCGGTGGCAGCCCCGGTCCGTCAGGCCGGGTGGTCGGAGCACCAGGTCTCCGGACGCGTGATCGACGCCATCTACGCCGGCTCGGCGGCGCCCGAGGCGGAAGAGATCGCCGACGCGCTTCCGGCCAACACGTTCGCGGTGCTGCAGTCGGGGTCGCAGTCCGTGCTCGTCCGCCGCCGTCGCGGTGGACTCGAGCCGGTCGGCGCCGACGTCGAGGCGTGGGGCCTCCGTCCGCGCAACAAGGAGCAGCGCTTCGCCCTCGCCCATCTCCTCGATCCGTCCGTGCCGGTGGTGGCGTTGGACGGCCGAGCCGGCACCGGCAAGACGCTGTGCGCGGTCGCCGCCGGCTTGGAGCAGGTGGTCGAGCAGCGCAACTACGCGCGGCTGTGCGTCTACCGCCCCGTGATCCCGGTCGGGAAGGCGGACCTCGGGTATCTGCCGGGCGCGCTCGACGAGAAGCTCGACCCGTGGATGGCGGCGATCTCCGATGCCGTCTCGGCGCTGACCGAGCGGCGCTCACCCGAGGATGCCCGCCAGGTCATCGATGCCATCAAGGCCAGCGGCCAGCTCGTGATGGAGTCGGTGGCGCACCTGCGGGGACGGACGCTGCACAACTCGTTCGTGATCGTCGACGAGGCGCAGAACCTGCCGCCCGACGTCATCAAGACGATCCTCACCCGCCTTGGCGACGGGTCCAAGGTCGTCTTCACCGGGGACACGTCGCAGATCGACGCCGCCTTCCTCTCTGAGGCCACGTGCGGGCTCTCGGTGCTCGTGAGCGTGTTCACCGGCAACGACGTCTTCGGCCACGTCCGCCTGACCAAGGGCGAGCGCTCCCGCGTGGCCGAGCTGGCGGCGACGCTGCTGTAGCGCCGCTCAGGAGGGGTTGAGCCAGCCGAGGATCTTGCCGCGGAGGGCGTCGATGCCGGTGCCCTTGGCGGCGCTCACCCAGAGGATGTCGCCGGGCTTGCGCCCGCACTTTGCGGCGAGCTCCGTGCGGCGCTTGTCCCGCTGCATGGCCTTCACCTTGTCCTGCTTGGTGGCGACGATCGAGAACGGGAGCTCGTTGCCCTCGGCCCACTCGAGCATCGTCAGGTCGAGCTTCGTCGGACCGATCTCGCCGTCGACGAGGACGACGACCATGGTGAGTCCTTCACGCGCCAGGAGGTAGTCCTCGATCATCCGGCCCCACTCGGCCCGCATCTTCTGGGATGCCGCGGCGTACCCGTAGCCGGGGAGATCCATCACCGTGCCGTGGCCGGGCAGCTCGAAGAGGTTGAGCAGTCGGGTGCGTCCCGGCGTGTTCGACACCATCGCCAGCTTCTTGCGGTTGGCGACCGCGTTGATGAGCGACGACTTGCCGACGTTGGACCGGCCGACGATGGCGATCTCCGCGTTGGTCGGCGGCAGCCCGCCGATCTCGGTCGCCGACAGGACGAACTCGAGCTGCAGCGGCGCCGTCACAGCGCCGCCCCGACGCGCCAACCCACGGCCGCCGCGGCCATCCCCGAGATGACGGACGCGACGACGTACAGCGCGGCGACGGCCGCGCGGCCGTCGCGGATCATCGCCACCGACTCGTAGCTGAACGTGGAGAACGTCGTGAAGGCACCGAGGAAACCGACGGCGAGCCCGGTGCGCACGTCATCGCTCAGCCGTCCCGGCGCCGACTGCAGCAAGATCCCGAGCAGGAAGGACCCGACGACGTTGATCGACAGCGTCGACCACGGGAAGGCTCGCACGCCGACGGCCGACGCGACGGCGTACCGCGTCAACGCACCTGCAGCGCCCGCTACGGCGATCAGCACGACGCGCACGTTCACTGCCCTCCCGCCAGCGAGGGATGGTCCGCGGCGACGACGTCGAGACGACGTTCGAAGACCCGTTCGAACAGGTCGCGCTTGCGGCGGACACCCCACACCTCGAGGTCGACGTCGTCGCTCGGCGTGACGAGCAGACGCACGACGTCGGCTCGGGAGAGATCGGCTTCGACCATGTCGACGGCGGCGGCGTGGCCACGGTCGAGGCCGTCGGCCAGGCGGAGCATGGCCAACAGGCGCAGCACTTCCGACCGCCGGGCCGAAGACAACCGTCCGAATGGCTCGAACGACGACTTGGGATCGCTGCCGCGGTGGTACCGGCCGAGCGTGGCCACCACGTCGACGGCCTCGGGATCGAAGCCGCGCAGCTTCCCGTGCTCGATGAGGTAGGCGGTGTGCTTGTGATGGCCCTCGACGGCCACGTGCTCGCCGATGTCGTGCAGGAAGGCGGCATGCTCGAGCAGCTCGCGATCCGTCGTGGGCAGGTGGTGGAGCCCCGCCAGCGCGTCGAACAGGGCCAAGGCCAGCCGGGCCACTTGCGCGGCGTGGACCTCGTCGACGTTGCACCGCCGCGCCAGTCCGAGCACCGATGACCGTCGAACGGTCTCGGCGTCGTTCGTCCACTCGGCCACCTCGTGGCGACGGATGGCGTCGAGGACGATGCCCTCGCGCAGCGCCCACTCCCCGACCATCAGCTGGTCGAAACCGAAGCGGTCCATGACGGTCAACAGCAGCTGCGAACCGACGGGGATCTGATCAGCGCGCCGCGCGTCGAGTCCCCCGACCTTGGCCCGGCCGGCGGCCGGCGTCGTGATCAGGCGCTCGTGCACCTGGCGCAGCTCGTCGATGCCGACGACGAGTTGGTTCACCGACTGCGGAACGGCTCCCGTTCGCACTGCGGCTGCCATGCGAGCGAGGTCGAGGAACGTCCCGCTCGTCCCGACCATGCACTTCGGCTCGAACGTCGCGACCTCCTCGGCGATGGGATCGAGGACCTCGAGCACCCGCGCCGAGAGCGCCGCGAGCTCGTCGGTGGTCGGCGGATCGCTCGCGAGGAACAACGTGGCGAGCCGCGCCGCGCCGAGGTGCACCGACGTGGACCACTGCAGGGTCGCGTTGTCACCGACCATGACCTCGAGGCTCCCGCCGCCGAGGTCGAAGCACACCGCCGGCGCCGGTTCGAGGGCGACGCTCTCCCGCACCGCGGCGAAGATCAGCTCCGCTTCCCGCCGGCCGCTGATGACCTCGACGTCGATGCCGGTCTCGTCGCGGATGGCGTCGACCACGGCGGACGAGTTGTCCGCCTCCCGCAAGGCGCTCGTCGCGCAGGCGACGACCTCCACCGCGTCGATCGACGCGGCCAGCGCGGCGAAGCGGCGCATGGTGTCGAGCACGCGCTCCACGTCGGTTTCGGGGATCGATCCCGTCGCCGTGACGACCTCGCCGAGGCGCAGCATCGCCTTCTCTCGCAGCAGCGTGTCGAAGGACCCGTCGGGGTGGGCCTCGACGACGACGAGGTGGAACGAGTTCGACCCCATGTCGACGGCGGCGATGCGCATCACGTCACCGTCCGCAGGACCTCGGCGTCGCGTGGGTATGTCAGCTTGGTGACGGCCTCGTCCACCGGCAGCCACTCGACGGCGTCGATCTCGTTCTCCGCCGCCGCCGCCGCCGTGGGGTCGACGACCTCCATCAGCCAGTAGCGCGACGCCTTGGGTCGATCGAAGCGGTCGAGCCAACGCACCGTCGGGAGCTCGCGGCCGAGCCGGCACCGCAGTGCCGTCTCCTCTTCGACCTCCCGCAGCGCGCACCCCTCGTCCGTCTCGCCCGGCTCGGCCTTGCCCTTCGGCAACGTCCAGTCGTCGTAGGCGCGGCGATGAACGAGCAGCACCTCGAGGCGACCACCTTCGCCCACACGCGTGACGACCCCACCCGCGGCGCGGACCTCCCCGGCATCGTTCAGTTCGACCACCTCAGTCGTGCCGAGGCCTCGCCCGTCGCACCGCCGCGTCATGGAGGACCTCGTGCGCGCCGGATCCACCACCCGCGGGTCGGTGCCACACGCCGTCGGCATCGAGCGTCCACGCCAGAGTCCCGTCGGCGAGGTTGGCGTCGACGATCTCCGCGAGGCGCTCCTGCAACGCCGGTTGCTCCACCGGCGCGACCACCTCGATGCGGCGATCGAGGTTGCGGCCCCGCAGGTCCGCCGACCCGATGTACCAGCGGCGGGCGGTACCCGTCCCGAACGAGAAGATCCGCGAGTGCTCGAGGTAGCGACCGACGATCGACCGTACCCGGATCGTCTCGGAGAGTCCGGGCACGCCGGGACGGAGGCAGCAGATGCTGCGGAGGACGAGGTCCACCGCAACGCCGGCCGCCGACGCTTCGTACAGCGCGTCGATGACGGGCTGGTCGTCGAGCCCGTTCATCTTCAGGACGATGCGGCCCGCCGGCCCGAGCGCCGTCTGCTCGCGGATCAGCTCGAGGACGCGGTTGCGGAGCCCGAACGGAGCCACCAGCAGCTTGCGGTAGGTCGACTGGCGGCTGTAGCCGGTCAGGAAGTTGAAGAGGTCGGTGAGGTCGGCGCCGAGGTCGGCATTCGCGCTGAGAAGGCCGACGTCCTCGTAGAGACGCGCCGTCTTGGAGTTGTAGTTGCCGGTGCCGATGTGGGCGTAGCGGCGGACGCCGTCGTCCTCCTGTCGTACGACGAGCGCCGTCTTCGAGTGGGTCTTGAGGCCGAGCACGCCATAGACGACGTGGACCCCCGCGTCTTCGAGCGCCTTGGCCCAGGTGATGTTCGCCTGCTCGTCGAAGCGGGCCTTCACCTCGACGAGGACGACGACCTGCTTGCCCCGCTCGGCTGCGCGGATGAGCGACTTCACGATCGGGCTGTCACCGGACGTGCGGTACAGCGTCTGCTTGATGGCGAGGACGTCGGGGTCCGCAGCCGCCCGCTTGATGAAGGTCTCGACGGACGTGGCGAACGAGTCGTACGGGTGGTGCACGAGGACGTCGTTCTCGCGCAGGACGGCGAACACGTCGACGGGGGTGTCGTCGTCGAAGGAGAGCCGGGGCTGGGTCGTCGGCACCCAGGGCTCATCCTTGAGCTCGGGCCGTTCGAGCTCGTACACCGACCACAGGCCGCCGAGGTCGATCGGTCCATCGACGACGAAGACGTCGCTCGGCGAGAGCTGCAGCTCGCGCAGAAGGAGGTCGCGGACCTCGTCGGACATGTTGGTGTCGATCTCGAGGCGGACCGCCCGCCCCCGGCGGCGACGACGGAGCTCCATCTCGACGGCCGCGACGAGGTCGTCCGCCTCCTCCTCGTCGAGGGTCAGGTCGGCGTTGCGGGTGACGCGGAACGGGAAGTGGCACTCGGTGACCATCCCCGGGAAGAGGCGGCCGAGGTGCGCGGCGATGACCTGCTCGAGGGCGACGAAGCGCTCGCCGTCGGGCATGACGACGAAGCGGCTCAGGAGCTGCGGAACCTTGACCCGCGCGAAGCGCCGCTCGCCGAGCTGGGTGTCGTGGACGATCACCGCCAGGTTGAGGCTGAGGTCCGAGATGTGGGGGAACGGGTGGCCGGGGTCCACGGCGAGCGGCGTCAGCACCGGGAAGATGCGGCGATCGAAGACGTCGACGAGGTACTCGCGGTCGTCGTCATCGAGGGACTCCCAGTCCGACAGGCGGATGCCGGCGTCCGCCAGCGCGGGAGCGACGGAGGTGAGGAACACCTTGGACAGGCGCTCGAGGTGCTCGACGACCCGCTGGCGGATCGTGCGGAGCTGGTCGAGCGGGCTCATGCCGTCTCGGGCGGTGGCTGGGAGGCCGGCGGCGAGCTGGTCCTTGAGGCCGGCCACGCGGACCTGGAAGAACTCGTCGAGGTTCGTGCTGAAGATGGCGAGGAACTTGGCCCGCTCGAGGAGGGGCTGCGACTCGTCCTCCGCGAGCGCCAACACCCGCTCGTTGAAGTCGAGCCACGACAGCTCGCGGTTCAGGAACCTCGCCGGGCCGATGGTCTCGATCCCGCTCGAGGCGGGTTCGAGGCTCATGGACACGTTCCCAGCCTATCGACGGGGCCGCGGTGCGGCTCCGGGGTCAGGCGGTGGCGAGGAGGGCGGCGCCGATGGCCCCGGCGCGGTCGCCGAGCTCCGCGGCAACGACCCGCACCTTGGTCCCGCCGCCGAAGATGTCGCTGCGGACGGCCTGTTCGATGCGATCGACGAAGGCGGCGCCGAGACGGTCGGCGAGCCCGCCGCCGACGACGACGAGCCGGAGGTCGAGGGTGAGGATGACGCCGGCGATGGCCCGCCCGAGAGCGCCGACGGCTTCGTCGATGAGGTCGATGGCGACCTGGTCGCCGGCGGCGAGGGCCTTGGCCCACACGCTCGACGTCATCCGCTTCGTCCTGGCCAGTTCGACCAGCGCGGTGTCGTGGCCCTTGTTCTCGAGGGCTCTGGCCCGACGCTCCATGCCGGCCCGGCCGGCGTAGGCCTCGAGGTGACCGCGTCCCCCGCACGAGCAGCTGCGGCCACCCGGGACGACGACGACGTGGCCGATCTCCCCGGCCAGTCCCGTGGCGCCGCGGCGGAGCTTGCCGTCGAGGACGACACCGCCGCCGACGCCCGTCCCGACGAACACGCCGAGGAGCTCGTCGGCACCCTTGCCGGCACCGAGGCGGTGTTCGGCGACCGTGCCGACGTTGACGTCGTTGTCGAGCACGACCCGTTCCAGCCCGAGGGTCTCGGCCAGCGCCGGACCGAGCGCGAAGGGCTCGACCCAGCCCGGAAGGTTCGGCGCCGCTCGCACGACGCCCTTGTCGACGTCGATGACCCCTGGGGCGCCGACGCCGATCACGTCACCCTCGCCGGCCCCGAGCTCGGTCACGACCTTGGCGATCGCATCGACGACGCCCATCGGCCCGCCCTGCACGGGTGTCTTCCCCTTGGCGTCAGCGACGACCTCGGCACCCTTCATCCGGACGCCGTAGATCTTCGTCCCGCCGAGGTCGATGCCTATGGCCGCCATCGTTCGGGGACTCGCCCTCGTTCAGCCGGCGGCGTCGGGAGCGCCAGCGAGCGGCCCGTCCGCCGAGCCGCACCGCCCGATGGGGCCCTCGGTGCCGTGCGAGACCATCAACTCGTCTCTTCCTCGGGGAGGCCGAGGTCCCACTCGAGGTAGAGGTTCTCCCGCTCGGCGTCCCGGACGACCCGCTCGCGGTTCCGGCGGAACTGGGGGTCGTGCGGCGGCAGGAGGAGGAGTCGCGCGAGGACCCGCTGACGGAACTCCTCGACCATGTTGCGGTCACCGAACTCGGCGTGGACGTCCCAGTGCGGCGCCACCGGCCCGAGGTACACCACCCGGACGTGGCCGCGCGGCGGCTGGGGGGCTTCCGAGGATGCGGGGGTCATCTGCGACATGGCTGTCGAGTCTACGGGCGCCGAGCTCGGCTAGGACGACGGGCGGGTCCCGAGGGTGGCGGTCGTCGTGCGGCGGTCCTTCCCCCGGTAGTACTCGATCGTCACCTTGTCACCGGGCTTCTTCGACCGGATCGCCGACCCGACGTTGACCGCCCCTTGGACGTCCTTGCCGTCGATGCGCACGATCACGTCCAGGCGTTCGAGCCCGGCGTCGTCGGCCGCCGAACCGGGCACGACCTCGGCAACGACGGCGCCGGCGGTGGCGGGCGTGTCGATGTTGTCCCGGATGTCGGGGGTGAGGTCCTGGCTGCTCACGCCGAGGAAGGCCCGCTGGTCCGCCGGGATGCCGCCGTGGCGGAGCGCCTCGATGATCGGCTTGGCGGTGTCGATGGCGATCGCCAGTCCGATGCCCTCGGCGTCGCTGCCACCGCCACGGATGACGGCGGTGTTGATGCCGATGACCTCCCCGGCGGCGTTCACCAGCGGGCCGCCCGAGTTGCCGTGGTTGATGGCGGCGTCGGTCTGGATGAGCCCGTCGAGCCCGACCTCGGGGAGCGTGCGGTTCGTCGCCGAGATGATCCCCTCGGTGACGGTCGGTCCGCCGGGAAGCGCCAGCGCGTTGCCGATGGCGACGACGTCGTCGCCGACCCGGGCACCGGCCGAAGTGCCGAGCTCGGCGGTCGCGAGGCCCGACGCACCGCGGATCTTGACGAGCGCCAGGTCGGCGGACGGCTCGGCACCGACCAGGTCGGCGCGGCGCGGTGTGCTCTCGCCGTTGAGCGTCACCTCGATCGTCGTGGCCCCCTCGATCACGTGGTTGTTCGTCAGGACCTCGCCGTCTGCGGTGAGGATCACGCCCGTCCCCGCGCCCCGGCCCTGGCTGCCCTCGACGCCGACCGCCACGACTGCCGGCTGCACCTTGGCCAGCACGCCCTGGATGTCGAGGGGCCTGCCGGCGAGCGAGACGTTCGGTCCGGTGGGCCGCGCAGCGACGTTGCCCGAGCCACTCCCGTTCCCCTGTCGGGCGGTCGCGGACGTGACCGCCGCTCGGTTCTCGCCCCGCGCCTTGTCGACGGCGCCGTACACGCCGGCCCCGACGAGGCCCCCGATCACGGCAGATACCGCGGCGACGGCCAGCCAACGGCCCTCGGACCGACGGTCGGTGGCATCGACGTTTCGCCGCGGCGCCGCGCCGTAGGGCGGGGGCGGCGGCGCCAACGGGGCCGTCGAGCCCCACGTAGGCGGACGGTCGTGGGGCGACAGCGGCGGGGAGTAGGGCGCCGAATCGGTCGTGCGGTCGCGCCAATCCTCCGGCGGCTGCGCCTGGGGCGGCGAGGACGGCAGCGGATCGGGGTCGAGCGACCACACGCGCCCCGTCGAGTCGGGGGTGTCGTTCGAGTCGTTCACGGCTTCCATTCTCTACCCGGGGGAACCTTTCGACGTCCGCGGACGTCCGAAGCTACGGAGAGGTGAGGACATGAGCACCGAGTGGATGGCCGACGGCAACTGCAGGGACGCTCCCCCGTCCCTCTTCTTCCCGAACGATGGGGCGGGGGTGGAGACCGCTCGCCAGCTGTGCGCGACCTGTCCGGTCAAGGAGGCGTGCCTCGAGTACGCCCTGCGCAACCGCATCGACCACGGCGTGTGGGGCGGGGCGTCGGAACGGGAGCGCCGACGGATCCTCCGACAACGGAGGATCGACGCCGCCGCCCGTCGTTAGTCGCTGGTCCTCAGGAGGCGTCGCGCTTCTTGGCGACCTCGACGTCGTCGTCCTTGGAGCCCTCGCGGGTGCCGGCTTCGAACTCATTCTTCGCCTGACCGAGCGAACGGGCGAGCTTGGGGAGCTTGGCCCCTCCGAAGAGGACCAGGACGACGACGAGGATGATGAGGAGCTCGGGGGCGCCGAGACCGAACATGGGACTCCTAGTGGACAAGGGCCGACGCCATCAGAGCGAGGTCGTCGGGGTCGGTTGCAGAGAACGGTAGCGCTCCCATCCCGGCGATGAACGTCGAGACACCGAGCGACTCCCAGCGTGCCAGCTGCGCGCGCACCTCTTCTACGGTGCCGACCAGCCGTCCGGCTTTCCACTCCTCGAACGAAGTTCCGGGAACCCCGAGAGCGGCGAAGCGGCGCTCCACGTCGCGCCTGTCCTCGCCGACGAGCGTGAACAGGCCGAGGGACCGCTCGACGGCGGACGGATCGCGCCCCGCGGCGTCGAGGGCGCGGTCGAGGAGGGCGGACCGCTCGGACCACGCCTCGGGGGTCCAGGCCCACACGGTGTTCCACGCGTCGGCGTGTCCGGCGACCACCTCGGTCAGGAACCGGTCGCCTCGCCCGCCGGCGAGCTTCGGCAGCCCCGATGCACCGAGGAGGTCGAGCAGGTCGGCCAGCTGGCGGAGCCGGACGCCCGGTCGTTCGAAGGTCACGCCGGCAGCCGCATACTCCGGCTCGTACCAGCCCGCGCCGGCACCAGGGATCAGCCGACCACCGGCGAGGTCCTGGAGGGTCTCGAGCTGGCGGACGACGAGCTTCGGCGGACGCAGCTGCGCGCACAGCACCAGGATCCCGAGCCCGACGGTGGTGGTGCGGCGGGCGAGGTCGGCGAGCCCGATGATCGGGTCGTACCCGAAGTGCTCGCCGGGCGGCCAGCCGTACTTCTCGATGCCGAGGAAGAGGTGGTCGGCCAGCCAGACCGAATCGAAGCCGGCCGCCTCGGCCCGCGTCGCCCAGTCGACGACCAGCGGCCACGCGAGGTGCCCCCTGGGCTCGGCGTAGTCGAACTGCGGGAGGGCGAGGCCGACCTTCATCGTCATCTCGTGTGGGAGCGTACGGCGGTGCTGGAGTGTGTGATCAACATCAGCGAGGGTCGCCGCCTCGACGTGGTCGCCGCGGTCGGCGCGGCCGCCGGGGATCATTTGCTCGACGTCCACACCGACTCCCACCACCACCGCAGCGTCCTCACCCTCGCCGGTCCAGAGGTCGAGCCCGCCGCGTTCGCGGTCGTCGCCGAGGCCATCGCCCGGATCGACCTGCGCGACCACGACGGCGTTCACCCCCGGCTCGGAGCCGCTGACGTCGTGCCCTTCGTGCCGCTCGACCGGTCGACGATCGACGACGCCGTCGGCGCGAGGGACCGCCTGAGCGAGCGGATCACGACGGAGCTCGACGTCCCGTGCACCCGCTACGGGCCGGAGCGGAGCCTGCCGGACGTGCGTCGCCACGCGACCACCGAGGTCGAGGGCCACCCGAGCGCCGGGATCTGCTGCGTCGGCGCCCGTCCCGTCCTCGTGGCCTACAACCTGTGGCTGCGGGACGGTGCCCGTCTCGACGACGCCCGGCGCATCGCCAACGAGGTCCGGCGCCCGACGTTGCGAACGCTCGGGCTCCAGGTCGGCGACGCCGTCCAGGTCTCGTGCAACCTCATCGACCCGTGGACGACCGGCCCCGATGCTGCCTTCGATGCCGTCGCGGCAAGGGCGGTGGTGGCGCGAGCCGAGCTCGTGGGCCTGGTGCCGGCCAGGGTGTTGCATGCCATCGCGCCGTCGCGATGGTCGCAGCTCGATCTGTCGCCCTCGACAACGATCGAGGCCCGCCTCTCACGGGCGGGCCTCGACGGGGGAAGGTTCTCGGAGGGACGTCGGACGACCTGAAGGTCGCTAGGCCGTCGCCGCTCCGTTGTTGCCGCGGCGGGCCAGTGCCCGGGCCCGGCGGATGCGCCGCCGTTCCCGCTCGCTCATCCCACCCCAGATCCCGAACTTCTCGCCGTTCGCCAGCGCGTACTCGAGGCAGTCGTCGCGGACGACGCAACCCCGGCAAACCTCCTTGGCCTCTCTCGTCGACGCCCCCCGCTCGGGGAAGAAGAGATCGGGATCGACACCGAGGCAGTTGGCTTGCAGCTGCCAGCCTCGGTCTTCCTGCAGGAACTTGTGCAGCGACAGCTCCATCGGTGGCCTCCCCTCGATCGGCTATAGCACCGATGTAATTACAACGGTGTGATCATCCCCTGCTTTGGCCGTGGACGCAAGTGGAAGTTGCGGAAATCCCGAGGAAGTACCGTTCACCGCCGTGCGCATCGAGTACCGGACGACGGCGACCGAACTGCGCTGGGACCAGCTCGACGGGTTCTTCGTGGGATGGGAGGTGCGCCCTTCCGCGTCGACGTTGCTCGAGCACCTCGAGCGCGCCTACCGCTGCGCCATCGCCGTCGACACGTCCGGCGACCGCGTCGTCGGGTTCGCGACCGCGGTGTCCGACGGTCTGCTGGCGGCCTACATCCCGCTCGTGGAGGTGCTTCCCGGCTGGCACGAGCGCGGCATCGGCACGGAGCTGATGAACGTGCTGCTCGACCAGCTCAAGCACCTCTACATGGTCGACCTCGCGTGCGAGGACGAAGTCCGTCCGTTCTACGAGAAGCTCGGCATGACGGCGACCACGGCGATGATCCGCCGCAACCGCCGCGCCCTCCTCCCCCTCGCCGAAGAGACGTAACACGGTCTCGCTCTGCGGCGCCGCAGCGCGAGACCGATGACTCAGCCGGCTCGGCGGCCGCCGCGGCCGGTGCGGAGGGCTCGCTTGTGCTCGATGAAGTCGACGAGGACGTAGTCGCCGAGGTTCTCCGGCGTGGTGAAGAACGCCCGGCCGCCGTTCATGCGCGTCAGCTTCTCGATGAAGTCCCGGAGGTACGACGTGGCATCGAGCATGAACGTGTTGATCTTGATGCCGTCCCGCGTCAGCTTGTTGACCTCGGCCAGCGTGGCGTCGACCGTCTCGCGCACGGGGGGGTAGTTGAAGAAGACCTCGCCGTTGCTCATGATGTGGGCGGTTGGCTCGCCGTCGGTGATCATGATGATCTGCTTCGTGCCCGTCTGGCGGCCGAGGAGGCGGCGGGAGATCTGGAAGCCGTGCTGCATGTTCGTCCCGTAGACGAAGTCCCACGAGACCTCTGGCAGCTGCTCCGGCTTGAGCTCCCTGGCCACTTCGCTGAAGCCCACGATGCCCAGGAAGTCGCGCGGGTACTGCGAGGAGATCAGTGAGTGCAGTGCCATCGCCACCTTCTTTGCGGCGAGGAAGTTGTCGCGCATCGGCATCGACAGCGACAGGTCGAGCATGAGGACGGTCGACGTGCGGGTGAGCGTCTCGGTGCGTTCGATCTCGAAGTCGTCGGGCTGCAGGTGGACGGGCGTTCCCCCGCCGCTGCGGGCGATGGCGTTGCGCACCGTCTTCTCGATGTGGAGGTTGAACGGGTCGCCGAACTCGTAGGGCTTGGTCTCATACGAACGCTCGTGACCGACGCCGTGGGGATCGATCTGGTGGCGACCCATCTTGTCCTTGGTGAGCTTCGAGAACAGGTCGCTGAGCGCGTTCTGGCCGATCTTGCGCATGCCCCGCGGCGTGAGCTCGAGCCGGCCTTCCTTGTTCTCGATCAGTCCGGCCTCTTCGAGCTGCTTCGCCAGCTGCGCGAGGCGCTCGAGCGAACGGGCGCCGTCGTCCCCGAGCAGTTCCCGCGCGCGGTCGACGTCGACGTCGGCCAGCGCGCCGGGATTCGTCGCTTGGCGCAACAGGTTCTCGAGCTGGTCGATGTCGCCGAGCTCGTTCATGAGCTGCGCGCCCTCGGCCATGTTCAGCGGATCCTGACCGCTGAAGTTGTACCGCTTGTCCCAGCCGGCCTGAGGAAAGGCCTGCTGCAGGTTCTGGCTGAGCCGGTCCATCTGCCAGCGGAGGTCCATGTCCTCCAGGAGCTGGTTCATCAGCGACTGCAGTTGCTGACGCTGTTCCGGCGTCATCGAGTTCATCATCGCCTGGGCCGCCGCCATCTGCTGGGCCATGGACTCGAGGAGCTCCTCGAGGTTCTGCGGGTTGTCGGGGAAGAAGTCGCCGAAGCGCTCCATGAACTCACGGAACTTCTGGTCGGTGTCCTGTCCCGCCTCGCGCATCTCGAGGAGCTGGTTCAGGTCGCTCATCATGTCCTTCATGCGCTGCATCTGCGCTTCGTCCATGTTCTGGAGCGCGCCCGCCATCTGGTTGAACTGGCTCTGCATCAGCTGGGACCGCAGCTGGTCGAGGAGCTCGTCGAATCGCTCTCTGGCCTCGCTGCTGGTGAACTCGTAATCCTGCAGCGCCTTCACCTGTCCGGCGAGATCGGGCGGTAGGAAGTCGAGCTGCATGCGGCGCTCGTTCGCAACCTCGTCGGTGATCTCCTGGCGACGTGCGTCGCCGGAGTCCTTGGCCTCCTGTTGCAGCTCGTCGAGGGACGCTCGTTCCTGTTCGACGACCTCCCGGAGCTCCTGCGCGATGTCGTCGTACGCGCCCCCGAGGTCGTACTGCTCGAGCTGGTCGCGGCGCCGACGGCGAAGCTTCTCGAGGAGCTCGCGCATGCCCTGGACGCGCTGGTCGTTCTGATCGCGGAACCCTTGCTGCATCATCCGCCGGAGGGCGCTGTTGACGTCCCCGTTGTAGAGGATGTCGTTCGTCAGCTCGGCCAGGATGTCGTCGGCGTCGAGCTCGAAGCCGACCTGCGTCCCGTCCCAGCGGCTGTAGTCGTACCGGCGGGGCATGGCCCGACCCTACGCCTTACTGCGGCGGAACGAACCCTGCCTTCAGCTGCTCCCACGTGCCCTGGGTGGCCGCCCACCGGTCCTCGCGGGTCTGAAGGTTGAGGGCGAACCCGTACGCCCGGTTCGGGAGGACGAAACCGAGGTCGTACGCGTGGAGGGTGGCGCCACCGGCGGTGTACGTGTACTCCCAGAGCGAGGCGTTGCTGCTGCCCGCGAAGTTCGTCGCGTGGATGCCGATCTCGTGGTAGCCGGCGTGGGTCTTTCCGAACGCGCCCGACTGGCGCTCCCAGTCCGCTTGCGCCGAGTCCCCCGGGGTGTCGGTCCAGTCGACGCGGAGGTAGGTGCCGGTGGACGGGTCGACGAAGTCGGTGCGGTTGCCGCTGCGCGTGGTGGGCTTCCAGCCGGCGGGATAGGCGAGTCGATAGCCGGTGCGGTCGTCGGCATACGTCTGCCAACCCGCGGGGACCGCCTCCTTGGCATCGGTGGTGGCCGCGACCGTCGTGGCCGTCGTCGCCATCGGTTCGGCGGTGGTCGGTGCGTCGGTGGTCGTCGTCGGATCGCCCGAGGCGCCGACGGCGTCGCGCCCGGTGTCCTTGCGGTTCCCGAGGAGGGCGGCGAGAACGAGCCCGCCGACGAGAAGGAACACGAGGAGCGCGGCGACCGCCCCGAGGGGGAAGCGCCGACGATCCTCGGAGGCCGATGGGTCCACCCGTTGGTCCCGCTCCTCGACCATCCGGTGGGCGGCCACAGTGGCCTCGGTCATCGCCGCCGTGGCGGTCTCGTCCGCTTCGGCGGGCACGCCGTCGAGGAGCCGGGCGGCCTCGGTGATCGTCGGACGCGTTTCGGCGTCCTTGTCGAGGAGGCTCCCGAGCACCGCGGCGAGGGCGCCGGCGCGCTGCGTGGGACGGGGCGGCTCGTGGACGACGGCGGTGAGCGTCGAGAGCGTGTCCGACTTGCCGAACGGCTGCGCACCTTCCACGGCGAAGTAGAGGGTGGCCCCGAGGGACCAGACATCCGCGGCCGCAGTGACTCGGTGGCCAGTGGCCTGTTCGGGGGCCATGTAGGCGGGCGACCCGATGACCACGCCGGTGGCCGTGAGCTGGGGGTCGCCGGAGACGGAGGCGATCCCGAAGTCGGCGAGCTTGACGCTGCCGTCCTCCCGGACCATCACGTTGCTCGGCTTCTCGTCGCGATGGACGACGCCGCCGGCGTGGGCCGCGGCCAGTCCGTCGGCCAGCTGCGCGCCGATCCGGGCCACCTCGGCCGGGCTGAAGGGACCGTGTTCGGTGACGAGCTGTTTGAGCGTGGGCGCGTCGACGAGCTCCTGCACCAGGAACACCGTCCCCTCCTCCTCGACGACGTCGAAGATCGTGACGAGGCGGGGATGGCCGACGCGGGCGGCGGCCCGCGCCTCGCGGAGGACGCGCTGGCGGAGGGCCTCCCGTTCGCCGGGTGGGAGGTGGACGGGGAGCTCGACCCGCTTGACGGCGACGGGACGCTGGAGGAGGAGGTCCTCGCCTCGCCAGACCGAGCCCATGCCGCCGCGGCCGAGGAGCTCCCGCAACTCGTACCTGCCCCCGACGGGTTGGATCGTCACCGATTCGGTCGCCACGGGGCGCTCCTACCCGATTCGGGACAACGCGTCACCCGGGTCCACACTCGTGACTCCATGCCCGAAGGCCACACGATCCACCGACTCGCCCTGGACCACCGCGGGCTGTTCGCGGGGCGGGTGGTGTCGGTGTCATCGCCGCAAGGGCGCTTCGCCGCCGAGGCTCGACGGTTGGACGAGCGGGTTCTGGTCGACGTCGAGGCCAACGGGAAGCACCTGTTCTACGACCTCGGCGGGGGCGACCTCGTCCACGTGCACCTCGGGTTGTTCGGCGGCTTCACGCGGTTCGACCCGCCCCCGCCGGCGCCTCGCGCAACGGTGCGCATGCGGTTGTCCGGGCTCGACGCGACGGTCGACCTCGTCGGAGCGACGGAGTGCGCGCTGATCGACCCGTCGACGCGGGAGGCGATCTTCGCTCGGCTGGGTCCGGACCCCCTGCGCCGTGATGCGCGTCCTTCGCTGGCGTTCGAGAAGCTGCAGCGGCGCCGGACCCCGATCGGCGCGTCCCTGATGGACCAGTCCGTGCTGGCCGGCGTGGGCAACGTGTACCGAGCCGAGGTGCTGAACGTCGTGGGGCTGCACCCGATGGTGCCGTCCTCCGAGGTGACCCGGGAACAGTTCGATTCGATGTGGAAGCTGCTCGTGGGCTGGTTGCGCCACGGGGTCAAGGACCAGGTCATCATCACCGTCGACCCCAAGCTGCTGGGCCGCCGTCGGTCGTCGATCAAGCGCCGGGAGGCGCTGTGGGTCTACAAGCAGGACCACTGCCGGGCCTGCGGCACCGAGGTCCGCCGCTGGGACCTCTCCGGCCGCTGGGCCTACGCCTGCGAGACCTGCCAACCCCCCCCCCGCTGAGCGTCGCCGAATCGTTTCGGGTCGCGATTTGCACGTGGTAGGTGCAAATCCCGACCCAGAACATTTCTGTCGCACCCAGACGAGATGCTCGGTGATGTCCCACATCGATCAGCTCCTCGACGCCATCGCGCGTCGGAACGACAACCTCCTGAGCCGCGGCGAGGTGCTGCATGCCGGCGGCACCGATCGCCTCATCGCGGATCGCGTCCAGCGTGGGCTGTGGCAGCCGGTCCAGGCCGGGGTCTACCTGCTCGGCTCTGCTCCACCCACGTGGGCGCAACAGCTCCGAGCGGCGGTCGCGGCGGCCGGACCGTTCGCCCAGGTGGGGCTTCGCGCCGCGATCCTGCGCTGGGGCATGAGCGGCATCGCCGCAGCACCCGTCGAGATCGTGGCGCCCCACTCCGGTCCCGCGCTCGTCGACGGGGTGATCGTGCACCGGAGCCGCCGCGTGGAGACGCCGGTCCTGCTCGGTGGCATCCCGACGACCGGCGTCGAGCGGTCGTTGCTCGAGTCCGGGGCCGTCTGCCCGCTCGTGGTGATCGAGAAGGCGACGGCCTCGGCGATCCGCCTCCGATTGACGTCCGAGACGAAGCTCGACGCCTACCTGGCGGTGCACGGCGGGAAGGGAAGGCGCGGCGTCACGAAGCTCCGCACCGCGCTCGAGCTGTTTCGGGATCAGGGTGGC
>DATLED010000061.1:0-15253 GCA_035525495.1 Acidimicrobiales bacterium | reverse complement strand
ATGCGATACTCGACTCACTGAAAGTGCCTCCCGGGCGGCGATCGAACTGCGACTTCAGACACCGCAATCGTCGCTGCTCAGGAGGCCTTTCACGCGGATACGCGGACTACACCACCGGACGCCAATCGGTGGATCGAGGTTTATCTTGCCAGGACTCGTCGATGTGCACACGCACCCAGGCGCGTCGGAGCCAGGCACCGGCCTCGATGACGAACTGCTCCGAGCCCACCTCGTGGCACACGCACGACGCGGGGTGTCCTTGGTGCGAACCCCCGGGATCGCAGGCGGCACGGTTCCGCGGTGGGTGCACGACGCCGCGACCTGCCGCGTGTGATCGAGGCAGGACACTGGCTCGCGGCCGGGGAGGTCCACACGGCCGGCGGACGCATCGCCGTCCACACGCAGCACCCCGAAGGCGCGGAGGCCGCGATCGACGCCGGCGCCGACTCGATCGAGCACGGCATGCTCCTGCCGGAGCGCCTCCTGGACCGCATGGCCGCGCAAGGCACCGCGCTGGTCCCGGCCATGACCGTCATCGCCCACGCGGAGGCCGCTCGACAGGTCGATCCTCCGACGGCGTTCTCGAAGTTCATCGTCGAGGGCGTCCACCGACACCCCGCGATCGTGCGGGCAGCCGCCGAGGCAGGCGTGCTGATCCTCGCCGGAACGGACTCCGCCGACCACCACGGCGACGTCGCCAACGAGGTCGCCCTCCTCGCGGCCGCAGGCGTCCGGATCGAGGATGCCCTTGGAGCTGCTTCGTGGAACGCGCGGAGGTTCCTCGGCCGACCCGGCATCGAGGAGGGCGCTCCCGCTGACCTGACGGTCTACGAATGCGACCCGCGATCGGACAGCGCCGTGCTGGCTGACCCGGCGCGTGTCGTGCTCAAGGGGCGCATCCTCAGGTGATGCCCGCTATCCCTCGGGGCACGCACCGGAAGATCTATCCGGGACCGCGATGATGACGACGGCGGCGTTGGCGTAGATCCGCCCGTCGTCCGCCGTCGCGAACAACATTTCCGCGCGCACTGCCGGCGGGAGGTCGCCGTCATGGGGGAGGAAGAGCGTGTCGACGCCGCGGCAAGCGGCTCGCGCTCGCACCTGCTCGAGGGTGGGGGCCGACAGGATCTCGTTGCTGGCGGAAGCACGCTCACGCTCGTCGTCGAACACGAGCCACCGGGCGTCGGAACCGACGAGCGTCCGCCGCTGCCCCAGACCCTCCATCCACCACCCGATCGGGAGGCCGCGCCGGCTCGGGACGACCACGACGGAATCCGTGGGCGTCGATGCCCGCACCCACTCGGCGCCCTCGACCAGTCCGGAGGGCCACAAGTCGTAGAACATCCGGTAGCTCGAGAAAGACGACGCGCCGGCGATGGCGGCGACCGCGAAGAACGCGGCTGCGAGAACCGGGCTGGCCCAACGCGCCCATGAGTCGCGGACGGCGAGCACCACCAACGCCAGACCGAGCAGGACCGGAATGGGCAGCGGATAGAAGAAGCGGAACCCCGGCACCGCGGTGACGAGGACGAGCGACCCGCCCCCCGTGGCCACGGTGATCCGCCACAGCGCCGAGTCTCGACGGAGATACGCGACGAGCGGGCTCACCGTCGCCACGATCAACGCCAGCAACCACAGCGGCCAGAGCTCCCGGAACACGAAGCCGGACCCGGCGATGAGCGAGAGGGAGGGCTCTCGAGCCTCGACCAACGTCGTCGAGAGCGCGCCCGCGGCGAGACGCACGTACACCGGTAGGAACGGCCCGAAGGCGGCGATGACGACGACGGCGCAGATCGCGGTCCGACGGACGGACCGTCGCGTCCGCTCCGTCGCCAGGTGGACGATGCCGAGGACGGCGAGCCACGCCGCGGTCACGACGGCCGCAAGGTGCGACGTCGCCACGACGCCCATCCAGGTCACGGCGAGCACCAGCAGCGGTCCGAACCCGTCGCGGCGCACGGCGCGATCGAAGGCGGCTACCGCAGCCAACCCGAGGGCGAGACCGAGGAGCTGGGGATACCCGCCCCAGTTCATGACCTCGGTCGTGAACGGTCCCGGGAGCAGCAGACCACACAGCAAGGCGCCGGCGACGCCAAGACGGTGGGGCCGCACGACGTGGTAGGCGGCAACGGCGGGAGCGAGCCCGCTGGCGCACGCGATCACCGCCAGCGCCGGCACCAGCGGGGCCAGCCGCGCCGCGACTGCGACCACGAGCGGAACCAGGGGCGGGTAGGCGATGGATCGGCTCCGGATCGAGATTCCGAAGGTCTCGTTGCCGAGCGCGAGCCAGTTGCCGGGGTCGCCGCCGACCGGCGACCAAGGATCGAGCAGCTTCACGAGCCAGAAGGCGCCCATTCCGACGACGATCAGGCCGAAGAGCGCGTCGTCCGCCCGGAAGCGCCCCGTCCGGGCGTCAGCGGCAAGAAGCATCGACGGCGTAGACCACCAGGTTCGGGGTCGCGTCCGCGACCTCGAAGCACGCGGCGTCCTTGAACCGGTGCGAGAGCTGCGCCGACCGCCAGACAACGACGTGGTCGACGTCGTAGCGCCGCAGGATGGACGTCTCGTCGGAGACCACCGGGTCGCTCGACTTGAGCGGCGGCCGCGACTCGAGCTCCTCCGGAGAGCCCTTCCCGGGCGTCACCCGAATCTCGAGCTCGGAGCTCGCCGATCGCACATACATCGCCGGGCCGCCGAACTGTGGGGAAGCCGCCGCATAGTCCACCACCGAGTCGGGGCTCGCTCGGAGCTCGACGGGGACGGTGCTGGCGTAGACGTTCTGGCGGAAGCTCGCCGCCGGCGCCGGTCCGGCGAAGGCTCTCGGCCAGGTCACGCCGGCTGTCGGTCGGATGGCGAAGAGCCAACCGTTGGTCGGTCCTCCGTCGACGGCCCGGTAGGAGATCACCATCGCCCCGCTTTCGACGCGCGCCGACCCCGTGCCGACGACGCGGTCCTGCTCCCGCACCGACCATCTGAGGGTGGTGCCGTCGACCTCGGCCTCCGACGTGTCCTCCGTGAGCTCCTCCGGCGCCAGACCGAAGTACGCCGACGGGACGAGGTACCCGCGCACGGCCAAGAGGAGCGCGTTGCTGGTCGGGTGCGACGTGGGGCCCACGCCGACGAGGACCCGCTCGTTCCCCACCGTAGTGTGACCGGCGAACAGCCGGAGAGCATCACGGCCTTCCCGGGTCTCGTCCAGGCGGGTGGAGAACCACGGTGCGATCGAGCCGACACTACGCCGTCCCGACAGTCCGCCGACGAACCAGCTGAGGCGCTCCGCATACGAGTTGGTGGCCCAGGACGTCACCACCGTTCCCTCTTGCCCGCGGAGGCGGTCGAACGCCGCCAGGTCGGCGGCCTCGATCCGCCGGAACGACTTGGAGCCGACGGCCAGGCGCCCGCCGAGCCCGCCGCTCGCCAGGGCGGCGATGCAGAGACCTACGACGGTCACCCGGCGCCACGAACGCGGGTCGAGTCGGCGGGTTTCGAGGAACTCGTCCATGCGCTCGAACAGGATGGCGGCCCCCATGGCGGTGATCAGCGGGACCAGGTACATGCCGCGCACGAGGTAGTTGCCGTCGGCCCGGACGAGGAGTGGGAAGGCGACGACGGCGCTGATCAGGGCGAGGCCGATCCAGCGCAACCCAAGACGCGGGCTCCAGATGATGGCGAGGGCGGCGGCGACCTCGATGATCAGGATGGGGAACCCTTCGCGCGCGGAGAACCCGACCAGGTCGATCAGGGCGTCGAGGTTGGGCGTGCCGATCGGGCCGGTGCCCGTGCTCTGGAGCCCCCTGTAATAGGGGAGGGCGGCGATGGCGCAGGGAAGGGCCCCCACGACCACCGTGGCATGGCCCAGCGGGCTGCGGACACCCCAGCGGTCGAGCGGGGCACGGCGGGCTACAAGCTCGACCGCCACCCGCACGCCGACGCAGCCCATGGTGACGAGGGCCACGAACGGATGGGTGAGCACGGCCAAACCGATGAAGGCGCCGACGACGAGACCCCGAAGCCCTCCGCGGCGGCACCACGCCTCCGACGCGCCCGCGGCCGCGGCCAGCCAGGCCAGGGCGAGGAGGTTGGCGCCCCCGCCCCATCCGAAGAGCTCCGCCACCACGGGCAACGACATCGCCGTCGCCGTCGCCAGATGGGCGGTCAAGGGGCGGTGCCACTGGCGGACGAGGTAGTGCAGCGAGCCCCACACCGCCACGTAGGCCGTCAACATGGCAACCAGGAAGGCGTTCTCGCGGCTGAAGAGCGTTCGGACGACGAGGACCAGCGACGGGAACACCGCCGGATGGATGAAGTTCACGGCCCGCTCGCCCTGCAGGTACCGGGCCTCCGCCAGCGCGTGGGCTCCGTCGGGTGGGAGGTAGAGGTCGACAGTTCCGAGTATCACGTGCCGGACGAAGGCCGCGAACACGAGCGACACCACCACCACCGAGGCCATCTCCAAGGCCATTCCGGCTCGCCGACCCCGGCCCTCGGAGGTCATGCGGCAAGGGATTCGACGCGGTGGACGAACCCTTCGAGGACGGCCGCCCAATCCAATTTCGGGCCGGTCTGGCGAGCCCCGTCCGCGAGCCGGTCGCGCTGCTCGTGGTCGGTCAGGAGCATGGAGATGGCGGCCGACAGCGACGCCGCGTCATCTTGCGCGAGGACGATGCCGTTGCGCCCGTCGGAGATGACCCCGCTGCGCCGGCCTTCGCTCGTCGTGATGACCGGCACGCCGCTGGCGAGCGCCTCGGCGGCGACGAGGCCGTACCCTTCGCCCGAGCGCGTGGGCAGCACGAACACCTCCGCCCCCCGGTGGAGCGCCGCCAACTCGTCGTCATCGACCGCGCCCAGGAACCGCACCGAGGGGTCGCCCTGGGCCAGCGACCGCAGGCGAGCCTCCTCCGGGCCAACGCCCACGATGAGGAGCTCCGCGCGCTCACCTAGCCCGCCCGACACCCACGCCTCCAGCAGGAGGTCGACGCCATTGCGAGGGACGAGCCGTCGCACCGTCAAGACATAGCGCGGACTCGCGCCGACCTTCGATGTCTCCTCGAGGGGACGGAAACGCGACGTGTCGACGCCGTTCACGCCGACGATCACCGCAGCCCGGGGCGCGATCGAAAGGACGTGGTCGGCGGTGTGCTCGCTCACGCACGCGACCAGCCGGGCGAAGTGCAGAACCCGCCGTCCGATCGATCGGTCGACGGCCGACTGGATGCGATTGAGGAACGTTCCGTAGTCGACGAACGGGTTGTGCTGCACGACGACGAAGGCAGCGTGGGCGCGCCGGCTCGCCAGCGCGGCATACACCGAACCGATGTACACGTGTCCGTGCGCGATCACGACGGTACGGGGATCGACGTAGCGGAACAGCGCGACCAGCATGCTCGGCGCCATCAACGGAACGGGCACGGAGAGCCGACGCTCGAGGGAGTTCACGCACCGGAAGCGGCGGACGGTGACGCCGTCGTTCTTGGCGACGGCGGCGTCGCCCCGCAGGCGGCTCGTGAACACGGTGACCTCGTGCCCAGCGCGCGCCAGCGCCTGGGCCTGGAGGAGGGCGACGCGCTCTATGCCGCCGACGTGCGGCGACCAGTAGTGGGTGACGACCGCGACGCGCATCAGTGACGGCGGAGTCGGACCAGGCTCACGTTGCCGGCGGACGGCGCGAGTCGTTCGGCGGCCCGCTCCCCGAGGCCGGCCACCGGCTGGATCCAACGGGGGAGATGCAGTGCCTCACCCAGGACCGGCGGTGCGATGTGCACGGTTCGCTGCTCGGCGATCATCCATCCGTCCAACGAGACGAGGTCGCGCAGGCCGGTGAACGTCAACAGGTTGATGTGGCCGACCGAGGCGTCGAGCTCGGCCATCTTCGCGGGCGCCAACCGGCGGGTGATCCGTCGGGCCATCGCGGACTCGTTCGGCGTCGTGATGATCAGCGACCGCGAACAGACCCGTGCGAGCTCGCGGACGAGGAGCGAAGCGACCGCCGGATCGACGTGCTCGATGACCTCACTGCACAGCACGACGTCGATCGACCGGTCGGCGAACGGCAGGCGCGCACCGTCGGCTTGTACGACCTCGCCGCCCTGGCGCCGGGCTCGGGCGCAGTAGGTCAGCGACAGATCGGTGCCGATGGAGGTCGACCCATTGCGCAGGCCCTCCGCGAGGTACTCGCCGGTGCCGCACCCGACGTCGAGGAACCGGTCCCCGGGACGGAGTGCGTCGGAGAGCATCGCCGCGACCACACCGAAGCGCCGGCGGTGGTACCTGGCGTCCCAGGGTGACTCGCTTCCATAGCGTTCGGTGCTCTCACCTTCGCGCTCGTAACGGGCCCGCGCCGTGTCGGGCGCGGTCACGGTTGCGGGACGGGCTGCGTCGAGGAGACGCCCCCCGTCGGAGCGGGGCGCCGTCGTCGGAGCAGCACCGTCGCCACGAGGGCGTAGGAGCCGATCGTGAACCCGCCGATGATCAGCGACTGTGCGAGGGCGGCGAGCGTGGTCGCCGTCACCGGGCTCTCGTTGTGGAGCCAGCGGACGAGGAGCACGGCGTCGATGACCAATCCGGTACCAATGCCGATGAGGCCACCGACGATGCAGTTGCGCGGGAACGTCGGCGCGTCGACGTAGGCGAAGCGGGGCGCGTCATGGAAGATCAGGACTGCGGACCGGCGGGCCAACACCACGCCGGCCAGCGTGGCCTGGATGCCGAGGATGTTCAGGATCGACGTGAGGAACACCGGCTGCCACCGGACCGACCCGACGGCCACGCCCTCCGGTGAGAAGAGGTTGAAGACGGTGAGACCCGCACCGAGGATGAGCATCACGAGGCCGGGATAGAGGACGAGCAGGTGGGGCGCGAGCGTCAGGAGCACCTGGAGGTGGCGCCATCCGTCGGAGAACGTCCGGAGCTTCGAATCGCCGACCCGGACCCGATAGCGCGTCGGCACCTCCGAGATCGTCAGCCCTCGGGCGTGAGCGAGCACGAGCATCTCCGAGGCGAACTCCATGCCGGTCGACTGCAACTCGAGTCCCCGGATCACGTCACGCCGGAAGCAACGGAAACCCGATTGGCTGTCGGTGACGGCGCTCCCGCCGGTTGCCCGTCGGAGAAGGAAGTTGATGGCGGGCGTTCCGATCGTCCGGTGGAGCCAGGGCATGGCTCCGCGGTCGACGACCCGCTTCCCCAGCACCAGATCGGCCCGTCCGGCGCACACCGGCTCAACGAGCGCACCCAGCCTCGAGAGCTCGTACGAGCAGTCGGCATCGGCCATGACGATCAGCTCGCCCTGCGCAGCTTCGATGCCCCGCAACAACGCCGACCCGTAGCCGGGAGCACGCTCCGCGACCACCATGGCGCCAGCGGCGGCGGCCAGCTCGGGAGAGCCGTCTGTCGAGCCGTTGTCGACGACGACCACTTCGCCGTCGAGGCCGGCTACCCGCAGCCCGTCGAATGCTTCGTGCACGCTCGCGGCGATGGACTCCGCCTCGTCGAGGCACGGAAGGACCACGGTCACGGTCATCGTCTGCTCACCGGTTGCGCTCGAGCATGCGGATGACAACCACCTCGGCGAGGGCGTCGGCGACCGCCGCGTGAGCGGGGCCGTGCCAGTGCGTTCCGTCCGGAAGCGAGTCGAGGAACGGGGCCACGACCTCGGCCAGCTCCACCACCGGGACACCCATCTCAGCGGCCAGTTCGAGAATGTCGGCGACCGCTGCCTCGCGGTGCGGCGAGGGCCACTCGAGCGTTCCCTGGCGCCCGACCGTTGGCGTCATGGCGACGAGCACGGCCTGCGGGGCCGCTCGGCGGATCTCGTTCACCAGTCGCCGCCATGCCGGCCCGAACTCGGCCCGGGGCGTGTGCGGGTATCTCGAGTGGGTCGCATCGACCATCACGTGGTGAAACTTCGCGAACGTCCCCCACAGCAGCGGGCGCACCCAATGCGGGCGCACTCGGCGTAGCGGCGGACGATGGCCCATCGTCGAAGCGCCGCGCAACAGCCGGCGGGTCGGGGGGAAGACAGGCAGGACGTCGCCCGTCGAGAGACCCACGACCACGACGTCGGCATCGCGAAGCCGTGATCGGACGTCGCTTCGTTCTGCCACCTCGGTCGAGGCGACCCAAACGCTCATCCACGTCTGGGCGAGCAGGTCGACGGTCCAGTCGCGAGACGTAGCGGCCGCCAGCCGCCGCCCGAGCTGCTCTGGGTAGTTGCCAGGATCGCCGGGTCGGAACACGCCCGCCTCGGTGAACCCCGCCAGCGAGTCCCCGAGCACCACGAGCCGTGCCGAGCCTCTGGGAATTCGGTTGTCGTTGCCGGGACCGTCCGTCATGAGTGGCCAGCCAGCCTACCGGCGGCGCGGTGCGCCAGATTCACCCTTGTGTCGGCCTCGGCGTGGGGCCCGGTACACTGACTCGGAGTGACAATTCGGCGACCGTCTTCCCTGAGTGCTCTCTTCGCGCGATTCGGTGCCGCGGCGTCCGTTCACCGCGTCCAGGTCCTCGGCGTTCTCCTCGGCGTGGGTCTCCTGGCGGCAGCCATCTTCGGCGGCGTGTTCCTCCAGAACCCGGCGACGGTCGGCTATGTCGGCCAGTGCGGCGGCTATTACGGTTACGGCTACAACACGACGGGGCCGTCCACGCCTCCCACCGTCACCATCTCCGGCGCGAGCGTCGCCGAAGGCGACTCCGGACCAACCAACCAGACCTTCACGGTCAGCCTCTCCACCGCCACCTGCGCGGAGGTGAGGGTCACCGCCACGGCGTCCGCCCCGGCTGCGTCGGCGACCGGCAGCGGCGGGGAACGTCCGGCCAACGGCGGCCCTTCCGGGCCCGCCAACCCGAACGACTTCACTCCCACGCAGCAGGTCGTGGTGTTCCCGGCGGGGACGACGACGCGTGAATTCGACGTTCCGGTGAGCGGCGACACCATCGACGAGCCGAACGAGTTCTACACGGTGACGCTGTCGGATCCGGAGAACGCAACCCTCGGCGAGCCGGCCTCGAACCAGGGCACGATCCTCGACGACGACGGTGCTCCTGCCCTGAGCTTGACGGCGCCATCCCAGGTCGAGGGCAACGCAGGCACGACGAACTTCGACTTCGAGGTCTCGTTGTTGCCGGCGTCCTCGAAAACCGTGACGGTCACGTTCAACACGAGTGACGGCACTGCCGTCGCCGGGCAGGACTACCAGACAACGACACAGAGTCTCACGTTCCTTCCGAACGAGACGTCGAAGACCGTGAGCGTGCCGGTCACGGGCGAGACCGTCGTCGAGAGCAACGAGTCGTTCGAGGGGGTCCTCAGCAACTCGGCGAACGCATCGATCTCCACGGCCTCGGCCATCGCCACCATCGTCAACGACGACGGCAGCGGCTCCGGAAACACGCCGTCCGAGGGCTTCGGCTATCGATTCGTCGCTGCTGACGGCGGCGTCTTCACCTTCGGCGATCGGTCGTTCCAGGGCTCGCTCGGCGACCGGAGGCTGAACAAACCGATCGTCGGCGGCGCGACCAACCCCGCGACCTTCAACGGCTACTGGATGGTCGCCTCGGATGGTGGCGTGTTCACCTTCGGCGACGCCGGGTTCTTCGGCTCTCTGGCCGGTACCACGCTGACGTCTCCGATCGTCGAGATCGAACCGACGCCGACCGGACGCGGGTACCTGCTCGTGGACAGCGCCGGTCGGGTGTTCGCCTTCGGTGATGCCGTGAACGTCGGCGACTCCCGCTCGATCGCCCTCAACAAGCCGGTGATCGGCATGACCGTCACGCCCTCGGGCAAGGGCTACTTCCTTGTGGCGTCCGACGGCGGGATCTTCGCCTTTGGTGATGCGACTTTCCTCGGTTCCATGGGCGACAAGCGCCTCAATGCTCCGGTCATCGACCTGGCGTTGACGCCGGACGGCAACGGCTACTACCTGCTCGGCGCGGACGGCGGGATCTTTTCGTTCGGCAACGCCGAGTTCAAGGGATCGACCGGTGACATCAAGCTGAACAAGCCGGCGGTGGCGATGTTGGTCACCCCCAACGGCTCGGGCTACTGGATCGTCGCCTCCGACGGTGGCGTGTTCACGTTCGGTCCGGTGCCTTTCCTCGGGTCGATGGGCGGCACGACGCTCAACTCCCCGGTCCTCGACGCCATCCATTAGCCGACTCGGCACCCTGACGGCCGGCGGCCGCGAAATCCCCGATGACCGTGGCGGGGTACAACCGGCCTCGCAGTCGTAGCCGCACCCCGGGCACGAACGGGACGGGGTTTGTTCCTTCAAGGCCCTCCGCTCCCTGGCCCGCACGTCGGTGCCTCTACCCCTGAGACTGAGCCGGGTCCAGGGTCGGCGTGCTTGCCGCGAGCGCCGCGGGCGCGATCGAGAGCAGGTCGTCAAGGTTCAACTTGCGACCTTCGGCAGCAAGAACTCGCAGCTCCGCTTGGGTGAACCGATTTGCGAGCCAAAGGTCGAGTTCATCGCGTTCGCGCTGGAAGAAGATCGACCATCGCCGAGGAGCGGCGCCGCGTACGAGCGCCGCCTCGCGAGCGACACCGAGCTTCCACAGGACGAGGGCGTGGAGAGCCGTCACCGGCGCGAGGATCGAGAGCTCGCCGACGGTCCGAGCATGGTTCGTGGCGACGTGGGCGCACTCGAGGGCCTCGGTGAATGCGCCGATGCGGAGGCGGGCCCCGGCCTTGTTGAGCCATGCGGCAGTCCACCCGGAGGACCCTTCCGGGCAAAGGCTCAGTATCCGATCGGCGAGTTCCTCGACGCGGTCCGGCGCGTCCTCCTGCGCGAGCGAGCACGCACGGGCAAGGACGCCCGCGGTGCCGGTGCGTGTGGGCATGGAGTTGCTCAACGTGAGGAGTTCATCGACGTCCATCGCAGGCTGTTCCCACAGTTGGAGGTAGGAGCCGAGGCCGCCCTCGACGCGGCACGCCTGCGTGGGAAGGCGCGCGGCCAAGGTCTCGTCGCCCGCCACCGCGGACAAGAAGAAGAGGCCGGCCATCATCGTCGGAGACACCATTTCGGCATCGAGCGCGTCGAGTATCCGCGGCATCGCCTCGTGATAAGCGCGGAACTCCCGTTGGTAGGTGAGTTGAACGAGGTGCAGCATGAGCGCCTCCCCGTCACGTTGGCCGCTCGCCGTGACGGCGAGTGCCAGCCGCTCAGCAACGTCGAATGCTGGCGCGTATCCGTTCGGGAGGACGTGGGCGTAGGGCAACAACAGCCTCGTCGCCCGCTCCAGTTCACCGGAGGTGATGCACCATCCGGCAGCGTGCCGCTGCATGATCACGAGTCGGCCCATCTCCTCGAGGGCGTCACCGTCGGGACCGTCCCAGACCTGGATCGCGAGCGTCGCCAGCTTGGCGGCGAGATGGTCGCTGAGGACGACCATGAGACCGTCGGAGTGTCCCCCTCGATCCAACAGCTCCCACGCATGGTCACGGATGGACTCGAGGTAGCGGTAGTGGGCTTCGCCTGCGACCTCGGAGACGACCAACAGCGACCGGGCCACGAGGCCTTCGAGGACGTCGAGCACTTCCATCTCACTCGCCCCGCCCGCAACGGCCGCTGCGTCGTCCAACGCGAACCAGTCGACGAAGATCGCCAGCCTCCGATACAGGTCGCGCTCGCGCTCGCCGAGCAACTCGTATGACCAGTCGATGGTCTCGCGCAACGTTCGGTGTCGCTCTCGGCCGCGCCGGCGCCCAGAAGACAGCAGCTCGAGGCGTTGGTCGAGGTGGGCGAGAATCTGCTCGACCGTGAGCACGGTACAACGCGACGCTGCGAGCTCGATCGCGAGCGGAAGCCCGTCGAGGCGACGACACAACTCCGCGACCCTCGGCCTGTCGTCGACCTTGAGCCGTGAAGCGCCGGCAGCTGCAGCTCGATCGAGGAACAGCTCGATCATGGCGTCGTCGTCGGTGAGTGGCGGCACCGACAGCACGGTCTCGCCGTCGAGCTCGAGACTCTCGCGGCTCGTGGCGACCACGCGAACTCCGGAGCCGGCGGCGCCAAGCAGATCCTGGACAACCTCAGCGGCGGCGTCGACGACGTGCTCGCAATTGTCGACCACGAGCAGCGTCGATCCCGACGCGATGGCCAGACGGATAGCCGGCAGCTCGGCAGTCGAGAGTCCGAGTGCCCGTGCGACCGCAACGGGAACTCCACTCGCACCGTCCACGGTTGTCAGGTCCACGAAAGCGGTCCGATCGACGAGGCCGGTGCCTCGTCGTGCCGCTTCGATCGCGACCGAGGTTTTTCCGACACCGCCGGGGCCGACGAGTGTCACGAGGCGACCGGCCGTCAACGCGGACTCGACGCGCCGAAGGAGTTCGTGCCGCCCGACAAGAGAACGCCGCCGTTCCGGGAGAGTGATCATGGTCGTCGGTGCGCGCAGCGGCGCGAACTCGCCGGGGCCGACCTGGACTATCGCCTCGGCGCGGTCGAGTCCCTTCAGGCGGTGTTCGCCCAACACCTTGAGCGCGGTGTGCGCCGGCAGCATCGACGCCGTCACCGCCGAGGACAGGATCTGCCCCCCGTGGCCGGCGTCCATTATGCGGGCTGCGAGGTTCACCGTCGATCCGTACCAGTCGCCGTCGCGCGTTTCGGCCTCGCCGGTATGCATTCCGATCCGAACGGGCAGGGCCACCCGCTGCTGGACTTCCACAGCAGCACGCGCCGCGTCAGTGGCCGAATGAAAGACTGCACACACTCCGTCACCGGTGTGCTTGAAGACCTCGCCGCGATGAGCGGTGATGGTCGCACGCATCACCTCATCGTGGACTGCGAGCGCCGCCGACATCCCTACCCCGTCCCTGTCCCACCGCTGCGTGGACGACTCGATGTCCGAAAAGAGGAACGTGACGGTTTGAGGAGCGTCGGACACGCCGCGATTCTCGCCCACGACACCAATGCACGCACGCTTGTCGCGACCCGAGCGACAGCATTGGTCGACCGCGCCAACCGGGACCTCGGCGCGAGGCACACTCCGGTGCGGCTCGGTCAGGTCACCGCCTCGGCCAAGACCGCATGTAGCTCGCGGAGGACGAGGTCGACAGCGTCCATGTCGGCGATACCGCAGTCGACCCGGAGCGCGGCCACCGCGAAGGCACCCAGCCAGACGTTGAACCCGACGACGACGTCGTCAGGGAGGGGCGGCGACATGCCCCGGCCGCGCACTCGTCGGCGATGCGGGTGCTCAGCTGGATCCGGGCGGCCTGTCGGCGCTGGAGCGCCGATCGCAGTGGCCTCGGCCTGTTCGGCGAGGAGGGTCTGGAAGTACCAGCCTCCGCGCTCGGCGTTCTGCGCAGCCGACGCGGCGACGACGTCTCGCAGCCACTCGTCGAGGTCGCGCTCGCCTCGGACGGGCATCCGCTCGAGGTACGCCTCGATCGCAGCATCGATGCCGACGGTGAGCAGGGCTTCGCGAGACTCGAAGTGGTTGAAGACGGTGCGCCTCGACACGCCGGCGATCTCCGCGCGCTCAGCTTCGACAAGCGCACCGTCGGGCACGGCCGAGCATGTCGCGCAGAACGCGCCGGTGAGGCCCCGACGCCGGAAGGCCGGCAAGGTCGCGGCGTTCTCGATGACGAGCCGTGGCCCCGCTGGGCCGTGGTGCTCGGCGACGATGCCGGAGCGGAAGACGCCGCCGCGCCGCCAGCCCTTCGTATCGGTCGGATCGAGTCCAAAGTCGGGGAACAGGGAGAACATGGCGGAGCCCCTCGGCGCGGCGCCGTGCTCCGATGGGTCGTAGGTCGACAGTGCAGCGGCCGACTCGCCTTCGAGCTCGGCGATCCGGAACCGCGATCGATGAAAGATGTGCGGCTGGCCGGTCACCGTGATCCGCTCGAGGCAACCGCGTCGTGGTGGCGGCGTCGAAATCGAGCAGGTACTCAGTCACGCCACGGGCCAGGTGTGAACGCTCGGCGGCGAACATGACTTGGGCGAGGAAGGCGACGTCGGTGTCGGTGGCGTCCCGGATGGTGAGGTCGGCGGCGATCGTCTTGGTCATGCCGACACGGTCGCGCCATCAGCGGGACGGATCGTCAGCAAGATGACGTACGCGAGCAGCTGCGAGCTCCGCGCGGTTGCGCACGCCGAGCTTCGTGAACACGCGCGAGACGTGGGTGCTGACGGTCCGGGCGACGCCCGTAGCCGGGCGGCGATCTGCTTGTTCGCGGGCCCCTCGGTGACGAGGTCGACGACCTCGCTCTCGGCGGGCGTGAGGGCGTCCCACCTCGACCGGGGTCTGCCCCGACGTCCTCGGCGGCGCAGCGCGTCGGCGATGGCTCGGTCGAGGGTCATGGGCTCGGAGTCCGCGGGCGTCGTCCTCACGACGCGCAGTCCCATTTCGGACCGCAATGCGAGCGCGGTCGCCGCCAGTCGTGCCGCCCACTCGTGCTCACCGGCATCAGGGAGCAGGTCGGAGACCAGCTCCAGGGCGTCCGTGGCCCCGATGCGAACGTCGTGCTCCCGTACGCGCTCGACCGCGCTCGCTGCCAGTCGCATGGCCCGCTCCCAGTCGCCGACCGAGCGGGCGACGCGAGCCGCTGTCACCTCGGGATCGCCGGGCAACGGCAACAGACCCGCAGCCGCCGCGGTGGTGACCGCGTGTCGGGCGGCACCATCCGCGGCGGCGGTGTCGCCGCCAGCAATCAGAAGCTCCGCATGCACCGCGAGCAGGCGAGCACGCTGCTGCGGCAGGACACCGATTGTGTCGCTGGCAGCGATGCCCCAGTCGACCAGGCGGCGCGCTCCGTCGAGGTCGCCCTCGAGCAGGTGGGCGCGCGCGAGGGCCGACGACGCGCCGACGCCGAGCCACGGCTGTCCGAGGTCGTGTGCCGCCGCGACCACCTCGGCGAGCGTGGCAATCGCGTTGGGAAGTTGGTTCGTCTCGATCCGCACCATGGCGCCGGCCATCGACGTCCCGATACACCAGTACAGGTCGCCTCGCGACCGGAAGATCCCGGCGGCGGCGGCGGCAAGCTCGACTGCGTGCGCCGTGTCGCCCTCGAGGAGCGACCCGAAGGCCCGGCAGAGATCGAGATGCCGCGGCGATCACAGCGGCCGCTACTCGGCGTTGTAAAGCTCGTCCGGGGGCGCCGCCGCGTCGTGACCATCTAGGAGACTGCTGAAGAAATCGGTCGAGGGTGCTCGCGATTTGTTGGCGGGTTCTTCAGACTGAGGGCATGCAGGGCAAGAGCGATCCGAACGCCGAGCTCTTGGACGCAGGTGCGTTGTGCCGTCATCTCGTCGATGAC
>DATLED010000056.1:0-19432 GCA_035525495.1 Acidimicrobiales bacterium | reverse complement strand
AGGTCGAGGGCTTCTTTGTTCGTCAGCCCGAGTTCACGAGCAAGCTCGTAGACGCGGATCTTCTTCTGAGGCAAGGGGTGAGGATTCCTCTCGGCGATTCACGACGACCGTCACATGTCGCAGCTACCCATCCTCGCATGTTCGGCCAGCAACACACGAAGTGATTCGGGGGCTCCGTCGCTGATCGGAGCCCGGAAGGCCCGCCCGAACGCCTTCCGGCGCAGGGCGAGATCCAGACAGTCCGGGGTGCTGGCGTGGAGCCAGGCGCCCCGTCCCGGAAGCGTCCGCCCGACGGCCAGCGAGCCGTCGTCCCGGCGGACGATGCGCACCAGTTTCCCAGCTTCGGCGGTCTCGCGACAACCGATGCAGGTCCTGGTGGGGGCGGTTATGCGTCCCCTTCTTCGACGGTTGCCGTCTCTTCGGACACCGATCCGTCCGCTTCTTCGCCCTGCTGCTGGTCGCCGGCGTGGGAGTACGCCTCGACGGTCATGGCTTCGCCGCCTTCGGCCGGCTTCCACACGAGCTCCCCGGACTCCTCGTCGGTGACCCACTCGCCCTCGGCCCAGTCCTGGTTGGCGTACTCCTCTTCCTCCACCAGCTGGGTCTCGGACTTGATGTCGACGCGCCAGCCGCTCAGCCTGGCGGCGAGCCGGGCGTTCTGGCCTTCCTTCCCGATGGCCAGGCTGAGCTGGTAGTCGGGGACGATGACCGTCGCCGTGCCCGTCTCCTCGTCGAGTCGCACTTCCTTGACCTTGGCCGGCTGGAGGGCACGCATGACGAACTCGGGCATGTCCTCGCTGTAAGGGACGATGTCGACCTTCTCGCCGCGCAGCTCGTTCGTGACCATGCGGACCCGGGCGCCTCGTGCGCCGACGCACGCGCCGACGGGGTCGACGTTGGGGTCGTTCGACCACACGGCGATCTTCGTGCGGTGGCCGGGTTCCCTGGCGGCGGCCTTGATCTCGACGACCCCGCTGCTGATCTCCGGGACCTCGAGCTCGAACAGGCGCCTGATGAGGCCGGGGTGGGTCCTCGACACGACGATCTGCGGGCCCTTGGTCGTCTTGCGGACCTCGACGATGTACGCCTTGAGGCGGGCTCCGTGCTCGTAGCGCTCGTAGGGGACCTGCTCGGCCTGGGGCAGCAGGGCCTCGACCTTGCCGAGGTCGAGGAGGGTGTAGCGGTTGTCGCTCTGCTGGATGATCCCGGTGACGATGTCCCCCTCGCGGCCGGCGTACTCCTCATATTTCTGGTCCCGCTCGGCTTCACGCACCCGTTGGGACATGACCTGCTTGGCGGCTTGCGCGGCGATGCGTCCGAAGGCCTTCTCGTCCTTCTCGACCTCGAACTCCTCGCCTGTCGGCTCACCGTCCTCGTCGAGCAGCTGGGCCCAGATGTGGTACTCGCCGGTGTCGGGGTCGATGTCGACCCAGCTGTTCTCGTGGGCGCCCGGCATGCGCTTGTAGGCGGTCTCGAGGGCGTTGGCGAGCGCCTCGAACAGCGTCTGGACCGGGATGCCCCGAAGCTCCGCGATCTGCTTCATCGCGTCGAGCATGTCGGCGTTGTTGGCAGTCATGAGGTGGTCGCTTTCTTCGTCTTCTTGTTCTGCTGTGGCTTGCTCGGCGTCCTTTTCGGCGTCGGGCCCCACTCGAAGACCGTCTTGGCCTTCTCGATGTCGTGGTACGCCAGCGTGCGGTCGGCGACCGTCACGTGGTCGTCGGTGGCTTCGCTGAGGGTGCCGGTGAAGCGGCGGTCGCCGTCGACGTGGGACTTCGTCTTGATGGAGACGGTCGTGCCGACGAAGCGTTGGAACTGCTCCTTCGTCTTCAGCGGCCGCTCGAGGCCTGGGCTGCTGACCTCGAGGGTGTAGCGGCCGGGCACCGGGTCGTGGAGGTCGAGGAGGTCGCTGATCTGCTCGCTGAACGTCGTGATCGTGTCCAGGTCGATCGGCGTGTCGCGGTCCGTGTTGTCGAGGGAGATGCGGAGCAGGCCCGGGCCGTGCTCGACGTCGACGACCTCGACGCCGTGGGGGGTGACGAGGGGCTCGACGAGGCGCCTGACCTCATCCTGAACGGTCGCCATGTCGGTTGTCTCGCCTCCCCTCTCCTGTGTCGTGGCCAAAGAAAAGCGTGGGCTTCCGCCCACGCTTGCAACCACCCGATATCGAACGGAACAGCCCGAGGAGTATAGCAACGGCGCCGATTCGACCGCTGGCAGCACCGTCGTGCATGGAAAATCATGAAAGGACTTGTGGCGTCATGCGCGGTTCGGGACAATGGCGGGCGTGGGGGCGAGTTCCGGGGGTCGGTCATGGTGCTCGCTCGGCCGTGCGGTCGTGGCCCTCTCGCTGTTGATCGCGTCGTCGTGCTCGAGCGGATCGGGCGCCGACCGAGGTGGCGCAGGCGTGACCGTCCCGACCGGTCCGGGCTCGTCGGGGGCCTCAGCGACGACGGCGACATCGGCCCCCCCGATCGACGTCACCCAGAAGCCCGCCACCGTGACCGTCGCCTATGCCGACGCCGTCATGGACGAGCTCGACCGCATCCTCAGCGACGCCATCCGCGACTTCGTCGCCAACGACGGCCCGACCAAGTCCTTCGACGACAAGCTCAACGCCGTCTACGACGAACCCAGCCTCGAGAACCAGCGAAGTGACTTCGGACGCGACGCGGTCGACGGGATGGAGCTGTACAGACGACCTCCCGGCGACGTCACAACGTCGGTCGTGGGCGTACTTAAGGACGAATCGGGATGCGTCGTCCTGAGCGTCGACCGGACCTTTGCCGCGACTCTGAAGGATCCGAAGCCACGAGCCGCCGCCACGTCATTCGTCGCGCTTGAGACCACGGATGCCAGTGGCGACCCGGCAAGGCTGAACAGGACGCCTTGGTCGATCGTCTTCGATGGGCGAGTCCTAGAAGGAGAGGACGCCCGCGACGCATGCTGAAGGTCTTCGCAGTGTTGACAATGGCCGTCGTCGCAGTGCCAGGGATGGCACATGGCGAGGACTCGACGTCAACGTCCATCTCGGTTGCGCCGGCCCGTCCTAGCGAGGTGCGGCTTCGCGTCGACGAGACGCGGGGCACGCAACAATCGGAACGAGCGACCAAGCATGCACCTAGTCCACATCGGGCTACTGCTTTGGTCCCGCCGACGTACATCATCGACGTCGAGTTGCGGAGCGACCCGCAGAGCGGACAGCGGTGCGTGTTCATCCGGCCGGTCAGAGGTGACGACGAGTCGCCGCAGGCACTCGAGAACGAAGCCAAGGCGGTGACGCTGGCGAACCAGTTCCCGATCTGCACGAACAGCCCCCGACGGGCCAACGGCACGGTCGATCCCGCGACTGCCGCGGCGCTCATCTGGCGCGACAGCGTCGAGCTGCCCGACCCGACGCTGCACATCGAGCCGGGGTACGCCATCACCGGCAAGCCCGCGTACCTCGAGGTCGGGAGCCCACGCGGCGTCAACAAGCAGGCGGCGGCGTTCGGTCACGCCGTCCAGCTCGAGGTCACCAGCCTCCTCGACGTCGACTGGGGCGACGGCACCATCGACCGCAACATCACCCGGCAGGGCGGCCCCTGGCCGACGGGCGACATCACCCACACCTACACCGACACCGCCGACGCCATCGCGGTCCACGTGACCCAGCGGTGGAGAGCGACGTGGCGGGTCGGCACCCAGACCGGAACCATCGCCGACCAGCTGTTCACCGAGTCGACGCTGTCCCTCCCGGTCAAGGAGCTCCAGGCCGTCCGCGACCGCTGATCAAGACGGACCCCCGCCACCCGGGCTACTGCGGTACCGAGCCGCGAGGCTGCTGATGGCTAACAGGGTGCGGAACAAGGTCCTTGTAGGTGCTCGCGATTGGCGGTGCCGCGCGGTAGATCGCGGTCATGCGCGGCAAGCCCGAACAGCAGATGGCGATGCTCACCTCGTGACACGGGGGATCTGATCTCGACCGATCACCGATCCGTTGGATCCGGCGGATGGTCGATGAGGTGCTGGGCGAAGCGGGTCGGGCCCGAGCATCCCGCCTGAGCAGTTGTTGGAAAGCGTCGGCGTTGATGGCGCTGTACTCGATGCGCAGCGAGCGGGCGTTCTGCGAGCGCCTGAACTACGACCTGTTGTTCCGACCTTTGGTCAACGCGAAACCCAGCCACCCCGAGCCACGCGCAGCACGCGGCCTCGGACTGGGCGGGATCAACCACCGCACCGGTCGTTCAACCCGCCCAGAAGAGCGGCGACCCGCCTCTCACCACTTCTTCAGCACGCTGCTAGGACGAGCGGGCCCGGTTCTCGCGCCAGGTGTCCCAGTACGTGACGTCTTCGACGGGCCGGCGCTGGGCTTCGCCCCACTTGCCGGTCGGGTAGCCGACCGGGATGAGGGCGTAGGTCTGCACGTCCTCGGGGATGCCGAGCACGTCGCGCACCTCCTGCTCGTTGAAGCGGTGGACCGTCGTCAGCGTGGTGCCGAGTCCGAGGGCCCGGGCGGCGAGGAAGAGGTTCTGCACACCGGGATAGATGGAGGCAGGGTCGCCGCCCTTGGCGCACGGCACGAGGATCACCGGAGCGTCTCCCATGTGCTCGCCGAGGTGGTCCGCCGAGTTCAGGACACGCATGGTCGTCTTGTCCTCGGCGGGGGTGCGGCCGCGGTACATCTCGGCGACGGGCGCCCACGACTTCTTGTAGATCTCGCCGAGCTTGGCCCGCTTGGCGGCGTCCTTGACGACGATCCAGCGCATCGGCTGACCGTTGCCGCCGCTCGGTGCCTTGGTGGCGGCCTCGATGATCGTCCAGAGGTCGTCGTCCGAGACCGGGCGGTCGGGGTCGAGTCGGCGCATGGCGCGGGTGGTCCGGATGGCTTCGAAGACGTCCATGGGCGAACGGTCTAGCGGACGGCCCCCGACAGCGCCGCGGCGACCGACGCCAGCTCGACCTCATCGCGATCGCCCGTGGCGCGGTCCTTCCGCTCGACGACACCCCGCGCCAGCCCCTTGGCGCCGACGATGAGCTGCGTCGGCATGCCCAACAGATCGGCGTCGGCGAACTTCACCCCCGGCGACACATCGGGGCGGTCGTCGTACAACACGGACACGCCCGCGGCCTGGAGCGCGTCGTAGAGGGAGTCGGCCGCGGCCGTCACCTCCGGCGAACGTCCGGCACCCAACGACAACAGGTGCACCGCGAACGGCGCGATCGCGTCCGGCCACTTCAGTCCGGCGTCGTCGTGGTGCTCCTCGGCCACGACCGCCGGAAGTCGGGAGATGCCGATGCCGTAGCAACCCATCCAGAACGGCTGCTCGTTGCCGTCCTCGTCGAGGAACGTCGCCCCCGGCACCTGCAACGAGTACGTCAGCCCGAGCTGGAACGTGTGCCCCGCCTCCACCGAGCGTCCGAGCTCGACGGGCGATCCGCAGCGGGGACACGGGTCGCCCGCGACCACGACCGCGTAGTTCCCGAACGCGTCGACCGAGAAGTCGCGACCCAGTGTCGCCCCGCTCACGTGGTGGTCGACCTTGTTGGCACCCGTCACCCAGGTCAGTGGCGACTTCACCGACTTGTCCGCCAGCACCCGCACCCCCACCGCCTGGAGACCTTGCGGGCCGATGTAGCCCTTCACCAGCGAGGGGTGGCGGGCGAAGTCGGCGTCGTCGAACGGGCGCATGCCCTTGGGCACCCGCACCTCGCGATCACCGGGGACGAGCACGATCACGGGCACCCCGTTCGAACCCTCGCGCTCGTCGACCAGCGCGATGCACTTCAACATCCCGGCTGCCGTCAGCTCGCGACCCAACGTCGACGTGAAGTGCGAGACGACGAGGTCGATGCCCGGACGGTCCGGCGTGTGGTGCTCCACCAACGCCTCGGGCGGCGCGGGGCGGTCGACCCATCGGTCGCCCGAGACGGCGGCCTCGGTGTTGGCGGCGTACCCGCACGCCGGGCACTGCACGAAGAAGTCCTCGCCGATCGCGGACAGGACCATGAACTCGTGGTTCACCTCACCGCCGATGGCACCGGCCTCCGCCTCGACGGGCGTGTAGGTCAGCCCGACGGCGTCGAAGATGCGGCAGTAGGCGTCGTACATCACCTGGTACGAGGCCTGCATGCCCGCGGGCGAGGCGTCGAAGGAATACGCGTCCTTCATGATGAACTCACGGCCCCGCAGGAGCCCGAACCGGGGACGGGCCTCGTCCCGGTACTTGAGCTGGATCTGGTACACGTTCACGGGCAGGTCGCGGTAGGAGTCGACCTCCGCCGCGACCGTCGCCGTCACGACCTCTTCGTGGGTCGGGCCGAGCACGAACTCGCCGCCGCGGCCCTCCAGCCGGAAGAGGATGTCCTCCATCGAGGCCAGCCGTCCGGTCGACTCCCACAGCTCGGTGGACTGCAGCACCGGCATCAACAGCTCCTGCGCGCCGGCGGCATCCATCTCCGCCCGCACCAACGCCTCGATCCGCTGGATCAGCTTCCAGCCCAGCGGCAGGTACGTGTAGATCCCGGACGCGTGGCGGCGGATGTACCCGGCGCGGACGAGCAGCTGATGGGAGATGGCCTCGGCATCGTTCGGCGCGTCGCGCAGCGTGCGAAGGAGGAGCCGCGAGAACCGCATGAAGGCAGTCTGACCGCCGTTCGGATCAGTAGGCGCGGGCGACGAAGGCGACGGCGTCCGGCGCGCCGGCCTCGAGCAGGAGGCCCCCGTCGGCGGCCTGGAGGCAGCGGACGCTGACGCCCCGTGCGTTGAGCTGGTCCTCTCCGACCTCGCCCACCTTCGACCAGGGCAGCGTCGCGAAGCCGGTCTGCGCCGCCTCGACCGCTTCGTCGATCGAAGCCGCCGCGACGGTGCGGGCGTCCCGCAGCGCAAGGGCCTCGGCGAACATCGAGGACTGGATCTGGTCCAACAGCGCCGGCACCCTCGTCGCGACCTCGCCGATGGCGGCCGTCACCTTCTCGGACGTGTCGCGGCGGACGAGGGTCACCTTCCCCTCAGCCAGGTCGCGTGGCCCGACCTCGACGCGCACCGGCACGCCCCGCAGCTCCCACTCGGTGACCCGTCGGCCGAACGAGGCCGCCAGCTGGTCGTCGAGCTTCACCCGGACGCCGACCGCGGCCAACGAGGACGCCAACGCCGCCGCCTGCTCCCCGGCGCCGTCATCGCCGCGGATCAGCAGCACGACCGCCTGCGTCGGCGCCAGCACGGGCGGCACGCGCAGCCCGGCATCGTCTCCGTGGCCCATGATCAACGCCCCCATCATGCGGGTCGACGAGCCCCACGACGTCTGCCACGTGTACTGCCGCTCGCCGGTCTCGGACGTGAACTGCGTGTCGAACACACGGGCGAAGTTCTGCCCGAGTTCGTGCGAGGTCGACATCTGCAGGGCCTTCCCGTCGCGCATCATCCCCTCGGTCGTCCACGACGTGTCCGCTCCGGCGAAGCGCTCCCGCTCGCTCTTGCGGCCGCGGCGCACGGGGATGGCGAGCACGTTCTCCATGAAGTCGGCGTACACCTCGTCGAGGATGCGCAGCGCATAGTCCCGCGCGTCCTGCTGGGACGCGTGGCATGTGTGCCCCTCCTGCCAGAGGAACTCGGTCGTCCGCAGGAAGATCCTCGGCCGCAGCTCCCACCGAACGACGTTGCACCACTGGTTCACCAACAACGGCAGGTCGCGATAGCTCTGGACCCACTTCGAGAAGTAGGTGTTGATGATCGTCTCGCTCGTCGGACGGATGACCGCCGGCTCCTCGAGCTCCTTGCCGCCACCGTGGGTCACGACGGCCAGCTCCGGGCTGAAGCCTTCGACGTGCTGCGCCTCCTTGTGGAGGTAGCTCTCGGGGATCAGCAGCGGGAAGTAGACGCCCTCGGCGCCGGCGTCCTTGATGCGCCGGTCCATCTCCTGCTGCATCCTCTCCCAGATGGAGAACCCGTACGGACGGATGACCATCGTGCCGCGAACGGGTCCGTTGTCCGCGAGCTCCGCCTTGGCGACGACGTCCTGATACCAACGGGGGAAGTCCTCGGCTTGGGACGTGAGGACGGGGGGCTTGGCCATCGCCAGGCATCGTACGAGCACGCCCCCCGACGGACCCGCAACAATGCAGCGCATGAAAGCCGCTGTCCTCAACTCCTGCCCCGGCGACCTCGAGATCGAGGACGTCGCCATCGACAAGCCCGGCCCCCGCGAGGTCCTCATCACGACGGCCGCCGCCGGTCTCTGCCACAGCGATCTCCACTTCTTGGAGGCCAAGTACCCGGCGCAGGTGCCGGTCGTCCTCGGACACGAGTCGGCCGGCGTCGTCGAGGCCGTCGGCGACGACGTCCAGTACGTCAAGCCGGGTGACCACGTCATCACCTGCCTCAGCGTCTTCTGCGGACACTGCGAGGAGTGCCTCACCGGGCACATGAGCCTGTGCCAGAACCCCGAGACCCGCCGCCAGCCGGGAAGCGCCGCCCGCCTCACGAGGCCCGACGGCAGCGTGATGAACCAGTTCCTCAACCTCAGCTCGTTCGCCGAGCAGATGCTCGTCCACGAGCACGCAATCGTGAAGATCGACCCCGAGATGCCGCTCGACCGGGCGTGCCTGCTCGGCTGCGGCGCCACCACCGGGCTCGGCGCCGTGCAGAACACCGCCAAGGTCGAGCCCGGCAGCACCGTCGCGGTCATCGGCTGCGGTGGCATCGGCCTCAACGCGGTCCAGGGCGCGTACCTCGCGGGCGCCTCCCGGATCATCGCCATCGACATGCTCGACTCCAAGCTCGAGCTGGCCAAGACGTTCGGCGCCACCGACACCGTCAACGCGTCCGACGGCAACGCCGTGCAGAAGGTCATCGAGATGACCGGCGGTGGCGTGCACTACAGCTTCGAGGCCATCGGCCTGAAGGTGGCCGCCGAGCAGGCGTTCGCCATGCTCCGCCGCGGCGGGACGGCCACGGTCATCGGCATGATCCCGATCGGACAGTCCGTCGAGCTGCCCGGCTTCGCCTTCCTCGGCGAGAAGAAGATCCAGGGATCGGCGATGGGCTCGAACCGCTTCCGCGTGGACATGCCCCGCTATGTCGACCTCTACCTCCAGGGTCGCCTCAAGCTCGACGAGCTCGTGTCCGCCCGCATCCCCCTCGAGGAGATCAACGACGGGTTCGCGGCGATGAAGACGGGCGAGGTCGCCCGTTCCGTCGTCATGTTCTGAGTTGTCGGTGCGCTCCGCCGATGAAGCCGGCTCCGCTCACATGCCGGCTGCTCGATGGCGCTCCCGACGCCGGCGTGGCTGCAAGGGTCGGAGTTCGGCGGCCTAAAAAAACGTCTGGCACCACGGCGCACGGGCCGTCGACAGCATCGAATCGGTGCGGGCGACGGCCCCCGTCGCGTGCTCGTCGATGCGCCGAGCCGCGGCGAGCGCCGACAGGTGCGTGCCGCCGAGGAACACTGCGCCGAGCTCGGTCGCCGTCATCGTCAGGTCGGCGGCCGCGTCCGTTCGCACACACGTCGCCCCATCCGCCGACCCGTCGAGGCGCCACCGGCCGGCGTTCCACGGGCACACCGGATCGCGCACCTCGATCACCACCGAACTCGTGACCTCGTAGCGCCGGGCCGACAACGCCGCCGGCACGTCCACGAGCCGACACCACAGGAAGTCGACCGAACGGGTCGTCGCCAACCGACGGGGATCCCGCAACAGGTGGCGGAGGGGCTCGTCGGGCGGACGGAAGGTCGCCACGAGCTTCGCCGTGAGATCCAGGTCCCAGACGAATCGCCACAACGCGACGTACGCCTCGAACGTCAGCGCGCCGAGACCCTGCAGGAGCACCGTCCAGTCCTGGCGCAGACGGACCGAGAAGTCGGACGCCAGCCGGTAGTACGCGTAGCCCTCGGTTTCGCCCGAGGGGTTCTCGTAGAAGGCGTGGAACCGGGGACCGAACTCGGTACCGCCCCGGCCGCCCGCGAAGAACGGCTTCCACCACTCCGCGGGCCGGCTGACGTCCCCGTGTTGGCGCCGCCGCACGCTTTCGTGGATCTCCGGCAACAACCGGTCGATCGCCGGCTGGTCCGTCACCAGCACGACCCGTCCCGGCGCCTCGAACGGTTCTGCCAACACCGCACGGGTCCGGTCGATCTCGAGGTCGACCTGGGTGGTGGCCATCCCGTAGCCGTAGCGCCCGTAGAGCACCGACTCGCTCGCCAACAGGATCGCCAGCGGGACGCCGCGGTCGTGGATCTCCTCGAGCTGCGCCCGCATGATGCCGGTCAACGCGCCCTGGCGGCGGTGCGTCGGCCGGACCCCGACCCACGTGACGCCTGCGGCCGGTGCGGTGGTGAGTCCCGGCAGCGTCAGGTCGAAGTCGTACGAGCCCGCGCACCCGACGGGGTGTCCGTCCTCGAGCGCGGCCATCGAACGTTCGATGGCCCACGGCCGCTTCTCGATGGCCTCGTCCCCCGGCGCCGGCAACGCGCCGAAGGCCATCCGCAGCGTCTCGAGGAACTCGGGCCACTCGGCATCGGTGACCGAGCGGAACTCGAGGTCGCTCACGTCAAGTCGAGGCCGAGGGCATCGACCGCACGCCCCGGCTCCGCCACAGGAAGCCGATGGCGAGGATGAGGAATGCCACGGTGAACCCCCCGACGCTGAGCGCCGGGAAGAAGGGGTTGATCTTGGCGGTGCCCCCGCCGCTGGGCGCCTTCGAGGGGATCGTCTCGCTCGAGGCCGGGATCTGTCCGTTCGGCAGTGGCGGCAGCGTGGGCAACTGCTCGGGCGTGGTCGTCGACGGCGGGACCGTGGATGCGGTCGTCGACGAGGCCTTCGGCTTGGCCGTCGTCGCCGGCGCCGCCGTGGTCGCCGGACCCTCGGTCGTCGCCGGGGCCTCGGTCGTCGGGGCCGCCGTCGTGGTCGGCAGGGCCGCCGTGGTCGGCGGGGGCGCCGTCGTCTCCGGCGGAAGGACCTGGGCCGACGCGACGGCCACGGTCCCAGCGAGACATCCCACCGACAGCGCGATCAGGGACAGCACCGTCAGCACCCACGTCCTCACGGGCTCAGTCTGTCGCGGAAGGACCCGTCACCTTGCGGATGAGGTCGACGCGCGTGCCGGCGTCGTTGGCATCCGCGCCCTGCTCGCCGAGCAGGGCGGCCCGGTCGGCGTCGGCGGCTCGCTTCGCCTTGTCGAGGTCCTCGCCGGCGAGGACGGCCTCGACGCCCTCGGTCATGATCCGCTCGGCGTAGCGGACGAGCGTCGCCACCATCTCGTCTTCCGGCACGACGGCGACGTTGCGGCCCTTGATGAACAGGTGGCCCTTCTTGCGTCCGGCGGCGATCCCGATGTCTGCGTCGCGTGCCTCTCCGGGCCCGTTGACGACGCATCCCATCACCGCGACCTGCAAAGGGATCTCCCGATCGCCGAAGGCCTCCATCGCCTCCTTGGCCACCTGGATCACGTCGACCTCGGCGCGCCCGCACGAAGGACAGGCGATGAGGTCGACGTTCTTGCGCTCCCGCAGGCCCATGGCCTCGAGCAGCTGGCGGCCGGCGCGCGCCTCCTCGACCGGGTCGGCGGTGAGCGAGTACCGGATGGTGTCGCCGATGCCCTCCGCCAACAGCGTGGCGATCCCGGCCGTCGCCTTCACGAGACCGGCCGGCGGGGGTCCGGCCTCGGTGACGCCGAGGTGGAGGGGGAAGTCGACGGCCTCGGACAGCTGGCGGTAGGCCTCGATCATCAGCGGGACGTTCGACGCCTTCACCGAGATCTTCACGTCGTCGAACCCGACCTCGGCGAAGTACGCCAGCTCCTGTTGGGCGGACTCGACCATGGCTTCGGGGGTGACCTTGTCGCCGTACTTCCTGTAGAGGTCCGGATGGAGCGAGCCGCCGTTCACGCCGATGCGGATGGGCACCCCGCGGTCCTTGCACTCGGTGGCGACGGCCTTGATGTGCTCAGGCTTCTTGATGTTGCCGGGGTTCAACCGGAGGCAGTGGACGCCCGCCTCCAGCGCCGCCAGCGCCATCTTGTACTGGTGGTGGATGTCGGCGACGATCGGGACCGGCGACCGGGGCACGATCTGCGCGAGCCCCTCGGCCGCCTCGATCTCGTTGCACGTGCAGCGCACGATGTCCGCGCCGGCAGCGGCCAGCGCGTAGATCTGCTGCAACGTCCCCTCGACATCCGCCGTCTTGGTGATCGTCATCGACTGCACGGTGATCGGCGCGTCACCGCCGACGGGCACGTCGCCCACCATGATCTGACGCGTCTTGCGCCGCGGCGTCGAGGTCGTGAAGTCCACTAGTTGAAGTTCAGCGGACGCACGATGTCGAGGTACAGCGCGGTGACGCCGAGGAACACCATCAGGAGCACCACGGCGTAGGTCAGAGGCATGAGCTTGGCGACGTCGGCCACGTAGCGCCGTCCCGCGAGCTTCGAGCGCACCCCTTCGTACGTCGCGATGGCCACGTGCCCGCCGTCGAGCGGGAGCAGGGGCAAGAGGTTGAACAGGCCGACGAACAGGTTGATGGCGATGAGCAGCGCGATCACCGAATAGAGGCTGTCGTCGGCGGCCTGGCCACCGAGGCGGACGAACCCGACCGGCGACAGGAAGCGGGCGCCGCCATCGGCCCGGCCGGCCTGATCCTTGCCGGTGATCGTCTTCCAGTAGCTCGCCATGCCGGATGGGCTGAGGATGCCGCCGAGGGCCTTGGCGTTGTCGATGATACCGGGCGACACGCCCTCGGGGCCGTCGAAGGATCCGCCGACCCACTGCTTGGCCGAACGGCCCACGGCGGTCATGGGGTTCGTGGTCTCGAAGACCTCCTTCGGCTCGAGGCCGAGGAACCCGCGCGACTCATTCGAGATGGGCTCCCCGTCGATGCGGACGGCGCTGAGGTCGGTCGGCGTGGCGTCGAGCTCGATCGTCCGTCCGTCGCGCACGATCGTCATCGCGATCGAGTCGGCCGGGCGCGCGCTGATGTAGGCGCGCACGTCATCCCATTCGGCGAGGCGCTTGCCGTCGAGGGCGACGATGCGATCGCCGACGTGGAGGCCGGCTTCCTCGGCGGGGCTCGGTCCGCCCTCGATCTTCACGAGGCCGCCGATCGTCGTCGACACCGTCGGCACGCCGACGACGGCGTTGACGATGAAGAACAGGACGAAGGCGATGAGGAAGTGCATCGTCGAACCGGCAACGGCCACCGACAGGCGACGGCCGAAGGGCTGCTGGCGATAGGTGCGGGGCTCGTCGGCCGGGTCGTCGATCGGGTCGAGGTTGTGCATCCCGAGGATCTTCACGTAGCCGCCGACGGGGATGGCCTTGACCCCGTACTCGGTCTCGCCCTTCCGGATCGACCACAGGCGGGGACCGAAGCCGACGAAGAACTCGCTGACCTTCATGCCGCCCCACTTGGCCGTGAGGTAGTGCCCGAGCTCGTGCAGCATGATCATCGTCAGCACGGCGACGACGACGAGGACGGTCTTGGACGTCCCGGTCACGATCGAGGCCATGGCCGCGGCGGCGAGCACCACGAGGAGCCGGACGAGGGCCGAGCGCTGCTCGGCTGGCGTCGGCGGGAGCTTCTTGGCGGCGGCGCCCGGTTCGTCCTCGGCCGTGGAATCCCCTCCGTGAACGGTGTCGGTCATGCGGCTCCGATTCTTGCTTCGACGGCGTGGCGGGCACGATCGCGGGCTCGTCGGTCGGCTTCGACGACGTCTTCGGCCGAGGTGAGCACTCCCCCATTGTGGCCGTCCAGCGTCGCCTCGATGACGTCGGCGATCGACCGCCAGGAGATCCGCCCTTCCAGGAAGGCGGCCACGGCGACCTCGTTGGCGGCGTTGAGGGTGGCCGGGGCGTCGCCGCCGGCCCGGCCCGCCTCGTAAGCGAGCCCCAGGCATGGGAAATTGGCCTGGTCGGGCGGCTCGAAGTCGAGGCGACCGAGGGTCGTCCAGTCGATGCCGCCCCACGCCTCGCCGCCCCGGTCGGGATAGGCGAGGGCGTACGCGATGGGCAGGCGCATGTCCGGCATCGACAGCTGCGCCATCGTCGCCCCGTCCGTGTACTCGACCATCGAGTGCACGATCGACTGCGGGTGCACGACGACGTCGATGCGGTCATATCCGACGCCGAACAGCTCGTTGGCTTCGATGACCTCGAGGCCCTTGTTCATGAGCGTCGAGGAGTCCACCGTGATCTTCGGACCCATCGACCACGTGGGATGGGCCAACGCCTCATCGATGGTGATCCTCGAGAGATCGTCCGCCGACCGGCCGCGGAACGGGCCGCCGCTGGCGGTGAGCACGATGCGGGCGACCCGTTCGAGCGGGTTGCCCCGCAGGCACTGGTGGACGGCGCAGTGCTCGGAGTCGACGGGGACGATCTCGGCGCCGTCCGTGCGGCGGGCCCGCTGCACGACCGGACCCCCGGCGATCAGCGACTCCTTGTTGGCGAGCGCCAGTCGCCGTCCGGCTCCGAGCGCCGCCAACGTCACCGGGAGGCCGGCGAACCCGACGACGCCGTTGACGACGACATCGGCGATCGTGGAGACGGCGGCGAGGCTGTCGGCCCCCGCGACGACGTCGATGCCCCGGGGGAGGAGCGATTGCAGCTTCGCGGCCAACGAGGCGTCGGCGATGGCCACGACCTCGGGCCGCAGCTCCTCCGCCTGCGCCGCCAGCTCGGCGACGGACGTCGACGCCCCGAGGGCGACGACGCGGTAGCGATCGGGCTCCGCCCGCACGACGTCGATCGCCTGGGTGCCGATCGAGCCCGTCGACCCCACCAAACTCACCGTTTTGGCATCAAAATCCCGCCGTTCACGGCGGGATTTTGATGCCAAAAGGGGCATGGCTGGCTACTTCCCGGCGAGGTTCAACAGCTCGACCAGGTAGTAAGCGGCGGGCAGCACGAAGAGGATGGCGTCGAAACGGTCGAGGACGCCGCCGTGGCCGGGAACCACGCTGCTCATGTCCTTGAGGCCGAGGTCGCGCTTGATCATCGACTCGCACAGATCGCCGATGGGCCCGACGACCGATGCCACCAGCGCGAGGAGGACGGCGCTTCCGAAGCCCCACGGGTGGATGCGGCTCACGATCGCCGCGCAGATGAGGAGGCTGGTGACCAGACCACCGGCCCAGCCCTCCCACGACTTGTTCGGGCTGATCTCCTCGGCCAGCGGCGTGTTGCCGAACTGGCGTCCCATGAACAGCGCGCCGACGTCGTTGGCCACGACGGCGATCACCGTCCCGAGGAGGAAGGCGACGCCTTCGCGGTTCGGGTAGCGCAGCATGAGGGTCGCGAAGGAGCCGAGGAATCCGACCCAGAGCAACCCGAGCAGCGTCACGCCGAGGTTCAGCGCCGGCCGCGCCCTCACCACGCCGAAGAGGTACCAGAGCATGCTGAACATGACGCTCAGCGCCAGGATCAACGGGATGGCGCGCTCACCCCGGATGTAACCGCCGACCATGAGGGAGCCGGTGGCGACGAGGCCGAGCAGCGTTGCCGGCTTGAAGCCCGAGCGCCGGAACACGTCGAAGGCCTCGGCCGCCGCCACCAGGACGATGATCGTCGCGAACGCCGCGGCCCACGCGGGGCCACGGGAGAAGGCGACGAGGGCGGCGACGCCGATGCCGACTCCCGCGGCGATGGCGACGGGGAGGTCGCGGTCGGCGCTGCCTCCACCGCCTCGCCCGCCGCCGTTGCCGTACTCGACAGACTCGGCGGGGACGCGCGTGCGGATGCGGGTCGTCTGTGGACCCCGCGACGCCGGGACCGTCTCGGCGACGTCGTCGTCGAAGATCTCCTCGTCGTCGTCGCCGCCGAAGGTGAAGACGTCACGGTCCTCGCGGTGCTCGTCGAGGGCGCCCATCCGCTCGCCTTCGTCGGGCAGCAGCGAGTCGTCGTCGAAGTCGGCCTCCTCCCAGTCGCTCCCCTCGCGCCACCTGGGCTGGCGGTTGGTGAGCCCCGACCAGGCCTCGAGGTCGTCGTCGTCGTCCTCGCCCGCGAGGATCCGCGGCACCTCGCCGGTGGCCGGCTCCGTCCAATGCGGCAAGTCCGGCGGCGTGGCGGTGGGTGTCGCCCCGACGACCGCCGTGCGGGCCTCCGCGTCCTCGGGGAGCGGGAAGCGCACCGCCGGCCGGGGACCGGAGGGCTGCGGCGGCACGTCGCCGTAGCGGGGCATGTCGTCGGGCAGCCGACCCTTCAGCTCCGCCTCGCGCGCTGCCGCCTCCTGTGCGCCGATGATGCGCACGCCCTCGCCCGGCGCCCGGGGAGGCGTCGGTCGCTGGTGGTCGTCCTCATCGAAATCAGCCATCGATGCAATCCCCCTCGCGGGAAGGCTGGATCACTGCTCCAGCAGCTCCTGCTCCTTGTGCTGCAGCATCTTGTCGATCTCGGCCACGAAGTCGTGCGTGACCTTCTCGAGGTCCTTCTCCGCCCGCTCGAGCTCGTCGGAGGAGATGTCGCCGTCCTTCTCGAGGGCGTCGAGGTCGTGGCGCGCCGCCCGGCGGACGTTGCGCACCGCGACCCGTCCGTCCTCGGCCTTGGACTTGGCCACCTTCACGAAGTCCTTGCGCCGCTCGGCCGTCAGCGCCGGGATGGCGAGGCGGATGACGTTGCCGTCGTCGGAGGGGTTGATCCCGAGGTCGCTGTTCTGGATCGCCGTCTTGATGGCCTTGAGCGAGCTCTTGTCGTAGGGAGTGATGACGAGGAGGCGCGGCTCGGGCACGTTGAAGCCGGCGATCTGCTGCATCGGCACCTCGGACCCGTAGTACTCGACCTTGAGCTGGTCGACGAGCGCCGGGTTGGCGCGACCCGTGCGGATGGCCGAGAAGTCCGACTGGAGGTGCGCGACGGCCTTGGCCATCTTCTCCCGCGCATCGCTGAAGACGGCGCCGATGAGGGTGTCGTCGTCCATCATCGGATCAGCGTACCGATCGAGTCCCCCCGGAGGGCGCGACGCAGGTTGCCCGGAGTGGAGATGTCGAACACCAGGATCGGCAGGTCGTTCTCCTTGCAGAGGGTGAAGGCGGTGAGGTCCATCACCCGGAGCTCCCTGGCGATGGCCTCGCTGTAGCTGACCTCGTCGTACTTCGTCGCCGTCGGATCCTTCTTCGGGTCCGCCGTGTAGACGCCGTCGACGCCGCCGTGTGTGCCCTTGAGCACGACGTCGGCCTCGATCTCGACGGCGCGCAGGGCCGCGGGCGTGTCCGTCGTGAAGAACGGGTTGCCCATGCCGGCGGCGAAGATGACGACGCGGCCCTTCTCGAGATGGCGCTGCGCCCGGCGGCGGATGAACGGCTCGGCCACCTCCTGCATGTGGATGGCGCTCTGCACGCGCGTCGGCTGGCCGGCGCGCTCGAGGGCGTCCTGCAGCGCGAGGGCGTTGATGACCGTCGCCAACATGCCCATGTGGTCGGCGGTGGCGCGGTCCATGCCCGCGGACTCGCCGGTGGCGCCGCGCCAGATGTTCCCGCCGCCGACGACGACGGCGATCTGCACGCCGAGCTCCTGCTGGCACTCGGCGATCTCGGCGGCGATGCGGGCGACCGTCGCCCCGTCGATGGTCTCGTCGACCTCCGACGAGGCGAAGGCCTCACCCGACATCTTGAGGACGACGCGACCCCAGCGGGGCTTCGCCGGCTCGGACATCAGCCGCCGATGACGACCTGGGCGAACCGCGTGACGGTCGCGCTCCCGAGGACCTGTGTCACCGTCTTCTTGTCATCCTTGGCGTAGGGCTGCTCGAGCAACGAACCGCCGGGCATGCGCTTGAACCAGCCGCCGAGCTTGCCCTCGACGATCTTGGGCCAGGCCTGCTCGGGCTTGCCCTCGTTCTGCGTCTCCTTGAGGAGGCTCGCCCGCTCGTCCTCGACGGCTGCCGCGTCGACGTCCTCCTTGCGGAGGCTGCCGGGCTTGGCGAAGGCGATGTGGACGGCGATGTCGTGCGCCAGCTCCTGGTCGCCGCCCTGCACCTCGACGAGCACCGCGTTCACACCGCGTCCGTTCTGGATGTGGTTGTAGGCATCGATGACCGCGCCATCGGGAGCCTCGAAGCGGATGACGTCGCCGAGCTCGATGTTCTCCTTGAGCGTCACCTTGAGGTCGTCGATCTGCGACTGGCGCGCGGTGGCCGCGCCTTCACCCGACTTGGCGACGAGCTCGGCGAGGTCGTTCACGAGGGCGACGAAGTCGGGCGACTTGGCGACGAAGTCGGTCTCGCACTTGAGCTGGACGAGGGCGGCTGACGTTCCGTCGACGGCGACGGCGACGGCGCCCTGGGTGTTCTCCCGGTCGCTGCGCTCGGCGGCCTTGCCGAGGCCACGCTCGCGCAGCCACTTCGCGGAGACCTCGAAGTCGCCGTCGTTCTCGACGAGCGCCTTCTTGGCGTCCATCATCCCGGCCCCAGTGAGGTCGCGGAGCTTCTTGACGTCCTGTGCCGTGAAGTCCGGCATGTTATTGGCCTCCCTCGGCGGTGTCGGGGCCTTCGGTCTCGCTCTGCGTCGCTGGCGCTCCTTGCCGCTCGACTGCCGGCTGCTCGCTGGCGCTCCCGACGCCGGCGGTGTCGGGGCCGGGCTCCGTCTCGCTGCCGGTCGCAACGGTTGCGAGGGGGGTGTCTGCGTTCTCCTCGGCGTCTCGGGCGGCGGCGAGGCGGGCCTCGCGCTCGCGCTGGGCGAGGGCGGCCTGACGGCGGGCCTCGGCCTGCTGCTCGGCGCGTGCGGCCTCCTGCTCGGGCGTCAGCTGGACGGGCGCGGGCGCGGCGGCCTTCGGGTTGCGGCGGCCGTGGATGTGCTGGCCCTCCTTGACGGCGTCGGCGATGACGCGGCACAGGAGGCTGCCGGCGCGGATGGCGTCGTCGTTGCCGGGGATCACGTAGTCGATGAGGTCGGGGTCGCAGTTGGTGTCGACGACGGCGACGATCGGCAGGCCGAGCTTGTTCGCTTCGGTCACGCCGATGTGCTCCTTCTTGGTGTCGATGATGAACACCGCGTCGGGGAGCTTGCCCATGTTGCGGATGCCGCCGAGGTTGCGCTGCAGCTTCTCGAGCTCACGCGTGAGCATCAGCGCTTCCTTCTTGGGCATGGCTTCGAAGTCACCGACGGCCCGCATGCGCTCGAGCTCTTGCAGCTTCTTGACGCGGCCGGAGATCGTGTTGAAGTTCGTCAGCATGCCGCCGAGCCAACGCTCGTTGATGTACGGCATCCCGCACTCGTCGGCGTAGCGGGAGATGGGGTCCTGCGTCTGCTTCTTGGTCCCGATGAACAGGATGGTGCCGCCACCGGCCACGAGGTCGCGGACGTAGATGTACGCCTGCTCGATGCCCGACAGCGTCTGGTTCAGGTCGAGGATGTAGATGCCGTTGCGCTCACCGAAGATGTAGCGCTTCATCTTCGGGTTCCAGCGCCGGGTCTGGTGCCCGAAGTGGACACCTGCCTCGAGCAACTGCCTCATCGTGACGACGGCCATGG
>DATLED010000043.1:0-59551 GCA_035525495.1 Acidimicrobiales bacterium | reverse complement strand
GGCGAGCACCATGGCGCCGAGGTTGGAGATGGCGTTCAGCTGCTGCTGGGTGCGGAACGTCGCCGCGCAGAGAACGCCGACGGCGACGAGGCAGATGGTGAGCGCCAGGCTCACGAGCACGAGTCCGAGGACCGAGCCGCGCACCCGCATGCCGAACAGGACGTACCCGGCGCTGAACAGCGACGCCTGTTGGACGAGGCACAGCAGCACGGCGGGCACGACCTTGCCGACGAGGATCTCGACGTTGGTCGCCGGGCTCGCCCGCAGCCGCTCCCACGTGTTCCATTGCCGCTCGGCGAAGAACGAGAAGCCGATGAAGCCGACCAGGAAGAAGGCGAACATCGTCGTCATGCCAGGGACCGTGAACTCCGAACCGTTCGCCGACGGGTTGTCCCCGATGAGGGCGAGGCGGGCGACCGGCTTGAAGAACGCCATCATCACCAACGGCATCGCCGTCAGGACGACGAGGGACTCCTTGTCGGCGAGCATCACGCGGAGCTCGTGGCGCACGAGGGCGGCGCTACGCGACGGCGACATCGGTCTCCTCGGAGGCATATCGGCGACCGGCGAGGGCCAGGTACACCGACTCGAGCGTCGGGTGGATGACCTCGAGCCCGGCGAGCGCGGGATCGTCCGCTCGGAGCGAGGTGAGCGCGGAGGCCGCGGTGGCGGCAGGGTCGGTCGCGGGGAGGCGGACGCGATCGCCGTCGACGACTGCGCCGGCGAGCGAGACGAGTTGGTCGGGCGGAGCGCCGTGGAACTGGAGCTCGACCGCCGACTCGGCATGGGCCGACAGGAGGTCGGGGAGGCTGCCCCGCGCGATGACCCGTCCGGCCTCGAGGATGGCGACGGTCGCACCGAGCACTTCGACCTCGGGGAGGTAGTGCGTGGAGTAGCAGACGGCGGCGCCGTCGTCGGCGAGGCGGCGGACGAGCTCGAGCAGCTGTTGGCGGCTCTCGATGTCGGCGCCGACCGTGGGCTCGTCGAGCAGGAGGAGCGGCGGTCGGTGGACGAGCGCCATCGCCGTGTGGAGCCGCCGCTTCTGACCGCCCGACAGGGCGCTGCCGAGCCGGCCGAGGAGGTCGGTGATGCCGAGGGCCTCAGCCGTCTCGTCGACCCGCCGACGCATCTCCGCGCCGCGGAGGCCGGCGAGCTCGGCGTAGACGACGATGTTGTCCCGGACCTTGATCGTCGGGTAGATCGCCAACTCCTGCGGCGCCAGTCCGAGGAGGCGGCCCACCTCCTGGCGGTGCCTCGTGACGTCGAGGCCGCCGACCTCCACCTCGCCCTCGTCGGGTCGTCGCAATCCTGCGACGATCGAGACGAGGCTCGTCTTGCCGGCGCCGTTCGGACCGACCAGCGCGCAGATCTCGCCGGGAGCGACCTCGAGGTCGACCCCCCGCAGCGCCTCGACCGCCCCGTACCGCTTGTGGACCCCCCGGACCTTCAGCATTGCCGCCACCATGACACGCGATACATCGCGTGAACAGGTGACTTCAGTCACGTCCCCCTCAGGGGTGGGTCAACTGCCGATGGGCATCTTGGCGCGGGCGAAGACCTCGCGGACCATGGGCTCGAAGTGCTCGAGGGGCTGGGTCGGGTAGTCGGGATCGAAGCTCGTCTGGTCCCACTCGTCGGCGAACCGCTCGGCCAGCGAGAACACCTCGGCCTCGAGGGCGGCGCGGTGCTTCTCGCGGGCATCGGGATCACCGCCGAAGTGCGCGTAGTAGTGACGGCCCTGGAAGTCCTGATGGGCGAGGATCATCGAGTAGACGGCCGGCCGGACGTAGGGCTTGAGGATCTCGGCGGCGATGGCCGGGTGGTTCGGCACCGAGATGGCCTTGCCGATGTCGTGGCACAGTGAGGCGACCACGACCTCGGTGTCGGCGCCCGACTCCTCGGCGCGGGTCGCCGTCTGCAGGCAGTGCGTCAGCTGATCGGTGGCGAACCCGTCCGTGATCGCCGACAGCGAGCGCAGCATCGCCAGGATCGAATCTGCGACGCGCGCCTGGTTCATCGCCGTCTGCTTGCCGATCTCGGCCCACTCCTCGGCGGTGGATTCGTCCATGCGGGTAAAGGTCTTGGCCATGCCGAGAGCTTACGGCTCGCGCCTCGATCAGGGCCGAAGAGCGGCCAGGACCTCCGACGCCGAGATCGAGCGATCGTCCGCCAACGCTTCGCCGAGGCCGAGCTCGGACAGCAGCGTTCGCAGCTCCCGGGGCGGCGGGAAGTACTCGTCCTCGTGGGTGACCTCCACCGGCTCGACGCCGTGGACCGGTGCCAGTCGCGCCAGGACCGACTCGACGAGCTCCTCCGGCGCCGACGCGCCGGCGGTCACGCCGACGATGCCGGAGAGGTCGTCTGGGATCTCATCGGCGTCGTTGACCCGGAACACCCGCTTGCACCCCGCAGCACGCGCCGTCTTCTCGAGTGCCCGCGTGTTGGACGAGTTCTCGCTGCCGATCACGATCACCGCGTCGGCCCGGTCGGCGATCGCCTGCAGCGCCGTCTGGCGGTTCGTCGTGGCGAAGCAGAGGTCGCTGCGGCCCGGCATCCAGAGCTCGGGGAAGCGGTCGTTCGCCTTGTCCCGGATGCCGGCCCAGTCCTGCATCGCCAACGTCGTCTGCGCGAGCAACGCCACCGGCGTGTCGGACGGGAGGTCGAGCCCGTCCACGTCCTCTTCGTGCTCGACCAGCACGACGGACTCGGGCGCAACCGCCATGGTCCCCACGGCCTCGTCGTGGCCTTCGTGACCGATGTAGAGGACGGTGTAACCCTTCCCTGCTCGGACCTTCACCTCGTGGTGGACCTTTGTCACCAACGGACAGACGGCGTCGACGACCGTGCCGCCGTGGGCGCGCGCGGCGGCGACCACCTCGGGCGCCGTGCCGTGGGCCGAGAGCATCAACGGCGCACCCTGGGGCACCTCGGACACGTCGTTGACGAAGACGACGCCGAGCTCGCGGAAGCGGTCGACGACGAGTCGGTTGTGGACGATCTCGTGGTAGCAGTACACCGGCGGCTCGTGGACCTTGACCATCCATGCGAGCGCCTTGATGGCCATCTCCACGCCTGCGCAGAAACCCCGCGGCTGGGCCAGGAGAACCAGATCGACGGGCACGACTCCAGGATATGGGCCGTCTGCCCGTACACTGGCGGGCATGTCACTGCCTCGCGTGGTGGCCGTCGAGCCCGGCTCGCCGGCCGCTCGGGCGGGTGTCCTGCCCGGCGACGAGCTGGTGGCCATGAACGGCCAGGCTCCCCGCGACGTCATCCAGTACCGCCTGCTCGCCGACGAGGCCGACCTCGAGCTCGTCCTCGGCCGCGGCGGGCTCGAGCAGACCGTGACGATCGAGAAGGACGAGGGGCAGCTGCTGGGCCTCGAGGTCAGCTCCGCGCTGTTCGACCAGGTGCGGACCTGCGACAACCACTGCGAGTTCTGCTTCATCTACCAGCTGCCGCCGGGCATGCGGAAGAGCCTCTACCTCAAGGACGACGACTACCGCCTGTCGTTCCTCTACGGGAACTTCACGACCCTCACCCGGTTCACCGAGGCCGACCTCGAGCGGGTCGTCACCGAAGGGTTGTCGCCGCTGTTCGTCTCCATCCACGCGACCGACCCCGAGGTCCGCACGCGGATGCTCCGCAACCGCCGTGGCGCGACCTCGCTGCGGTGGCTGCGGGCGTTGCTCGACCACGGCGTCGAGGTGCACGGACAGGTCGTGGTGTGCCCCGGGATGAACGACGGTGCCGTGCTCGACGACACGTTGGCGGGCGTGCTCGACGAGTACCCGGAGCTGGCGACGATGTGCGCGGTCCCTCTCGGCGTCAGCCGCTACTCGACCGAGCCGGCGATGCGGCCCCACACCGTCGACGAGGCTTCGGCGGTCATCGATGTCGTCGAGCGCTGGCAACGGACGTTCCTCGACGTGCTGGGGCGGCGGCTCGTGTTTGCGGCCGACGAGTACTACCTCCAGGCACGGCGCCCGTTCCCCGCGGCGTCCGAATACGAGGGGTTCCCGCAGCACGAGAACGGCGTCGGCATCGCCCGCACGTTCGAGGCCGAGTTCGCCGGTGCGACCGACGTGGCGGGCGGCGTACGGCCCGGCTTCTTCGCGTGGGTCGAGGGCGCTCCGGCCGAGGGGTATCGCGCACCCAGGGCCGCGGGCTCGGTGACGTTGGTGCCGCGCAAGCAGGCGCCGGTCGGCGTCCTGACGGGCGCGTATGGCGCGCCGGTGCTGGCGCCGCTCGTCGCATCGACGGGGCGCGACGACGTGCGGGTCATCGAGGTCGAGAACCGATTCTTCGGCGGCAACATCGGCGTGTCCGGGTTGATGGTCGGCGCCGACCTCTCGCGGGTGCTCGCGAAAGAACCCGAGGGGCACCGCTACCTGCTGCCGGACGTGTGTCTCTCCAACGGCACGTTCCTCGACGGCACCACACCAGCCGACCTCCCGAGACCGGTGGAGATCGTGAAGACCGACGGCCACGCCCTTCGGGCCGCGTTGGAGCCCGCATGACGAAACCGATCGTCGCCGTGGTCGGTCGGCCCAACGTCGGCAAGTCCACGCTCGTGAACCGCATCGTCGGACGGCGCGAAGCCATCGTCCAGGAGAAGCCCGGAGTCACCCGCGACCGCAAGGTCCTCGAGGCCGAGTGGACGGGTCACGAGTTCACGGTCGTCGACACGGGCGGATGGCTCGCCGCCGACGAGAGGTCCCTCGACGGCAAGGTGTCGAAGCAGTCCGAGAAGGCGATCCAGGACGCCGACGTCATCCTCTTCGTCGTCGACTGCACCGTCGGGATCACCGACGAGGACTCGCAGGTCGCGTCGATCCTGCGGCGCGCCAAGCAGCCCGTCGTCGTCGTGGCCAACAAGGCCGACTCGGACCGTCGCGAGCTCGACGCGTGGGAGTTCGGCAAGTTCGGTCTCGGCGACCCCCATCCGATCTCGGCCCTGCACGGCCGGGGCACGGGCGACATGCTCGACGAGGTCGTCAAACACCTACCCGACCCGTCCGACGATGCGCCAGAGGCGGTCGAGGACGAGGGTCCGTCGGTCTTCGCCGTCGCCATCGTCGGCCGCCCGAACGTCGGGAAGTCGACGCTCTTCAACCGCCTGATCGGCGACGACCGATCCGTTGTCCACGACATGCCAGGCACGACCCGCGACACGATCGACACGATCGTCACCACCGACGAAGGCGACATCCGCTTCGTGGACACCGCGGGCATGCGTCGCAAGAGTCGGGTCGACGACGGCACCGAGTACTACTCCTTCGTTCGGGCGCTCCAGGCGATCGACCGGTCGGATGCCGCCCTGCTGGTGATCGACGCCACCGAGGGCGTCACCCACCAGGACCAGCGCCTCGCCGAGCGGATCGACATCGCGGGGTCGCCGGTCGTGCTCGTCCTCAACAAGTGGGACCTCCTCGCAGACGCCGACCAGCGCGAGCAGGTCTCGATCGACATGGCCGACCGCCTCGGTTTCCTGGGCTACGCGCCGACGCTCAAGGTCTCGGCCAAGACCGGGCTCGGCGTGCACAAGCTCATGCCGGCGATCCAGGCGGCGATCGAGGCGTACCACAAGCGCATCCCCACCCGGGCCCTGAACCAGCTCCTGCAGCAGGCCCAGGCGCAGCACCCTTCGCCGACCGGGAAGATCCTCTACGCGACCCAGGGTGCCACCGATCCGCCGACGTTCACCCTCTTCACGAGCCGCGACCTGCCGCACACGTACCTGCGATACCTCGAGCGCAAGATCCGCGACCACTTCGGGTTTGGGCCGACGCCGCTCAAGCTCCGGGTGCGGCAACGGTCGGGCTAGCTTCGATCGCTCGCCATGCCCCGCCTCGCCCACCCCTCGTGACCATCACCAGCCCGATCCTCGCGGCCGTCGGCTTCGGGTGCGCACTGGCCGCGCTCGTGTGGCTGCGCTCGAGCTTCCGCCTGGAGCGGTCGTGGCGCCGGATCGAGCGGATGGTCGGCGAGGACGGCGTCGGTCGTGATGCGGCGTCGCTGGCGCACTTCGCTTTCCGCAAGGAGCTCCACACCGGACTGCTGTACCTGATCCTGGCCGGTGCGCTGGCCTTCGCGTCGCTGTCGAACAAGCCGGCCTTCGACATCCCGCTGGTGCTGCTGGGCATCCCGGTCGTGGGGACGCTGATCTACGGACGCCGCTTCCTCCGCCAGGCCCAGGAGGTCGAGGCCCGCTCGTTGCTCGAACGTCGCGCCGAGGAGGTCATCGAGCAGGAGGCGGTCGCGCCACGCGCGTGGGCTGCTCGACTCGCGCCACAGGACCTTCCGGACTACCCCGGCTTCGAGGTCGGACAGGTCTACGAGGCCGGCACCGGTCTGATGGCCGGCGACTTCTACGACGTGTACCCGACGTCGGCGAACCGGCTGGCGGCCGTCATCGGCGACGTGTCCGGCCACGGCATCGAGCCCTCGATCACGGCCTTCCAGACCAAGTACCTCCTCCGGGTGTTCCTCCGTCAGTACCGCGACCCGGCGCAGGCGCTCGAGGAGCTCAACCAGGTGATGTCCGCGCAGGGCGGCTCCGAGGAGTTCGTGTCGCTGTGCTGCGTGGTGTTCGACACCGCCGCGGGGACGATGCGGTTCGCCTCGGCCGGCCACCCGCCGGCCGTCCTGTGGCACGACGGCGAGATCGGGAAGCTGACGTCGACCGGTCCGTTGCTCACGCTCGACCCGAAGGGGACCTATACCTCACGCGAGATCGAGATGCGTCCCGGCGACCTCATGGTCATGTACACCGACGGGCTCATCGAGGCACGCGCCGGAGAGCAGCTCTTCGGTGACGACCGTGTCGCTCAGATCGTGCGGCGCGATCCGGGCCAGCAGGCGGACGTGCTGTGCAAGTCGCTCCTCGAAGCCGCTCGGGACTTCTCGGCGTCGCCGATCGGTGACGACGTCGCCATCCTGGCGATTCGTCGTGTCTGATCTCGCCGGCGCGGCCGACCGGGCACGGCAGGGCAACCTCCACAAGGAGGCGGAGAAGCTCGCCCGGCAGAACAAGCTCTTCGTGCGGGACCGGCTGGCGCTGTTGCTCGACGAGGGGTCGTTCGTCGAGGACGGACTGCTGGCCAACGCCGCGTCTGTGGACCTGCCGGCCGACGGCGTCGTCACCGGGCTCGGTCGCGTCGACGGCCGCGCCGTGTGCGTGGTCGCCAACGATCCGACGGTGAAGGCCGGATCCTGGGGCGCGAGGACCGTCGAGAAGATCATCCGCATGACCGAGCGAGCCCTCGACGACGAGCTCCCGATCTTCTGGTTGGTCGACTCCGCGGGTGCAAGGATCACCGACCAGGTCGAGCTGTTCCCGGGACGGCGAGGCGCCGGAAGGATCTTCTACAACCAGGTCCGGCTGTCCGGGAAGGTCCCGCAGATCTGCTGCCTCTTCGGACCGTCAGCCGCGGGTGGTGCGTACATCCCGTCCTTCTGCGACCTCGTGATCATGGTCGAGGGCAACGCGTCGATGTACCTCGGCTCGCCCCGCATGGCCGAGATGGTGATCGGCGAGATCGCCACCCTCGAGGAGATGGGCGGAGCCCGGATGCACTGCACGGTCTCCGGGTGCGGCGACCTCCTGGCGTCCGACGATGCCGAGGCCCTCGAGCTGGCGCGTGCGTACTTCTCGTACCTGCCGTCGTCGTGGAGGGAGGACCCGCCCCTGTGGTCTCCCTGCGCGGCCGCCGTCGAGCTCGACGACGAGGTCGTGCCGATGAAGGAGGCGGAGGGCTACGACATGCACCGCTTCATCGACGGGGTGATCGATGCCGACTCGTGGTTCGAGGTCAAGCCGCTGTTCGCCCCCGAGCTGATCGTGGGCTACGGACGGCTCGAGGGCGCACCCGTCGGGATCGTCGCCAACAACCCGTTGGTCAAGGGTGGCGTGCTGTTCACCGACTCGGCCGACAAGGCGGCACGGTTCATCAACGCCTGCGACGCCTTCAACGTGCCGCTGATCTTCCTGGCCGACGTGCCGGGGTTCATGGTGGGGACGGCCGTCGAGCGCGAAGGGATCATCCGACACGGGGCGAAGATGATCACCGCCGTCTCCGAGGCGACGGTCCCGAAGGTGTCGGTGATCGTCCGCAAGGCGTACGGCGCCGGGCTGTACGCCATGGCCGGACCCGCGTTCGAGCCCGAGGCCTGCCTGGCGCTGCCGTCGGCGAAGATCGCCGTCATGGGTCCGGAGGCGGCCGTCAACGCGGTGTACGCCAACCGCATCGCCGCGCTGGCCGAAGGTGCGGAGCGCGATTCGTTCGTGGCGTCGATGCGGGCGGAGTACGAGGCGGATGTCGACCTCTTGCGGCTGGCGTCGGAGATGATCGTCGACGCCGTCGTGGAGCCGGCCGCGCTGCGGAGGGAGCTCGTCGCCCGACTGTCGGCGGCGCAGGGACGCCGCCGGTCCTTCTCGGACAGGCGCCACGGGATCGCGCCGGTATGACCTTCCCGACGGAGGTGCGGATCCGGGAGGTCGGGCCGCGCGACGGCCTGCAGTCGGAGTTGCCGTTGCCGGTGGCGTCTCGCGTGTCATTGATCTCGTCGCTGGCTGCGGCCGGGTTGCGGGAGATCGAGGCGGTGTCGTTCGTGTCGCCGAATGCGGTACCCGCGATGGCGGGTGCGGACGAGGTCATGGCTGAGGTCCGAGCGTTGAAGCTCGGGGATGTCTCCTTGGTCGCGCTCGTGCCGAACCTGAAGGGGGCAGAGCTGGCGTTGGACGCCGGCGTCGACGGGCTGAACGTCACGGTGTCCGCATCGCCTTCGTACAACGAGAAGAACGTGAACCGCACGATCGCCGACTCGTTGGCGGGCTTGTCCGGGATCGTGGCCAGGGCGGCCGGGCTCTGGGTCGACGTGACCGTGTCGTGCGCTTTCGGTTCGCCCTACGAGGGGGACATCGCGCCTGCGGCAGTGGCCCGGGTGGGGTCGGCGGCGCTCGAGGCGGGGGCGACGTCGTTGACGTACGCGGACACGACGGGGATGGCCACGCCGCGGCGGGTGGCTGAGCTGCTCGAGGTCGTCGGACCGGGTGTGCGGTTGCACTTCCACGAGACCCGGGGAACGGGGTTGGTCAACGCCTTCGCGGCGATGCAGCTGGGCGTGGCCGACTTCGATTGCTCCGTCGGCGGGTTGGGCGGGTCGCCATTCGCGGCGGGTGCAGGTGGGAACCTGGCGACCGAAGGGCTGGTCGCGCTGTTGGACGATCTCGGCGTGTCGACGGGGGTGTCGCTGCCGGCCCTGCTGTCGACCTGCGGGCTGTTGCGGTCGCTGCTCGGCGGCGCGCGGGTGCTGCCGTCACCGGTGGCGACCGCGGGTCCTCGCACGCAGCTGGCATAGCGCGGTCGGCTCGGTCGTTCGTGCCGTGGTGTGAGAACTGCAGCCGCTTCTGGAACCCACCGTCGATGGGGACGGGCGGCGAGTGCCCGGAGTGCGGGCGCGTCATCTCGGCGCCCCCGAGGGCGCCGTGGCACTTCCGGCTGCTGATGGTGGCCCTCGCGGCGTACCTCGGATTCCGGGCGTTCCAAGGCGTCGAGTGGCTGCTCGGCCGGTTTTGACACACTGGTGGCACATGACGTGAGCGGCTGACCTCCGGGGGGTGGCCGATGCAGGTGCAGGTGCCGGATCAGGTGAACTCGCGCAGGGAGCCGCAGCGGCCAGGCGGCGGGGGGCTGCGGCGTCGGTCGTGGGTCGACCGGATGCTCGATGCGGCACGGTGGGACGAGCGCCACGAGCGCCTGTCGAAGCAGCCGGTCTTCGCGCGGTGCAGTCGTGCCGAGATCCGACGACTGGCCACCGCTGGCGACGAGTGCTTCGTGGAACGGCGGACCGTCCTCTGTCACGAGGGACGGATCGGCTACTGGTTCTTCGTGGTCACCAGCGGGGCGGTGCGTCTGTCGCAGCGGGGGCGGACGGTGGCCACGTTGGCCGCGGGCTCCCATTTCGGCGACGTCGCCATCCTCGGGTTCGGGCCCCAGCCGGTGACGGCGACGGTGACGTCGGACGGTGCGACGGTCTTCATCCTCGGTCGGAGGTCCCTGCTCGACCTGTCGGCGACGATGCGCTCCTTGCAGATCGGGCTGTTCGGCGACGAGGTGGTCGACGATTCGGCCTTCGTGGCGAAGGTGCGGGAGCTGCGGTTGGCGGGAACGGCGGACTGGAAGTCGGTGCCGCGACGCTCGGCCCACGAGCTGAGGGCGGCGGCCCGGGTGGAGGAGCTTCCTCCGTCGTTGCGGGCGGTGCCGACCCGGCGGGTGTCGTCCTCCCCGTCGCCCTTCGCGGCGGCCCTGAACGGAGCTGCGAACGTGGCCGTCGGGGGTCGGACGGTTGTCGCGTCGCGCCTCGACGGGCGGGTCCTGGCGGCGGTCACCGGTGCCATGGTGTTCGTGTCGGCCTGGTTTGCCGTGGCCTTCCACCCGCCGGTGCTCGTGGCGCGGCCCGGGGACCCGATCGACGTGACCGGCGACGTATCCGTCGATGCCGCCGTGGTCGGCGTCGGTCCGCCGGCGGGACGGTACGTCGCGACCACGGTGCGGTTGGAGGAGCCGAACCTCGTGGGGCTCGGGCTCGCTCGCCTGCGGGGGGAGCCGACGATGCGGATGGCGCAGGGCGCGGCGGCATCGGAGGACCGCCGAGCCGGGCGCGAGGCCTACCAGCGGAGCGAGCGGACGGCGGTGGCCGTCGTCGCCAGGCGCGCGGGACTGGATCCGTCGATGGTGCGGGTGCGTTTGCGCGATCGCCACCTCTCGGGTCCTTCGGCGGGCCTCGTCTACGCGCTCGTCCTCGCCGACATGACACGCCAGGTCGACGTGCGAAGGGGTGAGGTCGTCGCGGCCACGGGGGCCCTCGAGGACTCAGGCGCCGTCCGTCCGGTCGGCTTCGTCGAGGTCAAGCGGGAGGTCGCGAGCCGGTCGGGTGCCGCGATCTTCCTGGTGCCCGTCGGTTCGTCCGTCGAGCGGTCCCGTGGCGGCGTGCGGGTCGTCGAGGTCGCGACCCTCGACGAGGCACTGCGAACCCTCGCAGGGCGGCGACAATCCCGCTGAGACGAGCCCTGGGTCGCACTTGCCCACGCCGGCGCGCCGCACCCGCTCGGCTACGCTCTGGGCTGCAGTTCCGGGCTGTGGCGCAGTTTGGTTAGCGCGCTTGACTGGGGGTCAAGAGGTCGGAGGTTCAAATCCTCTCAGCCCGACCAGCCAAACCAGCAGGTCACACGCTTGCGAAGGCGCTCCCGAAGGGGCGGCCCTCTGCGTTGCGGTCACAGAATGGTCACAAGCGAGACAGAGGTGCTCGCGATCGGTCGCGGCGCGCGCTCGACCGCGTGCATGCGGCAGGTCGGAACAGCAAATGGCGATGCCCACGTCGTTGAGTACCGGGATCTCATTCCGTCGGAGCACCCGATCCGGAGGATTCGCCGCATCGTCGACGAGGTCCTCGGCGAGCTCGACGGCGAGTTCGACGCCATGTACTCGCGTGTCGGACGGCCGAGTATCCCGCCCGAACAGCTTCTCAAAGCCACGATCCTGATGGCCATGACCGCAGCGCGGCCTTGTTCTGGGCGGGATCAACCACCGCACCGGTCGCTCAGCCCGCCCAGAACAGCAGCGACCCGCTCAGCACCCTGCTAGCGGATGTTCTGGTTGAGGCTGAACAGGTTCGTCGGGTCGTAACGGTGCTTGAGCTCGCGCAACCGGAGGTAGTTCGGCCCGTAGAGCTCGGCCACGTCGTCGGGTGCGACCTCGGAGTTGAAGTTCAGGTACGCGCCCGCGCCGAGGTGGGGACGAAGGGCGTCGAAGAACGTGCGGGTCCAGGCGATCTGGGCCTCGTTCTCGGACGGGTCCTCCCAGATGTTGTCGATCGACACGTTGTAGGCCGCCTGTCGCCCGCTGTAGGCAGTGGCCGTCTCCGCGACTCTCGCTATGGCGCCACCGACGGTCATGATCCCGGTCGAGGTATGCGGCGATGTCGCCGTGAGGGCGTGCTCGACGATCGTTTGGATGGCGTCCTCGCCGAGCTCGTCGAGGTTGCCTGACTTCCAGTAGTTCTGGCGGCCGTCGGGCATGTCCTCGTCCTGCATCATCTGCGCCATCTGGTACGGCATGCTCATCGCCATCGCGAAATCCGGCTCCGGTCCGTCGTGCAGCGGCTGGAAGACGCGCTGCCCATCAGCTTCGGAGCCGACGTATCCGCCCAAAAGCAGCACGCAGAACACGCCGTGGAGCTCGGGCGGGAACATCTCGTTCTCGGGAACGGTCAGCGTGCCGGCGAACAACAGCGCCTCGTCGGGAAGCCCGGGCGACACCCGGGCGTAGTGGCGGAGGACATCGGCGAAGCGGTCGGCGGTGAAGAACTGCATGTCGCCGTAGATCTCGCTCACCTCGTGGAGCCGGTACTCGAAGCTGGTCACGATGCCGAAATTGCCGCCGCCGCCACGGAGGCCCCACAGCAGATCGACGTCCTCGGAGTCGCTCGCATGCACGACCTCGCCGTTGGCCAACACGACCTCAGCGCCGATCAGGTTGTCGCAGGACAATCCGTGCTTGCGCGACAGGAACCCGATCCCGCCGTTGAGCGTGAGGCCGGCGATCCCGGTGACCGAGACGAACCCCAACGGCGTGGCCAGGCCGAACGCCTGTGTGGCGGCGTCGAGCTCCTGGAGCAGCACGCCCGGCTGCGCCCGAGCCGTCCGGCCCTCGGGGTCGACGTCGATCGACTTCATCCTCGAGAGGTCGATCATTAGCCCGCCGTCGCAGACGGAGAAGCCGGCGATGCTGTGGCCGCCGCCCCGCACGGCGACGAGGAGGTCGTGCTCTCGGGCGACCTGTACGGCGGCGGCGACGTCACCCGTCGTGAGACACCTCGCGATCAGGCCGGGCCGGCGGTCGAACATGCCGTTGTAGACGCGGCGGGCGTCGTCATAGCCCTCGTCACCGTCTTGGAGCAGGTCGCCGGAGAAGCCGGTGGCCAGTTTCTGCACGATGGTGTCGTCGATCTCGGTGCGCTTGGTCATACCCTCAGCGTGCGGGAAGGCGCCCCTGGTTGCATCACGCGTCTGCGCCATTCGCCTGGGCTGCCTGCGCCGCCAGCTCAGCCCGGCTACTGACGCCGACCTTGGCGAACACGTGCCGCAGGTGGCTGTCGACGGTGTGCCGGGAGATGAACAGCCGCTCGCCGATCTGCACGTTTGTCAGGCCCTGGGCGACGAGCGAAACGACCCGACGCTCGGCCACGCTGAGGGCGTTCCAGCCCGTCTTCGACCGTGGCCGTGGCCCTCGGCCGCGCTGCAACAGCGCGATGGCATCATCGACTGCGACCGGGGCGTCGGTCGGCCCGACCGGGAGGGCAGAGACGGCCGGCTCGATCCACGCCGAGCGGTGCGGCATCCGGGCGCGATAGCCCGACCGGCGACGCGTCCTCTGAGCGGCATGCCAGAAGACGCCGGCGTCGGAAGCTCGTCCACCGGCCACGGCCATGACGGCGCAGAGCTCGAGCCCGTCGACCACCCCGCCGACGACGTCTTCGGCGACGAGCATGGACAGCGCGGACCGCACCAGCTCCAAGCCTCGATCGACGTGACCCTCGACCCAGGCCAGCTCGGCGCGGCGCTCGAGGGCGATGGCCACGAAAGCCGGCGCATCGAACCGCGTCCCCAGCTCGATGGCGTCGTCGAGGAGGGTCCTGGCCCGCTCGTGGTCACCGAGGGCGATGGAGGCATCGGACAACGCCGGCGTGATAGCGGGGACGTACCGCCACCACATGGCGCTGAACTGCTCGGTGGCCTCCTCCAGGGCGACGCGCGCGGCGTCCGCGTCGCCGCGCAGGAGCTCGATCATGCCCACGGCCTGCAGGGCGAGACCGCGAAAGCCGAGTTCGTGGGCGAAGGCCGGGAGCCCGTCGAGCACCGCCGACGCCTCCTCCAGACGACCGGCGAATCCGAGGGCGTGGCCGAGTGCGGCCGGCGCGATGGATCGCGTGGCCGCGTCCTGCCGGGGGGTTCGCGACACGAGGTCCTCGAGGACCCGCACGGCTTCGTCCATGTGGCCCTGGTTGGCGAGGGCTGCGCCGAACAGGGACGTCAGCCACCGGACGTGGTGCTCGATCGGTGACGGTGCCCGACCCAACAAGGCTTCGCACTGGCGCCGGCCCTCCGCGAGGCGCCCCGACCAGATGAGGGCGTTGGCCCGATGGAACTGCGCGTAGCGGATGGCGCCGAGGTCGGCGAGCCGCTCGGCGAGTGACTCCGCCTCGTCATACCGCGACACCGCGGCGTCGAAGCCGTGCAGCATGGCGACGCCGCCGGCGAGCTCGATCATCGTCCAGAACTCGCCGTTCTCGTCTCCCTGAAGGCGATGGAGGTCGATGGCGGAGCCCATGAGCTCGACGGCGCGAGGCACGTCACTCGCGAACAGCGCGTTCCCGAGCTGGTACAACGCCTCTGCGCGGCGTTTCGACTCCTCCGGCGCCAGTGCGAGTGCCGCCTCGAGCCAGGAGCGCTGCTCGGCGTACTGCCCCTGCAGCGTCCACGTGGTGCCCATGGCGCACACGAGGTCGATGAGCCCTTCGCCGTCGCCGTCGCGCTGCGCGGCGTGGAGGGCGGCGCGGATGTTGTCGAGCTCGAGCTCGACGCGGCCCTGCCACACGGCCTGTTCGGGGGATTGTGCTTCCTCGGCGGCGCGGCGAAGAAGTTCGCGCTGATGGGCCCGGTGTCGCGTCGTCGTCGACGCGACCTCATCGCCGCCTGCGCCCTTCAGCTGCTCGTCCGCGTACTGCCGGATGGTCTCGAGCAGGCGGTACCGAGCCTCAGGGCCAGATCGGTCGACCGTCACGAGCGACTTCTCGACGAGCGAGGTGACGAGGTCGAGCACGTTGGCGACCGGCAGCGGATCGACGCCGAGGACGGCCTCGGCGGCGTCGAGCATGAAACCTCCGGCGAAGACGGCGAGGCGTCTGAAGGCGATCCGCTCGTCCTCGACCAAGAGCTCGCTGCTCCACTCCACGGACGCCCGAAGTGTCTTGTGGCGCGGCAGCGTCGTCCGGGGTCCACGCGTCAGGAGCCGAAGGGAGTCGCCGAGACCGGAGGCGATCTGCCGGACCGTCAACGTCGACGTGCGGGCGGCTGCGAGCTCGATGGCCAGGGGGATGCCGTCGAGCTGTGTGCAGATCTCCGCGATGGCCTCGAGCTCGGCGCCCGCGGCTTCGAAGTCGGCCGACGCGTCGCGGGAGCGGTCGATGAAGAGCGTGACCGCCTCGGGCATGGAGAGGCTCGGCACTCGCACGGTCACCTCCCCGGGCACGACCAGGCGCTCGCGACTCGTGGCGAGGACCGTGACCCCGGAGCATGCGCCCAGCAGGACGCCCGTCAGCTGGGCGACGCCTTCGACCAGATGCTCGCAGTTGTCGAGAACCAGGACCAGGGGAGCGTCGCCGATCGACGCAGTGACGGTCGCCATCGGGGCCTGTCCGCGCGGGGTCTTGGCCCCGAGGCTGGCGGCCACCGTCGACGCCACTTCGGCCTCGCTCTCCACGGGGGCGAGATCGACGAAGCAGACGTTGCGGTGTCGAGCTGCGATCTGCAGCGCGAGCCGGGTCTTGCCGCATCCGCCGGAGCCCGTGAGCGTCACGAGACGGTGTGACGCGACCAGCGCGTCCACACCTGCCAACTCTCGTTCGCGGCCGACGAAGCTGGTCAGGTGCAGTGGCAGGATCGGAGCCGCCGGTGCCGGCACGGCCGCTCCTCTGCCTACAGGTCGAGCTCGGCGGCGACCTTCTCGGGCTGTCCAAGAAGGGAGGGAACGTCCTCGGGTCGCGGCGCTCGCGAAGCCGACTTCGGCCCTGCGAACGTCCCAGCGATCGCCGGGTCACGCAGCTCCATCCGCACGTCTCGATCATAACGGGCGTCGCAATCGGGCCGAGTCCCGCGGCGGCCGGCGGTCACCACCACGGAGGCCGAGAAGCGCCGGATCTGCGCGCTGTGGGACCTCCTTCGCCCATCGCCGAACGCACGCGCGAGAACGTCTGGCGCAGCCATGGTTCCGTCGTCGCGGTTCGGCGGCGTGGAACGAGTTCCCCCACGAAGGTCGGGATGCGGGAAGATTGACGACGCAAATGGGACGCGTCGCCACCAAGCTCAGCATCGTGTTCCCGATGTGGAACGAGGAGTCCTCGATCCATCTCGCCGTCGACGCGGCTCGGGAAGCGACGAAGGCGCTCGAAGCGAGCGGCGACATCGATGGCCACGAGATCGTCATCGTCGATGACGCCAGCACGGACGCCACGCCGCGGATGGCGGACGAGCTCCACGCCGGGGATCCAGCGCACGTCGCCGTCCACCACCACACGATCAACCAGGGGCTCGGCGGCAGCATCAAGACCGGCCTCACCCACGCCACCGGCGACCTCGTCCTCTACACGGACGCCGACCTCCCGTGCGACCTCCTCGAGAGCCTCACCCGAGCCACCCGGCTCATGCGCATCTACGGCGCGGACATCGTCAGCGCGTACCGCCACGACCGCACCGCCGAAGGCCCGCGCCGTGCCGTGTACTCGTTCGCCTACAACAGCCTCATCCGGGTCGCCTTCGGCCTGCGCGTCCGCGACGTGAACTTCGCCTTCAAGCTCATCCGCCGACCTCTGCTCGACGACATCGGCGACCTCCACTCCATCGGCAGCTTCATCGACGCCGAGCTCCTCATCCGGGCCGAGCGCCACGGTTTCCACACCATCCAGTTCGGCGTCGACTACTTCCCCCGGACCCGCGGCATCAGCACCCTCAGCAGCGGCTCGACCATCGCCACCATCCTCAAGGAGATGGCGACGCTGCGCCCGGAGCTCGCGAGGATCCGACGGCGCGTCACCCCGGCCGCCCCGTCCACGACGCCCGCGCCGGAACCCCGCACCACGCGAAGGCAGCGGACGCCGGCACCTGCGCCTCCGGGCGACCCGATCGGCCGGCGCCTCCTCATTGTCAACGCCGACGACTACGGCCTGACCGAGCAGGTGAGTCGTGGCATCCTTCGCGCCCACCGCGGGGGGATCGTCACCAGTACCAGCTGCCTCGTCCTCGCGCCCGGTTTCGACACCTGCGGGGAGTGGCTCGAGGAGGAGGAGGACCTCGGCGTCGGCGTCCACCTCGCCACCGTCGGCGAGGATCCGCCCCTCCTGACCGCGGCTGAGGTCCCGTCGCTCGTCGACCGCCAGGGCCGTCTCCCCGGCAGCTGGCGGATGTTCCTCGCCCGCGCCACCGCAGGGCGCATCGATGCCGACGACCTCGCCAAGGAGTTCCGCGCCCAGCTCGAGGCCGTCCGGCAGCTCGGCATCGACATCACCCACGTCGACACCCACCAGCACCTCCACCTCTGGCCCCTCGTCCGCGACGTCGTCCTCGACCTCGCCGTCGAGTACGGCATTCCCGCCGTCCGCGTGCCCCGCAGTACCACGGCATTCCCGGGCGCGGGCGTCAACTTCCTCGCCAACGAGCTCGCCAAGCGCGCCAGCGCACGCGGCCTGTTGTTCCCCGACCAGGCCGCTGGCGTCGACGAGGCCGGACGCATGGACGGCGACCGGATCGACGTCGCCCTGACGAGGCTCGCCGCATCCGGCGCCGCGGCCGTGGAGCTCTCCACACACCCCGGTGAGGGTGACGACCCCGATCGCCGCCGGTACCGCTGGAACTACCGGTGGGAGGACGAGCTCCACGCGCTCACGTCGCTCTCCGCACGCGCGGCCGTCGAGCGCCACGGCTTCACGCTCGGGACCTACGCCGACCTCGTCGAAGCCCGCCGACGTTGAACCCGACAGCGGCCGCCACCCTCGCCCGCTTCGACGGCGAGTCCCGCGGCACGCGTCTCCACACCCGCGTCCGTTGGCGCAGCTGCCCGTTCGAGGCCGTTGCCGAGACGATTCCGAAGTCGGGGCGAATCCTCGAGATCGGTTGCGGACACGGGCTCTTCTCCACCTACCTCGCCCTCGAGTCGGCGGATCGGCGCGTCCTCGGCATCGACGTCGACGGGAACAAGATCCGCGCCGCCCAGCGCGCCGCCGAAGGGCTCGGCAACCTGACCTTCCGCGCCCACGATCCAGGCGTCTTCCCTGAGGGCCCGTGGGACGCCGTCGCCATCGTCGACGTCCTCTACCTCATCGACCGCGAGGGCGAACGTGGCCTGCTGACCACCGCCGCGCAGCAACTGGCACCCCGAGCGGTCCTCGCCGTCAAGGAGATGGCCACGAGACCCCGGTGGAAGTTCCGCTGGATGGCGGTCCAGGAGCGCCTCTCCGTGCAGGTGCTGAAGATCACCGACGGCCACGACCTGACCTTCGTTCCGCCGGAGGAGCTGGCGACGTGGATGGGCGAGGCCGGCCTCACCGAGATCGAGCACCGGAGCCTCGACGGTGGGCACCTGCACCCGCACCACCTCGTGACCGCTAGGAAGCCTTCGGCACCCGGGTGATCCGGTAGTCGTCGAGGATGGCGAGGGTCAGCGGCCCGTCGGTCTCGTCCGACTCGTCGACATCGCCGTCGGCCTCGGACCACTCGACGGACAGCAGCGCGTCGCGTCCCGGCACCGCCGTCACGACGTAGTCATCCAAGACATCCCGCAGATCCACGGTCGAAGTGTCGCGAACGCGGGGATCGGGATGGTGGATGGTCGTAGCATCCGGTCGTGAGCGACACGACCGAGGTGGGTGAGGACCGGATCCTCACGGTCCCGAACGTGATCACGATGGTCCGCCTCGCGTGCCTGCCGCTCTTCGTGTGGCTCCTCTTCGGCACGGACAACGAGTACGCCGCCGCCTGGCTCCTCGGCGCCCTCGGTGCGACGGACTGGGTCGATGGCTTCATCGCCCGGCGATGGAAGCAGGTGTCGACGCTCGGCAAGGTCCTCGACCCCGTCGCCGACCGCCTGCTCCTCTTCGTCGGTATCGGGTGCATCCTCATCGAGGGCGCCGTCCCGATCGTGGTGGCGACGCTCGTCCTGGTCCGGGAGGTGCTGATCTCGCTCGCCACCATCGGTCTCGCCGCCCTCGGCGCGCGCCGCATCGACGTCACGTGGTTCGGCAAGGCCGGGACGTTCTGCAACCTGTTCGCCTTCCCGTTCTTCCTCGCCGGCGGCGACGAGCAGCTGGGCTGGCGACACACCGCCACCGCCCTCGGATGGGTGTTCGCCGTCCCCGGGATCCTGCTCAGTTGGTACGCCCTCGCGCTCTACGTCCCCATCGCCCTGCGGGCCCTCCGTGAGGGACGGGCCAAGGGGGTAGGAACCGCTCCGTGAAGGCCGTGATCATGGCTGGCGGTGAGGGGACCCGTCTGCGCCCGCTGACCTCGAACCAGCCGAAGCCGATGATGCCCATCGCCAACAGGCCGATGATGGAGCACATCGTCGAGCTCCTGAAGGAGCATGGCTTCGAGGACATCGTCGTCACCGTCGCCTTCCTCGCCAACACCATCCGGAACTACTTCGGCGACGGCTCGGAGTTCGGCGTCCGCATGGTCTACGCGAGCGAGGAGACGCCGCTCGGGACGGCGGGCTCGGTTCGCAACGCGATGCAGGAGCTCGAGGACGAGCGCTTCCTCGTGATCTCCGGCGACGTGCTGACCGACATCGACCTCTCCGCCATCGTGAAGTTCCACGAGGACAAGGGCGCGATGGCGACCATCGGGCTCAAGTCGATGGAGAATCCGCTCGAGTTCGGCATCGTGATCACCAACGACGACGGCTCGATCGAGCGCTTCCTCGAGAAGCCGACGTGGGGACAGGTCTTCAGCGACACGATCAACACCGGGATCTACGTCCTCGAGCCGGAGATCTTCGACTACATCGACGCGGGCACCCCCGTCGACTTCTCGAGCGAGGTCTTCCCCCAGCTGCTCGAGGAGTCCAAGCCCGTCTTCGGGTACGTCGCCGACGGGTACTGGGAGGACGTCGGCACCCTCGAGGCCTACAACAAGGCGCACCAGGACATCCTCGATCGCAAGGTCGACATCCACATCGACGGCTTCGAGATGGGCCATGGCGTGTGGCTCGGCGAGGGTTCCGAGGTCGACCCCGCGGCCAAGGTCGAGGGCCCGGCGGTCATCGGCGACTACTGCCGGATCCAGGCGGGCGCCCACATCCGCGAGTACACCGTCCTCGGCAGCAACGTGATGGTCGGGCCAGACGCCTACCTCGAGCGGGCGATCGTCCACGACAACGCCTACCTCGACGCCGGCGTTCGCCTCCGCGGCGCGGTCGTCGGTCGTAGCAGCGACCTCCGCAAGGGCGCCCGCTGCGAGGAGGGCGTCGTCCTCGGCGACGAGTGCTTCGTCGGCGAGCACGCCGTCATCAACCCGTCCGTGAAGGTGTACCCCTTCAAGACCGTCGAGGCGAACGCGGTCATCAACTCGTCGATCGTCTGGGAATCTCGAGGCGCGCGTCACTTGTTCGGCCGGCTCGGCGTGCGGGGCCTCGCGAACGTCGACATCAGCCCCGAGCTGGCGCTCCGGATGGCGATGGCCTACGGAACGACGCTGAAGAAGGGGACGACGGTCACGACCTCGCGCGATTCGAGCCGCGCCGCCCGGACGCTCAAGCGCGCCGTCATGGTCGGCCTCAACGCGGCAGGCATCAACGTGGACGACCTCGAGGTCGCGCCCGTCCCCGTGACCCGATTCCAGGTCAGGAGCCAGCGCAGCCGCGGCGGCATCACGGTGCGTCTCGACCCGAACGACCCCCAGGCGGTCCTCATCCGGTTCTTCGACGCCCAGGGCATCGACATCGATGAGGGGACGCAGCGCAAGATCGAGCGCCTCTACTACCGCGAGGACTTCCGTCGCGCCTTCGCCGCAGACATCGGCGATCTCGGCTTTCCTCCGCGAGCGCTGGAGTTCTACACCGCCGCACTCATGGCATCGGTCGACGCCGACGCCATCCGCGCCGGCGGGTTCAAGGTCGTCCTCGACTACGCCTACGGGTCGACGAGCTTCGTCATGCCGAGCGTGCTCGCCAAGCTCGGCGCCGACGTCCTGGCGGTCAACCCGTACGCCGCCACAGCCGGGGCCGCCGGCTTCGAGCGGCTGGCGCACGCGGAGAACGTCCGGAGCCTCGTCCGGAGCGCCGGAGCCCACCTCGGCGCCGTGCTCGACCCCGACGGGGAGCACATCACGATCATCGACGACAGCGGCCACGTCCTGACCGACGACGAGGCGCTCTTCGCGATCCTGCACCTGGTGTGCGTCACCCGCGACGACCAGGTGAGGGTGGCCGTGCCCGTGTCCGTGAGCCGCGAGGTCGAGCGCTTCGCGTCATCGCATGGCGCCGAGATCGTCTGGACGAAGCTGTCCACGGCGCACCTCATGGAAGTCGCGGCTCAAGGTGAGGTCGACCTCGCAGCGAGCCAGGAGGGAGGGTTCATCTTCCCGAAGTTCCTGCCCGCTTACGACGCCACGGCGACGCTCGTCAACCTCCTCGCCCTTCTCGCTCGGAGCGGACTGCGCCTCTCGAAGATCGTCGAGTCGACGCCCCGCACCCACGTCGCCCACGAGGTCGTTCCGACGCCGTGGGAACAGAAGGGCCTCGTCATGCGGACGCTCGTCGAGACGTCGACCGAGGAGCTCGTGCTCGTCGATGGCGTCAAGGTCCTCCGGGACGACGGATGGATCCTCGTGCTGCCCGACCCGGAGGACCCCGTCACCCATGTGTGGGCCGAGGGACCGAGCGATCGCGAGGCCAAGGCCCTGGTGCACGAGTACACCCGGCGCATCCGCCACATGATCCGCTGACACAATCGAGCCTGTGCCGGATCGCAGCCTCCTGACGTTGTCCACGGTCGTGGGGCTCCTGGGGTTCCTCGTCGTGACGGCGGTCGCCACCGGACAGGCAGAGCGACAGAAGGCGGCGCCACGCAAGGCGGAGCTCGTGTCGCTCATCGGCGATCGCCGGCACCTGGTCGACAACCTCGACAACGCGGTGGAGACGCTCCGTGCGGACGTCGCCGCGGCGCAGCGCCGGGCCAACCGCGCCAACAGCGCTGACGCCGCTGAGGCCGCTGCGGCCGACCACCTCGCCCTACTGGCGGGGACGGTCCCGTTGCGTGGTCCGGGGCTCGTCGTCTCGTTGTCGCCGTCGGACCGTGAGCCACCCTCGGCGGAGGAGGCCGGCGCCTACGAGATCCACGACAGCGACCTGCAACTCGTGGTGAACGAGCTGTGGGCGGCCGACGCGGATGCCGTCGCCGTGAACGACAGCCGGCTCGTTGCGACCACCCCCATCCGCGCCGCCGGCGGCACGATCGTCGTCAACTTCCGGCCGCTGAGCCCGCCCTATCGGGTGTCGGCCATCGGCGCCGACCGTGCCGCCTTCGCCGCCAGCGCCATCGCCCGCCGCTTCGAGCGCTGGACGGAACTCTTCGGCCTCGGGTTCAGCGTGTCCGAGCGTCCGTCCGTCTCGGTCCCGGGGTACACCGGTCGAGTGGCGATCTCGACGGCGACGCCGGTCGGGGCGACGTAGGCGGTGTTCGCGCTCGTCGGTCTCGTCATCGGGGCCGTGCTCGCGCTCGTCCTCCGGCCGACCGTGCCCGCGGACTTGACCCGCTACGTCGCCATGGGGGTCGTCGCGGCCGTCGACGCCTCGTTCGGCGGCGTGCGCGCCTACGTCGAGAACACGTTCAACGACCGCGTCTTCGTCCTCGCGTTTCTGACGAACGCGGTCGTCGCCGCCGGCCTGGTGTGGCTCGGCGACCAACTGTCGGTGGACCTGACGACGGCGGTGGTGGTCGTCCTCGGCATCCGGATCTTCCAGAACCTCGCCGCCCTGCGGCGCCGACTCTTCGGCGGATGATGGTCAAGTCTCGGTGACGGCACCTCTCGCCGCCGCGCCCGGCCTCCTGCGGCGCCTCCGGGCGGGCGTCGCGCGACCCATGTTGCTCGCCGTCGCCGCGACCGTCGTGGGCTTCCTCCTCGTCGGGCAGCTCCAGGGCCAGCAGGCGGAACGGGCACCGCTCGAGGCCGAGTCCGAGGGCGACCTCGCCCGCATCCTCGCCGACCTGAACTCGGAGGCCGACGCCCTTCAGGGCGAGATCGCCGAGCTCCGGATCCAGTTGAGCGACCTGCGGCGGTCCTCGCGGGACGAGACGGCGGCGGCGGCATCCGCCGATGAGCAGCTGCGCAACCTCCAGGTGCTGGCCGGCACGACGCCCGTCACCGGTCCAGGGGTCGTGATGACGATCACCGACAGCAACGGGTCCCTCACCTACGACGCGTTGATCGACGTCGTCCAGGAGCTCCGCGACGCCGGTGCCGAGGCCATCGCCGTCAACGACGTGCGCATCGGTGTCGCCACCGCCTTCGCCGAGCGCGAGGGCAGGATCACGGTCGACGGCGCGCCCCTGACGGCGCCGTACCGCATCGCCGCCATCGGCCAGCCGGCCACTCTCGACGGCGGCCTGAAGATCCCCGGTGGCGCCGTCGACGCCGTCTCGACGATTCGCGGGGTCCGAGTCGACGTGGCCCGCCGGGTCGAGGTCCAGCTGCCCGCGCTGGTCCGCGCTCCGCGCTTCGACGCCGCCCGCCCGGCGAAGCCGAGCCAGTAGATTCCGTATCCATGAGCAACGTGCCCGAGGACCTCCGCTACACGTCCGACCACGAGTGGATCCGTCAGGAGGACGGTCGGGTCCGCATGGGGATCACGGATTACGCGCAGGACGCGCTGGGGGACGTCGTCTTCGTGCAGCTGCCCGAGCCCGGGGCGAAGGTCGAGGCGGGCGGCTCCTTCAGCGAGGTCGAGTCCACGAAGTCCGTGTCGGACATCTATGCGCCGGTCGCCGGCACCGTCGTCGAGGTCAACAACGAGCTCGCCGACGCGCCGCAGCGTCTGAACGAGGACCCCTACGGCGAGGGCTGGATCTGCACGATCGAGCCCTCGGATCCCGCCGCCTTCGAGGCCCTGCTGGACGCTGGCGCCTACCAGGCGCTGATCGCCTAGCAGGCCCCGACCTTCACCTCCTGTTGAGGGTTGAGGTTTGGCGTGTACCGTTTGCCGGGTGGCTGACGTCTTCTGCAACAACTGCGGACACAAGAACCCGCCGGGATCGAACTTCTGCTCGTCGTGCGGCCACGTCCTCGGGCACGCCGCCGAGGAGCCGACGACGATCACGTTCGCGCCCATCGACGCCGGCGACCCCTCCGAGGAGCAGGTCCTCAACGTCCCTGACATGCCCGATGGCGCGGGGCTCCTCTGGGTGAAGCGGGGACCGAACGCCGGGTCGAAGTACGTCCTCGACAAGGAGGTCGTGCTCGCCGGTCGTCACCCCGACTCCGACATCTTCCTCGATGACATCACGGTCTCCCGTCGCCACGCGGAGATCGCGCGCTCGGCCGGAGGCGGGTACGTCGTGCGCGACGTCGGGTCCCTCAACGGCACCTACCTGAACCGCGATCGGATCGAGGAGGCCAAGCTGCAGAACGGCGACGAGGTCCAGATCGGGAAGTTCAAGCTGGTGTTCCTGGCGGCCGGCACCGACGTCGGGTAGGGGTCCGAACCCCGGTGCCCGAGCGCGCCTACCTGTCGATCGGCGAGGTCCTCGCCCTGCTCCGCCCGGAGTTCGCGGACCTGACGATCTCGAAGATCCGGTTCCTCGAGAGCCAAGGTCTGCTCGACCCGGAGCGGACGCCGTCGGGGTACCGCAAGTTCTACGACCCGGACGTCGAGCGGTTGCGATGGATCCTGCGCCAGCAGCGCGAGCAGTACCTGCCGTTGAAGGTGATCAAGGGCCGACTGGGCGTCGACGACGGTGACGAGGGTGGGGGAGGAGTGGCGGTCGCCGACGCGGCGTCGACGCCACCTGCGGAGCCCGAGGAGGGGGCGGATCCGCGGCTGGCTGCGCCGGTGATGTCGCCCGCCCGTCCGGCGCCGCCGATCCCGTCGCCGGTCGCCGACATGGTCAACCCGTTGCAGGTCGTCCACACCGGCGTGTCGATGACGCTCGAGGAGCTGTCGACGGCGTGCGGGCTGACCGCGGTCGAGCTCGGCGAGCTCCAGCGCTACGGGCTGGTTGCCGGGCGTCCCGTCGGCGGCACCACGTACTTCGACGAAGAGTCGCTGATCGTCGCCAACCTCGCCGCCGGTTTCATGCGCTTCGGGGTCGAGGCCCGCCACCTCCGGATGTACAAGACGGCGGCCGAGCGCGAGGCCGGGTTCTTCGAGCAGCTGGTGATGCCGATGCTCAAGCAGCGAAATCCGAAGGCGCGTCGCCAGGCGGTCGACACGCTGGTCGAGTTGGGGAAGCTCGGCCAGGGGCTGCGGGCGGCGATGCTGCGGATGGCCCTCAAGGACCACACCGGCGGTTGAGCGGAGCACCGAAGGTCCTGCTGACGTCGGTGGAGCTGCACGAGGGCGTCCGACGGGTCGCGTCCGAGCTCTCGGCGGCGCATGAGGACGGCGTGCTGCTCGTCGCCGTCCTCAAGGGGTCGGTGCCGTTCGTGGCGGACCTCGTCCGGGCGATGACGGTGCAGGCCGAGGTCGACTTCCTCGCCATCTCGGCGTACGCACCCGACAGCGGGCGGGTGCGGTTGGTGAAGGATCTCGACACCGACGTCCACGGCCGCGACGTCGTGATCGTGGAGGACATCGTCGACACCGGGTTGACGTTGACCTACCTGCTCCGTGAGCTCGGCGGCCGGTCACCGAGATCGCTCGGCGCATGCACGCTCCTCGACAAGCGGGTGCGGCGGATCGTGCCGACGCCGTTGGCGCACGTCGGCTTCGAGATCGGCGACGAGTTCGTCCTCGGGTACGGACTCGACTTCGCCGGCCGCTATCGCAACCTCGACCACGTCGTCGCCGGCGATCTGGAGGTGCTCCGAGGAGACCCCGGCGCCCATGTCGAAGCCCTCTACGGGGGGTAGTGTCTTCGTGTGGTCGAGATGACGCTGGCGTCGATCCGAGTCTCGATGCCCGACAACGTCCCCGTCGTGATGCTGAAGGAAGCGACCGGCGATCCCGCCGGGGGCCGGACCCTCCCGATCCTCATCGGCCCCGAGGAGGCGACGGCGATCGCCCGGGCCATCCAGGGGATCGAGCCGCCCCGTCCGCTCACCCACGACCTGTTGCGCGATCTGCTCCACGGGTTGGAGGTCGACGTCGAGGCCATCGTCATCACCGAGCTCGTCGACAAGATCTTCTACGCGGAGATCCGCATGATCCGCGATGGCCGGCGCTACGTGGTCTCGAGCCGTCCGTCCGACGCGATCGCGCTGGCGGTCCGCTTGGGCACGCCGATCCATGCCGAGGAAGCGCTGCTCGACGCCGAGGCCTACGTCATCCAGGAGGACGAGGAGCCCGAGGAGGAGCAGGAGGAGGTCATCGAGCAGTTTCAGCGCTTCATCGAGGACATCCGGCCGGAGGACTTCGCGAGCTGAGTTCCTTGGCCTCGCTCTGTGCCGGGGCGGGGTCTCGTCGTTGACTCCGCGGGGGGTCGTGCGTACGCTGCCTACACCGGCGTAGTTACGTCGGTGTCATCAGCCCGACCGGAAAGGCACTTCCCCGTGACCGAATCAGGCTTCCGCGGCCCCCAGGTGTGCACCATCGTCGGCATCACCTACCGACAGCTCGACTACTGGGCGCGGACGGACCTGCTGCGCCCCTCGATCACCGAGGCCAAGGGGAGCGGGACCCAGCGCCGATACAGCTACCGCGACCTGCTCGAGCTCAAGGTCATCAAGCGCCTCCTCGACGCCGGCATCAGCCTGCAATCGGCCCGCCGAGCCATCGGCTACCTGCGGGAGAACCTGGGCGAGGACGTCGCTGCCGCCAACCTCGTCCTCACGGGCACCGAGTCGATCCTGGCGACGACCGGCGAGGAGATCGTCGACCTGCTCCGCGGCGGCCAGGGCGTGCTGAACATCCTCCCGCTCGCCGGCGTCAAGGAAGAGCTCGACACCGCCATCCACTCCTTCGAGGACGCGACGCAGGCGAAGGCCGTCCTGACGGCACCGGCGGACCGCCGCGCCGCCGCGAGCGGGAGCTGACCGGTCTGACCGACCAGGTCGCCGCGCCGACGACGGCTCCGCTGCCGCACGAGGGCGTGCGCTTCGCCCACAACTCGGAGCGTCAGTTCGCCAAGCTCCTCGACTTCTACGGGATCGTGTGGGAGTACGAGCCCCGCACGTTCACCCTCGAGCGCGATCGGCAGGGGCGACCGAGCCAGGCGTTCAGCCCGGACTTCTACCTGCCGGCGTACGACCTGTTCATCGAGATCACGACGCTGAACCAGAAGCTCGTGACCAAGAAGAACCGCAAGGTCCGGCGCCTCAAGGAGCTCCACCCGGAGGTGTCGGTGAAGATCTTCTACCAGCGCGACTACCTCCACCTGCTGGTCAAGTACGGGCTCGAGGAGCCGTCGCAACGGTCCGGGATCGACCTCTCCGACCCGGCGCCGCTCGACTTCAGTGTGTAGCCCTCGCCTCTAGGCTGCGGCGGTGACCGACAAGCGATCGCCGCTCGACGAGGCCCACCGGGCCCTGGGCGCCAAGCTCGTCCCCTTCGGCGGGTGGGACATGCCGCTGCAGTATCCGACCGGAACGATCGCTGAGCATCTGGCGTGCCGCAACGACGCCGTCGCCTTCGACGTCAGCCACCTCGGGACGGTCCTCGTCACCGGCTCCGCGGGCCTCGACCGACTCCAGCGAACCCTCACCAACGACCTCCGCAAAGTGCGTCCCGGACGGGCGCAGTACACCCACCTGCTCGACCCGGACGACGCCTCGGTGCTCGACGACATCATCGTGTGGTGGATCTCGGACGACGTCTTCCACGTCATGCCGAACGCGTCGAACACGGACCGCGTCGTCGCCGCCATCGGCGGCACGGACATCACCGCGGAGCGGGCGGTCATCGCCGTCCAGGGTCCGCACGCCCGGGCGAGGCTCGAATCCGTCGCACCCGAAGCCGCGGCGGTGGGCCGCTTCGCGGTCACCCAGTTCGATTGGAAGGGCACCACCGTCACCGCCGCCGGCACCGGCTACACCGGGGAGGACGGCGTCGAGTGCGCGGTGCCCGTCGACGTGGCCGCCACCTTCTGGGACGAGGTCATCATCGCCGGCGTCACCCCTGCCGGCCTCGGGGCGCGCGACACGCTTCGGCTCGAGGCCGGCCTGCCGTTGCACGGCCACGAGCTCGGTGCCGGCATCACGCCGCTGCAGGCGGGGCTCGGTTGGGTCGTCGGTTGGGACAAGCCGGGGGGCTTCCGCGGGAAGGAGGCACTCGTCGCGGAGCGCGACTGCGGCGGTCCTGGACGCATCCTGCGGGGCATCGTCGTCGAGGGACGCCAACCGCCCAGGGAGGGCTACTACGTGTTCGTCGACGGCGATGCCGCCGGTATCGTCACCTCGGGCAACTTCTCGCCGGTCCTCGGCTCCGGCATCGCCATGGCCTTCCTGCCACCGTCGACCGCGCCCGGTGACGCCGTCGAGATCGACGCCCGAGGCAAGCGGCTCGCCGGCGAGATCGTGAAGCTCCCGTTCGTGTCCAAGAAGAAGGGCTGATCCGTGGGCCACTACGTCCCCCACACCGACGAGGAGCTGGCCTCGATGCTCGAGTTCGTCGGCGTCGAGTCGCTCGACGACCTGTTCTCGTCGATCCCCGAAGCCCTGCGGCTCGTCGCCAACGACGACGGTCGCCACCTCGACCTGCCCGACGGGCTCAGCGAGTTCGACACCCTCGCCGAGATGGAGCGCCTCGGCGACCGCAACTCGCGCCTGACGTGCTTCGCCGGCGCCGGCGCCTACGACCACGACATCGCGTCGGCAACGAAGCGGCTCGCCTTCCGCACCGAGTTCGTCACCGCCTACACCCCCTATCAGCCGGAGGTCAGCCAAGGGGTGCTGCAGGCACTGTTCGAGTACCAGACGCTGCTGACGCGCCTGACCGGAGTGGAGATCGCCAACGCGTCGCTCTACGACGGCGCCACGGCTTGCGTCGAAGCGGTCAACCTCGCGGTCGCCGCCTCCGGACGGTCCACGGTCTGGGTGAGTCGCGGCGTCCACCCGAACTGGCGCGACACGATGACGACCTTCGCTCGCGGGACGGGACACGACCTCGTCGACGTCGGCCTCGTCGACGGCGTGACCCAGTGGCCGACCGAGGGCGAGCCGGGCGCGCTGCTGCTGCAGTACCCGAACTTCCTCGGGTGTCTCGACGACATCGCCGCCGCCGCCGCCTTGGCCAAGGAGAAGGGGGCGCTGCTGCTCGTCGCCTTCGACCCCGTCGCCGCCGGCATCCTCAAGACGCCGGGCTCCTACGGGGCAAACGTCGTGGTGGGGGAGGGGCAGCCCTTCGGCACGCCGCTGTCCTTCGGCGGTCCGTACCTCGGCCTCTTCGCCTGCCGGACCGAGCACGTCCGCCGACTGCCCGGGCGCCTCGTCGGTGAGACCGTCGACGTCGAGGGCCGGCGTTCGTACGTCACCACCTTGCGGACGCGCGAGCAGGACATCCGCCGTGAGAAGGCGTCGTCGAACGTCTGCACGAACCAGACGCTGATCGCCGTCGTGTGCGCCATCCAACTCTCGTGGCTCGGAACCACGGGACTGCGCGAGCTGGCGCTGCGATGCGCCCGCGGCACGCGCTATGCCCGCGAGTCCCTGCTGGCCGTCGAGGGCATCGAGCCGCTCACCGCCGGCACGCCGACCCTGCGCGAATTCGCGGTGACCTTGCCGACCGATCCCGCTGTCGTCGTGGAGCGCATGGCCGAGGAGGGCTTCCTGGCGGGCGTGCCGCTCGGCGAGGAGTACGGGACCGACGCCCTCCTCGTCGCCGTCACCGAGAAGCGGACGCGCGACGAGATCGATCGGTACGTCCAGACGATGGAGAAGGTGGTGCGCTGATGAGCGGAGCGAATGGCCTGCCGGCCCGTGCCAACCGCGGGAGGCATTGATGTCCGTTCGCCCGGGAGGCAAGGCCACCAGCGCACCCCTGATGGGCCACGACGAGGAGCCGACGGTCTTCGAGCTGTCGGTGCCGGGGCGGGCGGCCTGGTCGTTCCGGACGACGAACGTGCCCGAGTGGCCCGGCGACGCTCTCGTTCCCGACGATCACCGCAACGACGACCCGCTGCCGCTGGCCGACGTCAGCGAGCGCGACCTCGTGGCCCACGTGACCCGCTTGACCCACCGCCAGTACTCCGTCGACCTCGGGGCCTACCCGCTGGGCAGCTGCACCATGAAGTACAACCCGAAGCTCTGCGACGACACCGCCAACGTCCCGGGGCTGGCGATGGTGCATCCGGCGACGCCGCCGGCGCTGACCCAGGGGTGGCTCGAGCTCCTCGACGAGCTCGGCAAGTGGTTGTGCACGGTGACGGGAATGGACGCCATCACGCTGCAGCCCCCGGCCGGCGCGGCCGGCGAGCTCACTGGGCTGTTGCTCATGCGGGCGTGGCACGAGGCGCAGGGCCGGCAGCGGACAAAGGTCATCATCCCGGACTCGGCCCATGGGACGAACCCGGCATCGGTGACGCTGGGCGGGTACGAGACGGTCACGGTCCCGTCCGATGATCGCGGTTGTGTCGACGTCGCCGCGTTGCGGGAGCGGCTCGACGAGGACGTCGCCGGTATCATGCTGACGAACCCGAACACGCTGGGCCTCTTCGAAGAGGACATCGCCGAGATCGCGGCGGCCGTCCACGAGGTCGGCGGGTTGCTGTACTACGACGGCGCCAACCTCAACGCCATCATGGGCGTTGTCCGCCCCGGCGACATGGGGTTCGACATCGTCCACCTGAACCTGCACAAGACGTTCGCCGTGCCCCACGGTGGAGGCGGCCCCGGTGCCGGTCCGGTGGCGGTGAAGTCGCGACTGGCGGAGTTCCTCCCCGGACCTCTGCCGAAGCGAGCGGACGACGGGACGTACTCGTGGGCGTCGCCTGCGCAGTCCATCGGTCGGGTCCACGGTTGGTACGGCAACGCGCTCGCGCTCGCCCGGGCCTACAGCTACATCCTCGTCAATGGCGGCGACGGGCTGCGGCGGGTGTCCGAGGCGGCGGTGCTGAACGCCAACTGGTTGCGCCACCGGTTGCGGGGCGTCTACGACATCCCGTACGACCGGCCCAACATGCACGAGTTCGTTGCGTCCACGACCGCGCTCAAGAGGGCGACCGGGCTCAAGGCGTTGGACGTCGCCAAGCGGTTCCTCGAAGAGGGGTTCCATGCGCCGACGGTGTACTTCCCGCTGATCGTCGACGAGGCGTTGATGTTCGAGCCGACCGAGACCGAGTCGCTGCAGACGCTGGAGGCGATGGCGGAAGCGTTGGAGGTGATCGCCCACGAGGCGACCGCCGCGGGGAACGCCGAGTCCGGAAAGGCGGCGCCCCGCACGGCGCCCGTGCGCCGCGTCGACGAGGCCCGCGCCGCCCGCCAGCTCATCCCGACCTTCGACGCCCGCCCGACGTTCGATGCGGACGCCGGCAACCCCAGCCCCGCCTCCTCCTTCTGACCTTTTGACAGCGGGATCCCGCCCCGGAGGGCGGGTTGTTCCTGCCAAAAGGGTCAGGTGGTCGCTTCGGCCTTGGCGGCCTTCTCGGCGTTGTGGTCGCCGATCGCCTTCATGACGGCGGCGCCGGCGGCGCCGATGAACGTCGGGCGGTTCTTGGCCGCCCAGTCCCGGCTGTTCACGAGCGAGGACGTCGACGACTGGAAGTGCGGCATGACCTCGCGGGCGAACAGCTCGTAGGAACGCAGCATCGCTTCGCGGTCGGCCCAGTCGTTGGCCATGAACAGGAAGGTGCCGAACCCGCCGGACTGGTCGATGAGCCGCTGGACCTGAGCGACCGCCATCTCCGGCGTGCCGATCACGGCCATGCCGGACCCGTTCATCGCCTCGACCATCGCCTCGGGATCGTTGGCGTCGGGTGCCAGCGGCAGCGCCGCCACCTTCTGGAAGTAGCCGATCCAATCGGCGAGGCCGTGGGCCACGTCCTTGCGTGCCTGCTCCTCGGTCTCGGCGATGTGCATCGGTCCGACGAGACGCCATTGCCGACGGTCGGGCTCGGGCCGACCGAACTCCGCCGCGCGTTCGTTCATGACGTTCCAGTGCGACCCGAGGACGTCGAAGCCGCCGCGACTCGTCGCGCCGATCGACAGCAGCCCGCATCCGAAGCGACCGGCCGCGCGGGGACCCGCGGGGGAGACCTGCGCGGCGACGCACACCTCGAAGCGGGGGTGGGTGTAGGGCCGCAGCTGAAGGCGGGCATCGCGGAGCGCGAACCAGTCGGTCTCCCTGGTCACCGGCTCGGATCCGTCGAGCAAGGCCAGGATGGCCTCGAGCGACTCCTCCATCATCTCTCGCTGCCGCTGCGGGTCGATGCCCATCATGAACGCGTCGGAGGGCAACGCCCCGGGGCCGCATCCGAGCATCACCCGCCCTCGGGTGAGGTGGTCGAGCAGGACCATTCGGTCCGCCAGCATCAGCGGGTGGTGGTAGGGGAGCGAGCTGACCCCGGTCCCGAGGCGGATGTGCTTGGTCCGCTGCGCGGCGGCGGCGATGAACACCTCGGGAGACGCGATGATCTCGAAGCCGGCGGAGTGGTGCTCGCCGATCCAGGCCTCGTCATAGCCGAGCTCGTCGAGTCGTTCGAGCAGCTCGAGGTCGCGCTCGAGGGCCAGCGTGGGGTTTCGGTTGGGCTCGTGGAACGGGGCGAGGAAGATGCCGAAGCGCAAGGGCCAATCCATGGCCGATGCCTAGTGGCCGTGTGACAGGAGCGTCAACCGCCGATGATCACCGTGAGGCAGCCCGGCGGGAGGATCGGGTTGCCGTGGGCGCACGTGTCGCCGACGCGGGCCGCCGGCTTGTTTCCGATCATCACGGTCGCGCTGCCCTTGAGGATCTTGTTCGGCGGACCAACACACGTGACCGAGTCGCCCATCACGGCCGCCGGCAGTTTGCCGATCATCACCGTCGGCACGCCGGGCCCGATGACCGGCCCGCCGACGTGGGGCACGACGCCGGTCACGAGCGGACACACGGTCAGGTCACCGACGCGCGCTGCGGGAGGCATGTGAGGAGGATACGACGTCGAAGCCTGCCCGGAAGGGCAGACGTCACCGGGACCCGGAAACGTCAGTCGAGCAGGTCGGGCTGCTCGCGCACGATGCGCTCGTAGAGCGGCTGGAAGCTGAACCAGCCTGCGAAGTGGGAGCCGACCTGTCCGCTCGTCAGCTTGGCCATCTCCGGGTCGATGAGGATCGGGGATCCGGCGGCGTCGGCCAGCAGCTGCACCTGGCACGACCGCTCCATCGTGATGAACCACCACACGGCCTCGTCGACCGAGTGCCCGACCGTGAGCAGTCCATGGTTGCGGAGGATCGCCGCCTTGTTCTCACCGAGGGCGTGGGCGATGCGCTTGCCTTCCTCGATGTCGAGGACGACGCCGGTGTAGTCGTCGAACACCGCGTGGTCGTCGTAGAACGCGCACACGTCCTGGGTGATCGGCGCCAGTGGCTTGCCCAGCGTCGAGAAGGCCCGACCGTAGGTCGAGTGCGAGTGGGCGGCAGCGACCGCATCGGGTCGGGCGGCGTGGACCTGCGAGTGGATGGCGAAGGCGGCGGTGTTCACCGGACGGTCGCCCTGCACGACCTCGCCCTGGTGGTTCACGAGGATGAGGTCGGACGCCTTGATGTGGCCGAAGTGCACGCCGAACGGGTTGACCCAGAAGTGGTCGTCGAGCTCGGGATCGCGCGCCGTGATGTGACCGGCAACGCCCTCGTCGAACCCGAAGCGCGAGAACAGGCGGAAGCCCGCGGCCAGGCGCTGCTTGCGGTACTGGCGCTCCTCGTCGACGGAGGCGAACGTCGGCGGCATCGGGATCTTCAGCTCGGGCATGGGGTCAATGGTACCGAGGGCCGGATCATCCGCGGCGGGCGGAGGGCGTGTTGGTACCGTTCGCGTTGTTGCCAACCTCGGCGATATCGAAAGGACCTGGCATGAGTGATCTTCCGCCGCCGCCCCCTCCTCCTCCGCCCCCTCCTCCTCCGCCTCCCGGCGGCGGCATGCCCGGTGGTGCCGGCGCTTCCACGGCCGAGATCGGACCGCGCGTCATCGCGACGCTGATCGACCTCGTGGCCATCCCGATCGGCCTGTCGATCGTGGGGAACATCCTCGGCCGCGTGAGCGGCATCCTCGGCCTGCTGTTCCTCCTCGTGCAGCTCGCCTACGCGTGGGTGTACCTGCCGTACATCGTCGGCACGACCGGTCAGAGCATCGGCAAGAAGATGCAGAACATCAAGACGGTCAGCGCCGAGACCGGCCAGCCCCTCGGGTTCGGCATGGCGTGGGTCCGCTACTTCATCAACGGCATCATCTGCGGGCTCGGGTGGCTGTTCCCGTTCTTCGACTCCCAGAAGCAGACCCTCGGTGACAAGGTCGCGAAGGGGATCACGGTCCCCGCATGAGCGAGCTCCCGCCCATTCCGCCCGGAGTGGGCGGGACACCGCAGCTTGCCGAGATCGGGCCGCGCGTCGTCGCCTTCCTCATCGACTGGGTGGGCGCCTACGTGGCCATGTTCCTCGTGTTCGCTGTGGTCGGCGCCCTCCTGAGCGCGATCAGCGACGCCTTGGGCGCGCTGTTCGGGCTCCTCGGGTTCGTCGCCTACCTCGGCTTCTGGTTCTGGCAGGTGTACCAGGAGGGGACCACCGGTCAGACGATCGGCAAGAGGATGCAGAACGTCAAGCTCGTCGGCCTCGAGAATGGCGGGCAGCCTGTCGGGTTCGGGATGGCGTTCGCCCGGAACTTCGTGAACGGGATCTGCGGGCTGTTCTGGCTGTTCCCCTTCTTCGACGCACAACGTCAGACCTTGGGGGACAAGGTCTCCAAGACCGTCGTCGTGCCGGCCTGAGTTCCGGTACCGTCGCAACCACACCCCCCGTGGCGGGCGGGTGAGAACAGGAGCAGTCATGTCTGTCGAGGGTGTAGGCGGGGCATTCCCCGCGGTCCCGACGTCCGATGAGAAGACGATGAGCCTGATCGCGCACGCGGGTGGGATCTTCTTCGGCTTCCTGCCGGCGCTCGTCGTCTACCTGACCAAGGGCACCGAGTCCTCCTTCGTGAAGGAGGAGTCGCGGGAAGCGCTGAACTTCCAGATCACCCTGGCGATCGCCTACGTGGTGGCCTCGGTGCTGGTCGTCGTGCTGATCGGCCTGTTGCTGCTGCCGATCATCTGGATCGCGTCGGTGATCATGATGATCATGGCGGCCGTCGCCGTGAACAACGGCACCACGTACCGCTACCCGGTCAACCTCCGCCTGCTGAAGTAGGGGGTACCCGCCCCGTCTCCCTACAGAATCACTCTTTTGTAGGGAAAGGCGGCGAGGGGACGGGCGGCCTGCAGGAGCCAGGCCACGGCGTCGATGTAGTCCTGGTTCGACGGTGAGCCGGCGAGATCCCGTTCCACGTCCTCGATGGCGGCCTCCAACACGTACAGCTGGTCGTGGAGCTCCTCGAGGTCCCGACGGGTGACGACGAGCTCCGCCTCGGTGAGACCGACCTCGAGGGCCCGCTGGCGGGCTTCGAAGTCCCGCTGGCGACAGACGTCCCGGCAATACTTCCGCGGACGGCCGGTCGACGCCGGCGGCGGCAGGAGACGGCTGCACCACCCACACTTCCGGCTTGCTTCCCTGTCCATGGGTTTCGTCACAAACGAAACGCTATCCACCGCGGGGCTCCTCGGAGCGGTCACGCTGGTCGGGCGATGTCGACGGCGACCTACGGACCGACGCTGGAGCGGTGGCTCCAGCGACTGGCCAACGCCGGACGGTCGAGCCGCACCCTCGCCGCCTACCGAGCCGACCTCGACGACACGATGACCTCGGTCGCCGTCATCAAGGGGCTCCTCTCCCCCGGCGGAGGAGCACCGACCACGGAGGAGCGGCTCGGCGCCTTCGACGCCCTCGAGCTCGCGACCGTCACCTTCGACGAGCTCGACGAGGCCATCGCCGAGTTCCGCACCCGACCCGACCCCCGCTTCCGCACCAACCCCCACCGTGCCCCCGAGGAACGGGCGCCGGCGACGGTCGCCCGCCGCACGGCCGCCGTTCGCACCTTCTTCTCGTGGTGCTACACCACCGACCGGATCCCGGCGGATCCTTCGGCCAAGCTCGAAGCCCCCCGGCGGCGCAAGCGGATGCCGAAGGCGTTGACCCGGGAGATGGCGGGCGATGCCCTCGACCAATCCGGACAGGGCTCTCGGTGGCCTGAGCGCGACGAGCTCATCATCGCCCTGGCCCTGGCGTGCGGACTCCGGCTCGAGGAGATCGCGACGCTCCGCCTCGACCAGCTGCTCGGCGATCCGCCCGACGCGCTCGTCGTGCGGGGCAAGGGCGACAAGGAACGCCGCCTCGGCGTGCCGCCGGTGGTGCGCGAGGCGCTGGCGTCCTACCTGCCGACACGGCGGAAGCGCCTCGACGGGCTCGGCCTCGACGCACGCACGGTGATCGTGTCGTCGCGGCCGCGTCCGGTGAAGAACCGCGCCGGGGACGTCGTCGGCCACACCGTCGAGTCGAGCCGCGAGTCCGTCGCCTATGTCGTCGACCGGCTGCTGCGGCGCGTCGGGGCCCGTCAGGCGGGGATCCGTGTGCACGCGCTGCGCCACACGTTCGCCACGCTGGGCCTGCGCGAGGGGGCGTTCTCGCTGCGGCAGCTGCAGGTCGCGCTCGGGCACGCCAGCCTGGCCACGACGCAGATCTACACGGAGGTGGCCGACGAGGAGATCGCCGCGGCGATGCAGCTGCACCCGTTGAGCGGAGGAGGTCGCCGGGCGGAGATCTTGTAGCTTGGAAGCCTTATGCCCCGCAGGATCGACGTCGAGCTGACCAGCGCGCGGGATGATGGCACCTGGACATGGCGTGCCGCCGGCGCGCGCCAACCCAAAGGCGTCGTGGCTTCCGGGCTGCTGTACGCGGGGGCCAAGGTCGGCGACGTGCTGACCGCCGAGGCCGACTTCGACGTCGACGGCATCACGATCACGTCGGTGACGCCGCCGAAGGCAAAGGCCGGTCGGTCCGGCCTGCTCGAGGCGACGCGGGGTGACGAGGACTTCCAGCCGGTGATCACCAACTGGAAGGAGCGCGCCGGCGGGCGCGATCGGGATCCCTACGGCGAGCGCTCCGGCGGCGTCGCCGGTGGACGCGACGGTGGCCGCGGTGGCCCAGGTGGTGGTGGCGGCGCCGGTGGCCGCGGCGGAGATCGCGGCGGCAACCGGGGCGGCCCGCGTCCGACAGCGGACTGGCGGGCGAAGGTCGCGCCGCCGGCACCTGCGGGCGGCGCCGAGCGGGAGCCGCGAGGCGATCGAGGCGGTCGAGGCGGACGGGACCGTGGCGAGCGGGGCGACCGCGGTGGACGCCCCCGCCAGGACGCGGCACTCGGGACCGGTGGACCGACGGCGGATCGCCGTGGCGGTCAGCGGCCCGCCCGTGAGGGTGGTGGAGCGACGCGCCGCGATCGGCCCGACCGCGGTCCCGGTCGTGAGGGTGGTGGCGAGGGCGTCGGCAAGCCTCGTCCGAAGCGCCTCAACCCGGCCAACACCCATCGGGCGGCGGTGCTCGAGAGCCTGTCACCGGAGCAGCGTCCCGTGGCCGAACAGGTCCTCCGCGGTGGCATCCCCGCGGTGCGGCGCGCTCTCGAGGAGCAGAACAACACGGCCAAGGCGGCGGGTCAGCCCGAGATCAAGCCCGGCCCGCTGGTGGCCCTGGCGGAGGAGCTGTTGCCGAAGCTCAAGACGGCTGAGTGGCGGGATCGCGCCGAGGCGGCCATGACCGACGTGGACGAGATCGGGTTGCGCGATCTGCGGTCCGTGGTCAGCGGCGCCGATGCCGCCGCCCGCGACGACGAGACCCGCACGTTGGCAGCATCGCTGCGGGAGGCGCTCGAGCGGCGGGTCAAGAAGCAGCAGGACGATTGGATCGCCGAGATCGCCTCCGCGCTCGACGACAACCGGCTCGTGCGGGCACTGCGGGTGGCGTCCCGTCCTCCGGACCCATCGATGCGCTTCCCCTCGGATCTGGCGCTGCGTCTGTCGGGCACGGCGTCCGAGGCGATGGCCGCCGACACCCCGCATGACCGCTGGGCGGCGCTGCTCGAGGCCGTCGCCGCTTCTCCCGTTCGCACCACTGTGAAGCCGGCGGCGCTGCCGGAGAACCCCGGCGAGGCGCTTCTGAACGCGGCGCGCCAGCAGGCCGGCCGCATCCCCGCGCTGACGACGCTCCTCGGCATCTCGATGCCACCGCCCCCCGGTCCCGTCCGCCGCATCCCGCCGAAACCCACCCAGGGAGGTCGCGGTGGCGGTGCCGGACCTCGCCCCCCGCAACAACCGCGTCCGCCACAGGCCCCGGCGCCCGAGGTGTCGGCCGCGCCTGCCCCGATCGTCAACGAGACGACCGAGCAGTCGCCGGCACCGCCGACCCCGGTCAACGACGACCCGCCTGGCGACATCCCCACGCCGCCCGAAGCGACCGACCCGGTCGCGCCGGCCGAGCCCTCCGCCGCGCCCGCGGCCGACGGCGTCGAGGCGCCGAGCGATGCGTCCGTCACCGTCGACGGATCCGGTCCGGGAGCCGGCGAGTCCTAGGCGGCGGTCGTTTGGGGCGCACCTCCGAATGCGGAGGTCAGCGCGCCAGGTACGCGAGAAGGTCGCCGGGCTGGTCGAAGACGAGGTCCCGCGCCGTTGCCAGTCCCGCGGCCCGCGGGTTCCAGGCGGCCAATGCGAACGTGACTCCCGCATCGGCGGCGCAGACCCGATCGTGGGCGGTGTCGCCGACGAACACGACGTCCCCCCGGTCCCCGATCATCAGCCGCTCCAGCACCGGACCGAGCCGCTTCGGACCGCCGCCGAAGTCCTCGGCGAAGAGCGCCACGTCCGGCGTCCACCCGAGCCGGTCGAGCTCGGCCGATCCGCTCGCCCGCACCTTGTTGGAGCACACCGCCCACCGTCCCAACGAGGACACCAGCTCGGCGACGCCGGCGAAGGGCTGCGCGGCAGTCACGTCGTAGCGCTCGATGTAGTCCGTCAACGAGAGCCCGAGCCGCGTGCACTCCTCGGCGACGACGTGCCCGAAGGTCACCTCGTCGGCGGGAACCCCCAAGGCCACGAACGGAGCCGCCAGCGCGACATCGGAGTCGAGCAGCGTCCCGTCGAGATCGAAGATCGGCGTCAGGACGACGACGACGGCTGCTGGCGTGGCAGGAGCACCGACGACCGGTTCGCCCGCCCCTTGTACTCGCCGCTCCGGGCGTCCTCATCCCACCGGGCACCGCACGTGATGCACTCGCAGCTGTCCATCTTGAGCGAGGCGATGAACAATCGGCTCACGTCGTAGGAGTTGCAGAACGGACAGGCGAGGTGTCCCTGCTGGTCAGCCACCGGTCGTAACCGTACCGTCATCCTTCTGGGAGGGGGCGGACCTCCCGGAGTATCGTCCGGCCACTATGGCCATCGTCGAATACGAGCAGCGGGGACACGTCGCCGTCCTCACCATCAACCGTCCGGAAGCCCGCAACGCCGTCAACGGCGAGGTGGCGTCGGGGATCGAGGAGGCCATCGACAAGATCGAGGCCGACGACGAGACCTGGGTCGGGGTCCTGACCGGCGCCGGCACCGTCTTCTGCGCGGGCGCCGACCTCAAGGCGATCAGCAGCGGACAGGCGGCCGGCCTCAACACCCAGCGGGGTGGCTTCGCCGGACTGGTTCGTCGTGAGCGCGAGAAGCCGATCATCGCGGCGGTCGATGGACGGGCCTTCGCCGGCGGGTGCGAGATCGCCCTCGCGTGTGACCTCATCGTCGCCAGCAGCGCCGCGGAGTTCGGCATCCCCGAGGTCAAGCGCAGCCTCGTCGCCGCCGGCGGCGGCCTGTTCCGCCTCCCCCAGGCGCTCCCCACCAAGATCGCCCTCGAGCTCGCGCTCACGGGCGACCCCATCAGCGCCCAGCGGGCCTACGACCTCGGCCTCGTCAACGAGCTCTGCGAGGCCGGCCAGGCGGTCGACACCGCCGTCGCGCTGGCCGAGCGCATCTGCGTGAACGCCCCCCTCGCCGTGCGCGAGAGCCGCAAGGTGGTGCTGCAGTCGCTGGGCACCGCGACCGAGGACGAGCTCTGGGCCGCATCGACCGCCGCCTTCGGCAAGGTCGCCCAGTCCGAGGACTTCTCCGAAGGCCCCCTCGCCTTCATCGAGAAGCGCGCCCCCCAATGGAAGGGCCGCTGACACTCACACGATGGTCTCCACGATCCCGTGATCGTGGAGGAACTCGGCCAGACCCTCGACCAGGTTGAGCTCCGCGACGTCCGCCAGGGGCACCCAGCGTGCCTCGGCGGCGTCGTCGCCCGCGGTCGGGACACTGCGCTCGAGCAGGGTCACCCGGAAGTCGAGGATCACGAAGTGATGGTCGTCGTCGATGCGCTCGGCCCACCCGACGAGGTCCTCGCAGACCCCCTCGAGTCCGGTCTCCTCGAGGAGCTCCCGCACGACCGCCTCCGCGAGCAGCTCTCCGGGTTCGACCCGCCCGCCGGGCACCGACCACGTCCCCTGCGCCGCTCCCCTCCCCCGTCGGATCAGCAGCAGCTCGTCCTCGTCGACGACGATCGCGCCGACGCACACCTCGGGGGTCACACGAGTCGGTGGTGCATCACGAGCAGCCGGGCGGTGAACCCGGACTCCTCGAAGAAGTTCTTCGTCGCCCGGTTCCCGGGCAACGCCGTGGCGTCGACGCCGGCGCAACCCGCTTCACGGAAGAAGTCGAGCAGCGATCCCATCATCGCCTCACCCACCCCCACGGAACGGCCGCCGGCCTCGACGTAGAGGTCGGTGATCACGCCGAGGGTGGAGCCGTCCCGCAGCACCTCGGAACGTCCGACGGCGTAGCCCACCGGTGTTGCGTCGATCGTGCCGACGAGGACGCACACGGACGGGTCCTCGACGTCGGCGCCCAAGGTGGACGCCAGCGGCTCGGCCCGTCCTTCACGAGCCACGAACACCGCGCCGCCGCGCGTCGGCGCCAGCTCGGCGATGGCGCGCTCGGCGAGGGCGGCGAGGGCGGGCACATCGGTCGGCGTGGCCGGACGGGCGGCCTCCACGCCTAGGTGCTCGGGCCGGTCTGGAGCTGGCCGATCTTCGAAAGGATCGTGCGCCGGCCGCGGGTGCCCGACTCGTAGTCCCGCACCGCCTCGAGCTCCTCGGTCGTCAGTCCCGCGAGGCGCTGCACGACCTGGGAGGCGGACAGCGTGTCGTACCCCGGGATGGCGAGATCGGCGCGGCTGAGGACCGGCTCGGCCGCCGCGGGCGCCGAAGCCTTGCCATTGGTCGACCCGTTGCTCGCCCCGTCGTTCGACGGCCCGGCGGGGACGTGAGGATCCCGGACGGAGGGGTGCGGCTCGGGGAGCAGACCGAGGGCCGAGAGCGTCGAGCTCACTTCCTCGACCCGCTTGCGCAGGTCCTTCTCCCCCTCCGAGACGGCGTACTTGCCCATCATCCGGGCCAGCGCCACCTGCGACGTCACCTGCTGGCGGCCCCGGGCGATCAGGTCGGGGAGGCTGTCCCTCGCCGCGAGGGCCAGTCCGAGCGGGGCGTACAAGCCGAGCTCGACGAGGGTGTCGATCGGGGTCTTGTGGTCTTCAGCGGGCATGGGGGGAACCTCCGGGGCGGTGCTCGCTCAGGGACCTAGACGCAGTCCCGGCAGAGCTGCTTCTTGGCATCGGCGAGCTGGCTCGGGTGCTTCACGAGGAAGCACGACTGGCAGACGAACTCGTCGGGCTGCTTGGGCAGCACCTTGGTCGTCGCCTCGGCCCGGTCTTCGGTGTCGGGCGTCTCCTCGTCCTCGTCGTCCTCCTCCTCGACGACGACGAGACGCTCCTTCAAGATCTCGTCGAGGCTGGCCTCCACGTCGTCGGGCTCGAGGTCGTCGTCGTCCTCGTCGTCGTCGTCGTCGGTCTCGCCCACCGCCGCTGCGGGGGAGGCAACCGGCACCTCGACGGCGTCGTCGTCATCGTCGTCGACCAAGGCATCATCGACGAGGTCGTCGTCGTCCGCGAGGACGTCCTCGTCGAGGTCCTCGAGGTCATCTTCGTCGAGTTCCTCGGGTTCCTCGACGTCGTCGTCGTCGGTCAGTTCCTCGTCGTCATCAGCCATGGCGGCGCGGAGTGTAGCGCCGACCCGCGAACTCCTCGTCGCTCTGTGCGCCGCGACGCGAAGGAGCCCAGGCGTCCGTTGGGGCCATCCGGTAGCCCGACCCCGCACGAGGCGGCGGTCGGGTTATTGGGACGTTCTCTACTGGGACTCCTGGGCTCCAAAGCTTCGCTAGTTATGACGCGGAGAACGGCGCGCGTCAACCGCTGATTTCGTGGCAAAAAAGTTCCGACCAGCGACGACGCGCGTCCACCCTGGTCAGGCGGTGCGGGAAATCTTCGGCGCCCGTCGCGAGGGGTTGACGCCGACCTCGAGGAGGGCTAGCGAGCCGCTAGCCGCCGCACCAGACGCGCAGCAGCGGGTACGGATCGATGGACGTCCCGTTGCCGGGCTTGATCTCGAAGTGCAGGTGGGCCGGCGTGCCACCGGCATTGCCCGTGCTGCCGACGGTCCCGATCACGTCCCCGCGATGGACGGCGGCGCCGTCGCCGACCTTCCGCTCGTTGAGGTGGGCGCCGTAGTAGGTGACGCCGTCGGCGCCGTCGAGGTAGTAACCGATCCCGGCGCGACCGCCCTCCACGGTGCGGACGATCCCGTCGACGCCGGCGATCACCGGCGCGCCCCGCTTGGCGAAGATGTCGTTGCCCATGTGGAAGCGGTGGCCCTCTCGGGGCGATCCGAAGCTGTTGGAGAAGTCGAACTTGTTGGCACCCTTCACCGGGCACAGCGGTGCTTCCTTGGCCGGCACGTTCACGGCGTGGGGCGGGAGCTTGAGGCTCCTGCCCTCGCGGATGAGCGCGTCGGCTCCCGCGAGGCCGTTGCGCTCGACGAGGTCGGCGACGGTCGTCTCGAACCGCTTGGCGATGGCGGAGAGGGTGTCGCCCGCGCGGAGCTCGTAGACCTTGCTCCCGTCCGCGGGCGCCGCCTGGGCGGCTGTCACGACGGTGGCGATCGGCTTCGCGGCGGCCACCTGCGCCGCCTTCTTGTCCGGGACGGTGATCTTCTGGCCCTCGCGGACCTTGTCCGGGTTGGCGATGTCGTTGGCCGCAGTGATGGCGGCGACCGGGATCTTGAACTTCGTCGCGATTCGACTCAGCGTGTCCCCTTGCTTGAGGGTGTAGCTGGACGATGCGGCCGAGCCACCGATGCACAGCAACAGCACGAGGGCGAGCAGGCGCGCGCTTCTCATTGAGGATCTCCCGTCCCCGCCCAGGCCCACGATAGTCGGGTTCTGCTCGTTGTCAACACCAGGCACTTTGTCAACATCGGCCGAAGCGGCCTGGGGTTGAGTCAGCCGCGGGAGCGGCGTTTCGATTCCGCCCGCCGTTCGGCGTCGAGGCGTTCGAGGTCGTAGGTGCCGTAGTCGACGTACGTCATCAGCTCGGCGACGGCGTGGTGTCCGGCTTGTGCAGCGATGAGGCGGTGCATCTCCTGCGCGACCCGCCGATACTCGGGATGTCCCTGCGGGCCGCTCCGGAGCTCGATGAGGTGCATCGCCGAGCGGGCGTTCATCTCCATGACGTAGCGGATCCGATAGGCCAGGGAGACGGCGTAGCCCGCCTGGGACTCGCCGAACGGGCCCTCGATGGCGTCGTGGAGCGACGCCGACCGCTGCATCGCTTCCTCGAAGCGGTCGGCGACGCCGGCTTCGACGACGGCCTCGGGCAGCGAGTAGCCGTGCCGAGGAGAGAGCGACTGCCACTCGATGGTGAGCATGCGGTGGCGCTGGAGGTCCCGGAAGGCGCCGTAATCGGACAGGACGTCGAAGCGGTACATCGTCCGCTCGAGGGCCCGTCCCGGCTTGTGGCGGCGGTTCGAGCGCTCGCCGGCGTAGCTGCGCACGACGGCGAGCTTGTCGTCGACCGACATGCGCGCGACCCGACGCTGGATGACGTCCTCGGGCAGGTGGGAGTAGGGATAGAGCATCGCGGCGACGAGCTTGTCCTCGCCCTCGGGATCGAAGTCGACGAGGGAGACGATCGGGCGCTCCTCCACCGCGTCGGCCTCGTCATCGGTCAGCAGCTGGGCGGCGACGTGCTCCATCGCCTTGCGGTTGGTCTCGAGGTAGGCCGACCACGCGCCGCCCCGGTCGGCCAGGTCGACCCGCACGAGGAAGCTCGGGATCACCTTGCGGAGCTCGGCCAGCATCATGTCGGCGTAGGCCCGGCTCTCGGGCAGCGGGTGGGCCCGCATGCGCAGGAGGAGCTGCTCGTAGGCCTGGCCGGTCCCGTAGATGCCGACGTTGGACTGGGCGGCCGCCGGCAGGATCCCCCGAGCCGCGTCGAAGGCCTTGGCCTTGATCGACTGGCGGTACACGAAATCGGAGTCGGCGGGGTCCTTGGGGTAGCGCTGCGTGAACCACTGCTGGAGGACGGGCACGGTCTCGGCGTAGGCGTCGAAGAGCCGGTCCATGTCGCCGATGTAGCGCAGGCCGAGGTCGCTGCTCAGGATCTCGGGGTCGCGGTAGTAGCGGTACCGGCCCTCGGTGCGCATGTCGTAGGAGATGTAGCGGGTCGACTGCTCGAGGTACGCCATGAGACGGCCCCACTCGAGGACCTTGGTCAGCAGGTTCGACGCCTGTTCACACGCCAGGTGGACGCCGGCGAGCTGCGCGATCGAGTCGTCGCCGTACTCCATGAAGACCTTGGAGTAGAGCTCCTCCGCCCGCTCGACCCCGACCGTGGCGTCGATCGTCGCATCGCCGGCGATGTCGAGCTCGCGCACGAACTCGTCGAGGAAGAGCCGGCGGAGGCTCTTCGGGCTGCGGGAGTAACGGGCGAAGAGGGCACCTTTGACCACTTCGGGCAGGTTCACCAGGGCGAACACGGGCTGGTCGAGGTTCGTGAAGTACCGGCGGAGGATCGCCTCCTCGTCGGATGTGAACGTCTCGGCCGTGTAGAGCACCGCCGATGAGGTTAGGGCCCGGGATCGTCCTTCCCGCGGATCGCCCCCGACCGGCGCTTTCGTGAGCGGAAGAGGTTGCTGGAACGGCTTTCGTGAGCGGAAGTGGCGACCACTTCCGCTCAGTGGAGCATCACGATCTTGCCGAGCTGGTCGCCGCGTTCGAGGCGCTCGAGGGCCTTGGGGAACATGTCGAGGCCGTCGAAGACCTCGTCGACGACGACGGGGGCGCGTCCGGAGGCCACGATCCTGGTGACCTGGTCGAACTCGGCGTAGGAGCCCATCGTCGACCCGATGATCTCGTGCTGCTTGAAGAACAGGCGGGGCAGCGAGATCTCGACCGTCGAGCCGGCCGTCCCACCGCAGGTGACGAGTCGTCCACCCGGCGCCAGTGCCCGCAGGGACCGCGCCCAGGTGGCGGCGCCGACGTTCTCGAACACCACGTCGGCCTTCACCGGGAAGTCCTCGCCGGAGTCGAAGGCTCCGGCTGCGCCGAGGTCGACCGCCGCCTGCCGCTTGGCCTCGTCCCGGGACGTCCCGTAGACCTGTGCCCCCATCGCCAACCCGAGTGCGAGGCCGGCCGACGACACGCCCCCGCCTACTCCGACGACCAGCATCGTCTCCCCCGCCACCAGGCGCGCCCGGCGAAGCATCCGCCACGCCGTCAGGTAGCACAGGGGAAAGGCGGCGGCCTCCGGCCAGTCGAGGCCAGGCGGCTTGGGGACCACGTTCGCCGCCGGCACGACGACCAGCTCGCCGTGGGCGCCCCAGCGGTGCTCGCCGAGGATCTGGAACGAGCGGCACAGGGGCGACTCGCCCGCGAGGCACGTCGGGCAGGTCCGGCACGACACCGCCGGGTTGAGGACGACCTCGTCCCCGAGGGCCACATCCACGACCCCTTCGCCCACGGCCTCGATCACCCCTGCAGCGTCGGCGCCGGGGACGTGCGGGACCTTCGGCTTCGGCAGGCCCCGCGTGACCCACAGGTCCATGTGGTTGAGCGCGGAGGCGACCACCCGGACCCGCACCTCGCGCGGTCCGGGCGACGGCACGTCGACCTCACTGAAGCGGTACGAACCCGGGGACTCGTCGAGGATCCAGCTCTGCATGGGTGGTCAGGTCACCACATGAAGGGCGTCGGGCTCCAGCCGGACGACGATGGACCGGCCCTCGTCCACGGCTTCGCCATCGACCCACACCCGAAGCGGGCGGTCGAGCTCGAACGCCACCGACGTCGCCCGTCGCCCGCTGATCCCGGGATGCGGGAGATGCGATCCGGTCGGCAACCGCCGGCGAACCTTCCACAGATCGCCGACCGGCAGCTTCGCGTCGAAGGTGTCGAGCAGCCCGTCGTTGGGGTGCGCCTTCGGCCCCAGGTTCCACGGACCGAACCACTGTGCGTTCATGGCGACGACGGCGCGGGTCCACCACCGGTTGCGGGCCACGACGTGGGCGACGAACAGGTGGAGGCGGCCGTCGACGAGAACCTGCCCGAGGTCGACCGGGAACGTCATCGCCGCCGCCGTCCGGAGCCGCGCCTCGTCCCCCGGCGCGGCCAAGGTGCGGGCGAGATCACCATCGAGCAGACCGAGCGCCGGAAAGGGCGCGCCGCGATGCCGCGCGTCCTCGAGGACGGCGCGCGCCTCGGCGTCGGACCGCACCACCACCCCGTCGTCCGGCAGCGACCCCGGGGCCCCCCAGGCCGCGCCCTTCTCGATCGTCACGTGACGACGGACGATGCCGCCACCACCCCGCGGAAGACGGCGTCGGCGGCGTTCTTGCACGCCCGCGCCGTCGTCGGCTCCTCGGCGGCGTCGCCCATCTGTCGCAGCAGGTCGATCAGCTGCTTGACGTTGCGGACGAAGTCGCCGCCGGTGATCTCCTCCTCCTCGATGGTGTGCGCGAGGTCCGCGCCGGTCGCCCACGCATACGCCGCGCCGATGAACCCGGGCTCGGGTGGACGGGTCATCGGCAGGCCGGCCTCCTCCTCGGCCAACGCCAGCTCCCGGGCGATGTGCTCGAGGTCATTCCAGCGCGCGCGGACCGGCCCCGGCGGGAACCAGGGGTCCGGCGCGTCGCCCGCGCCGCGGTGCTCGTAGGTGAAGCACGACGCGAGTGCCGCCACCTCGCCGGCCGACAGACCGTCGAAGATCCCCGACCGCAGCGCCTCGGCCACCAGCAGGTCGCTCTCGTGGTAGAGCGATCGGAGCCGGTCCCCCGCCGGCGTCAACGACCATCCGTCCACGTACCCCCACGCCTCGAGGACCCGCAGGACGCGATCGAACTGCCGCGCCAGCGACTCCGATCGACCTCGGATCGACCGCTCCAGGCGCGTGAGCTCCGCCTGCTTCTGGTCGGCCCGCCACGCCGCCCGGAGATGGGCCTTGAGGTCGGAGCACGTCGTCACCGGGTGGGTGGCGACCTGCTCCGCCAACGCGAGCGCACGGGCGCCGGGCCCGTGCGTCGCCGACCGCCCGGCCCCGGCCCCGTCGGCTCGGAGCTGCACCGTGCGGAGGCTGGCGGCCACGGCCTTGGTGAACGTGTGGTTGTTGGGCAGGAACGGCACCGGGAGCTCGACGGTCGCCACGGCGCGCGGGGGGGTCGCGAAGTCGCGGCTGGTGAGCTGCGCCTTCCGTCCCGACAGGTTGACGACTCCCAGCACCTTCCCTCCCCTGCGGTGGGCCGTCGACACGACAGCCACGCGTCCGCCGGAGGACTGCCCGGTCACGACGAGCACGTCGCCCGGACCGATCTTCTCGAGGGCCCGCTCGACGTCGACGCGCGGCGACGGCTTCACCCGACCCGCCTGTGCGGCTTCGTCCCGCAACCGGCGGTACTCGGCGACGTCACCGAGTTCGCACTCCGACGCCGACCGCAGCGCGGAGATGTCGCGCGCCAGGGACTCGAGGTGGCGCTCGTCGCGCACGACCGCGCTGTCCGAGCGGTACTGCGCGAAGGACAGGTTCAACAGGTGGTGGGCCTCGTCGGGCTCGTAACGGCGGATCAGGTTGGCGGCCATGTTGTAGGTCGGGCGGAACGCCGAGGTGAGCTCGTAGGAACGGGTCGACGCCAGCGACGCCACCTGGTCGAAGGGCACGAACGGCGACCAGAGCACGACCCCGTAGCCGACGTCATCGATCCCTCGTCGCCCGGCACGGCCGGTGAGCTGCGTGTACTCCCCCGGCGTCAGCTTCTCGTGGGTCTCGCCGGTGAACTTCGTGAGCTTCTCGATGACGACCGAGCGGGCCGGCATGTTGATCCCGAGCGCGAGCGTCTCGGTGGCGAACACGACCTTGACGAGCGCCTGCGTGAAGCACGCCTCCACCGCCTCCTTGAACGGCGGCACCATTCCCGCGTGGTGCGCCGCCACCCCTGCTTCGAGCCCGCTGAGCCAACGGCCGTAGTCGAGCACCCGCAGATCGTCGTCCGAGAGCGACCCGACCTTGGACTCGGCGATGGCGCGGATCTCCGCCCGCTCCTCCGGCGTGGTGAGCCGGATCCCGTCGTTGAGGCAGTGGGTGACGGCATCGTCGCAGGCGGCGCGGCTGAAGATGAAGTAGATCGCCGGCAGCATGGCCCGCTCGGCGAGGACGTCGATGACCGTCGTGCGCCGCGGCGTGTACAGCCGGCCGCGCCTCGGTCCACGCGTCATGCGGGGCGCCGCGCGGAGCGCGCGCGCTTCGTTCCGCTCGATCTGGTCGACCTCGACGTTCGGTCTTCCGTCGACGAGGGTCGGCATCAGCAGTGGACGTTCGAGCTGGCGATCGCCCACCAGGTACAGGTTGTGGAGGGTGACGGGACGACGCTCCTCGATGACGGTCTCCGTCGAGCCCCGGACGGTCCCGATCCAGTCGGCGAACTCCTCGGCGTTGCTGACCGTGGCGGAGAGGCACACGAGGTCGACGTCATCGGGCGTGTGGATGATGACCTCCTCCCACACGGGCCCGCGGTAGGCGTTCTGGAGGTAGTGGACCTCGTCGAGGATGACGTAGCGCAGGCGCTCGAGGCTGCGGCTCTGCGCGTAGATCATGTTGCGGAGGACCTCGGTCGTCATCACGACGATCGACGCGTCCCCGTTGATGGCGTTGTCGCCGGTGAGCAACCCGACGTGATCGGCACCGTGACGAGCCACCAGGTCGCGGTACTTCTGGTTCGACAGCGCCTTCAGCGGCGTCGTGTAGAAGGCCTTGCCGCCCTCGTCGAGAGCCTTGGCCACGGCGTACTCGGCGACGACGGTCTTGCCGGATCCGGTGGGTGCAGCGACGAGGACCGACCGGCCGGCGTCGAGGGCATCGAAGGCGCACAGCTGGAACGGGTCGAGCTCGAAGCCGAGGGAGGCCGCGAACTCGGGTCTCTGCACGAGAGGGGTTCTACCTCTTGAGGAGCTTCCCCAACAGGATGCTGATCTCGTAGAAGGCGTACATCGGCACCGCCATCGCCAGCAGGGTGATCGGGTCCTGGCTCGGGGTGATCACGGCGGCGAACACGAAGATGGCGATGATCGCGCCCCGCCTCCACTTCCGCAGCTGCGCGCTCTTGAGGATGCGGGCCAGCTGCAGGAACGTGAGGAGGATCGGGAACTCGAAGGAGACGCCGAAGGCCACGACGACGAGCATGTAGAGCCGCAGGTACTTCGAGGGGCTGAAGAGCGGGACGAGGTCAGGGCCGCCGATGCCGATGAGGAAGTCGAGGGCCTTGGGGAAGGTCACGACGGCGACCGCGCCGCCGGCGACGAACAGGAGGATCGACGAGGCGATGAACGGGATGGCGTAGCGCTTCTCGTTCTTGTGCAGGCCGGGGGTCACGAACCGCCAGACCTGCCAGAGGATGACCGGCGCGGCGAGGACGAAGCCGATGAACAGCGCCAGCTTGATGCGGGTCCCGAAGCCCTCGAGGGGGTCGATGACGACGAGGCGGCAGCCCGCCCCCTTCTGGGCCTGGCAGTACGGGTCGACGAGGAAGCTCAACGCCCGGTTCGACAGCGCGAACCCGATGGTGGCGCCGAGCACGAGGGCGAGGACCGACTTGACGATCCGGCTCCGCAACTCGCCGAGGTGCTCGACGAGGGTCATCCTGTCGAGCTCGTTCGCCTCCTCCTGGCTGTCGGCCAACAGGGTCACGCGTCATCCGACGAAGACGTCGGCAGGTCCGACCACAGGAACTTCGAGTCACTCGCCGGCGCGGAAGCAGGTGAGGGGGAAGGCGGCGGCACGGGAGGGCCGGCCACGGGCGTCTGCATGGCGTCCCGGATCTCCGCCTGGAACCCCGACGACATCCGCCGCATCTCCGCCACAGCCCGGCCGACCTGCCGCGCCGCCTCCGGCAACCGCTCCGGCCCGAGCACCAACAACGCGACGACCAGGATCACCAAGATCTCCGGCGCGCCCAGGCTTCCCATATCGCAGAGTCTACGAAGCCGGCCGCACCACCGGACGGGCCCGTCCTCGCAACGGCGGAACGCCAGAGCGCAGGAGGTCGACCTCGGCCCGCAGCTCGGCGACGGCGGGCGCGAGCTCCCCCAGCGTCCCGAGCGACTGCCGCAGCGCCGCAGCCTCCCGGGAACAGCGGCGCAGCGCCAAGACGACCGGCAGCGCCACAAGCATCGCCATCCCTCCTGGAAGGACCCAGATCACCGCGGTGAGCCTACGCGGAGGAGGAACGCCGAGAGAGCCTCAGTCCTCGGACCGACCAGCCGGCGTGGTGAGCCGAGCGAACCACCCGTCCTCTTGGAGGAGCTGGTGGAACTCGAGCAGATCGTCGTACGAAAGCGCCGGCCCCTCGGGCCGCACCTCGTCGAGCTCGGCCGGCAGGCTCCAGACCGAGAGCCGCACTCCGGACGAGACGAGCAGATCGACGATCCGCTGCTCGGCGAGCTTCGACACCGCCACCGCACAAGCGGGGCACCGGAAGGCGTAGGAACCCTGGTTGTTGGATGCGCACACCTGCACGCTGACATCACGAGAGGTCAGCTCGACGTCTCCGCAGGTTGGGCAGCTCGCCCGAATGGTTGCCACCAAGGTCTCCCTTCGTTGCCTCGGCTTCCCCATCGACCCGTTCTCCTTCCGAGTTGAGCGGCAACCCGGATGGTGCCGTCGATCGTCTCGCGCACCGGGCATTTGCGGTGGCATGGCGAACTAGCCCCATCAGGTCAGCTGAGAATGACCCTCAAGGGCCAGGGAGCCCGGATCCGATCTTCTGCACATGCGAGAAGGCGTGGTGCAGTACCTTGCGCAGGTCCTCCGGGGCCTGTCGGTCGGCGCTGACCCGATCCGTCTGCTCCACGATGCGCTCGGTGGTGCGATCGCCGCCTCCGATGGACGCCACGGCATCATCGTGGGGCTCGTCGACGGTGCGCCGTCGATCGTCACCGCCACCGGCACGACGCCGAAGGTCGTCATGGATGCCGCGGAGGCCTGTCTCGCCGACGGCCGCCTGGCCCGCCGGCGCGACCCCGCCATCGGCTCGGGTGCCATCGCCGAGCCCATCCGCCTCGGGCACCGTGTCGTCGGCGCCATCGCCATCGGTGGCGACCCGCTTCAGCTCGACGCCGCTCCCCTCCCGCTCTTCGCCGACGCCGCCGGCCTCGCCCTGGGGCGGCGTCCGTCGGTCGGGGGGTTGAACGTCCCCGACTTCTCCGACGCCCTCCTCCGGATCGCCGCCGACCTCGACCAGAGCGCCGTCCTCACGCGCGTGTTCGAAGCAGCCGCGACCCTCTTCGGAGCCCTCGGCGGGTTCTGTGTCGTCCCGGACGGCGACAACTGGCGCGTCGCGCAGTACCACGGCATCACCGCCGCCGACCTCCGCAACGCTGCCCAGCACCCCGACTTCCGGGGCTTCGTCGCTTCTACGAACCTGCGGGTCGAGCCGCCGACGCACCCCGTCGTGGCCAACCTCGTGAAGGGCGCCGAGACCGCAGTCTCGGTGCCCCTCGTCGCCGCCGGCCGCCGCCAGGGCTTCCTGGTGCTGCTCCTCGGCGAGGCCCCCGACCAGGCGGGCCAGGGGCTGCTGGTCGCCTTCGCCAACCAGGTGGCGATGATCATGCGGTCCTCGGAACAGGCCCAGACGCTTCGCGACCACGAGCAGCGCCTCGCCGCCGTCGTGCACACGGCGCCGAGCCCCGTGATGGTGCTCGACGACCGGAACCACTTCGTTCTCGTGAACGGCGCCGCCGCGGAGTTGTTCCACCTGCCCGAGGCGTTCGCCGTCGGTCAGCCCGTCGCCGGCCGCCTCGGCCACGAGGGGCTGGAGTCACTCGTCGAGGAGGAAGGCGAGGGCCAGATGGAGATCCTCCTGGGTACGCCGCCCGACCGCCTCTACCTTGCCATGACGCGCCGCATGCGCGCCCCGGGCGGGCGCGACCTCGGCCGGATCCTCGTGCTCGAGGACGTGACCAAGGAGCGCGAGACCGACAAGATCAAGAACGACTTCGTGGCGGTGATCGGCCACGAGCTGCGCACGCCGCTGACCGTGGTGAAGGGCTACGTCAAGATGCTCTCGATGAAGGGCTCCTCGATCGACGAAGCCTCGCTCGAGACGTGCGTCACGGCGCTGTCGAACAACACCGGCCGCCTCGAGCGCCTGATCGAGGACCTGTTGTTCGTCTCGTCGATCGAGTCGCGCCAGCCGACGCTGGACCTCCAGCCCGTCGACGTCGGGTCCGTCCTCGACGAGTTCGCCGACGGGCGCGTCAGCGTCGAGCGACCCCGCAAGCAGATCCCGATCCAGCTCGACCGCGCCAAGTTCGACCAGATCCTCCACCACCTCCTGGACAACGCGCTGAAGTACACGGAGGGCGCGGTGACGATCTCGGTCGTCGACCAGGACGAGGCCGTCGAGATCCGAGTGGACGACAGCGGTCCCGGCATCTACTCCGGGGACGTGCCCCAGCTGTTCGAGCGGTTCCGCCAGCTGGACGGATCCGCGACACGGGCCGTCGGCGGCACCGGCCTCGGCCTGTACATCTGCCGTCGACTCGTCGAGCTGCAGGGCGGAAGGATCTGGTGCGACAGCCGCCTCGGCGTCGGCAGTCGGTTCGCCTTCACCCTCCCCAAGGAGGGTCCTCGCCAGGTGCGCGGCGGGTCGTCGCAGGCCGCGTCCTTCGCACAGTGAACGGCACCGCCCGTTTTGTCAGCGGGATCCCGCCGTGGACGGCGGGATCCCGCTGACAAAAGGATCGTTGGGGTGCCCGGTCGATAACAATGCGTCCGTGGACTCGTTGCGGACGCCACCCATCGGGTTCGCCCACCGCGGCGCCCGTGCGCACGCGCCCGAGAACACCCTCGAGGGCTTCGCGCTGGCGCTGAAGCTCGGCGCAACCGGGCTGGAGAGCGACGTCTGGCTGACGTCGGACGGCATCCCCGTGCTCGATCACGACGGTGTCGTCAAGACCGGGCTCCGACGCCGTTCGATCTCGTCGCTCGAACGGTCGGCGCTGCCCTCGTGGATCCCGACGCTCGAGGAGCTGTACGCCTCCTGCGGGACGGCGTTCGAGCTGAGCCTCGACGTCAAGGACGACGACGCGGCAGCGGCGACGGTCGCGGTCGCGCGAGCGGCTGGTGACGACGCCGTTCCTCGCCTGTGGCTGTGCCATCCGGACTGGCAGCTCGTGCGGACGTGGCGGTCGTTGTCCGACGGTGTGAAGCTCGTGGAGTCCACGCGGCTCCGTCGCATGAAGGAGGGACCGGAGCGGCGGGCAGCCGACCTCTCCGATGCGGGGGTCGACTGCGTCAACCTCCATCACTCGGACTGGACGCTCGGGCTGACGACCCTCTTTCACCGCTTCGAGCTCCACTGCTTCGGATGGGACGCGCAGTTCGAGCGCGTCCTCGCCGGCCTGCTCCAGATGGGGATGGACGGGGTCTACAGCGACCACGTCGATCGCATGGTCGACGCCCTCGCGGCCGCCTCTCGCTAGAGCAGGCCGAGACGGGTCACGGGGAACACTCGGACGAAGGCCCGTCCGACGACGGCCTGTTGGTCGATGTACGTCGGCCCGCCACACAGCACCCGGCTGTCCGAGGAGTTCTCCCGGTTGTCGCCCATCATCCAGAGCTTCCCCTGCGGAACCTCGACGGGGCCGAAGTCACTGGTGCTCTGGCCGCCAGGGAGGTAGTCCTCGACGAGGCGATGGCCGTTGACGAGCACACCGCCGTTGCGGCCTTCGACGGTGTCGCCCGGCAGGCCGACGACCCGCTTCACGAGGTCCTTGATGGCGGGATCGCGCACCGCGCAGTCGGGTCGTTCGAACACCACGATGTCGCCACGGTGGATGTCGTGCAGGCGGTAGCTGAGCTTGTTGACGAGGATCCGGTCGCGGATGTCGAGGGTCGGTTCCATCGACGCCGACGGGATATAGAACGCCTGGATCAGGAACGTCTTGACGATGAAGGCGACCAGGAGGGCGGCGGCGATGATGACCACCCACTCGACCGCCGAGCGCATGGCACGGTTGCCCCGGGAGGGCGCGGCGGGCGGCGGGGTCGCCGGCGGGGCGTCGATGGTCACGTCTCGACGACGTTACCGCCTGGATTGTCCCATCAGATCGGCAGCGGCCACGCCGGCGGCACCCGTCCAGGAGAAGAAGGCGGGATCGTCGGATGGGCCCCGCCCCATCGTGGTGACCCGTAGGCCGGCTGCCTCGAGGAGGGTGGCGACATCGGGGACGTCGAGGTCGTCGGGCGAGGGAACGATCAGCTGGCCGCCTGCGAGCTCGACGGCGGTGATCGTGTGGTGGCTCGGCCCATGGTGGCGGTCGCGTTCGTCCGCGTCACTGAAGCGCACGGCCAGGATCGGGACGCCGTCGAGGGCCGTGGCGGCGTCCACGGTCGTCACGACGTCGAAGCCCGTGTGGCCGAGCTTCGTCCCGGTGCCGACGACGCCGGGCCCGATGCCGGCGACGACGACGTCCGCACGGTGGTGGGCGGCCAGGGCGAGCGCCGAATGGACGTTGACGGCTTCGACGTCACCACCGAAGGCGTGGCCGGCGGTGATCGTCAGATCCAGCAGCCCCTGTTGGCGGAGCTGGTGCACGGTGTCGCTGAGGGCCAGAGGCAACGACCCGCCGTCGGTCATGACATAGGCGACCCGCGCGTCGGGTCGCAGGTGCTTGAGCACGACGGCCACGATCGGGACCTGGCTGTGGAGCGCACAAGCGACGACCGGGAGGCCATCGAGGGACTCCGGGAGGACGAGTCCCTCTTCCCCTGCGCCGGTGTCGACCTGGAGGCTCGTGTAGCGCAGCTTCATGATGTGGCCGGGTCCGGCTTCGCTCCAGCCGTCGTCGCCCCGGCTGAGGTTCCAGTGCACCACGTGCCACCCGCCGGTGCCGAGCCCGAGGTCGACGGCGGTCGTGTTCACGACCACGCGGTCCCCGATGGAGACAGGGCCGATCAGCTGCGTCAGGACGTAGGAACGCTGGCCGTCGACGGTGACGCGCTGGAGCCCCGCCCGCTCCTCGAGGATCTCGCCGACCGTGCCGGTCCGGTAGGAGGGCATGCCGCGGCTATGCCTCCGTCGCGCAGACGGCGCCCATCACAGCGAGGCGATGAGCTTCTCCACCCGTTCGTCCTTGGACTTGAACGGGTCCTTGCACAGGACGGTGCGCTGGGCGTTGTCGTTGAGCTTCAGGTGAACCCAGTCGACCGTGTAGTCGCGGCGCTTCTCCGTCGCCTTCTTGATGAACTCCCCGCGGAGGCGAGCCCGCGTCGTCTGCGGCGGCGTGTGCACGGCGGTATCGATCTCGTCGTCGTTGCACATGCGCTCCACGAGGCCCTTGTCCTGCATCTTGTAGTAGAGCCCGCGCTTGCGATTGACGTCGTGGTACTGGAGGTCGAGCAGCGCCACCTTCGGGTGCGTCAGGGGGATCTGGTTCTTCTCTCGGTACGCCTCGATCAGCTGGTGCTTGATGACCCAGTCGCACTCCTTGTCGAGCGACATCGGATCCTTCTCGAGCCCGGTGAGGCAGTGCTCCCACATGCCGAGCGCCTGCTCCTCGAGCGGGCTGAGGCCCTTCGCCTCGTGGTAGCGCATGGCACGGGTGAGGTACTCGGCCTGGATGTCGAGGGCGCTGAGCTCGCGGCCGTTGGCGAGGCGGACCTTTCGCTTGCAGGTGGGATCATGGCTGATCTCGCGGATGGCGCGGATCGGGTTCTCGAGCGTCATGTCGCGCAGGACGACCGACGGGTCCTCGAGCATGCGGAGGAGGATCGAGGTCGCGCCGACCTTGAGGAACGTCGCGTACTCGCTCATGTTCGAGTCCCCGACGATGACGTGGAGGCGGCGGAACCGCTCGGCGTCGGCGTGGGGCTCGTCGCGGGTGTTGATGATCGGCCGGCTGCGGGTGGTGGCGCTGGAGACGCCCTCCCAGATGTGCTCGGCCCGTTGGCTGATGCAGTACATCGCGCCGCGGGCGGTGGCGAGGACCTTGCCGGCGCCGGCGTAGATCTGTCGTGAGACGAAGAACGGGATCAGCACCTCGGCGTAGTGGCCGAAGTCGTCGCGCCGTGACGTGAGGTAGTTCTCGTGGCAGCCGTAGGAGTTGCCGGCACTGTCGGTGTTGTTCTTGAACAGATAGATGACGCCGCGGATGCCCTCTTCGCGCAGGCGCTGCTCGGCCGCGATGAGGAGGTCCTCGAGGCGTCGCTCCCCCGCCTTGTCGTGAACGACGAGGTCGTGGATGGAGTCGCACTCGGGCGTGGCGTACTCGGGGTGGCTGCCGACGTCGAGGTAGAGGCGGGCGCCGTTCTCGAGGAAGACGTTCGAGCTACGGCCCCAGCTCACGACGCGGCGGAACAGGTAGCGGGCGACCTCGTCGGGGCTGAGGCGGCGTTGGCCCCGGAGGGTGCAGGTGACGCCGTACTCGTTCTCGAGTCCGAAGATGCGACGATCCACGCGATTCCTTTCGGGGCTGCGAACCCTCACGGTACCGTTGATCCCGTGGCTTCCCTTCGCATGGTCCACCTGCTGACGGTCGCCAGCGTTTTCCAGGCGCGGGTGTTGGCCGCGCGGTTGGGGTCCGAGGGGATCGTCGTGTCGCTCCGGGGAGCGATCGACGGGCCGTACCCCTTCGGCGACGTGTTCGTCGACGTCGACGAGGACGGGTTCGACCTGGCTCGGCAGCTGCTGCTGGCCGACGAGGTCGAGGAGGCGTTCGCTCCGCGGGTGGCGCCGACGTCGGGCGCGCGGTCTTGGGCGATGCACCCGTGGGTCGCCGTCGGCACGCTCATCCTGATGACGCTCGCCGGCTCGTTCGTCCGGCTGGTGTCGATCTAAGCCGTCGTCGAGGCCAGCAGGTCGGCGAGCTCGGGCTCGAGCAACCGACGGAAGACGCGGCGTCGGGCGCTGCGTTCGAGGACGGCGGCTTCCATGCTCTTGGCCTCGAGCTCGCGATCGGGCCCGGCGAGCGCGGCCACCGCCACCTTGAGGGCCGCGGCGAGGGTGAGGCCTTCGGCGAAGCCGTCCTTGAGGCGCGTCGTGATGGCCTCGTTGTCGCTCGGCAGGACGGTGAAGCGCTCCTCGTCGAGGATGATCCCGTCGTAGGTGACGTGGAAGAGCTCGTCGTCCTCGGCCGCGAAGCCGACCTCGGCGACGAGGATCTCGACCTCCATCGGCTTCATGTCGTGGGTGAAGGACTGTCCGAGGATCTGCGCGTACGCGTTGGCGAGGTTCCGGGCGTGGACGTCCTCGCGGCTGAAGCGAAAGCCCTCGACGTCGGCGTAGCGGACTCCCGCCTGACGGAGCTGGTCGTACTCGCTGTACTTGCCGACTCCGGCGAAGGCGATCCGGTCGTAGATCTCGCTGATCTTGCGGAGGGTCCGGGGGTTCTCGGCGGCGAGGAGGATGCCGTCCTCGAACTGCAGCGCCACGAGGGCGTTGCCGCGGGCGATGTTCGTGCGCGCGAACTTCGCCTTGTCGGCGATGAGCTGTTCGGGAGAGACGTAGAACGGCATGCCCATCAGCGGCTCAACCCCTGCTCGCTCTTGCGCTGGATGATGGCGGCGAACCGTTCGGCGACCTCGGGCTCGGGCACCTCTTCGTAGCCTTCGATGGTGATCGTCGCGACGGTGGGATAGATGCCGCGCACGGCGTCGGGTCCCCCGGTGGCGCTGTCCTCGTCGGCCGCTTCGTAGAGGCCTTGGACGGCCAGCTCGATGGCGCGCGCTCGATCGAGCCCCTCGGTCCATCCGAGCTTGACGGTGGTGCGGGCGTCTCGGCCGCCGGACCCGTCGGCGTGGAAGTCGGTCTCCTCGTAGCGGCCGCCAGTGGCGTCGTAGGTGAAGATGCGGCCGAGCTTGCGGCGCGTGTCGTAGCCGGCGAAGAGAGGGACCACGACCATCCCCTGCATGGCCATGGGCAGGTTCTGTCGGACCATGCTGCCGAGCATGTTGGCCTTGCCCTCGAGGCTGAGGACGTTGCCGGTGAGCTTCTCGTAGTGCTCGAGCTCGAGCTGGAAGGACTTGACCATTTCGAGCGCGAAGCCCGCCGCACCGGCGATGGCGACGCCGCTCCAGCGGTCGGCCGGGTGGACCTTCTCCATCGCCCGGTGGGCAATGCTGCTGCCGGCGGTGGCTCGGCGATCGCCGGCCATGATCACGCCTTCGGTGTAGCGCAGGGCGACGATCGTCGTGCCGTGGGTGATGGGGCCGAACCCGCTGGCGTCGCGGTCGTGGGCGCTCGGCAGCGGCTGTGGTTCGCCGTCGAGCTTGCGGAGGAGGGCCGAGAAGCTCGGTCCGGGGTCCTCGCTCGGCGGGAAGAGGGGCAGCGTCATTTGGGTCGGGACGCTAGCGGCTGGTCGGGGTGCTTCGGACCGGCCAGACGTAGTCGTCGTGTTCGGCGCCCGGGGGCGACGGCTCGTCCGGGAAGTGGGCGGCGTAGTGTCGCGGGTCCTTGCGGAGCAGGGCTCGCCGGTGGCTGGCGTGCACCTGATCGTCTCCCCACCATGGTGGAAGCTGTTTGGCCTTCGCGAGTTGGCGCTCCGTTCGCACCTTGGTGATGCCGGCGTTTGCCAGGTCGATGCGGATGGTGGCGTCGCAGCTGTCGGCGAAGCCGCGCCGGCACCACTCGGCGCAGATGGCGGCGGCATAGGCACCGAGTGCTTCCTCGTGTCCCTTCCACATCAGCACGGCGGGGTGGTGCTTCCATCCGTACTTCTCGTAGGTGAGCGCCCGAAGGATCTGCATGGCTTCGACCCGCTGCTTGCCGAGGCGACGGTCATCGAGCGCCTCAGCGCTCCTTCGCATGTCGGGATACGGGACGAAGGTCTGCATCGACTCGTTGGGTTCGTTCCTGCCCAGGGAATGGGATGTCAGAACAGGGTTGTCGCGGCGAGCCGGCACGTCTTCATGACCTCAGCCCCCACGAACGTGTGTTCCCCTCCTCAACCTTGTGTGGATGGTCGGGGCGGGCGTGGGGTGGTGTTGGTGCTGGTGGGATCGGGTGCGGGTGCCGCTGGCCGCCGACGCGAAAGACGCGCACGCGGGGCGGCTCCCTTTTAGGTTCGGACGTCG
>DATLED010000042.1:0-97455 GCA_035525495.1 Acidimicrobiales bacterium | reverse complement strand
GAACACCTTCACGCCGACGACCTTGGGGATCAGCATCGAGATCGGCTGGCCCAACATCGCTGCCTCGGCCTCGATGCCGCCGACTCCCCACCCGACGACGCCGAGTCCGTTGACCATCGGGGTGTGGGAGTCGGTGCCGACCAGCGTGTCGGGATACGCCCGTCCCGTCTCCTCGTTCACGAACACGACCCGCGCCAGGTACTCGAGGTTGACCTGGTGGCAGATACCGGTGTTCGGCGGCACGACCTTGAAGTTGTCGAAGGCGGATTGGCCCCACTTCAGGAACTCGTAGCGCTCCCGGTTCCGCTGGTACTCGAGCTCGGTGTTCTTGCGGGAGGCGCCGTCGAATCCGAAGTTGTCGACCGACACCGAGTGGTCGATCACGAGCTCAGCCGGCACCAGCGGGTTCACCTTCGAGGGATCCCCCCCGAGCCCCACCATGGCGTCGCGCATGGCGGCGAGGTCGACGACGCACGGGACACCGGTGAAGTCCTGCATCAGGATGCGCGCCGGCGCAAACGCGATCTCACGGTCGGGCTCCGACGTCGGGTCCCACCCGGCCAGCGCCTCGATCTCGGTGGCGCGGACCGACAGGTCGTCCTCGTTGCGAAGCAGGTTCTCGAGCAGGACCTTCAGCGAGAACGGAAGCCGCGCGACGTCGAACCGATCGGCCAGCGCCGACAGCCGGAAGATCTCGTAGGACCGCCCCCCGACCTCGAGGGAACCTTGTGCACCGAAGCTGTTGCGAGACATGGACGGAGTCTCGCGCGCGCCGTCAGGCGGCGATCAGGCTGCGGCGGCAACCTTCGGCTCGAACGTGACCTGGAAGGTGAGGGCCGTCCCGGACGCCGGGACGAGGGCAAACCCGTTCGTCGCGCCGAGCGGACCGAAGCCTGCGAGATCGAAGCTCCACACCCCGGTCGCCGCCCGTGTGCCGGTCACACACCCGTTGTCGTACGCCGGACCGCTGTTCAACGCCTTGCCGCGGGACGGGGTCCAACCGACCGCAGTGATCGGGCAGGCCTTGATGGCAGCACCGCCGGCGTTGACGTTGCCGCTCGCGGCCTCCTTCAGCCGCAGCACCGTCTCGTCGCCCGCCAACGTGATGAAGCTCCGCTTCTCGTCGTTGCCGGCCGCGGCCCAGACGGGCAGCGTGCCCCCACCCGGGTCCTGTTCGAGCAACGTCCCACCGGTCGCGCTCGTGTAGCCGCTGAACACGATCGACAACGGCTTCGGCGCGGCGGGCGTGTCCGAGGACGAGGCGAAGTCGTCGGTCGGCTCGTCAAACGTGGGAGCCGGCTCGAAGGCGAAGGTCGGGGACGGCTCGGGGTCGGCGAAGTCCGAGAAGTCCGAGGTGCCATAGACGTCGTCGCTGCTGAAGCTCGAGGCGCCCGCGGAGAAGAACACCGGAGAGGCCACGGCGTCGGGCTCGGCCTGGGGGATGATCGACGCCGCAGGGGCGATGTCGGCGCGCCGCACACCCGTCGGCTGCGCGACCTCGTCGACGCGGGATGATCCCGAACCGATCGGCTGGATCACCAGCATCGCGAGCATCCACAGTCCCGCGCCGACGTAGAACGGTGCGTACTTGCGAAGGTGAACGGATCCCTGGACGAACCGGCGGACGAAGGGATCGTCCAACGGGGTCCGGGGCGCAGCCACGCCCGTGCCGCCCTCGCGGCCGTCGTCGACCGCGGATGCCTCAACCCCGGCGAGACGCTCGAGATCAGCGATCAACCTCGGGTCGTCGTTGCTCCGGACCAGACGCATCGAACCACTCCCCCTCGTTCCGCTGTCCCGAAAGTTCCACGCCACTGCCGTGATTCCTGCTCGACGGTACGAGGAGTTCGACGAATGCGTCAAGGAATGGTCGGACCGCGCTGGCGACCCGAGAAGGAGATCGCCGGCTCGGCCCGAATCACTAGTCACTCGGCCATCTCTGCCTTGACCGGTGGGTCAAGACGAGACAGAGTGTGGCCATCTCCTGTGGCACTCGTCACAGGACCGCAGATTTTCTTGGGGGCCAGGAATGAGCAGCACGGGATCGCACGACCGTGTCGTCGCCGGTGAGATCGAGGATCCGTTCCTTCGCCGATCGGTGAAAACGGCCCTCCACCTTCGGCGCTACATGCCGTTCTATGTGTTCGGAACGATCTGGATCATCACGCTGGCCGCATTCCCGTCGATCCGAGGCGGAGACGACGCCGGCAACAACGGTGATCGGGTAGCCAGCACGACGTTCGCCGACGAGTCGACGACCGACTCGGTGGTCACCGGGACGGACGAGACCGGCGCCACCACGGACGCGGCCACGGACGCGGGCACGGCGTCCACGGGGGGCACGATCACCGGGGCCGTCGGCACCGCGAAGGCGGGACCGAAGTCGGGCTCGAGCCGTACCGGGACCGCTGCGGGCACCGCCGGAGCGGCCGCCCCGACCGGCGGTGGGTCTGCGAGTCAGCCGGTGAGCGCCGAACAGGCGGCATCGGCCATCCAACGGGAGACGGGCACGACGCGGCAGGGGCGACCCTGTGGACCCGGCGTGCTGCAGATCCCCAACAGCACCTATGCGCTGCCCTGCCAGAACGTCTATGACGGCCCGAACGGCGGAGCGACCTCACCTCGCGGCGTCACCGACAAGGAGATCACCATCGTCCGGCGGAAGTTCCCGGACAGCGCCAACTCCAAGGCCGTCGACGAGGTCAACAGCCGCGCCGGCTATGCCTCCAGCGACGTGACCAATGCGGTCCGGCTGGTGTTCGTCGACTACTTCAACAAGTCCTTCGAGCTCTACGGGCGGAAGGTGAAGTGGGTCGTGTACGAGTCCCAGAACGGCGACTCCACCGCCGAGGCCCAGTCGAAGGGCAAGGAGGGCGCGTGCCTCGACGCCGACTACATCGCCAAGGAGCTGAAGGCCTTCGGTGTCCTGGGCGGTGCCACGTGGCCGTTCTCGGAGTGTGCGGCCGAGCGCAAGCTGATGGCGTTCAACGCCGGTGCCTACTACCCGGAGCGTTGGTACCGGAAGTACCACCCCTACTTGTGGGGCACCGTCATGGAGTGTGAGCGCATCTCGTACCAACTCGGCGAGTACATCGGCAAGCGCCTCCTCAACCGGCCGGCGAAGTGGGCGGGCGACGCCGCCACGAAGGTGAAGACGCGGGTCTTCGGGACCTACGTGCCGGACAACGACGGCTTCCAGCAGTGCGTGCAGATCTCGCGCAGCGAGATCAAGAACAAGTACGGCGGCGACCCCGGTCCGAGGTACGACTACCAGCTCGACATCAGCCGATTCCCCGACCAGGCGGCGCAGGCAGCGGTCCAGTTCTCCGCCGCCGGCGTCACCACCGTCGTCCTGGCGTGTGACTACATCTCGGCCACGGTGCTCACGGCAGCCGCCGAACGCCAGGGATGGCGGCCCGAATGGATGACGATCGGCACCGGAGCGACGGATGTCGACAACTCGGCCCGACTCTACGAACAAGCCCAGGTGAACGGGCACCTCTTCGGCCCCAGCCAACTCGGCGCCACCCAGAAGCTCATCGGCCCTGACAGCGAGCCCGGCAGGGTCTACAAGGACGCCACCGGCAAGACCATCCCCGAAGGCACGACCGGCGACTACTTCTACCTCGTGCACATGTTCGACCTGCTGCAGGCCGCCGGGCCGGTGCTGACTCCCGAGAACGTGGCCAGGGGCGCCATGACGCTCCCACCGTCGGGCCAGCCGGAATACGCGTTCGGGTACTGGTCGTACCTCGACGGCCCCGACGGGACACCCGGCGCCGGTGACCACACCACGGTCGAGGACAGCCGCGAGGTCTACTGGGTCGCGGAGGTGAAGTCCGGTGTCGCCCAGGGTTCGGCGAAGGACAAGTACTACAACGGCCCCGACGGCAAGGACGGCACCTACAAGGAAGCCAGCAACGGGCTGCGGCGCCGGAACGGCGAGTGGACCACCGACGAGCCGCCGATCTACCCGCCGCGCTAGGCCGCACGCGTCGTCGCACCTTCACCAGACCACACGCACACACCACACAACTCGGGGGACAACCACACTCATGACCGCGATCTTGGAGCGGGCCAAGTCGGCCGTCGAGGCGACCAGAGGAAAGGCCGACCGCACCGGCGGCGGCCTTCCTCCGGCCGCCAGGTACGGCGTCGGAGCGGTGGCCGTCGTCGCGGCGTACTTCGCCGCCAACGCCATCCTGCCCAACCACCTCCCGATCGGGATCGTCGTGCTCGGCGCCGTGTTCGGCTCCTTCTACGCCCTCACTGCGCTGGGGCTCGTGCTCATCTACCGGGCCAACCGGGTCGTCAACTTCGCGCAGGCCGACGTCGGCGCGGTGGCCGGCGTCCTGGCGATCGAGTTCAACATCCACGGACTGAGCTACTTCCTCTCGGTCTTCCTGGGTCTCGTCATCGCCGGCACCATCGGCGCCTTGGTGAACGTCGTCGTGATCCGGCGGTTCCGTCAGGCACCCCGGCTCATCGTCGCCGTCGCGACCATCGGCATCGCGCAGATCCTCTCGGGCATCGCCTTGGTCATCCCGTTCCTCTGGGAAGGCCGCGGGGGCTTCAAGACCCCCTTCGACGTCCGGTTCCGAGTGAACCCCGCAGTCTTCACCGGCGACCACCTCGTCGCCATGGTCGCCGTGCCGCTGGTGATGCTGGCGGTGATCGCCTTCCTCCGCTTCACCGACTACGGCATCGTCATCCGCGCCGCCGCCGAGAACGGCGACCGGGCGAGTCTCCTCGGTGTTCCGGTGCCGCGGCTCTCGACGATCGTGTGGGCCATCGCCGGGGTGCTCTCCGCCGTGGCGGTCATCCTCCGAGTCCCGATCCTCGGCTTCACCTCCTTCGTGAGCGTCTCGGGTGCCGGCAACGCGCTGCTCCTCCGGACGCTCGCCTCGGCGGTGATCGGACGGATGGAGAACCTGCCCCGCACCGTGGTCGCGGCCATCGGCATCGGCATCTTCGAGTCGGCTGCGATCTGGCAGGTGCCCCGCACGACCGTCGTCGACGCGATGCTCGTCGTGATCATCCTCGTGGCCCTCTTCCTCCAGCGGGGGTTCTTCACCCGGGCGGCCGAGACGGGTATCTCGACCTGGAAGGCGATCAAAGAGGTCCGTCCGATCCCGGCGGAGCTGGCCAAGCTCCCCGAGGTCCGGTGGACCTTCCGGGTGCTGCGCCTCGTGCTGATCGCCTTCGTCCTGTTGTACCCGCAGATCGCCGGCCCGACGAACGAAGCCGCCATGACGCTCGTCTTCGTGTATTCGATGGTCGCCGTCTCGCTCCTGATCCTGACGGGTTGGGCGGGACACATCTCCCTCGGCCAGTTCGCCCTGGTCGGCTTCGGCGCCGCGACGACCTCGGTGCTGTACGGCCGCCACGGGTGGGACATCACCCTCGCCATCGTCGCCGGAACGATCGTCACCGCCCTCGTCGCCCTCGTGATCGGGCTACCGGCGCTCCGCATCCGCGGGCCCTTCCTCGCCGTCACCACCCTGGCCTTCGCCGTCACGTCATCGACGTTCTTCCTCGAGGACCGCTACCTCCCCTGGTTCATCGAGTCCTCGATCAAGCGGCCCGTGCTCTGGAACCGGCTCCCCCTCGTGGAGAACTGGCAGATGTACTACTTCGCCCTGGCGTGCCTCGGGTTGGTGATCATCGCCACTCGCAACCTGCGCAAGAGCCACACCGGTCGCGTGCTGATCGCCGTCCGCGACAACGAGACCCAGGCGGAAGCCAACACCATGAACACCACGAAGCTGAAGCTGACGGCCTTCGTGATCTCGGGCGCCATCGCAGGCTTCGCCGGCGGCGTGTACGTGATGACGCAGAACGGTCTGAACACCGACTCCTTCGACGCCGCGATCAGCATCAAGCTCTTCTCGATGGTCGTCATCGGTGGCCTCGGGAGTCTTCCGGGTGCCGTCCTGGGCGCCGTCTATGTGCGGAGCGCCGAGTTCTTCCTCCCCCCCGCCTACTCGCTCCTTGCCAGCGGCTTCGGCATCCTCTTCCTGCTGATCTTCCTACCGGAAGGCCTCGGAGGCCTCCTCTACAAGGTCCGGGACGCCTTTCTTCGTCGAGTCGCCGCCCGCCGCCAGATCCTCGTCCCCAGCCTGATCGCCGACAAGCGCCAGCTGGTCGAAGATGCGCCCGTCGTGATCGACTCGGCGCTCGGTGGTCTCGCCGCCCGGAGTGCCGCGGTCGCGCAGGACGAGAAGGTCGAGCACGACGTCCTGCTCGCGGCGCTCGATCACATGCACGAGGTCAACGAGGAGTCCGGGGCCCACGCAGAGGAACCGTCGTCGTCGAGCGTGCGAGCCAACGGCTCGAGTCGACGCGCCGGGCGCGTGCCGCGCCGAGGGCAGAGCGACAACAGCGATCTCACGACCACAGGAGCGAAGAACTGATGGCCTCGACCCGCACTCCTCGCCGCCGCGGCCGAGTCGGCGACGTCGTCGAGGACGCACTGGACGGGGTCCCTGAGGCCCTCGGCCACCTGGACCCGGACGACCTCCTCTCCGAAGCCAACCCCGACGCGGGAGACACCTCGCCGGCCTCGTTCGGCGTCGAGGACAAGGTCGGGTTCTGGGAGTCGTTCAACCTCAAGAAGGTCGCGGGAAGGACGGGCGTCACCCCGCTGGCCATCTTGTTCGGGCTCAACGCCGTCGACGAGCTCGACCGCATCGCGTTCTCGACGCTGACTCCCGAGATCCGCGACGCCTTCGGGTTGAGCCTCACGGGGATCACCGCCATCACGACCCTCGTCCTGTTCGTCAACCTCCTGCTCGAGATCCCGATCGGGTACCTCGCCGACCGCCGGAACCGGGTGCGGATCGCCACGGCGGGCGCGTTTGCGTGGGGCTGCTTCTCGATCCTGACCGGACTCTCGATCGGGATCACCAGCATCGGGATCCTCTATCTCGCCCGAGTCGGGTCGGCCGTCGCCAAGAACCTCAACACGACCCACCGCAGCCTCTTGTCCGACTACTACCCCCTCGAGAGCCGGGCGCGGGTGTTCTACGCCCACAGCCTGGCGAACAACGTCGGCCAGATCATCGGTCCACTCGTGGCCGGAGCGCTCGGCGCCGTTGCCGGCGCCCAGCTCCCGTTCTACCTGTTGTCCTTCCCGACGTTCATCTGCGTCTTCTTCGCGGCCACGAAGTTGCGTGAGCCCAAGCGCGGCGTCCACGAGCGCCTGGCGGCGGGCGCCGACGAGGAGACCGCGGAGGTCGAGGAGAAGGCGGCGGGGCTGGCGGAGACCTTTCGCGTGCTGTTCAACAACAAGTCGGCTCGCCGCATCTACTACTCCCTGCCATTCCTCACCGCCAGTGGGATCGGTCTCGGGACGTTCCTCAACGTGTACTACGACGAGGAGTTCGGTCTCGGCCCGTTCCAGCGGGGGCTCATCGGTGCGGGGACAGAGGTCTTCCAGATCGCCGGCGTGATCTTCGGCTACAGCTACGTCCAGAGGCTCATGACCCGGAACCCCGGGCTCGTCATGCGGATGTTGGCGCTCGCGGCCGTGGCGTATGCGGGTTGCATCGCGGGGCTGGCGGTGTCGCCGTGGCTCCTGCTCTCCGTCGTCTTCTCGGCCGTTGGAGCCGGGTGCAACGCCATCCTCGGGCCTGGCGTCATCGCCGTCATCAGCCTCGTGATCCCACCGAGGATGCGGGCGCTCGGCTTCGCCACCGGTGCCGTCTGGTACATCCTCGGCGCGCCGTTCGGTCTGGTCATCGCCAGCCTCGGCGAGGACAACATCCGTCACGGTCTCATGGTCGTCATTCCGGTCTATCTGATCGGCTCGTTCATGTTGTCCTCGGCGGGCGGACCGATCAACGAGGACATCCTCAAGGTCCAGCAGTCGGCCCTGACGCAGGCCGAAGCCCGCAAGCGGCGACTCGACGGCGATCCGCAGATGATGGTCATCCGCGGTCTCAACGCCGGCTACGACCAGACCCAGATCCTGTTCGACGTGGACTTCGAGGTCAGCGACGGCGAGATCATCGCACTGCTCGGCACGAACGGCGCCGGCAAGTCGACGCTCCTCAAGGCCATCTCCGGGATCATCCAACCGATGTCGGGCGCCATCATCTTCGACGGTCAGGACATCACCAACGCCGATGCCATCCAGTCGGCCCATCTCGGCATCGCACAGGTGCCCGGGGGTCGCGGCATCTTCCCGTCGCTGACCGTTGCGGAGAACCTGCGCGCCGCGGGGTGGATGTACCGCAAGGACAAGGAGTACCTGGACGAGGCGACGAAGCGGGTCATGGACCTCTTCCCGATCCTCGAGAAGCGCGCAGAGACCGCCGCCGGCGCCCTCTCGGGAGGGGAGCAGCAGATGCTCTCGCTCTCGCAGGCCTTCATCGCCAAGCCGAAGTTGCTGATGATCGACGAGCTCTCGCTCGGCCTCGCGCCCACCATCGTGGAGCAGCTCCTCGACATCGTGCGGGAGATCCACGATCAGGGCACGACCATCATCCTCGTCGAGCAGTCGGTGAACGTCGCACTTCGCATCGCCGAGCGGGCCGTGTTCATGGAGAAGGGGGAGATCCGCTTCTTCGGGAAGACGGACGAGCTGCTCGAACGTCCCGACATCCTCAGGTCCGTGTTCCTCCAAGGCGCCCAGGAGGGCATGGAGCTCGGCGCCGCTGCGAACGCGGAGTCGTCGAAGCCGACCGTCACGATGACCGCGGCAGAGCGGAAGGCCGACCTGGCTCGCCGCGACGCGCTGCTCGAGCGCCCCGTCGTGCTCGAGGCGATCGACATCGTGAAACGCTACGGCGGTGTCACCGCCGTGAACGGCGCCAGCTTCCAGCTGCACGAGGACCAGATCCTCGGCCTCATCGGACCAAACGGGGCCGGCAAGACCACCATCTTCGACATGATCTCGGGCTTCATCCCGATGAACGGCGGCCAGGTGTTCTTCCTCGGCCACGACGTCTCGGGCTGGCCGCCCTACAGGCGGGCCGCCGCCGGGCTCGGTCGCTCCTTCCAGGACGCTCGCCTGTGGCAGTCGCTCACCGTTCGGGAGGCGATGGCCGCGTCGCTGGCCCAGAGCGTCGAGATCACCAGTCCCCTCGCGGCGGCCTTCGGTCTTCCCTCGGTGGCCGAGTCGGAGTCCCGCATCGACGCGCGCGTCGAGGAGCTGATCGGGCTCCTCGGACTCGGGGCCTTCCGCGACAAGTTCATCTCCGAGCTCTCGACGGGATCCCGACGGATGGTCGAGATCGCCACCCTGATCGGGAACGATCCGAAGGTGCTCATCCTCGACGAGCCCTCGTCGGGCATCGCCCAGAAGGAGACCGAGGCGCTTGGCCCCGTCCTCAAGGAGGTACAGCGCTTCACCGGCTGCGCCATCCTCGTGATCGAGCACGACATGCCACTGCTCGCTTCGATCGCGGATCATGTCGTCGCACTCGAGCTCGGCGGCGTGATCGCCTTCGGGACTCCCGATGAGGTGCTCAACCATCCACGGGTGATCGAGTCCTACCTCGGCACCGCCAGCTACGAGGAGATCGGGATCGGGATCGGTGCCTCGAAGGGAGCCGCGGATGCCACGGCCGCCCCCGGCACGCGCCGCTCCCGACGCCGAAACACGACCTAGAACCGCCACAATCTCCGCATGACATCACGGCGGGGGCCCCGCCAGGTCTGGTTGATCCCGACCGTCCTCCTGTTCGTCGTCCTTCCTGTCGGCGGCGCCGTCTACAGCGCGGTGGCGTCGACGGACGCGCTCCACCGGCCTCCCAAGCTCTCTCGAGAAGGATCGAAGGCGCTCGGGCGCGAGAGCGTCCCCCTCGCGTTGGACGACGAACCCCTGTCGTACGAGGTCGTCTACGCCCTGGAGCGATACGACCGCGACCGCGTCCACCACTTGACGGACCGGATCCAAGTGCGTCGACCGTTCGACGGCCGCTTCGAGGACGCTGCGACCGGCCATCAACCGAGGCCACGGATCTCACGCCTCGGATCGCTCGTGTTGTCGACGGGAGCGGGACCACGTTCACTCGTCAACCCACCGTCACCGGCGACGGGCGACCTCCGCTTCGCGCCCGTGCTCGCCGAAGCGGTCGAGGACCGATTCGTCGAGGTTCGAGAGCGACGGCGGGTCCTTGGTCGCGAGTGCCAGGTCTACCGGGCAGGATCATCGGTGTCGGCCGGTCTGCTCACGCCAGTCGGGAAGCGCGTCGGGGAGTACTCGGACTTCTGCGTCGACCGCGCCGGACTTCTCCTGGAGGAGGTGTGGGTCAAGGACCGAAAGCCGCTGCTGCGACGGGTCGCGACGAAGTTGACCGTGGGAGTCGAGCTTCCGGGGAGTCGGTTCGAGCTCTCCGGGGAGGTGCAGGTGCCCTTCGAAGAGGGCAACGGGTTCTACCGGCCGATCGATCCGCAGAGCGGCTTCGAGGGCACCAGCTATCGCCTCGTCGAAGATCCTTCTGGATTCGACTATCTCGGCCGTTTTGCGGTGGAGCCGCCACGCCTGAATCCCTTCCAGAGTCGACTCGAGGAGGGCCAGACGCGATCTCAGGTCAGCGTGATCGACGTCTGGCAGCGGGGCCCCGACATGGTGACGCTGGCCCAGACGATCGCGGCCGACATCTCCGCGGTTCCGCAGAACTCGCTCACCGCCAAGCCACTTCGCATCGGTGGCTTCGGCTCGGCGTCGACCGTTCTCGATCTCCGGGCGAGCCAGGTGCGCATCGAGTTGCCCGAGGACCGGTTCCTGCAGGTCGCCGGCACACTCTCGCGGGCCGAGCTCGTGGACATCGCCAAGTCCCTCCGAGCCGAGGTCGGGACCGGGCTGAAGTTCCTCGACGAAGCACACTGAAAAGCGGGCCAGAAGCTTGACTTCGCGCAAGCAGATGCATTAATCCAGGGAGTGGCCGAAACCGGCCCGCGCACTGCTGGGGGGTAGGTGCTCAAGCTACGGGGGGACGGGGCAACCGGTCGATTCGGATCGGGTCCACCGTCGGCGTCACCCAGGGAGACAACGGCGGCCACGATCTTGCAGGACAAGCGCGTCCGGACGGTGTTCGACGCCGTCGGCTTCGCCCTGGTCCTGCTCTTCGTCCAACAACTGCTGTGGCCGGCGCCGCTGGGCGTCATCGTCCGCGGCATGCTCATCGGCGGGCTGACGGCGCTCATCAGCTTCGGCATCGCGCTGATCTATCGAGCCAACCGGATCATCAACTTCGCTCAGGGCGACCTCGGCGCCGCTCCCGCGGCGACCGCAGTGCTCCTGATCGTGGGGCCCGGGCTCCCCTACTTCGTGGCCCTGCCCCTCGCCCTCGTGATGGCCCTGGTCCTCGGCCTGCTCGTCGAGTTCCTCATCATCCGACGCTTCGCCAAGGCGCCGCGCCTGATCCTCACCGTGGCAACGCTCTTCATGTCGTACGCGCTCGCCGGAGTCGCGCTCGTGCTGCCCCGGCTCTTCGACATCACCAGCCCGCCGCAGTCCTTCCCGTCACCCTTCAACTTCTCCTTCACCATCGAGCCGATCGTCTTCCGGGGCAACGACGTCATCGCCATGATCGCGGTGCCCGTCGTGATCCTGTCGCTCGGGGCGTTCTTCCGTTTCACGAGCATCGGCATCGCCGTACGCGCAAGCGCCCAGAGCACCGAGCGCGCAGCACTCCTCGGGGTTCCGGTCAAGCGGATCCAGACGATCGTGTGGGTCATCGCGACCGTGATGGCCGCACTCGCCATCTTCCTGCGGGCCGGCATCGTCGGCCTTCCGATCGGACAGATCCTCGGCCCCGCCATCCTCGTACGAGCCCTCGCCGCCTGCGTGATCGGTCGCATGGAGAAGCTGGGGATGATCTTCGTGGCCGCCATGGGCCTCGGGATCATCGAACAGGCCATCCAGTGGGACACCGGACGGGGCCTGCTCATCGCGCCGATCCTCTTCGCGATCATCCTCGTCGCCCTCCTCGTCCAGCGCCGTGGCATCACGGCCAGGACGGACATGCAGAGCACCTGGCAGGCGGCGAAGGAAGTCCGCGGCATCCCGAGGGAACTGGCGAAGATCCCGGAGGTTCGCCTCGTTCGCATCGGTCTTTCGGTCCTCGGAGGGGTGTTGCTCCTGTGCGCCCCGCTGGTCCTGCCCGCGAGCCGAGTCAACCTGATCGGCGTGATCGCCATCTTCGGCATCATCGGGGTCTCGCTCGTCGTCCTCACGGGTTGGGCAGGACAGGTGAGTCTCGGCCAGGTGGCGTTCATGGGCATCGGCGGCGCCGTCAGCGCGTCGGTGAGCAACCGGCTCGGATGGGACCTGTCGATCGCCCTCTTGTTGGGGGGAGTCGCCGGGGCCGTCGTGGCGGTGATCATCGGGCTGCCCGCGCTCCGGATCAAGGGCCTGTTCCTCGCCGTGACCACGCTCGCATTCGCGGCCGCGACATCGAGCTTCCTGTTGAACCAGGAGTTCTTCAGCTGGTGGCTCCCGCAGGACCGCATCAGTCGCCCGCCGCTGTTCGGGCTCATCGCCGTCGACACCGAGACCCGCTTCTACTACCTCATCCTGGCGGGACTCGCGCTGGCGCTGGTCGCCGTCCAGGGGATCCACGAGAGCCGAACCGGTCGGACCCTCATCGGGGTCCGGGAGAACGAACGCGCGGCCCAGACCTACGGCGTGAACGTCATCACGGCCAAGCTGACGGCCTTCGCCATCTCGGGTTTCCTGGCGGCATTCGCCGGCGGTCTCTTCGTCCACCAACAACAAGCGTTCGACTCCAGCTCCTACGTCCCCGAACAGAGCCTGGCCGTCTTCACCATGGTGGTCATCGGCGGGCTCGGGTCCGTGCCCGGCGCCATCATCGGTGCACTGTTCGTCAAAGGCGGCGACTACTTCCTGCCCCGCCAGCTCGGCTTCTTCACGAGCGGCCTCGGCGCCCTCATCACGTTGATGGTGCTGCCCGGCGGGATCGGCAGCCTCATCTACCAGGCGAGGGATGGGTACCTGCGGCTCGTCGCCGCGCGGCGGCGCATCCTCGTCCCGAGCCTCGTCGCCGACGTCCGCGCCGACTCCGACAAGGCGCATGCGCCCAAGGCCGCCTTCGACTTCGACCTGCTGACCTCCGAACAGCCCGACGCCCTCGCCTCGCCGATGGCCGCAGTCGACCCCGCCGATCCGGTCGGGCCCACGTCGTCGGTGCTCGATGAGCTCGTCGACGACGACGACCAGCTGGCCACCTTCGGCCCACCGACCAACGGCTCCGTGAAGCGCCGAAGGAGGACCGCCGTCCGTGACTGACACCCTCGACACCACCGACACGGCACCGTCAGCGGGGGGGCCGGGCCCCACGCCGACCCCGAAGGACAAGCTGACGCTCAAGGAGCGCCTCGCCGCCTTCCGGCCCAGCCGGGCCACCGCCGGCGAGGCGATCTTCCCGTTGATGGTCCTCTTCGGCCTCAATGCCGTGGACGAGCTCGACCAGAGCGCCTTCAGCGTGCTGCTGCCCGACATCCGCGACAGCTTCGGACTCAACCTCAGAGGCGTCACCGCGCTCATCTCTCTGACCGGGATCGCCGTCCTTCTCCTCGAGATCCCATTGGCGCAGTTGGCGGACAGGAAGAACCGCACCCGCATCGCCGCCGGCGGCGCCGCCGTCTGGGGCCTCTTCACCCTCTTCACGGGGTTGGCCCCCGCTGTGCTCCTGCTCGGGGTCGCACGCGTCGGCGCCGGTCTGGGCCGCACGGTCAACGGCGCAACCCACCGGGCGTTGCTGTCCGACTACTACTCGGTGAAGGCCCGTCCCACCGTGTTCGGCTTCCACAGTTCGGCCAACTCGGTCGGGCAGTTCATCGCCCCGCTGACCGCCGGGTTCCTGGGGCACTGGTTCGGATGGCGACTGCCCTTCCTCCTCTTCGCCGTCCCGACCCTCGTGCTGGTGGCCTTCGCGACGCGACTCCAGGAGCCGGTCCGCGGTGCCCAAGAGCGAAAGCTCATGGGCGCGACCCAGGAGACCGTCAACACCGAGGAGGCGCCCGCGTCGTTCGCCGAAGCGATGCGGATCCTCTGGCAGGTCCGCAGCCTCCGTCGGATCTGGCTCGCCACGCCGATCCTCGCATTCGCCGTCATCGCCCGCCTCCCGCTGCTGAACATCTTCTACGCCGACGTGCTCGGTCTGAACAGCGCAGAGCGCGGCATCGTCCAGACCATCGCCGAACCCTTCCAGTTCGTCGGGCTCTTCCTCGGGATCCCTCTCGCCGCGAAGCTGTTGCGTCGCGACCCCAAGCTCCTGTCGCGCTTCATCGGCATCCTCCTCGCACTGTCCGGCGTCACCACCGCCGTACTCGTCCTGTCGAAGATCCTCTGGCTGGCAGTCGTCATGAACGTCCTCGTCTCCATGGCGACGGCATCCATCCTGCCGGCGCTCTACACCGTGTTCTCGCTCGCGATCCCGCCACGCGTGCGCTCCGTGGGGTTCTCCATCGGCTCGGTGTTCACGCTGCCCGCGTTCATCGGCATCCCGATCGTCGGCGGCCTCGGCGACCAGTACGGCATCTCGACCGCCATCCTGTTGACCCTCCCGATCCAGGCGATCGGCGTGGTCATGCTGGCGAGCGCGGGCAACTTCCTCGGGCCGGACATCAACAAGCTGCGCACGTCGACCGTCGCCATGGCCGAGGTCCGGGCCGCGAGGAAGCGGGGCGAAGCGAAGCTCCTCGTCGTCCGAGGGCTCGATGCCGGTTACGACAGCGTGCAGGTGCTCTTCGGCGTCGACTTCGAAGTCGACGAAGGTGAGATCGTCGCCCTGTTGGGCACCAACGGCGCCGGCAAGTCGACGCTCCTGAAGGCCATCTCGGGTGTCGTCGAGTCGAGTGCCGGGGCGGTCATCTTCGACGGCGTCGACATGACCTACGCCCCCCCGAACGAGATCGTCGGTCGGGGCGTCGTCCAGGTGCCGGGCGGCAAGGGTGTCTTTCCGGAGTTGACCGTGGCCGAGAACCTCAAGATCGCCGGGTGGCTGTACCGGCGCGAGGAGGCGTACATCGATCAGGCCGTCGAGAACGTCCTCTCCTACTTCCCCGTGCTCCGACAGCGGTGGGATCAGCCGGGAGGGAACCTCTCCGGCGGCGAGCAACAGATGCTCACGCTCGGGATGGCCTTCATCGCCAAGCCCCGCCTTCTGATGATCGACGAGCTCTCGCTCGGCCTCGCTCCGATCATCGTCGAACAACTGCTCAAGATCGTCGAAGCGATCCGTGAGCGCGGCACCACGATCATCCTCGTCGAGCAGTCGGTCAACATCGCCCTGACCATCGCCCAGACCGCGTACTTCATGGAGAAGGGCGAGATCCGGTTCAATGGACCGACGGACGAGCTCCTCCGACGGCCCGAGATCCTTCGCTCGGTCTTCCTCGAAGGCGCAGGGACGAACGGGTCGGCCGCCGCACCCAAGACCACTTCCAGGCCGAGGGCACGCGAACGGGCCACGTCGCGGTTCGGGGCGTTGTCCCCGGCGTCGGTCCTCGACCTGCACGGCATCTCGAAGTCCTACGGCGGAGTGCGGGCGGTCAACGACGTCTCCTTCGAGCTTCGCGATGGAGAGATTCTCGGAATCATCGGCCCGAATGGTGCCGGAAAGACCACCCTGTTCGACCTCATCTCCGGGTTCGTCCTTCCCGACCACGGGAGCGTGCTGTTCGATGACTACGACCTCACGACGATGGCACCCGATGCTCGGGCTCGGCTCGGTCTCGGACGCTCGTTCCAGGACGCCCGGCTCTTCCCCGCCCTCACCGTCACCAAGACCCTCGCCCTCGCGCTGGAGCGCCGCGTCGAGTCCCGCGACCCTCTCGCCGCCGCGCTGAAGCTCCCGGTCGTCGCAGCATCAGAAGCGAAGATCCAGGACCGAGTGGGCGAACTGATCGAACTGATGAGGCTCGAGGCGTTCGCAGACAAGTTCGTTGCCGAGCTCTCCACCGGGAGCCGCCGGATCGTCGACCTGGCCTGCATCCTCGCCCACGAACCGAAGGTGATCCTCTTCGACGAGCCGTCGTCGGGCATCGCCCAACGCGAGACCGAAGCCCTCGGCCCCCTCCTTCTCCGAATTCGGGAGGCGACCGGGGCGAGCCTCCTCGTCATCGAGCACGACATGCCGTTGATCACCGGCGTGGCCGACCGGATCGTGGCGCTCGACCTCGGGTCGGTGGTCACGATCGGACGCCCCGATGAGGTCGTCAACCACCCGGCCGTCGTGTCGTCGTACCTTGGAACGACAGACGCCGTCATCAATCGCTCGGGAGCGAGCACCGCCACCAACAGCAATGGCAACGGCACCAGCTCGAGACGCCGCCGCCGAGGACCGTCGACCACATCCACCAGCGATGCAGGGGGAGCACCATGACCAGCCTTGACAACCTCACGTTCGGCGACGCCGTGCGAGGGGCGTCCAAGTATCGGCCGTACCTCCTGGCGCTGCTCGGCGTCTTCCTCATCGCCGTGGTGCTGCCCGGCACTCGCCCCGACAAGAAGGAGTCCGTGTCGACCGGCGCAGGCGCGGGGGCCTCGACCGGACAGGGGGCGTCGGACGGCGCCACCGGGGCGGCCGGGTCGGGTGCGGTCGAAGGTGCCCCCGTGGCCGACACGGGTGCCGTCGCCGCCGCGGCGGGCTCGGCCTCATCGGGCGCCGTGGCGACCGGCTCCGCCACCGGCCGAAGGGCCACCGGGACCGCGGCTACGGCGACCGGTCCCGGCGGCGCGGCCGCAACCGCGGCTGTGGCGCCACCTGCGGCGCGCGGCGGCGGGGACGCGTTGGCCAACCCCAACTGCGATCCTGCGACGGGACGGATCAAGGTTCCGAGCCTGTCGGCGGTCAACTGCGTGCCGGTGTTCTCCGGACCGAACGGCGGGGCCACGTACCAGGGAGTGACGGCGACCGAGATCACCGTTGCCATTCGGGTCAACCCGAACCCCGACCCTGCGGGCACCGCCATCGTCCGAGCAGCGGGGAACGACGACACCACCGAGCAGATCCGGCAGACCCGCCAGGAGCAGATCGAGTACTTCGAAGCGCACTACGAGACCTACGGCCGCAAGGTCAAGCTCGTCTACTTCGACCAGACGGGCGACTCCAAGGACGACGCGGCAGCCCGCAACGATGCCCGCAAGGTGGCCAAGGAGATCAAGGCGTTCGCGTCCTGGGGAGGCTCCGGGGCCTACAAGGACGAGCTCGTCGCCAACGGCGTCCTCTGCATCTCCTGCACGGCTTCGGAACCGACGGAGAACTACCTCAAGTCGGCGCCGTTCGTGTGGTCGACGTTGATGGCATCGACCCAGGCGTACGAGCATCGCGCCGCGTACATCGGGAAGCGACTCTGCTTCCGGAACGCGGTCTTCGCCGGGGACGCCGTCTACAAGACGCAGAAGCGGAAGTTCGGCATCCTCTACTACGAGACGGCGAGCAACGAGTACAAGGCCGGGATCGACTTCTTCGAGAACGAGCTGGCCAAGTACAACGGGTGCAAGGTGGACGACCGCCAGTCCTACATCCTCGAGGTCGCCAAAGCGCAGGAGGACGCGGATCTCATGATCGCCCGCGCGAAGGAGAAGGGCATCACTTCGCTCATCTTCGCCGGCGACCCGTTGATGCCGATCTTCTTGACGAAGGCGGCGAACAACCAGCGCTACAACCCCGAGTGGGTCATCACGGGCTCCGCCCTGACCGACACCGCCTTCTTTGCCCGGACGTACGACCAGGTGCAGTGGAGCCGGGCGTTCGGGGTGTCGATGCTCTCGGCCCGCGCGCCGAAGGAGGTCGGTGATGCGTGGAGGTTGCACGTCTGGCACCACGGCCACACGCCGCCCGCCGGCGAGACCTACGGCGTGATGTGGCCGACGCCGTGGTCCTTCTACACCGGGATCCACCTCGCCGGCCCGAACCTGAACCCGGCCACGTTCCGCGACGGCATGTTCGCCTTCAAGCCCGTCCCCAGCGGCATCACGACGATCGCATCGTCGTACGGTCGCCACGGGATCTGGCCCACCGACGACTACCTCCAGTTCGACGACATGGCCGAGATCTGGTGGGACCCGAAGGCGCAGGGGCAGAGCGAGACCGGCGGTGAGGGCGTCGGGCTCTACCGCTACGTCCTGGGAGGAAAGCGTTACCTGCCCAAGGCGTGGCCTGATACCGAAGTGACGGCCTTCAATGAGAAGGACACCGTCCTCATCTACAACGAGCTCCCGGCCGTCGACCGCTACCCGGAGTACCCGCACCAGACACATACGTAGTCATCGAGGTCATCGAGCTCGGGCCGTCACTTGCGATCGAGATAGACGATCCCTGAGCCGCCTTCGGTTCGCCGAAGCTGTCGCACCAGCTCCTCGAGGCGACTCCGGCTCGCCGTTCCTCGGACGCGCACGAAGTAACCGCCATCACGCACGAACCGCACCTCGCTGCCCCGCAGGTCGAGGACGACCTCACCTTCGCCGAGTCCATCCACGCTCACCCTCGGCCCGTCACCCAGGTCAAAAGGCGGGACCCCACCGGACGTGCTCCCCTGCTCGAGGGTCAAGGTGTTGATGCCGTCCTGCCAGACGTCGACGACGTACCCGCGCCGGCGCTCCTTCGTCTCCTCGCTGTCGGGGTCACCGCCCGCCGGGTCCACGACCGCCCACCGCCCGCGATAGGTCGGAAGGGGCCCCGGCTCGAGCACCCAGAACGGGGCGGCATACGCCGTCGACGGGTCGACCGGGCGGAAGGACCCTCCACCCTTGGCGACCGGCAGGGGCGCGCCGGTGCCAGCGGCGAAATCCGAGTCGCTCAGCGCGGGTCCCTCCACGACATCGATCGCAAGGCGCCTCCGCTGCACCCGGCCCCGGACGACCCAGACTTCCTCGAGCACCAGGCCGGTCTCGGAGACGCACGCGTCCGCATACTCCCGCGCGGGCGCCAGAACCGGAGCGACGGTCCCGGAGCTCACCGGTCCCCCGAAGCGCAACGTCTGACACGGACGACCGCCCACCGAGCGCCACTCACGCGCTTCGACTCGTCTTGCCGCCAGGAGATCCTCGAGGACGGGAGCGATGCGAACGTCGCTCGGTGACTGCGCCGGGCCGGTCTCGAGGAGGGCGGCCGCGGACCCGCTCGACGGCGGCACGTAGAGATGCCCGAGCCTGGCCACCTGGGCAGAGCGGACGGGACTGTCGGCCTGCGAACCTGTGCGCTTCGTCGTCCGCCCGTCGAAGGGTCGTCGGATCTCGAGCTCGTCCCTCGTCGTGATCCGGTCGCCCGCGTTGAAGGTCTCGACGCGGTACACCAGTCGGTAGGACGCGGGCTCGTCGGTGATTCGTACGAGCCCGGTCCGCCCCGGAAGGATCTTCGATCCTGCCCGGACGGACAGCGGACTCGGTCGGCCGCCGTGCCCTGACTCGGACCCGGTCACCCGGGCGCCGACACCGATGCCTCCGGCTACGACCGCCGCAATGATGATGCCGCCGATGGCCCGGCGCCGGCGAGACGCAGCCGCCGCCCGCGCTGCCGCTCGCCGCGCCCGAGAAGAGGGCACGGCGGCTCAGCCGAGTCGGAAGGCGACCTGGTAGTCGGCCGGGCCGCCCGCGGGGAGAAGGGCGAAGCCGCGGGCATCGCTGCGGTCGGGGAACACGGACAGATCGAAAGCCCACGAGCCGTCCGCGGCGCGCTTCCCGAGCACGGACACGGTGCAATCCCACTTCGGCGCGTCGGCCATCGGCTGGGCCTCTGCCTTCTGCCAGCCCGTGGAGGTGATCGGGCACGCCTTGAGCTGGGCCGCGTCAGCGGAGCGCTGACCGCTCGCGTCCTCATGAGGTACGAGCTTCAACGTCGTCGCCGTGCCGGACAGGCGGACGAAGGCCGCCTTGTCGATGTCGAAGCCGATCCGACGACCGACCGGCAGTGATCCCGCGGGCACGCCCGACGAGGCCAGGGGGGTCCCGGCCTGAGCCGAAGCCCATGCCGCGGTCGCGACTTTCAGCGGTTGCGGGGCCGTCGCCGTCGACCGATCCTCGGTGACGGCCGGCGTGGAGGAGTCGTGCGTCGTCGCCGCCGGCTCGTCCCTCGTCTCCGCCCGAGTGACGGTGGCGTCCGAAGTGAACGCCGACGGCGATGCCGGGGAGGAGTACGAGGAGGGACGAGAAGAGAACGACGTCGAGAACGAGTCGGGAGAGGAGCCGATGGCGGACACGGCCGCCGCGACCTCGCCGCTCGGCTCGCCCTCGGGAACGTCGACCGGAGGGGCGACCGCTGGGGGTGACGAGTGGAAGCTCGTGTCGAACACGTTCGACGCGACACGCTTCGGGCCGGGCAACGTCAGGCCCATCACGACGATCGCGACAACGGCAAAGGCCACCGGCTTGTAGTGGCTGACGCCACGACCTACGTCGCCAAACCTCAACTCTGCGATCTGCACCAACGCCCCCCAGCGCACTCGATGTTGTTCGGTCCGCAGTCTTGCACAGCGCTGACTCAGCGGTCAGGTGGCGACCCGCCTGGCGCTCCGTGCCGCCGTCGGCTTCGCCCGCGCCGGTCGGGCCAACAGGCGGACGAGGTCGAGCTCGTCGAGCGTCTCCTCGGTGACGAGCGCCCGCTGCACCGCATCGAAGGTCGACCGATCCCGACGGAGCACCTCGGCGGCGCGCTCCTCCGCTTCACCGATCAGGTCACGAACGGCGTTGTCCACGGCCTCGAGCGTGGTCGGTCCCTGGTGCTTCGTACCTGCGAGCTCCCTCCCGAGGAAGACCTGGTCGTCGGCGTCGAGGACCTTCACCCGCCCCACCTCAGGGGTCATTCCGAGGCGGCCCGCATATTCCCTCGCCAGTGCGGTCGCCTTCTCGATGTCCCCTTCGCCCGCAGTCGACACCTCGCCGGTGACCAGAGCCTCAGCGGCCACGCCCGACAGCAGCACCGCGAGATCCGCAAGGAGGTCGCTCTGCGTGGAGATCGTGCGGTCGGACCGGACGAGAACATCCGTGTGGGCCAGGTCGCGACCCCGCGCCACGATGGAGGCTCGTTTCGGGCCTGCTTCGGGGCGCAGGCGCGCGGAGACGACGACGTGACCGGCCTCGTGCACGGCCAGTCGCTCGACCTCCTCGGGGCTCAGCACTCGGCTCTGGCGGAGCGGCCCGCCGACCGCTCGTTCGACCGCCTCCTCCAGGTCCACCTGGCCGATCGAGGGCTGGCCGGCGCGCACTGCCAGCAAGGCCGCCTCGTTCATGATGTTGGCCAGATCCGCACCAGTGCAGCCGGGCGTCGTCCGCGCGATGGCCGCCAGGTCGACGCCAGCCTCGACGCGCCGGCTGCGGGCATGCAGCGCGAGGACCTCGGCGCGACCGTGGACGTCGGGTGCCTCGATGACGATGTGGCGGTCGAAGCGTCCCGGCCGCAACAGGGCGGGGTCGAGGATGTCGGGCCGGTTCGTCGCCCCGATCACGACGACGCCGAGCGTCGAAGCGAAACCGTCCATCTGGACGAGCAGCTCGTTCAGTGTCTGCTCCCGCTCGTCGTGGCCGCCGCCGACGCCGGTGCCGCGCCTCCTCCCCGCCGCGTCGAGCTCGTCGATGAAGATGAGCGCCGGCGCGGTGGCGCACGCCTGACGAAACAGGTCCCGGACGCGCGCCGCGCCCACGCCGACGAGAGACTCGACGAACTCCGATCCCGAGATGAAGTAGAAGGGCACGCCGACCTCACCGGCGAGCGCCCGAGCGAGCAGCGTCTTGCCGCAGCCCGGCGGTCCCGACAGCAGGACTCCTTTGGGCGGGAGAGCGCCCATGGCCGCGAACCGCTCGGGTGCGCGCAGATAGGCGGCGATCTCTTCGAGCTCCTCGATCACCTGGCCGATCGCCGCCACGTTGGCGAAGCGATACGGGTTGGCCTGCAAGGCCTTCGATCGGTCGAGCCCCATGCGAGAGAAGGCGAAGAGATCGCGAACCTGACCGGTGCCGCCACGCGTCAAGAGGATGAAGATCCCGAAGAGGTTGGCGAGCAACAACAACGGCAGGATGAACTGGGCCACCATCGCCAGCGTCCGCTTGCCAGGCTGTTGGTCGATGCGGGTCGGCACCCCCGCCGCACTCAGTTGTGGGAGCAGGCTGGTGAGCCCCGAGCCGTCGGAGGAGAAGGCTGCCCACCTCTTCGATCCGTCCGCGATCTCGAGGATCACGCGATCGTCCTCCCCGAGCACGACCGCCGACTTCACCTGGGCCGCGTTCAGGAGCCCGGGAAGCTCGTCGATCCGCACCTCGGAGCCGACCTTGGCCGGTCGCAACGCAACGAGCGACGCGAGCAGAGCTACGACGACGACGGCGAGCGTGATGAAGAGGGCGCGTACTGCTCGGGCACCGGCGGTCACGGGAATCCTCTCACGCGGCTGGGCCGCGGGCTGGGTGGTGGAACAGCGAGCGAATAGGCGACGAAGGCCATGGCCACGACGGCCCCGAGCGACACCGCGAGCGTGGAGCGCGACGACGCTGCCACGCTGGTCGTGTGCTCCTCGTCGGGGCTGTCGGCGGCGGCGGCACTCGGCGCCCCCGCCGATTGCACGGCGCCCCCGAGCGCGCTCGGTGGAGCGATGGGAACAGGAGCCGCCGGAGGCGCTGGCGGGGGCGGGGCGGCGGCCGCCGTCGGCGCGGGCGGGGGCGGCGCGGGGTGTGCGGGCGCGGCGGGTGGACCCGCGCCGTTGGCTGGGGCCGCGGCGGCGATCGGCACGTCACGCACGGGAGCGACCGGGTGCGCGGTCACCGGCGCCGGCGACCTCGGCGGTACGAACCCGGGGCAGGCGAGCAACGTGACGTCCGCGAACCTGGCCGTCGCCAGGTGGCCGTCCCGGTCGAGGGCGGCATAGCTCACGACGGCCGAGTGGCCCCCGGTCGCGACGGGTGAGGGCGTCGAACGCGGCGCGGTGCCGATCGACCACACGCTCCCGTCGAATCGAGTGAGGAGCAGGACTCCCTCGAAGCACGTACCCGTGCGACCCGCCACCAACGCGTCGAGCTGTCCCGACTGCAGGGTGTGGACGAGCGCGCCGTCGCGCCGTCGCACGTCGATGGTCGCCGGCACGTCGGTGACGTTGGCGGTGAACAGCAGCTGGCCGTCGTCGCTGTACGCGACCTCGAGCGCACGGTCCGACCTCGGCTCGGAGTCCGCCACCAGAAGACCGATCGTTCCCCGGTCCGGGTCGAACCGGACGAGATCATGGCGGTACGGCTCGCGCTCCTGACCGGAGGTCTGCAGGACCAGGTCCTCCGAGACGGGGTCGACCGCGAGGTCCTGGAACCACCACTCGCCCAATCGGCGGATGGCGGCGCCGCTTGTGGCGTCGACCTCGACGAGCACACCGGGGTTGTGCGTCCGTTCCCTCTGGCGCTGTGTCTCCTGTCGGAGTCCGTACAGCCGTCCCTTCCGGAGCTCGAGCTGTCGCAACCCGAGCGGTTCGGGACCGAAGCGATTCGCCTCGTCGATTGCGCCGCCCCATGGTGGGATGAGATGGAGGAAGCCGTCGGCGTAGGTTCCCGTCGACACGATCATCCAACCATCTGAGCGGACCACGAGGTCGGTCACCTGGAACGTGCCTTGTTGCTCGACGACCGACCACTCCCATTGCACGAGGTCGCCGGCGACGGTCTGGTATCGCGCGCCGGCCGGCAAGGCGCAGGCAATGACGCTCGAGACGAGGACGGCTGCCGCCGCAGCCACCCGCGGTATCGCTCGCCTCATTCGAGCGGCAGCGGGCAGGAGGAGCGACTGGCCGACGTGCCGACGCCGACCCCGACCTCGCCCGCGGGGAGCGGGGTCACGACGAGCGTGCAGGATGACGAGAACAGGTCTGCGCCCGCCGTGCCATAGGTTCGGCCGACCGCGTCGATGACGACCTGGGTTCCGGCGGCGGCCACACCTTGCGCTCCCTGGCACATCGCGTACTCGCTGAGCAGCGTCCCTCGGAAGTCGCACGTCGCCGGCGTGCCGGCGACCGGCCGGAAGGTGGCCTGGATCTCGGCCGGCGAGATGCCGCATCTGTCGGTGTACATGATCACCTGTGCGTAATAGGTCTGGACGTCACCTCGAAGCGTGTCCGCGTAGAAGAACGCATCCGCTGAGGTGATTCGACAGGTGACCTGCGCATCGGCCCGCGGGATGCCGGCCGTGCCGAGCAGGGCGGCGAGCGCGGCGAGCACCCCGGCGCGCCAGCGCCGCATCCATCCTCCCCCTCTGGCCGTGTCCATGGGAACGGCGAACCCCCAGCTGGCTCGTTCCTTCGACTGGCGAGCATATCCGCCGTCCATTCGGTCTTTCGTCTCTCGAACTATTTCGGTAACCTAAGTAGTCATGAGCTCGACGACGCCCACCGCGGAGGCGCCGGCGGCCGGGTGGATCCGGCGCACGCTGCCTTACGTACTCCGGCACAGGCGCGATCTGATCTTCGTGTTCGGCGCAGCCCTCGGGGGCATGGCCGTGACCGCCGCCATCCCCCTGGTGATGCGCTCCGTCGTGGACGACTCGATCCTCCACGACAGCCGGCCGCTGGCTCCGTTCCTCCTGACGCTGCTCGTCCTCGGCGCCGTCCGCTTCGCGCTCAGCTTCCTTCGGCGCTACGGGGCCGGACGCATCAGCATCGACATCGAGTTCGACATGCGCAACGAGATCTACGAGCACCTGCACCGGCTCGACTTCGCGCGCCACGACGAGTTCCAGGCGGGCCAGCTCGTGAGCCGGGCCAACAGCGACGTCCGGATGCTCCAGACGCTCTTCGGCTACCTGCCGTTCATGAGCGCCAACATCCTGCTGTTCTTCCTGTCCATCGGGATCATGTCGACGCTGTCGGTCCCGCTGACCCTCGTCGCCCTCATCTGCGTGCCGCTCCTGTTCGTGATGGCCCTGCGGATGCGGAAGATCGTCTATCCCTCGAGCTGGGACGCGCAGCAGCGCGCCGCCGAGGTCGCGTCGGTCGTCGACGAGGCGGTCAGCGGAGTGCGCGTCGTGAAGGGCTTCGGCCAGGAGCGCCGGGAGCTGGCTCGCCTGTCGAACGCGGCCGTGAACCTGTTCGGCGCCCGCATGCGCAACGTCCGGATCTCGGCCCGCCGGCAGGCGACGATGCAGGTCGTCCCGAGCCTCTCCCAGGTGCTGATCCTGGCCCTCGGCGGCTGGCTCGTCGTCAAGGGCGACATCACCCTGGGCACGTTCCTCGCCTTCCAGACGTCGTTGCTCCAGCTGGTCGCCCCCGTCCGACAGGTCGCGGGGATGCTCGTGATGGCGCAGACGGCGCGCGCCGCCGCCGAGCGCATCTATGAGTTGCTCGACTCCACGGGCGACGTCGAGGAGAAGGCGGACGCCGTCGAGCTCGCTGACGTCGTCGTGGGTGACGTCGTGTTCCGGGACGTGAGCTTCGGCTACCTTCGCTCCGAGCCCGTGCTCAAGCGATTCGACCTCCGCGTCGCGCCAGGCGAAACCGTCGCCCTCGTAGGCACGAGCGGCTCGGGCAAGTCGACCGTGGCCCTGCTGCTCCCCCGCTTCTACGACGTGCAGTCCGGCTCCATCACCATCGACGGCACCGACATCCGCGACGTCACGATGCAATCCTTGCGTCGCCAGATCGGTGTCGTGTTCGAGGAGTCCTTCCTCTTCTCCGACTCGGTCGCCTCGAACATCGCCTACGGCAAGCCCGACGCATCGATGGACGAGATCCGTTCGGCGGCGCGGGCGGCTCGCGCCGACGAGTTCATCGAGGCGCTACCGCTGGGCTACGAGACGGTCGTGGGCGAGCGCGGCCTCACGCTCTCGGGCGGCCAGCGCCAGCGGTTGGCCCTCGCCCGGGCACTGCTCACCGATCCCCGCATCCTGCTCCTCGACGACGCGACCTCATCGGTCGACGTGCGAATCGAGGAGGAGATCCACGCCACGCTCCGGGAGCTGATGGCAGGCCGGACGACCCTGCTCGTCGCCCACCGTCGCTCGACCCTCCACCTGGCCGACCGCATCGTGCTCCTCGACGCCGGCGAGGTCGTCGATGCCGGCACCCACGAAGAGCTCCTCGACCGCTGCAAGCTCTACCGCGAGCTGCTCGCCGGACCCGGCGACGATCTCGAGACGGTGACTCCCGAAGAGGCCATCGTGGTCTCGTCCGCGGGCGTGACGACGGCGGCGTGGCAGCAGCCGGCCGACGACGCCACGATCGCCGACGCCAGGCGCGCCGCCTACGCCAAGCTCCGCGAAGGCATGGGGGGCGGTGGCGGGATGGGCGGCGGTGGCGGCTTCGCCGGCCGGCTCTCGGCCCCGCCGACACCCGAGCTCATGGAAGCGATCGACGCGCTCCCTCCGATCGTCGACGAGCCCGGCATCGACCTCGACGAGCAGACGACGCCGCAACCCGACTTCTCGCTGCAGCGGCTCCTGGCGCCGCAACGGCGGCGCCTCGCGTTCGCGACGTTGCTCGTCGGCGCCAACGCCCTCGCGATGCTCGCCGGCCCGTTTCTCATCCGCCTCGGCGTCGACCACGGCGTGACCAAGGGCGACCTCGACTGGGTGTGGCTCGCCAGCGGCCTGTTCGTCGGTGCGGTCCTGCTCACCCGCGCGCTGTCGTGGGTCGTTGCCATCGTCACCGGCCGGCTCGGCCAGCAGATGCTCCTGTCGTTGCGGCTACGAATCTTCGCCCACCTGCAACGGCTCGGTCTCGACTTCTACGACAAGGAGATGGCGGGCCGGATCATGACCCGCATGACCTCGGACGTCGAGGCCCTGCAGTCCCTGTTGCAGACTGGATTCATCGATGCCCTCGTGCAGCTCGTCACGTTCGTCGGGGTCGTCGGCATCCTCTTCACGATGAACGTGAGGTTGGCCTTTGCGGTTCTGCTCGTCGTTCCGCCCCTCGTGCTGGCGACACTGAAGTTCCGGTCGCGCTCGGAGAAGGCCTACGACCGCGTGCGCGACCGCGTCGCCGCCGTGAACGCCAACTTCCAAGAGTCGATCTCCGGCGTGCGGGTCGCCCAGGCGTTCGTCCGGGAGGGTCGTAACGTCCAGGAGTTCCAGCGGGTCGCGGGCGAGCACCGCGGTGCTCGCCTCGAGGGAACGATGGCGTCCTCCACCTACTTCCCGTTCGTTGAGCTGCTGTCCGCGGTGGCGACGGTGATCGTCCTCGGAGTCGGGTCCGGGATGGTGCACGACGGGTCACTCACCCGGGGCGCGCTGATCGCCTTCGTCCTGTACCTGACGACGGTGTTCTCGCCCATCCAGCAGCTGTCCCAGGTGTTCGACACCTACCAGCAAGGGCGGGCCGCGCTCAAGAAGATCGCCGATCTGCTGGCCATGCCGGTCGCCACACCGGCCGCGCCTTCGCCGGTCCGCCAGCGCCTCCGGGGCGAGATCCACTTCGAGGACGTCGGTTTTCAGTACGAGACCGCTTCGTCGCCCGCTCTCGTCCACGTGAACCTCGAGGTCCGTTCTGGCGAGACCCTGGCGTTGGTGGGCGAGACGGGAGCCGGCAAGTCGACGATCGTGAAGCTCGTCGCCCGCTTCTACGACCCGACCTCCGGCGTCGTCCGCATCGACGGCGTGCCCCTCACCGAGCTCGACCTCGAGCACTTCCGCCATCAGCTCGGCTACGTCCCCCAGGAGGCGTTCCTGTTCAGTGGAACGGTGCGGGACAACATCGCGTACGGACGGCCGGACGCCACCGACGCCGAGGTCGAGGCCGCCGCCCGCGCCGTCGGGGCGCATGACTTCATCGCCCGCCTGACCGGCGGCTACCACCAGCCGGTCGTCGAGCGCGGCCGGTCGCTGTCGGCGGGCCAACGCCAGCTCATCGCCCTGGCGCGCGCGTATCTCGTGGATCCGGCCGTCCTCATCCTCGACGAGGCGACGGCCAATCTCGACCTCGCCACCGAGTCGCGGGTCGTCAAGGCCATGGGCGTCGTCAGCGAGGGTCGCACCACGTTGCTCATCGCTCACCGACTGCAGTCGGCGCAGCGGGCGGATCGCATCGCCGTCGTCGACGCGGGCACGGTCGTCGAGCTCGGATCGCACGACGAGCTGCTGGCCGTCAACGGCGTCTATGCCCGCCTCTGGCGCACGTACGCCGGCGAGGACGCCGAGCACGCCGTCGCCTGAGTCACTACCCTCGGCCACTTGAACGGCTGGGGGGCTGTGGTGCGACAACGGGGACGAGCGCGAGGCGCGGCGGCGTTGACCGCGGTGCTGTTGGCCGCCGGATCCGGCGGCGCCTGCGGCGTCGGTGACAAGCAACAGCGGGCGACGGTCATCACCTCCACGCGGTCGAAGGCGGTCGCCGCCGGCACCGGCGCAGGCACGGTCACCATCGAGGCGACACCGAAGCGCTCGACGACCGCCGTCGCGTCGCGCCCCGCAGTGGCGGGCGCGCTGGCGGGTGCCGCGGCCGTTCAGCAGGTGTCGGTGCCCGTCCGCTTCGACTTCGCCAGGGCCCGCACCGACATCGTCCTTGCCGTCCCCGCGAAGCCCGATCCGGAACCCGAGTCGGCGACACGCGATCCCGCCGCCTCGCCGCCCACGACCCTGCGGGCGGATCCGGCCCCGCCCGTCGACGCGAATGCGCCGACGGCCATGTTCCAGGGCGACATCGCCTTCGTGAAACGGGTCAACCGGCGGCCCGCCGAGCGCCGCGTCTGGGCCCGGCTGGACTTCGGGCGGCTCCCGGCGGACGAGCGGGCGCCCGACCAGTCCGGACTCTCCGCCGCGGACCGGCTCTACGCCTTCGCCAACACCATCAACCCGAAGTACCTCCTCGACCTGGCCGAGGGCACGCTCGCCGGCAGCGTCGAGCTCGTCGGCACCGAGCCCGTCGCCGGCGTTCCCACACGCCACTACCGGGCCAACATGTCGATCGACAAGGCCACCTCGGAGCTCTCCCTGTCCGACGAGCAGAGCGAGACCCGCCGTCATGTCTTCCAGCTCGTGGGCGTGGGCGGAGACGTGCACAAGGCGGAGTACTGGGTTGACGACGACGGGCGCCTGCGGCGCTCGCGCTTCTCCTTCGAGCAGCGGCTCATCCCGCGGGTGCACAACATCGTGACGGTGACCCTCGAGGTCTCCCAGTACGGCGAGCCCGTCGAGGTCGTTGCGCCCACCAAGGAGGAGACCGTCAGGGTGGATCGCTATGGACGATTCGTCCGCGCCGCGCTCCCTCGCGCCTGAACTCCGCCGCCGGATCGTCGTCGGTGCGATCGCGGCAGCAGGGTTGATCGCGATCGGTGCCACGCTCTGCTCGGCAGACGGTTCGTCGCCGTTGGAGGAGGCGCGGCGCATGGCACGAGACGACGCCAACTTCGCGACCGCCACCGACGCCGGCGTCACGTTCACCAGGATCTCGCGCCGGCTGCAACACGAAGCCGAGGCCTGCCGCGCGGATGCGTCCGATGATCGCCAGCGGGGCCATTGCGACGCGCTGTTCAGCGCCTCCGCGTACGCGCGCGTGTCGGCGGTCGCGGTGCTGCGCTGCACCCGTCCGGGCGTCTTCGACGCTCGGACCTCGCTGCGCGGCTACCTCGAGGGGCTGGCGGCGTCGGACGGCGCCGACCCCGCGCTTCCGCCCACGGTCCGCTGCCGCTGACCGCGAAGGCTCAGCCGAAGCTGCCCTTCGGCGGTGAGGTGAACGACTGGGTCTTGTCGAACCAGGGCACGGGCCCGGTCGGGAACTCACCGGGTCGGTACCGCTTGCCGAAGTGGACGAACTGCCACGCGCCGGCGTACGAGGAGTTCGGGTCCTTGCCGGCAGGGTCCCACCAGATCAACGAGGTGTAGTCCATGTATGTGTAGTCGTTCGGTCCGTACCCTCCCCCGATCGACCAGATGGGCTCGGGGACCCGCTGGGGCAGCTTCTGCAGGCCCTCCCAGAACGTCGCCGGCGTGAGCTTGGGGCCGGCGCCCTGGATGCCGCCGGCGATCTGCTGGAGGCTGCGGAAGGCGACGTCGGCGGGGTCTCCCTCGGGGTCGATCTCCTTGTACGCCCGGTAGTAGTCGCGGTCGGTCTTGATGCGAGGGATCTCGAGTCCGGCGAGGCCGACCATGTGCTTGGCCTGGTCCTGGTCGTACAGGCGGGCCGAGTCGGGGATCTCCAGGCCGATCTGCACCCACTCGGGGAAGTACTGGAGCTTGGTCGCCTCGGCGGTGAGCACGATCGGCGTGTACACCTCGGTGGCGATGATGATCGTGGTGACGCCGGCCTGCTTCATCTTGGCCATCGTCCCGGCGATGTTCTCCTGCGAGCTGGTGAGGTTGAACTCCTGCTTCGCCGCGAACTCCACGCCGCACTTGGCCATGTCGTCGACATAGGCCTGCGTTCCGCCGTAGTGCGACTCGTCCTGGTACAGGATCAGCCCCCACTTGCGGGGCTGCTCGTAGTTCATCAACAGGTCCTTTTTCTCGTTGAGCGGGCCGGGCGGCTTGCCCGCGAACTGCTTGCAGGCGAGCTCGGTGTGCATCGACCGGGCCTTGCAGCCGTCGATGATGAACGAGAAGGCGTAGGGATGGTTGTTCCGGTAGAAGGAGCACGGGTTCAGGACGGAGCCGAAGTCGATGATGTGCTGGCGCACGCTCTCCGCCTGGGCGGACGACGACTGGCCGTAACCGCCGGCGGTGATGGCGAACGCGCCGAACTCCTTGAACTTCTGCACGGACTGGCGCTGCTGGTCCTCGTCGGTGATCGACTGCTTGGCCAGTACGAAGCGCATCTTGCGGCCGTACATCTCGAAGCGCTCGTTGAAGTACGTCTGCCAGACGATGAAGTCGTGCATGTCGTCGGTGTCGGTGTCGGAGAACGACGTCGGGATCGGTCCCTCCGGCTCGGGCGCGCTCTCACCGATCGTGAGACCGATGCGGACCTCTTCCTTGGTGACGCCGAAGGCGGTGGCGCCGCCGTTGTCGTCACCCGTCCACGCCGGGACGCACACCGCCGAGTAGATCGACTCGGTCTGTCGCGGAGGGTTCTCGCCGAAGCAGCGGTTACGGACGGCGCGTGGCTTCGGCGGCGGGGCCGTGCCCTGCACGGTGATCGTCTCGGGGTCCTCCGGCGGCGGCGGCGGCTCGTCGTTGACCGTGGCCCCCGCGGTCGACGAGCTCGCCTGGCGGATCGCCTGGAGGAGGGCCTCGGGCGGTGTGTCGTCGGGCGGCGCGTCCGGCGAGAAGGCGGCCGACGAGCTCTGCTGATCGACGGGGGGACGCAGCGCCGTCGGCAACAGCAGGAAGGCGGCCGTGACCGCGACGATGAGGTAGCCGACGGGCACGAAGCGGCCGCTGCTGGATCGCCCTGAGGACTTTGCTGGCATCGGTGGACCCCCCAGTCCGGTCGTCGGCGCGCTGCTGGCGCTCGCGGAGCCCGGTGCTGTTGACTCTAGCGTCAGCTGCGGGTTGTAGTGTCTCGCAGCACGTGCAGTCCCGGGTGGCAGGACTTCGCCGGGCAACTGTCGAATCGGCTTCTGGGGAACTGACCGTACCGGGGGGTTCATGGCTCACGTTGGTCGCGACTGCCGCCGCGCGCGCGTCGGGCGAGTGTTCACGGCATCGAAGACGTGAGCGGGGCCGAGACGCCGGTCGACAAGGCGCGCCGCGCCGGACTCTCCGCCCTCGCTCTGGTCGGCTCCGCCGTCGGGGGCACGATCGTCTGCCGCATCGAGAGCGGCAACTGGGTTCCGCCGCCTGCGTTCCTCCAGGCGATCGTCTACGGCGGCGTCAACGCAATGTTCGCCATCGGCCTGGTGCTGGTCTACCGCGCCAGCCGCATCGTCAACTTCGCGCAGGGGATCCTGGGCGTCATCGGCGCCACGCTGTTCCTGATGCTCGTGGTGGTCAAGGGATGGAACTTCTTCTTCGCGCTCCCGGTGTCCGTGGCCGCCTCTGCTGCTGTCGGCCTCGTCGTCGAGGTTTCGCTCGTGCGTCGCCTCGCCAAGGCGCCCCGTCTGGCGTTGACGGTCGTGACCATCGGCCTCGGCCAGGTGCTGCTCGCGGCCGCCGGGATCCTGCCGATCTTCTTCCTCCGCGACGTCACCGAACTACCGACCGGTGGGCTGCGCACGCCCTTCTCGACCTTCGAGTGGCGGGCGTCGCCGCTGATCTTTACCGGCAATCACGTCCTGGTGGTCGTCGTGTCGCTCGCCGTCATGGGCGGCCTCGCGCTCTTCTTCCGGCTCTCGAGCGTGGGCATAGCGGTCCGCGGCGCCGCCGAGAACGACGACCGTGCCGCGTTGCTCGGCATCAACACGAGCAACCTGTCGACGTTCGTGTGGGTGCTGGCCGCGACCCTCTCCGGGCTGGCGGCGATCCTGAACCTCACGATCCAGCCGACGATCTTCGGCGTGGCCGCCGTCGGGGGCGCCAGCGCCAGCGTGCTGTTGCGGGCGCTCGGCGCCGCGGTCGTCGGGCGCATGGAGAACCTGCCGATCACGGTGGCGGCGGCGATGGGCATCGCCATCTTCGAGCGATGCATGTTCTGGGCGTTCGACAACACGGCCATGATGGACATGGCGCTGCTGATCCTGATCGTGGTCGTGCTCCTCGTGCAGCGCTCGCAGTCCTCCCGCACCGACGAAGGGACGACGGGCACGTGGGCGGCCAGCGTCGAGGTGCGCCCGGTGCCGAAGGAGCTGCGGGACATCCCGACCGTGCGGGCAGGGCTCCGGCGGAGCCTCGTCGTGCTCGGCCTCGTGGTCGCCGCCTTCCCGTGGGTGATGTCGCCGAGCCAGACCAGCCAGGGCACGGTGTTCGTGATCTACGGGATCGTCGTCATCTCTCTCGTCGTGCTCACGGGCTGGGGCGGCCAGATCAGCCTCGGCCAGTTCGCCTTCGTGGCCATCGGCGCCGTCGTCGGGAGCTCGCTCACTTCGCGGGCGGGATGGCCGTTCCTGATCGCGTTGATCGCGGCCTCGCTGATCGGCGCCGCGATGGCCGTCGCAGTCGGGCTACCCGCGATGCGCATCACCGGGCTCTTCCTCGCCGTGACCACGCTCGCCTTCGCGGTGGCCGTCACCAGCGTCGTGCTGAACCCCCGCTTCTTCGGTTGGCTGCTGCCCGGATCGATCACCAGGCCGAAGTTCCTGTTCCTCGACTCCGAGGACCCGCGCGTCTATTACTACCTCTGCGTCGCCGCACTGCTGTTCGCTCTCTGGGTGGCCAGCGGCATCCGCAAGAGCCGAGCCGGACGGGTGCTCATCGCCATGCGGGAGAACGAGCGGACGGCCCAGGCCTTCGCCGTCAACCGCGTCCGGACCCGGCTTGCCACGTTCGCCATCTCCGGCTTCCTGGCGTCGTTCGCCGGCGTGCTGCTCGCCCACCAGCAATACTCCGTGCGCCAGACCGCCTTCCTGCCCGAGCACAGCGTGCAGATCTTCCTGATCGCCATCATCGGCGGGCTCGGATCGGTGCCGGGAGCGCTGACCGGCGTGCTGTACATCGCCCTCGTCAACATCTTCGTGTCCGGCAACTTCGGCCAGCTCCTGGCGAGTGGCATGGGCGTCATGCTGATCCTGCTGTTCTACCCGAGCGGCCTCGGAGGCCTGGTGTTCGCCGGTCGCGATGCATGGCTGCGCCGCGTGGCCATGCGCCAGGGCATCTACGTCCCGAGCCTCATGGGCAACTACCGCGTGATGGAGGGCGACATGGCTCGCGCCACCCTCGCCCCGAAGTTCGCCAGCTCCACCGTCGGCACGAGCGCAGACGCCGGCGCCGAGCAGGAGCGCGACGTCGTTCCCGTCCGCTATCGGATCCCGTCGGCCATCGGCGTCCGCGGCGAGAGTCAGCAGGGGCATGCCTGGAGGTGGCAGGGATGACCCTGGTCGACGAACCCGACGTCGACCCGACGGCCGCGCCGCCGGCCGCTGACCTCGAGGCCCCGGCGGACGCCGGCACCATGCGCCGGACGCTTCATGAGCTCCGGCCGAGCATCGTCACCGGCGGTGCGCCGGTGGTGCCCCTCGTGCTCCTGTCCCTGCTGAACATCGTCGACGGCTTCGACGCCGGCGCCATCGGCGTGCTCCTCCCCGAGATCCGGGACTACTTCGGCGTGAGCATCACCCTCATCACCGTCGCCAACAGCCTCGGCGGCGTCCTCACCGTCCTGTTGGCCCTTCCGCTCGGGTACGCGTCCGACCGCTGGAATCGCGTCTGGCTGACGTCGATCGGCGCCGTCATCGTCGGGGTCATGGCGTTGTGCACCGGCTTCGCATGGACGTTCTTCAGCCTCGCGGCGTTCCGGTTCGGCGCGGGCATGGGCAAGACGGCGACGCCGGTCCACAACGCCCTCCTCGCCGACTACTACCCGCCAAGCGCTCGTGGCGCCGTCTTCTCGTTCTTCAGCCTGTCGAACCGGTTCGGCAACTTCATCGCCCCACTCGCCGCGGGACTGCTCGCCGGCATCTTCTACTGGCAGGTGCCCTTCTTCGTCCTCGGCATCCCGTCGGTCGTACTGGCCATCGTCATCGCGCTGAGGCTGCGGGAGCCGGTACGGGGCGAACAGGAGCGCCGTGCACTCGGGCTCTCGGAGCAGGCGGCGCTGACGGGCGAGTCACCACCGTCGTGGACGGAGTCCTGGCGCATCGCCAAGAGCGTCCGGACGCTGCGCCGCTTCTGGTTCGCGCTCCCGTTCCTCGTGGGGTCGCTCCAGGTGATCCTGCCGGTCATGGGCATCTTCTACGCCGAGGTCTTCCATCTCGGGCCCGGGGCGCGCGGCACGATCAACGCCTTCGACGAGCCCCTCGCCATGGTCGGCCTCGTCCTCGGCATCGGCTTCGTGAACCGCTTCCTGCGCTTCCGGCCGAGCCGCGTGATCACCGTGATCGGACTCCTGTCCGTCGGCATCGGCGGTTCCTTCGCCCTCATCGCCGTTTCCCCGACCGTTTGGATGGCCGTCGGGTTCAAGTACGTGATCGCCCTTCTCGGCGCCATTCTGGGGCCGGCCACGACGGCGCTGATGACGATGGTGATCCCGCCGCGCGTGCGCGGCTTCGCGCTCTCGGTCAGCGCCGTCTTCGTCGTTCCGGGCCTGGCCCTCGGACCGCTCTTCGGAGGGATCGCCGACCGCTTGGGACTCCGCGCCGGCATCCTCCTGATGGTGCCGGTGTACCTGATCGGCGCCCTGATCATCACCTCGGCCGGCTCGAGCGTGGACGCCGACATCCGCGCCGCCCAAGCGGCGTCGGCGGCATCGTTCATCGCCCGAGAGTCGAAGCGGCAAGGCAAGGCCAAGCTCCTCGTCGTCCGCGACCTCGACGTCCACTACGACCAGGTGCAGATCCTGTTCAACCTCGACTTCGAGGTCGACGAGGGCGAGGTGATCGCCCTCCTCGGCACGAACGGCGCCGGCAAGTCCACCCTCCTGCGCGCCATCTCCGGGCTCACGACGGCGTCGAACGGCGCCATCTTCTTCGACGGAGAGGACATCACGTTCCTCCCACCGTCGGCGCACGCGGCGAAGGGCATCATCCAGGTCCCGGGTGGCCGCGGCGTGTTCCCGAACCTCACGGTCGCCGAGAACCTGAAGCTGGCAGCGTGGATGTTCCGCTCCGATGATGCCTACGTCGCCTCGGCCACGGAGTCGGTGCTCGAGCGCTTCCCGATCCTGCGAACGCGATGGTCGGAGCCCGCTGGCAACCTCTCGGGCGGCGAGCAGCAGATGCTCACGCTCGGCCAGGCCTTCCTGTCGAAGCCCAGGCTGCTCATGATCGACGAGCTGTCCCTCGGGCTGGCGCCGGTGATCGTCGAACAGCTCCTCCGGATCGTGCAGGACATCGCCGACGCCGGCACCACCATCATCCTCGTGGAGCAGAGCGTGAACGTCGCCCTCACGGTCGCGAAGCGGGCGGTGTTCATGGAGAAGGGCGAGGTGAAGTTCAGCGGCCCGACCGCGGAGCTCATGTCGCGGCCCGACATCCTGCGTTCGGTGTACCTGAAGGGCGCCGGTGGCGGTGGTGGGAGCATCGCCGGCTACGGCAAGCAGCGCTCGCTCGTCGGGACCATCCCCGGTGCACCGCCGGCCACCGCCCTCGAGCTCAAGGGGATCGCCAAGCGCTACGGCGGCATCCAGGTCGTCGAGGACGTGAACATCGCCCTCGAGGAGGGGAAGGTCCTCGGACTCATCGGCCCCAACGGCGCCGGCAAGACGACCCTCTTCGACATCATCTCGGGGTTCGTCACGCCCGACGAGGGCGAGATCCGCCTCTTCGGCGAGGACGTCACGTCGTTGCCTCCCGACCAGCGGGCCAAGGTCGGCCTCGTCCGCTCGTTCCAGGACGCGCGCCTCTTCCCCCCGCTCACGGTGACCGAGAACATCGCGGTCGCCCTCGAGCAGTACCTCACGTCGAAGAGCACGATCGGCGCCGCCCTCCACCTGCCCAACGTGCGCAAGGCGGAGGAGGGCATCCAGCGCCGCATCGACCGGCTGATCCGCCTGATGAACCTCGACGAGATGCGAGACAAGTTCGTCCGCGAGCTGTCGACCGGCTCGCGTCGCATCGTCGACCTGGCCTGCGTGATGGCGTGCGACCCCAAGGTCCTCCTCCTCGACGAGCCGTCCTCCGGCATCGCGCAGCGCGAGGCCGAGGAGCTCGGCGCCCTGCTCCAGCGCATCCGCTGGGAGACGGGCTGCTCCATCCTCATCATCGAGCACGACATGAACCTGATCAGCGGCGTCTCCGACGAGCTCCTCGCCCTCGATCTCGGCCGCGTGGTCACACGGGGCGCGGCGAAGGACGTGCTCGAGCACCCGCAGGTCGTCAACTCCTACCTCGGCACCTCGGAAGAGGTCATCAACCGATCCGGCGACATCGGCTAGCGCCGGCGCTCCCTACCAGAAAGCACGCGACATGGACGGCAACAAGTTCCGGAAGCTCTTCGACAAGACGGCCGACAACATCAACACCGTGGTGCACGGCAAAGACGACGTCGTGCGCCTCGCCCTCACCGCGATCATGGCGAACGGCCACGTGCTGTTCGAGGACGTGCCCGGCGTGGGCAAGTCGGTTCTCGCCCGTGCCCTCGCCCAGACGATGCACGCCCAGACCGCCCGGGTGCAGTGCACGCCCGACATGCTCCCCGGTGACATCACCGGGTCGTCGGTCATCGACTCGAGCAAGGGCACCATGAAGTTCGTGTTCAAGGAAGGCCCGGTCTTCACCAACGTGCTGCTGGTGGACGAGATCAACCGCGCCACCCCGAAGACCCAGTCGGCCCTCCTCGAGGCCATGGCCGAGCGCAACGTCAGCACCGACGGTGTCTCCCGTCCGCTGCCCAAGCCGTTCCTCGTGCTGGCAACCCAGAACCCGGTGGAGCAGGCCGGCACGTTCCCGCTCCCGGAGGCGCAGCTCGACCGCTTCCTCTTCCGCCTGAAGATGGGCTACGCGACGGCCGACGGCGAGCGGCTCATCATGCGGGGCAACACGCGGGGGCTCGAGGTCGAGGGACTTCAGCCGGTGACGACCACCGCGGAGATACTCGGGATGCAGGAGTACGCCACCGAGGTCGAGCTGCCAACCGCCGTCGAGTCCTACATCATCGACATCGTCCAAGCGACACGAGACGACAACAGCCTCACCCTCGGCGCCAGCCCGCGCGCCTCGATCTCGTTGTCCAAGGCGGCGCGGGTGATGGCTGCGGCCGACGGCCGCCAGCAGGTCTACCCCGAGGACGTCAAGGTCCTGCTCCGGCCCGTGCTCGGACACCGCCTGATGCTCAACCCGGACGCCACGCTGCGGGGCGAGAGCGTCGACGACGTGCTCGACAGGATCCTGTCGAGAGTCAAGACGCCGCTCGGCGTATCGAGCCCGGGTCGCGGCGCCAACCGAGGCACGACAGATCGTGACGGGCCGTCGAGCGACGGCCGCCGTCGGCGCCGAGCCGTCGCGGGAGCGAGCTGACCCGCATGGCCGGAACCCGATGAGCATGACGATCTCGGAGACCCGACGGTTCTCCGAGCGCGCCCGCGCCTCCAACAGCATCCAAGCGCGGACGCTGCGCGCCATCACGGCCAAGACGGGCTTCACGACGTCGGGCCTGATCCTGCTGGCCGTCGCCGTCGTCGCGTGGATCCTCGGCCGGTTCGTCGCCGGGCGGCCCCTCTACCTGCTCTCCTACGGGGGCTTCACCGTGCTGGCGCTCTCCTGGGCGATCGGCCGCCGGCCGCTGCCGCTCGAAGGGGAGCGCGCCCTCGTCCGCAGTCGCCGACGCGAGGGCGAGATCATCGAGATGGAGGTGAAGCTGACCGCCACGCGCCGGCTCAACACCTTCGTGCTCGAGGAGCACGTGCCCGAAGTGCTCGGCCAGAACGCCCGGATCCCCGTCGCCCAGCTCGAGCCCGGCGAGTCCGTCGACCACGCGTACAAGCTGACCTGCTGGCGCCGCGGCGTGTACCAGCTCGGCCCCCTCGTGGCCCGGTGGGGTGATCCCTTCGGCTTCACCGAGCGCGAGGCCGTTCTGTGCGAGCCGTTCGAGTTCCTCGTCCACCCGTCCACCGAGATCGTCCAGGACCGTGCCTTCACTCGGCTGTGGGAGGACCCGCCGGTCCGTCCGCCGATGTCCAAGCCGTGGCCGAGCGGCATGGAGTTCTACGGCATGCGCGAGTACGCGCCTGGCGACGACGTCCGTCGCGTCGTGTGGCGGGCCTACGCCCGGACGCAACAACTGCTCGTTCGCGAGGCCGAGCAGGGCATCACGGACCAGATCAACATCATCCTCGACGGCCATCGCGAGAACCACAGCAAGGGTCTGTTCAGCGAGTCGTTCGAGACCGGGGTCCGGGCGGCCGCGTCGGCGAGCCTCTACCACCTGAAGGAGGGCTTCTCCGTCACCCTCGAGGGCTGCGAGAAGCGGCTCATCGGCCCGGTGCGCGGACCGCAGGCGGGCCTCCGCGTGCTCGACGAGCTCGCCCGAGCCGAGCTCGAGGACGTCCCGCTCATGGAGGCCATCAACCGTGTCGTGTTCCAGCGGGGCCGCGACGCCCATGTCGTCGTGATCACGCCGCTCCTCGAGAAGGAGTCCGCGGCCGCGTTGGAGCTGTTGATCGAGCGGGGCTGGTCCGTGCTGGTCGTCGCCCTCCTCTGGGACGAGCTCGCGGTCGAGACGCTGACGGCGGCGGCCAAGCTCGGCTGCCAGGTCGCCGAGATCCGCCCGAACTCGCCGCTGGCCGTCGCCTTCCACAACGTCGTCGGCGGCGGGGTCAAGGTCTAGCGCCGTGGCCGCCCCGACCATCGATCGTCCCGACGCCGAGGCGCGCGAGCGCGAGCGCGACGAGGCGCCGGCGCCCTCGGCGCGGGGGTTCGACCGCGACATCGAGGCCGAGCTCGCGGCGGCCGGCTCGGATGGCAGCCGAGGGCCCGGCGACGGATCCGGGCCGGAGCACCCCCCCGTCCCGCTGCGCCCACTTCTGGCGGCCGCGCTGGCGACTTCGGCCGCGGCGCTGGTCACGGGCGGCATTTTCGGCACCTGGTCGGCTCGCCTGCTCGCCCTCTTCGCCGTGGGCCTCGGCGTCGGGTGGGCGTGGCTGACCCTCCGGTCGCCGGCGCGCGAGACCACGTACCAGATCCTGCTCCTGCCGGTGGGGCTCTTCACCGGCGTGCTCGCCATGCTGGTGACCGGCGGCGATGCGGGCGAGCTCCCGAAGCTGATGTCGGACGCCATCGCCAGCGGACGGCTGCTCCGACCACCGGTGCCGTTCGATCCCGGCTGGAAGCCCATCCTCGTCCTCGTCTTCAGCCTCGTCGGCTTCGGGGCGGCGTGGGTCGGCACGGCGTTGAACCGTCCGCGGGCGGCCATCGCCATCCCTCTCCCGATCCTGGCCCTCACCGCTATCACCCAGCCCGACGACGGTCAGTTCATCGCCGGGCTCTGCGCGTTCGTGCCGTTGTTGGCGGCGCTGGCCGTCCTCTTCGGTGGCGACTCGCTCAAGGCGTCAGAGCTCACAAAGGAGTTCGAGCTCAAGCGGGCGATGCGCGGCGTCGCCGCGGCCGCGGCCGCGGTGGTGGCCCTCGTCGTGCTGAGCAACGCCAGCTTCCTCTTCCCGGCGCCGGTCTACAACCCGTCGGACCAGGCGCAGAAGCCGAAGCCCATCCCGCTCTCGAGCATCCAGGACCGCGTCCTCTTCGAGGTGAAGACGACGTCGCCGATCACCGGACCGTGGAAGACCGGCGTGCTCGACACCTACGACGGCGAGGCCTGGCGGCTCCCGCCGTTCGACAAGGCGCGCCTGCGCGCGGTGCCCCCCGGCGGCGTCGTCGACGCCGCCCGCGACAAGGACGCGAGCGAGGTCGTGCAGTTCACGATCCGCGACCTCGGCAACGCCGCCAGCCTGCCTGGCACGACGTCGCCGACCCGCATCGAGAAGCCCGGCGACCTCGACGCCAGGTGGGACCCTCGCGTGGACGTCTTTCGGCTCACCGAGGGTCGGGTGCCGAACGACGTGACCTACACGATCGCCCAGCCGCCGTACCCGGACGCGGCGCAGCTCAAGGAGGCGCCGAAGCTGAAGGGTGACTTCGAGGACATGCTGGAGGTGCCGAAGCCACCGGCCCGCATCTCCCGCCTGTTGCAGGAGGCGCCACCCGAACCCGCCTGGGACCGGCTCGACTACGTGCGCAAGGCGTTGCGCGAGGTCGTGGTGGCGGCGGGCGGCGGCGTCCCCGGGGACATCGCGCCCGCACGCGTCGTCGAGATCTTCGACAGCAAGACCCACGAGGCCACGCCGTACGAGATCGTCGCAGCAGAGGCCATGTTGGCCCGTTGGGCGGGTGTGCCGGCCCGGATCGGGTTCGGCTTCGACGGCCTCAACGACGAGAACGGGGTGGCGACGGTGCGTCCGGCCAACGCCGCACAGTGGCTCGAGGTGTACTTCGAGGGCCAGGGGTGGATCCCCCTCATCCAAGCCCCGGAGAAGGCCAAGCAGCAGCTCGACAACGACCCCAACGCCAAGTTCGACCCCAACACGCTCGCCTCCGACGAGGTCGCGGCGGAGCTCGTGATCCCGATCAAGCTCGAGTCGTTCAAGCAGCTGTACCAACGCATCCGGGAGCAGCTGATCGCCGCGCTGCCCGCCTTCGGCGCGCTGCTCCTCGTCTACCTGGCGACTCCTTCGGTCATGAAGGGGTGGCGGCGGCGGAAGCGGCGGCGGTGGGCCGAGCAGCTCGGTCCCCGGACGCAGATCGCCGTCGAGTACGCCGAGTTCCGTGACGCCGCGCACGACCTGAACCTCGGCGACCACCTCGACACCCCGCTGGAGTACCTCAAGCGGGTCGTGGTCGACGAGGAGCACCAGGAGTTCGCTTGGCTGGTGGCCCGCACGCTCTACGGCGACCTCGCCCGTACCGTCACCGACGAGGACGCCCAGGCGGCCGAGGAGCTGTCGGCGTCCTTGCGGCGACGCATGTCGCGCGGGCAGCCGTTCCAGGCCCGAGTGCTGGCCGCGCTCTCGAAGGCGTCGTTGCGCCAGCCGTACACCGACGAGGTCCCGACGGTGGTCCTGCTCGATCCCGTCGGACGCTGGACGATGTGGCGGGCGGAACGGCGACGGACGCGCAAGGCCAGGAGCCTCGCGAGGCGGCGGTCGCGGCTCGGCCTCGGGCGCATCCCCGCTCTGGCAGGAAGGAGGTCGCGATGAGGGCGACCAGGATGGCGTTGGTGCGGACCCTGCTGGTCATGGGGACCTGCGGGGTGCTCGTGGGCGCATGCGCCAGCCGGGAGGACCCGCTGGAGATCGGCCTGCGCCGCATCGCCCTCGACCTCGCGTTCAAGGACGCGACGAAGGCCGAGCCGGTGTCGCCCCGTCAGGTCGCGGTGCAGCTCGGCGTGGCCGACGTCCGCACCCTGGCAGAGATTCCCGAGGAGGAGGAGCCGCCCCGCCGCACGCCGCGCGTCATCGTGATCCCGCCACGCCGACCGCAGCCGGTGTGCGAGGCCGCGCCTCCCGGCGCCAACTACGACGTTCCCACCTACCCCGTCGTGAAGGACCCGCCGGAGATCGGCACGTACACGCGGATCAACCAGGGCAGCGTGAAGATCGGGACGGCGGCGTTCGACCTCGACTTCCAGTACCCGCCGAAGTCGGAGGTCGACGTCACCGACGTCGCCTTCGTGACCGCGACCGCCTATCTCAACAACGACGACGTCGACAAGCTCGGGGTGCCGGCGCAGGTGCGCGGCGACCCCACGGCCTTCCCGAACCGCGTGGAGTACTCCATGACCCGTCACGGCCCCAGCGGGCTCAAGGTGGTCGACCGGTACCGCTACAGCCTCGGCGGCACGACCGGAGGCGACTTCGTGTGGTTGATCCGGAGGGAGACGACGCTCAACGGCAAGACATCGGTCTTCAACCCGACGCCGCCCATCCGCTACGTGAAGCTCTTCGTGGCCGAAGGTCCCGACTCGGAGATCACCCACGGAGGGACCGATCGAGCCACCAACACCGCCCTCACGGTGCAGAGCAAGATCGTGGGACGCGAGTCGGTCGACGTGTGCGGCGAGGTCGTCGACACGTTCAAGGTCCAGATCGTCGAGAACTTCGTCGACCTGTCCAAGCAGCCTCCGGTGATCTCGGGGAACGAGTCGGGCACGGCCAACTTCTGGAACGTGCGGTTCGACCATGGGCTCCTGCTCGTCCGCGAGGAGGTCCACTCCACCTACCGCGGATCCACCGAGGTGGCGGGCGCGCCCGTGCCGGTGACCGTCAAGACCGATTACATCGGAACGATCGACGCGCTGAAGCCGAAACCGCTGAAGACGCGCTCGACGACGCCGACGACCGCCCCACCGGTGGACGACGGCGGAGACGGGGAAGAGGGGTGAGGATCGGTCTGGGGCGAGCGGTCCACGCGGTCTGGCTCCTCGCGCTCGTCGTGGGGCTGGCGGGTGGCTGCGGCGAGGAGAAGCCGGTCGTGAAGCCCCAGTCCGTGCCCGAAGGCATCGCGCCGCCTCGGGTGCAGAACGGGGAGTATGCGTTCTTCGAGAGCGAGCTCCCGCAGGTGAAGAGCGCGTTCGCCAACGCCGGCGTCAACAGCCTCGTGGCCGACGGTCGGCTCTACGAGATGCGCAGGGCCGACCGCCTCGTCGGCGTGCTGCAGGTCTCGACGGTCCTTCCCGAGCTCGATCTGGCCGACACCAAGCTCCGCAACCAGGTGATCGGCCAGATCATGCCGGCGGTCCGAGACCGCATCACGGTCGGTGACGTGGTGGTCTTCAGCTCGGAGGCCAACAACAAGACGGTGTTCCTCTGGTTCGAGAAGGACATGTTCAACCTGTTGACCATCAAGCCCGGCTCGGAGGATCAGCTCGACGCCGAGGGCGTGCTCACCGAGGTGCTCGACCACCAGACGAGCCTGCCCGAGTGGGATCCGCTCTACTTCGACGACGAGGAGATCTGAGCGACCCGTTCGACGTCCTCGTTCAGACCTCGTGATCGCACACGAACCGGCGCCTCCAGTCCTGGGTCTCCGATGCCAACAGCCGTCGGCGGGCGCGCCCGAGCTGGCGCTCGGCCCGGGTGTTGGCGAGGCCGAGCGTGTGGAGCTTCGCCTCGCTGGAGTCGGGATCGTTGACCATCGCGTCGTAGAGGGCGACCTGCGCACGGAGGGCCTCGCCGATCGCCGCCTCGGCATGCTGGAGGGCCGGGAGGGGTGTCAGCACATGGTCCTCGCGGTGGTACCGACGGTCGAGCTGCACGGTTTCCCGGTACGCCCGGGTGACGAGCGCGAGGACGGTCTCGGGGAGTTGGCTCTGGTCTTCGCTGAACGCGCCGGGCAGGAGACCCTGCGTGGCGCACGCCGTCGGCTCCCGCGCCGCGATGTACGCCGCCTCGAGCCGGCGGAGGTCCCGGAGGGCGACCTGCTGCAGCACGAACGCGACCACCACCACGCCGGCGGCCATGGCGGCGGCGATGCGCAGCTGGCGCCGTCTCATGCGGGCTCGAGGTCATCGGCGATGACGGGAGGATACGGGGCCCGCAGTGGACGGCTCAGGCGGGGACGGCACTCCCGGCGGCTTCGGCGGACTGGGCCTCGATGTCCGCCCACGTCAGGCCCTCGGCGTCCCACAGCTCCTGGAACACGCGATCGACGGTGTCGGAGAAGCCGTGGCGCACGCGGAAGTGGTAGATGCGGCGCTGCGGGCGTCCCTGCACGATGCCGAGCCGCTGCAGGCGGCCCTCGATGTAGGCGGCCCACGCCACCTCCTCGCGCACGCCGAGGTCACCGTCGGCGGGGGGCGTGCCGAAGGTTGCGTCGAGACGGTCACGCGCCCGGAGCAGCGCGTGCCCGAGGACGCTGCGGCACCGCTCCTCGTCGAAGTCCCGCGCCTTGCGCAGCGATTCGAAGGCGCCACCCGACGCCTCGATGACGACGCCGCCGTCCTCCACGCGCGAAGACGACTTGCCCTGCATCGCCGTCTCGTCGACGGCGATCGTCACCGCCACGTCGGCGCCGAGCCCGACCGCGCCGGCGACGGACTCGGCGATGCCTGTGATCTCGGCGGCGTCGAAGTTGACGAGCTCGAACGTCTCCGGTGAGACGCTGACGTTGGCCACGGCGCTACTTGGCGCCCATGAGGCCGAGGGACTCGTCGGCGGCCTCGGCGGACACCTCGGCGATCTCGTCGATCTCGGCCTTGGTGAAGCCGGCGAGCTCCCGGAAGCGGCGCGCCAGCTTGATCGGGCTCTCGTCCTTGTCCGAGCGGATCCCGCCGAGCGAGAACAGCTTGTCGACGACGCGCTGGAACTCGAGCGCCCGCTGGCGCCGCTCCGGATCCTTCTCGGTGAGCTTGCGCAGCCAATCGGAGCCCATCTTCACGTGGGTGACCTCGTCGGCCAGCATCCAGTCCTCGCAGAACTCCATCACCGGATCGCCGCAGACCTCGCCGAAGTTCTTCATCGTGTTGAAGACGTCGATGGCGAGACCCTCGAGTGCCCGATTGACGCCGGTGAGGCGCATGACGGGGTCGGGGTTGCAGGCGGCCTCGTAGAGGAACGTGTTCTCGGCGAACTCGCCGAGCGTCGTGCCCATCCACTCGTTCAGCTTGATGGAGATCTCGACGTGGCGGCTCTCGTCCCAGCACTGCCGGGCCATGTCGAGCTTGAGGGCGAAGGGCGCCTCGTCGTCGCCATTGCCGGTCGTGAAGTCCCAGCACGTGCGGCCGGCGCCCTCGAGGGCCTGGATCTCGCCCATGAAGATGCCGTGCATCAGCGAGCGGGCGGCCTCGGCCGAGTTGCGCTGCTCGGGGCTGAACTTCTCGGGGCGCTCGGGCGTGCCCCGCTTGGCGGCGGCACCCATGCGGGGATCGGTGAACGCGTCCTCGAACCGGCTCCGGAAGAACCGGTCGTCGCGGGCGAGCTCCTGGACGGGCAGCATCTTCTTCATCTACTTGTTCTCCGTGTTCTTGGGGCTCTGAGGGTTGTTGCCGCCGAGCGAATCGGGACCGACGAGGCCGCCGATCTTCACCATCTGGGCTTCGAGCGCGGCCCGCCGGTCGGCGGAGCGCTGCACCGCTGCCTCGCCGCCTTGACCGAGCAGCGACTGCAGGAGCAGCTCGCCGTCCCGGATCGAGTCGAACGAATCCTTGAGGATCAGCTCGAACCACCGCGCGTCGGCGTCGGTGGCGTCGCTGCCGAGGGCGGTGAGCAGGTACGTGTAGGCGGTGATGGCCCGCGGAAGCAGCACGCGGTACACGCCGGTGAGCAGCTCGACCGCTTGGTCCGCGTCCTTGGGCTCGGCGACGGCGTCGAGGAAGGCGGCGAGATCGGCATCGTCCGCGGCGTCCCCCTTCGACCCGGACGCGTCGGCGACGCGCTCACGGAGGATTTCGGCGTGGAAGGCGTGGTGGCGGGCGTGGCGCGCCAGGGTCGCCTGCGCGTGGTCCTCGGCCATCGAGGGTCCGAAGGCCTCGAGGATCTGCGCGGCCTTCTCCTCGAAGGCCGCGAAGGCGCGCACGCGGCGCGCCGATTCCTCCGGGCTCACGATGCGGGGTGAGGTCCGCTCGTCCCAAGGGGCGAACGAGGGGCGGGTGGCAGTCACGTGGTGTGGTCCTCCTGGAAGCTGCGGACGATGCGGCGGATGAGCGAGCCCCACGCGGCCTGGTCGGGACGGTCGATCCCGATGGACGTGTAGAGCAGAGAACCGAGGGCGAGCACGAGGGCGAAGCGGGTCAGCGCATCGGCGTCGACGTCGGCGCCGACGGACCCCTCGGACTTGGCCTGCTCGACGATGGCGCCGATGGACGTCGCCCGCTCGTCGATGAGCGATCGGACGAGCGAGGACAGGTCGCCGTCGCGGCGGGCGGCGACGAACGCCTCGATGAGGAGCCCGGCCTGGGCATCGTCGCCGCGTGGCTCGTCGAGCAGGTGGCTGCCGAGCTCGGCCAGCAGCTGGCCGGCGGTGAGGGCGGCGCGGGCGGGGCGGAGCAGGTCGTCGAGCTCGTCGGCGCTGCGGGCGCCGATGGCCTCGAAGAGGAGGTCGGCCTTGCCCGCGAAGTTGGCGTAGATGGCACCGGTCGTGAGGCCCGCCCGGCGGGCGATCTCCTGGACGCCGGCGCCGTCGTACCCCCGCTCGCTGAACACCTCGGTGGCGGCGCCGAGGAGCTTGTCGCGCGTGCTCTCGAACACGTCATTCGAAGCCGGGACCGGGAGAGCCATTCCGACGATGATAACGGTTGTTATCCGGCGGGTCCAGGCTCGACGAGGCCGAGCTCTTCGCGCAGCTCCCGCTTGAGGACCTTCCCGGCGGGGTTGCGGGGCAGGTCCGCGTCGCGGAACCAGACCTTGACCGGGACCTTGAACCCGGCGAGGCGCTCGCGCACGTGGGCCTGGAGCTCCTCGGCCGTGGCGGTGCGGCCGGGCTTGAGCTGCACGACGGCGCCGACCTCCTCGCCGAGCACGAGGTCGGGGATGCCGACGATGGCGGCGTCCATCACGGCGTCGTGCTCGAACAGGGCGGACTCGACCTCCGAGCAGTACACGTTCTCGCCGCCGCGGATGATCATGTCCTTGGCGCGGTCGACGATGAACACGAAGCCCTCGTCGTCGATGCGAGCGAGGTCCCCGGTGTGCAGCCACCCGTCGGTGAACGCCGCCGCCGTTGCCTCCGGCTTGTTCCAATAGCCCTTGACGACGTTGGGTCCCTTGATCCAGAGCTCGTCCTCGACGAGCTTCACGTCGACGACGGCAACGGGTGCCCCGACGCTGTCCGGCTTGCGCTGGTAGTCGGCGCCGCTGTTGCTCGTCGACAGGCTGCTCGTCTCCGTGAGGCCGTACCCGTTGGACGGAAGCTTGCCTGGGAACATCTCGGCGATCTTGCGGACGAGCTCCGGAGGCGCCGGTGCACCGCCGTACCCGATGCCCTGGACGCTGCTGATGTCGCGTTTGGCGAAGTCCGGCGACTGGAGCACCTGCCACACCATCGATGGGACGCCGCCGAAGTTCGTGACCCGTTCCCGTTCGATGAGCTCGAGCGCCCGCTCAGGGTTCCACTTGTGCATGAGGACGAGCTTGTTGCCGGCCCACGTCGCCCCCTGCAGCACCGAGTGGCAGCCGGTCGCGTGGAAGAACGGAACGGAGAGGAGGCTGGCGTTCTGCCCACTCGCCACCGGAGCGGCCGGCGGCGCCGGCGGCGCGGGCGGCGCGGCCTCGGGATCGGCCGAGCGGCTCCGAAGGGCCGATCGGGCGCCGGCGAACGTGAGCGACATGAGGTTGGTCGTGAAGTTGCGGTGGGTTCCGAGCGCACCCTTCGGCCGTCCGGTCGTGCCGGAGGTGTAGAAGATCGTGGCTTCGTCATCCGGCTCGATGCCGGGGTCGGGGGGAGGCTCGGCGTCGGGGTCGACACCGCCGAGGACCTCGGTCCACTGCAGCGGGCCGTCGCCCCGCACGGTGATGGCGGTGAGACCGGGAAGGGCGGCGAAGTGATCGGCGAGGCGCTCCATGCGTTCGCCGTCGGCGACGAGGACCTTGGTGCCGGAGTCGCTCAGTCCGTACTCGAGCTCGGCCCCCGTCCACCAGGCGTTGAGCGGGACGACGACGGCGCCGACGCTCGCCGCGCCCCAGAAGGCGACGGGCCACTCCGGGAAGTTGCGCATGGCGATGGCGACGCGGTCGCCCTTGGTCACGCCGAAGTCCTCGACGAGCCGCCGGGCGAACGTGGACGCCGCCGCGTGGAGCTCGGCGAAGGTGGTGCGCTCGTCCTCGTAGACGATGAACGTGGCGTCCCCGTGGGTCTTGGCCCGCTCCAGGTGGGTGCGCATCGTCGGCGGCGCGTTCTTCCACGTCTTCGTCGGGATGCCGCGGATCACCACCTCTTCGATCTCGAACGGGCTGCCCGGAACCGTCAGCTGCGCATGCGCCTGGTCGATGCTGATCATGGAGGCGCAAGCTACGGCAACGGCCACCACCACGGGCCGTGCACCAGCTGCACGACGGCGACGGCGATGGCCGGAAGCCAGGGCCACCAGGCCGGTCCGCGCCACCGCAACCACGTTTGGGCGCGCTGAGTTCGGTATGCCGAACTGAGCGCGCCCGAACAGAGGAGGACAAGCGCGGGAACGGGCGCGAGGGCCAGCACCAGCGCGCCGGTCAGCGATGCGGGGACCGTCCACGCGAGCGGGTCGCGAACGTGGGACCACCCCCAGCGGCCGACTCGCACCAGGGCGGCGAGGACCGCGCGGGCCGCCCACACGGCGCCGGCGCGCGTCCACGCGACTGCGGCGGCGCGCAGGCGGACCGACCGCGGCGGCGGGCGGCGCTCGAGCGACGAGCGACCGCTCGGTCCGGGGAAAGGATCGGGGAGCCCGGCGTCCAACCGGGTGCACCAAGGGCATCGACGGAGGTGGGCGCCGAACACGTGGTGCGGCGATCGGCCGCACGTCTGCAGCGACCCATCCGCCCGCTCGAGCGCGGCCACCCACTCGGCCGATGTCGGCCGGCCCGAAGGACGGCGCACGCCGGTGGTGAAGGCTCGCCACGCCAGCTTGCGCAGCTCTGGCGGCAGGACGTCGAGCGTCAGTGCGTGCGGCGGCGGTGCGACCCGAGCGCCCCTCCGGTAGGGGAACGAACCCGCGCGCATGCGCGCCGGGATGTCGGGCGGTTCGCCCCGCCCCCGCCACACGCCGGCGAAGGGGTGCACCCCTTCGAGCAGCAGCTGGAACACGAGGACGGCGACGGCGAAGTCATCGGACGCGACGGTCCGGTCGACGGTCGCCAAGTCGATGCCCTGCAGCTCGGGCGCGGTGAACTCGGGCTTGCCGACCCCGCCCCGGTGCACCGCACCGGTCGCGGGGTCGCGCACCTGCATGGAGTCGCAGTCGACGAGCACGGCCAGTGCCCGCCTGTTCACCAACAGGTTCGACTCGTTGATGTCGCCGACGACATAGCCGGACCGGTGGAGCGAGTCGACGATGGCGGCGACGTTGCGGGCCGTTCGCAGGAGGTACCGCCACGTGAACGCGGGCGCGATCTGGTGGCGCGAAGCGGGGTTGTAGACCTGGAAAAGCGGCACGGTCGCCGTCAGGTCGATGCGGGGCATGAGGAACCCTTCGACGACCCCGCGACCGTCGACGACGAGCTCCTCAGGCCACGCGATGGCCACGTGCCCACCGGCCTTCGCGTCCAGCGGCGGCGACGCCAACATCACCCGTAACTTGGCGGCCCGCTCCGATGAGGGCAGCCGGTACTTCTTGAACGCCAGCCCGGGTCGCCCATCGACCTCGTAGACCTCCGCCTCGCCGCCGGCGCCCAGTCGACGGGCAGCCGAGACCGTCACGCCGACGGCGCGACGAGGGAGGCGATCGCCAGTGTCACGTCGTCGTCGGTGCGCTCCCCCACCCGGTCGGACCCGAGGAACGCGGCGAGCTGCCCCACGTCGCCGTCACCCGCGGCGAAGCTGAAGAACGGCGAGAAGAACGGCGCGTGCGGCCTCCCCGATGACAGGTCGAAGGCCACGAGCTGCAAGCCGTCGGTCATGGCCGCGATGCCGTCGACGCCTTCGGCCGGCGCCGACTCGATCCGCATGGATGCGCGCCATCCGTCCGACGTCAAGAAGCACGTCTCGTTGAGGTACTCGCCCTTCGTGTCCGCGGCCAGCACCTCGAGCTCTCCATCCCGCCGCAACACGACGGCGCCGTCGCCGACCTGCGCGGTCTCGATCAGCGACTGGCCCGCTCGCACGACGAGCAACGTCGTGGCCAGATCACCCAACCGCTCGCCCGCGACCACGGGCTCCAACGCGAGACGCGCGCCCGAGAGCACCGCGTCGAGGTCGACGGCCGCCCGCAAACCCTCCATCGCCGCAGCGACGGCACGAGAAGACCCCTCGGCCGCCCGGGGCGCCGACCCGGCCCCGTCGGCGACGGCCACCAGCAGCGTCCCGTCGTCGAGGACGTCGACGCACGACGCGTCCTCGCACCCGATGCCTCGAGCGCGATGCCCGGCGCCGGCTACGGAGGCCGTCAGCGGCCGCCATGCGAGCGACCCGGCGACGTCTAGACCGACGCCCATCCCTCCACCGACGGCAACGCCGTCTGGTCGCCGGGCTTCGACGAGGACACGGTGCGCTGCGACTGCGACAGCCAGACGAACAGCTCGACGAACTTGAGCCCGTTCAGCTTCAACGGCGTGCGCACGGCGATCTGCCCGAGGACGTCGAGGTTGGCTCCGTCGACTCCGACGGCGAAGAAGGCGAGGCCGTTGGCGGACTCGACGGCGTGCACCTGCTCGGCCGCGGACTTCCACTCGTCGGTGGGCTCGCCGTCGGTGATCAGGAAGACCCACGGCCGGTAGTAGGTGATGCCGTTGGTCTTGTACTGCGCCTTGCGGGCCTCGACCATCTCGAGGGCCTGCGTGATCCCCGCTCCCATCGGCGTGCCGCCGCCGGCGGCCAGCCGTGCCGGCTCGAACTGGCCCGCCGTGGCGAAGTCGTGCACGACCTGCACGCCGTCGCCGCCAAAAGTCACGACCGCTACCTCGACGCGCTGGCGCGCCAAAGGATCGGTCCCGAGGTCGGCGCTGAAGGCCCGCAACCCGTCGTTCAGCGCGTCGATGGCCCGCCCCGCCATCGACCCGGAAACATCGAGCAGCAGCACGCACGCGCACCGTGGCTCGGGATTGGTGGCGAACTCGACGGACACATCCAGCTGCGTGCTCATGGTCATCCATTGCACCAGCGCGCCCCGCCGGAACGGGGGATGGTCAGCCGCGCACCTCGGCCCACACGCCCTTGCCGCCCTCCCGCAGACGCATCCCCCACGACGTCGCCAGCGCCTCGACGATCGGGAGCCCCAGCCCGCCCGGCACCTCCGGATCGTCGTCCTTGAAGACCGGTTGCCCTGCGCCGCGGTCGAACACCTCGAGGTGCAGCGCGCCGTCCTCGGCCGACAGCTCGATCGTGATCTCGGTCTGCGCGTGGCGGACGGCGTTGGTCACGAGCTCGCTGGCGATCAGCGCCAATCGGTCGATGGCGCCGTCACGGTGCCAGCGGTGGAGGACCTCGTCGACGAACTGGCGAGCACGGCGCGGGCTCGACGGTGACGCCGGCAGGTGCAAGGCCTCCACCACGTCAGACCGGCGAGGGCTCCGCGGCGAGACGGCGGAGCTGGTCGAGCGTCGAGCTCAGCAGCCGGGACACGTGCATCTGCGACACGCCGATGCGACCCGCGATCTCGGACTGCGTCAGCTGTTCGTCGAAGCGCAGGCGGAGCAGCTCTCGCTCTCGCTCCCCCAGCCGCTCGACGAGTCGCTGGACGAGATCGCGATCGTCGAACTTGTCGTAGGCCTCATCGGGCGAGCCGTGCTCCATGGCCTCGCCGTCGCCGCCCTGCATCGGCGCGTCGAGGGACGGCAGGCGGTGCAGCGACCGGACCTCGAGGGCCTCGATCGTCGCTTCCTCGTCGAGGCCTGTCGTCGCCGACAGCTCGTGGACGGTTGGCGGACGTCCGAGTTGCTGGTGGAGGTCCTCGGCGGCGCGGGCGGTCACGAGGAACCGCTCCTGCACCCGCCTCGGCACACGCAGCCCCCACGACCGATCGCGGAGGTGGCGCTTGAGCTCACCGGAGATCGTCGCCCACGCGAAGGTCGTGAACTCGAAGCCCTTCGAGGGGTCGAAGCGGTCGACCGCCTTGACGAGGGCGAGGCTGGCCGCCTGCTCCAGGTCGTCGAGCTCGGCCCGTCCTGCGTAGCGGGAGGCCAGCGACGCCGCCAGCGGGAGGTAGGCCTCGGTCAGCTCCGCCCGCAGGCGCTCGTCCCGCGACTCGGCAAAGGCCTCGAACTTGCGTCGAAGTTCTGCGGCTGCGCCCGCGGAAGCCGGTCCTGTCACCGCCTCTGCCACACCTTCCAGTATGACGGACGGGGCCAGTACGACGAAGGGGGCCTTCAGCAGCGGAGTCGGCACCAAGCGGCTCGGGGGCCGCGAAGGGCCCCCGAGCACTCGATGCGCGTCGTCAGAAGCCGGACAGCCGATCGGCGATGGCGACGAACTCCTGCTGCCCGCGGCGACGACCGGAGGACATCGCCATGCCGACGAGGCACAGCGCCGTCCCGAGGGCGACGAGGGGGAGCAGGGTGAGACCCGTGCGGGCGAGCCCGGCGCTGGGAGCGCCACGCTCGATCTGCACGCCCAGGACCTCGGTCGGGTGACCGGGGACCGCGGGAGCCGCAGGTACCGCTTCGGCGGCCGCGAGGACCTCCGGAGCGGCGTCGGCCGAAGCCGCCACGGCGGGAACTGCGGGCGTTGCGGGTACTGCGGGCGATGCGGACAGTGCGGCCGCCTCGACGTCCGCCTTGGGAGCGGGCGTCTGCGGGATGACCGGCTCGTCACACGACGGGTTCATGCCGTGATCGGTGTCGATCACCACGCCGCCGACGAGGAACTCGACCTCGAAGGCGCAGGCGGGGATGTCGACGTTCAGGTCGTGCGGGCCGTCGGCGAAGGTACCGCCATCGGTGTCGAACACGGTCCTGGTGGCGCCGGCGCCCTTGTACGAGACGAGGGTGACGGGCAGGACGGCACAGTCAGCGGCGACGGTGAAGTTCGCCACCACATGGTCGCCCACGTCGACCTTGCCGGTGAGATCCGAGACGGTCTTGCCGTCCACGACGTAGGAGTGGGCGGTCATCGCCGCCGTTCCCTCGGCCGGGCAGGCCGACGGCTCAGGCTGCTCGCCGCTGGTGTCCTGCGGGGTGCAGCCGGTGTGCGCAGGGTTGCCGAAGCCAACGCCGTTGTTGCCTTCGTTCTCGCTCCGACCCTTCTGGTCGCACTCATAGCCGTTGTTGTGGTCGGTCGGACCGTCCGGGTACTGCCCCGGAGGGTTCTTGTCGTCGGCGTTGCCGACGCACCCGGCACAGGGCTTGCCACCCGCGTCGCCGCCGCCACCACCGTTGAGCGACGGCGAACCGTCGCAGGTGTTGTCGTAGGCCCCACTGGTGTTGGCTCCATGTCCGGTCTTGCTGTGATGGGTGCCATCACAGTCCTTGGTGGACGAGGTCTGGCCCTGGTTGCCCCGCCCCTTGTCCGCCTGCGCCGTCGTTGCCGAGGCGGAACCGGTGAGGAGCGAGAGACCCAAGGCAATACCGAGCCCGAAGGTGATGACACGTCGTGTGTTGCGGTGGTGATGCATTGGATGAATCGCTCCCGTCCAAGTAGAGGGGGCTTCGGGAACTTCCCGTCGCCTCATGCTGGTCGGGTCGGTCTCGCCACTCACTCCCCGGGCCCTCTAGGCGACCGCTTTGTCTCCGTGTTCCCTCCTGGCAGGAGGGGTCGGTGAGGACGGCCCGGATCAACGCTTCCCACCGGACCCGCGAGCGGATCCGGTACGAACCCTTCGACCACGGACAGTGATATCTTGAGCACTTTCTGATTCGGCCGGGTCCACGCGATTCGACGCCGCCGCCTGCGGGAATGGCGCAGATGCCGCCGCGGTTGGATCATGGCTCAGGCAGGACGTCTCCCCCCGACGGGCTGCCAGGAAGGAAACGGCAGTGCCGACTCGAAACCTGGACTGGAAGACCGACGCCGCCTGCCGGGACCTCGACACCAACCTCTTCTTCCCGGACTCCGAGTCCGACAGCGGGCCCGCGCTGGCCGTGTGCTCGGTGTGCCCTGTTCGCGTCCAGTGCCTCGACTTCGCCCTCCGCACTCGTCAGGTCGACGGCGTCTGGGGCGGCCACACCGAGACCGAGCGCAAGCGGATCCGCCGCCGCCAGGGGCGCACCGCCGCCGCGTGACCGCCGCGCCCGTTCGCCCGCGGCCCGAACGCCTGCGCGAGGTCGACCTGACGTTCATCTCCGTCCTCGCCATCGCTTGGGTGGCCGCTGCCATCGCCACCTCGTTCACGCTGTGGCTGCTGGTAGGCGTCGTGGGCAGGGTGGGCTAGAGGGCGCGCCCCTCGAGGTGCAGGATGGGCCCCTTGTCGGTACCTGAGGCCGTGACCGCGGTCGCCCCGGTCCGCATCGCGGATCTGGGTGGGTGGACGGACACGTGGTTCTCCAGCCACGGCGTGGTGTGCAGCGTCGCCGTCCAGCCGGGGGCGCGGGTCACGGTCGAGATGGGAGGCCGGGGCGACGACGTCACCGTGGTCGCGTCGAACTTCGGGAACCGGTATTCGCTGCGGTCGGGGCGCGGAACGCACCCGTTGCTGGAGGCGGCGATCGACGAGGTCGGCGTGCCGCCAGGGCGCGACGTCACCGTCACCGTCGCCAGCACCGTGCCGGCGGGTGCGTCGACGGGAACCTCCGCGGCGGTGACCGTCGCCCTCGTCGGTGCCCTCGAAGCCCTGCGACGAGGCGGCAAGTCGCCCGACCCGGCTGCGGTCGCCGCCACGGCGCATCGCATCGAGACGCTCCGGCTCGGCCGGCAGTGCGGCATCCAGGACCAGCTGGCGTCGGCCCATGGCGGCGTCAACCGGATCGACATGACGTCGTACCCCGAGGCGGTCGTGACGCCGATACCCCTCGAGGACGAGGTGCGGACCGAGCTCGAGCGGCGGCTCCTGCTCGTGTTCCTCGGCCGCCCGCACGTGTCGTCGGCCATGCACGAAGCAGTGATCGCGTCGCTGACGGGGGCGGATGCGTCGGTCGTCGACCGGCAGCTCGAGCCGTTGCGGGCGGCGGCTCTTGCCGGCGCGGCTGCGCTGTCCGCCGGCGACCTCGAGGCCTACGGCGCAGCGCTCGTCGCCAACACCGAGGCGCAACGACGGCTGCACGACGGACTCGTGAGTGGGGAGGTCCGGCGGTTGTTCGAGGCGGCGTCGGCCGCGGGCGCGAGCGGTTGGAAGGTCAATGGCGCCGGCGGAGAGGGCGGCTCGGTGACGATCCTGTGCGGGCCGGGTCCGACGTCATGCGAAGACGTCGTCGGGGCCGTCATGGCGGTGGGCCGGTCGTTCGTGGTGATCCCCACGACCATCGATGTCGACGGCCTCCGGGTGTCGCCGTCGGGCGGCACGGGGTAGGCCCAGCCCATGCCGAACAACGACCCGCACATCGAACCCGACAACAGCACCGTGAACGACTGGATGGGCCAGGAGGTCAACAAGGACATGGAGCTGGCGGATGCGCTCGTCGAGCAGTCCGGCGGCGACCTCGCCGAGGCCGAGGAGCGCTTCGACGAGCAGTCCGCAGGTGCCGAGCCCGACCCGCACAACGTGCCCCGGGCCGAGGGCCAGGGGCACAGCTGACCTCCGCTTGGGGAGACCGCCCGTTGGCTTCAGCCCCAGTGCACAGTCAGAAGCATGCAACATGCTTGCTATTGCGAGCAGCGGGGTAGGAGGAGGTCGAGTCGAATCCCCCGAGGAGGAGTTCCGTGTCGAACACGACCAACGACGGTGGCTTCGTCGAGCGACTGAAGGGCAAGGCCAAGCAGGTGGCCGGTGCCGTGGTCGGAGACGAGCTGCTGCAGCAGGAAGGCCGACTGCACGAGGCCAAGGCCGACGCCGCCAAGGAGGCCGTCCGCCTGGAGGCCGAGGCCGAGACCGAGCGCACCCGCGCCGAGCTCGCCACCAAGGAGAAGGAGCTCGCCGTCGAGCGCCAGAAGCTGGCGGCCGAAGAGTCGGCCGAGGCCCGCGAAGAGCGCCTCGAACGCGAGCGGGCCACCGAGGCCGCGCGCATCGAGCGGGAGCACGCCCAGAAGGCGGCTGCCGTCGAGCGCCAAGAGGAGGCCGCAGCCTCGGCCGTCGCTCGTGACGAGGCCCGCGCCGCCCAGGAGCGCATCGCCGACCTTCGTGACGCCGACCAGATCGAGCGGCAGGCCGCCCAGGCCCGCGCCGCCGCCGAAGCCCTCGACCGCGCCGCCGACGCGCCGTCGTCCTGACGAAACGAAAGAGAGCACGAACCCCATGCCGAACCTCCAGACGTTCCCCCGCACCATCGTCCGCACCTATCTCCAGGCCGCGCGCCTCCCGCTGAGCGCCGCCGAGCAGGTGTTCAACAAGACCAACACCGAGGACTGGGCGCCGACGCTGGCGTTCGAGTCCCTCGAGGCCGAAGTCCTGCAGTTCATGGGCAACGCCCTCAAGGACGAGGAGCTCCTGCAGCAGGGCCGGCTCGTCCGGGCCAAGGTCGCCCAGCTGAAGAAGGCAGCGGAGCTCGAGGCGACGGCCGCCGCCAAGCGGGCCGAGGCCGATGCCCAGTACCGCGACCGCGTCAACGCCGACGAGGCGGCCAAGAAGCGCATCGAGCAGCAGGCCGATGAGCGGGAGGCGGCGCTTGCGCAGGAGAAGGCTCGCAAGAAGCGAGATGCCGACGGCAAGGCCCGCAGGCAGGCCGAGGCCTCCCGCAAGATCGAGTCAGCGCAGCAGAAGCAGCTCACCAAGCAGGAGCGCGAAGCCGCCAAGACCCGCATCGCCGCCGAGCAGCGGGTTCTCGCCGAGCAGCGCAAGGCCGTCGCCGCCGAGGAGCAGGTCCTCGACCTGGACGCGGCGCTCGAGACGACGAAGGCGATCCGCAAGACCAAGTAGGACCACAACCTGCGGCCACTTCAGCAGCGGCCCGCCACCGGCAAAGGTGCGAAAGTGTCCCGCGTGGCGGCGCGCGACACCACCTTCTGCTTCACCGACATCGCCGGCTCGACGGACATCCTCCGTCGGATCGGCGAAGCGCGCTACGACGAGCTCCTGGAGCGCCACCGTGACTTGATCCGCCGGGCGCTTCGCGCCGCCGGCGGACAAGAGATCAAGACCGAGGGCGACGGGTTCTTCGTGACCTTCGACGATCCCGAGGGTGCGCTGCGCTTCGTCGTCAGCGCGCAACAGGCCCTCGGCGCAGAGGCGTGGCCGGTCTCCCTCCGCGTCCGGATGGGGCTTCATCGGGGACCCGGAACCCGCCGCTACGACGGCGACTACTCCTCCCTCGCCGCCCACCAGGCAGCCCGGGTCACCGCAGCGGCCCACGGCGGGCAGGTCGTGGTCACCGACGCGGTCGTTCGAGCCGTCGAGCCTCCCGCGGACGTGCGCCTCGTCCACCTCGGACCGCACCGACTGCGCGACTTCGACGGTCCCGTCGAGCTCCTGCAGCTGGTCGCCCCGGGGATGGCGGACGGGTTCCCGCCGCTGCGGGCGACGCGCGAGGACCACGGTCTCCCGCTCCCCCGCTCGAGCATGGTCGGCCGCGACGAGGAGCTACGTGCACTCCGCGAGCTCCTCGGGTCACACCCGTTCGTGACGCTCCACGGACCCGGCGGCGTCGGCAAGACGCGCCTCGCCCTCGAAGCGGCGGCGTCGATGGCGGCCTCGTTTCCGGACGGGCTCCATCTCGCCGAGCTCTCGCCCGTCGGCGATCCTGCGCTCGTGATGGCCACCGTCGCCGCGGCCGTCGGTGTCGCCAACGTCCCCGGGCGTCGGCTCGACGAGGTCCTCCTGGCGACGCTCCGATCTGGTCTGAGGCTCCTGATCCTCGACAGCGCCGAGCGGGTCCTCGACCCCGTCGCCGAGCTCGTGGAGGAGATCGTGCGCACGTGCCCCGGCTGCAGCGTCCTCGTGACGACGACGGAGCTCGTCCGAGCGCGAGAGGAGCGGGTCGTGAACGTCGCGCCCCTGCCCGAGCCCGACGCCGTTCGCCTCCTCGTCCATCGGGCGTCGATGAGGGGCGCCGACGTCGACCCCGGCGCCGCCGCGACCACTGCGCTGACGACGATCGCACAACGCCTCGACGGGATCCCCCTCGCCCTCGAGCTCGCCGCCGGGCGGATCGCGGAGCTCGGGCTCGACGCGACCCTCGACGGTCTCGACGACCGGTTCGAACTCCTGACGAACGGGTGGCGGACGGCTCTCCCGCGGCACCGGACGCTCGAGGGGATGGTCGAGTGGACCGTCTCGCTGCTCGACCAGAGCGAGCAGCAGCTCCTGCGCCGTCTGGCCACGCTTCGAGGGCGCTGGAAGACCCGCGACGCCATCACCGTCTACGGGGGCGAGGAGTCCGTCGCCGAGGCCGCCCTGCAGCGGCTCGTCGACCGGTCACTCGTCTCCCTCGACGACGAGGACCCGCCACGCCTGCGCATGTTCGACACCATCCGCGCCTACGTCGAGGCGCGCGTCGACCTCGACGGAACATCCGTGGGCGATCTCCTCGATGTCAAGCGGCGTTGGCTGCGAGCGCACATTCGGGGGCTGGTGGACGTGACCGACGAGGTCCTACGCCTGGAGATGGACAACCTCATCCCGGACCTGCGGGAAGCGACGACCGTCCCCTTCGCTGACGACGAACGCGCCGGCGACGCCGCCGAGCTGACGGCCCTGATCTCGCCGTGGTTCGAAGCGACCGGGCTGTGGTCCGAAGCCGTGTCCCGACTCCAAGCCGCCGTCGACGCGGCGCCGCCGGGCCCGCAGCGAGCGGCAGCTGTCGCCACCCTCGCCCAGCACTGCGTCCTTCTGGGCGACCTGGCAACCGCGAGGGAGCTCGCACAGAACGTCCTCGTTGATCCCGACGCCGAGAGCAACGCGCGCGTCCTCGCGCTGCTGACGCTCTCACCTCCCACCGAGGTCCCGGTCGATGGCGCCGACCCGCTCGGGGAGGCGTTGCGTCTGGCCGGCCGACCCGAGAGCACGCTCGCGCTGATGGTGCGCTCGCGGATGGCCCAGCGGGCCCTGGCGCGCGGCGATGCGGCGAGCGCCATCGCCGGCCTGGAGGATGTCATCGACGTCGCGCGCGCCAACGGTCGAACCGTCGTGTGGATACAGGGGCTGGTCAACCTCGGGAGCGCGCTGCTCCGAGCCGGACGCATCGACGACGCCGAGGCCGCGCTGTCCGAGGGACGCGCAGCTGCCGCCGGCGACATCGGCGTGCCCCAGCTCCGCGCCATCTCCCTCACGGGCCTGAGCATGATCGCCCTCTACCGCGGCGACGCCGCCGCGGCCCTCGCCTTCGCCGAGGAACGGCTGTCGCTGGCGCGCCAGATGACCGACCTCCTCGGGCAGGCCACGGCGCACGTCGCCGTGGCCAACGCCTCGCTCGCGCTGGGCGACCGCACGCGCGCGAAGGAAGAGAACCGTGCGGCCCACGAGGCGTTCCACAAGCTCGACCTCCTGGACGGGAGTGCCACGGCGTTGTTCAACCTCGCGGCGCTCGCCGACGGGGAGGGCGATACCGGCGAGGCGACGCGCGCCGTGAGCGATCTCCTCCGCGCGGTCGCGCCGCGTGAGAACCCCGTGCTCCGGTCGCTCGCCCTCTTCGCCGTGGCCGCCGTCGCTGCCGGCCGCGGGATCGCGCGCGCCGCCGAGCTGGTCGGCGCGGAGGAAAAGCTCCGTCCCGAGGCGAGCCCACTCGACCCGGCTGACCTCGCGTGGATCGACGTCCGGGTGGACGAGCTGGAGACGGCGCTTGGACGCGATGCGGTCGCTGCGGCTCGGGCTCGTGGTGCGGCGCTCGACCTCGAGGGTGCGCTCGCCTTGGCCGAAGCGCTCGTCCTCGAGCTGATCTGACCCGACCCGGCTTCCGTCGGTTCCAGGATGGGTAGGGCGACCTCCGTGACCGATGCGTTGTGGCCTTCGAGTCTGCTCATCGTCCGCCACGGCGAGAGCGCGGGCAACGTGGCGCGGGACAAGGCGGAGGCGGAGGGGCTGCCGATGATCGACATCGTCGACCGCGACATGGACGTCCCGTTGTCGCGGCTCGGCGAGCGCCAGGCGACGGCGCTCGGACAGTGGATCGCCGACCTTCCTTCGGACGAACAGCCGACGGTGGTGTACACGTCCCCGTACGTCCGGGCGCGAGAGACGGCGTCGCGCGCCCTCGAAGCGGCAGGGCGGCGGGCCGAGGATGAGGTCACGCTCGTCATCGACGAGCGGCTGCGGGAGCGGGAGTTCGGCGTCCTCGACCGCCTCACCCGCCGCGGCATCACCGAGCGCTATCCGGAGCAGGCGGCGTTCCGCGCCCACCTCGGCAAGTTCTACCATCGCCCCCCGGGCGGGGAGTCGTGGGCCGACGTGATCCTGCGGCTGCGAAGCTTCATCGACACGATCAGCCGGGAGTGCCGCGGCGAGCGCATCCTCGTCGTGTCCCACCAGGTCGTCGTGCTGATGTTCCGCTACATCCTCGAGCACCTCAGCGAGCAGGAGATCCTCGCCATCGACCGGGACCACGACCTCGCCAACTGTTCGGTGACGTCCTACGCGCTCGAAGAGGGGCCTGGCGGGCACGGACAGATGGCGTTGCGACTCTTCAACCACGTGGCGCCGCTCGAAGCCGCGGGCGAGGCGGTCACGACGGAGCCGGACGTCCCTGTGGGCGCGGGCGGTGCGGGCGATGCAGCGAGTCGATGACCACCTGCTGCGGGAGTGGCCTCTCCCGCAGCCCGACGACGCCGACTCGAAGGAGGAGCGCGGCCGCATCCTGATCCTCGGCGGCTCCGCATCGGTGCCCGGCGCCGTTCGACTCGCCGGTGAAGCGGCGCTGCGCGTGGGTGCGGGCAAGCTCCAGCTGGCGACGGCGTCGTCGGTCGCCGGCGGTCTGGCGCTGCTGGTGCCGGAAGCGCTCGTGGTCGCGCTCGAAGAGGACGGCGACGGCGACATCTGCGGCGGTGCCGGCAGGGTCGTGGCCGAACAGGCTCAGCGCGCGCAGGCCGTCGTCATCGGCGTCGGCATGTCCGCGCCGGACCCGGTGCGGGAGATCATCACCGCGCTCGTCGCCGTGCCCGGCCCGGTGCTGGTCCTCGATGCTGCGGCCATCACCTGTCTCGAGGGATGCGGCGCCGACCTGCTGGGGCCGGCGCGCGAACGCGTCGTGCTGACGCCGAACGCCGCCGAGGCGGCGACGTTGGCGCGGTGCGAGGTCGACGACGTCAACGCCGATCCCTTGCAAACGGCTCAGCGACTCGTCGACGAGCTCGGCGTGGTCGTGTCGCTGAAGGGAGCGACGACCTACACGTGCGCCCCCGACGGACGAGTGTTCGCCGACGAGGCGGGCAACGTGGGCCTCGGGACGTCGGGCTCGGGCGACGTCGTCGCCGGAGCCATCGGCGGGCTTGCGGCGCGAGGCGCCGATCCCTTGCAGGCCGCCGTCTTCGGCATCCACGTCCACGCCGCGGCCGGTGATCGACTCGCCGAACGGGTCGGACCGCTCGGCTACCTGGCGCGGGAGCTCGCGCCCGAGTTCCCGTCGATCCTGGCGGAACTCGCGAGGCTGGCCGGAACGAAGGGCGCCCTAGCCTGATCGCTCATGGCGATCCCCACCCCGGAGCACCGACGACTGCACGACCTCTTCGCCGCCGCGTGGGCCGAGGAGATGGAGGAGTCGCCCGAGTCGGCGACCGTCCTCGGGCACCCGGGCTACGACGATCGTTGGTCGGACGTGTCGCCCGAAGCCGTCGAGCGCCGCGTCGATCAGGCGCACGCACTCCTCCGCGAGCTGGCGACGTTCCCCGACGAAGTGCTCGACGACACCGACCGCGTCAGCCGCGACCTCTTGGCGCACAGCTGTCGCGAGCGGCTCGACGAGGTCCGCTACCAGGAGCACCTGTTCCCGGTCGACCAACTGCAAGGCGTCCAGCAGGACCCTGCGATGATCGTCGAGGCGCAGCCCGCTCGGACGACCGAGGAGCAGGAGCGCATCGTCGAACGGCTCCGTCGCCTGCCGATGCTCATCGACCAGACGATCGACAACCTGCGCCGCGGGCTCGACGCCGGGCTCACGCCCCCGCAGGTCTGCCTGCGCGACGTGCCGCAGCAGATCCGGAACCAGATCGTCGACGATCCGTTCGACAGCCCGCTGCTCGTCCCCCTCGTCGACTGCAGCGACGAGCGCGTGCGAGAGGGTGCGGCGGAGGCCTATGCCGGCGTGGCCGCGGCCTACGACCGCTTCCACGCGTTCTTCTCCGAGACCTACCTTCCGGGCGCCCGCACATCGATCGCTTGTCGCGACCTGCCGGATGGTGAGGAGCGCTACGCCCACCACGTCCGCCATCACACGACGACGGCGATGACACCCGACGAGATCCACGCCATCGGGCTCTCCGAGGTCACCCGCATCCGCGCGCTCATGGAAGAGGTCGCCGAGGATGCAGGCTACGACGGGTTCGACGGCTACACCGCCCATCTGCGGACGTCACCCGATCAGCACCACACCGATGCCGCCGCGCTGCTGGAGGGATACCGCGAGATCGGAAGGCGCGTCGACGCCCACCTCCCGCAGCTCTTCGGACGACTGCCGAAAGTCGCGTACGAGATCGTGGCCGTGCCGCCCTACGCCGAGCAGTCCCAGACCGCCGCGTACTACCTCCCTCCGGCGCCGGACGGGTCGCGTGCCGGGCAGTTCTTCGCGAACACCTACGACCTGCCGAGTCGCTACATCTGGGAGATGGAGGCGCTCACGCTCCACGAGGCGGTGCCGGGACACCACCTCCAGATCGCGCTGGCGCAGGAGCTGACCGAGCTGCCCGAGTTCCGCCGCAACGCCTGGTACACGGCCTACGGCGAAGGGTGGGGCCTCTACGCCGAGAGCCTCGGACCCGACGTCGGCTGCTACGCGGACCCCGCCCAGCTCTTCGGCGCGCTGACCGGCGAGATCTGGCGGGCGGTGCGGTTGGTGCTCGACACCGGGCTGCACCACCTCGGGTGGTCCCGGGAGCAGGCGATCACGTACTTCCAACAGGTCACGGGGCGGTCCGACCACGACATCGTGGTCGAGGTCGATCGCTACATCGTGTGGCCCGGCCAGGCCCTCGGCTACAAGGTCGGCGAGCTGAAGATCAAGGAGCTGCGGGCGCGGGCGTCGAAGACCCTCGGCGCGGGCTTCGATCTGCGCGCCTTCCACGATGAGGTGCTCCGCCACGGCTGCGTGCCCCTGGATCTCCTGGAGCGGCTCGTCGACGAGTGGGTCTCGGCCCGGCCGAACGGGTAGACCTCAGTGGTGCCCCGCATCGGACTCGTCCTCGGCGCCGGCGGTGTCGTCGGTCAGGCGTACCACGCCGGCGTGCTCGCCGCCCTCGAGCACGATCTCGGGTGGGATCCCCGCACCGCGGAGGTGATCGTCGGGTCGTCGGCGGGCTCCGTGACCGGCAGCCTTCTGCGGTTGGGCGTCTCCGCGTCGGACCTGGCGGCGTTCGCCGTCGAGGCTCCGCTGTCGGTCGAAGGCACACCGTTGATGGAACGGCTCGGCGGTCGGGATCAGACCGAGTTCCCGACGCCGTCGCCGATCGACCTCATCCGCCCGTGGCGGTTGCCGCCGATGGCGCTCGTCCGGCGGGTTGCGGCTCGGCCGTGGGCCTTCCGTCCGGGCGCGGCGGCCATGACGATGCTGCCGCCTGGGCGCTTCGACATCGCCGAACGGGCCGAGGCGCTGCATGCCGTGAGCGGAGCCGCGTGGCCCGACGGGCTGTGGATCTGCGCCGCTCGACGGCGCGACGGCGGTCGGGTGGTGTTCGGTCGCCCCGGGGCGCCGTACGCGCCGCTGGGGCGGGCGGTCGCCGCGTCGTGCGCCATCCCCGGGTACTTCTCGCCGGTGCGGATCGGGAACGTGTCGTACTTCGACGGAGGCGTGTACTCGCCGACCAACGCCGACGTGTTGCGGGAGGAGGCGCTCGACCTCGTCGTCGTGGTGTCGCCGATGTCGTCGGCGACGGGCGTGAGCCGCACGCCGGACGCCGCCCTCCGGTGGCTCGCCCACCGCAAGCTCGAGCGCGAAGTCGGGCGGCTTCGGGCCAAGGGCACGCCGGTCGTGTGGTTCGAGCCCGCGCGGCGGTCGCTTCCGGTGATGGGCGTGAACGCCATGGCCACGGACCGGTCCGACCGCGTCGTGCAGGCGGCGTTCCTCGAGGCGGGCCGGCTCGCGGCCTCGGGCACCGTCGCCGAGCGCCTCCGTCCGATCGTGCGTCGCCCCGGTCGCCTGCAGGCGCGGAGCTAGCGGGGAAAATCCTTCGGGAGGCGCAGGCCCCGACTGCGAGACTCGCCGCCGATGCGCCCGCCTGACCGAAGCGACTTCGTCGATCTCAACCGCACCCGCCTGCGCGTGTGGGAGTGGGGCGATCAGTCGGCGCCCCCTGTGATCTGCGTCCACGGGGCCCACGATCACGGGCGCATGTGGGACGGGCTCGCGCCCCGACTGGCCGATGAGCTCGGGTACCGGGTGATCGCCCCGGACCTCAGGGGCCACGGCGACAGTGGCGCCCTGTCCTCTGGGCACGTGTGGGTCGCGATCGCCCTCGATCTCGGAGTGCTCGCGAAGTGGGCAGGGCCGCCCGTCCGCTTCGTCAGTCACTCCTTCGGCGCCGGCATGTCGATGTACGCAGCGTCGGTGTGGCCCGAGCTCGTGTCGTGGATCGTCAACCTCGATGGCCTCGGCCATGGCGGCGACTCGCCCGAGGACTGGGACATCGCCGAGGACGCCGCGCGCAGCTTCGCCTCGGTGGAACGCGCGCTCACGCGACCGCCCCGCCGCTACGCCTCCCTCGAAGACATGGTGCATCGCCGCGCCGAGGTCAACGTCCGCCTCCCCCGCCACTGGGTGGAGCACCTCGTCGAGCACGGCGCCGTCGAGGACGAAGGGGGCTTCCGGTGGAAGGCCGACCCGCTCTTCCGCACCGGCTTTCCCGGCGACTGGGACCCCTCGTACATCGACGCGGAGCATGAACTGCTCGAGCGTCCGCTCCTCGTCCTCACGGGCGCCGAGGACGACACGTGGAGCGACCACGCGCCAGAGGAGGTGGCCAAGCGCGTGGCCGCGTTCCGCGACGCACGCCACGAGGCCGTTGCCGGCGCCGGGCACTACGTCCACATCGAGCAACCGGACGCGGTCCTCGATGCCATCCGACGGTTCGTCGCGGAGGTCGGCCGGTGACGGCGCTGATCGTGCTCCATGACATCGGCGACGAGGGCGGCGGGGCGCCGTGGCGCAACGCCTTCCTCGCCGCGGGGTGGCAGGGAACCGTGATCGCGCCGGACCTGCCGGGCCACGCCGGGGCGCCGCCACCCGAGGGCGGCAACCACGAGCCCGGCGACGCCGCCTACGTGCTCGTCGCCCTGCTGGCCAAGATGCCCGAGGAGCAGCCCGTCGTCGTCGGCATCGGCGCCAACGGCTGGGCGGCCGAGCTCGCCGCCCTCGCAGCAAGGGCGACCGTCGTCGTCCTCGTCGACGGAACGGGGGCGCCGTGGGCGACGCCGGCCGAGCTCGTCCGGAGCCAGCGCGACCGGCTTCGAGCGCTCGCGGCTGACGAAGTGGCGTTGGCGCCCTCGCCGCCTGGCGCCGCACTGGATCCCCGGTTGCGCCACGGACTCCCGCGCCACGGCAGTCGCCGGCTCGCCATGCGAGCCGCTGCCGCGTTGCCGGTCCCACTCGTCGTCGTCGAGACCCCGGCCGGGCCGACGCCGACGCAGGACGCGGCGGCACTCGTCGCCGCATGCCCCGCCGGGGGCCGGGTCGTCATCGTCGGCGATGCCACGCCGTCGGCGGTCGCCTCAGCGGTGCTCACGGCTCTCGACCCGCAACAGGAGCCGAAGGCGGGGTAGGTCCGGCACCGCCCGCAACCGTGCGGCGTCCGCGCGCAGGTCAGGGTGGACGAGAACGGAACGCACGTAGTCGGCGTCCGAGGCGTCGCCCGGAAGGCCGGCGGTGGCCAGCATCGCCTCCCGGGTGGCACGTTGCCGCGCGGTCAGCGGATCCACCTCGGCCACCGTCTCGAACCCTACGGGTGCCCGCGCCGCCTCGTCCGCCCGCACGAGGCGGATCTCGGCGCCGACATCCGTCGTCCTCGCCCGCTGCGGTCCGAACTGGTGTGCGAGCTCGGGACGGACCCGGGTCTCGAGACCCTCGCGCTCGACGGCGAGCACGAGCACCTCTGTCGCCACGTCGGTTCCACCGAGCGCCAGGTCGGCGTCGGCCTCCGACGTCACGAGCACCGGCCCACCGACGTCGTCGAGGTCGCGGGCGGCGTCGACCACCAGGCCGCGGACCGCCGCGCCGAGCGGATCGACCTGCCGCCGGAACCTCGTCGCGTCCACCGTCGCCAACCCGACGATGACAACGAACACGACCGCGAGGAACGGCTCGAGGGCGATCCGTCCGCGGCGCTGCCACCGGTCCGGAAGCCCGGCGAAACCACACCATCCAGCGGCGCACCACGTCGTCATCCCAACGATCCGCAACCACTGGGGGATCCAGACGAAGACCGGCCCGAGCAGTCGCGACAGCGCATACACGGCGGCGACGATCGCCAGGACCGAGGTCGTCCCGAGGAGCCACGCGTCGGAGTCGCGCCGTCGGCGCAGCGCCAGCCCGAGGCCGCCGGCGAGGGCCAGGAGCGCCACGGGCACGGGCGCGGTGTCGAGGTCGAGCGTCGGCGACAGTCCGTCGAGCGCCTGCGGGAACCCGACCCACGATGGGCGGTGGCCGAGCTCGGTGGCGACCACCCGCCACCCGTCGGCGAGGCCGAGCGCCGGCGCGGGTGGCTCTCGGAGGGCGTCGATCATGGAGCTGAGGTTCCCGTGGTCGTGCGAGAGCTGCTCCATCACCGGGGGCAACCACAGCACCGCCACCACCCCGGCCCCTACCACCAGCGACCGCGCCACGGCCCGCCGCTGCTCCACGGATCGGCCGGCGTGCACGATGAGCCCGACCGTCGACCACCCACCCATGGCCAGGGCCAGCGGCAGCATCGTCGCCCACGCCTCGGCCACGAACGACGCCGCCGCGGCGACGAACGGAAGCGCCGACGCCCGCCCGCCGACGGCGTCGGAGGCGAGCGCGATCACCGCCGCGGCCACGAGGGCGAGCACGTGAGGCTCCCACGCGTCGAGCAACCACGCTGGTCCGACCGCGCGCACGGCGACGGCGACCAGCGCCGCCGCCCACAGCAAGCCGAGCCTGCCTCCGCGCCGGAACGCCACGCGGAGGATGACGACCAACGACAGCCCGCCGAGCAGCAGCGCGCCGACCTCGATCCCGGCGTATCGCGACCCGAGCAGTCGATACGGGCCGGCGAGGGCGTAGAAGAGCAGCGGTCCAGGATGGTTGAACCCGTAGCGCTGGTAGGAGCCGAGCAGCGGCGTCCACCGTCCCACATCGCTGACCCGCACCTCGATCAGCGCGACGTCACCCGATGGCGCATCCGCGTCGTCCACCAGCGCGCGGGCCGCGAGAACGAGGAACGGCAGGAGCGATACCAGCACGGCGGCGCTGAGCGGACGAGCCCAGAGCCGCCGGAGGGTCGCCACGGCCGGAGGATAGCGACGGCCCATCGACCGACCTCGCAATCCTCGCGGAGCTTCGAGGCACCGACGCTGGCCCCACACGGCGCCGCAGGACGACGAAGCGGTCAGACGGGACGGAAGCGGTACAGCGCGTTGCCCTCGCCGGTGTCGTGCCAGACGACCTCGACGGCCAGGCCGACGGCGACCGACTCGGGCGCGACGTCGACGAGGTTGGTGAGGATGCGCGGTCCCTCCTCGAGCTCGACGTAGGCGACGATGAACGGCGCGGCCTCGCGGTAGGCACCGTTGCCGCGGCGGGGCACGGTGAAGGAGTACACGGTCCCCTTGCCTGTCGCCTCGAACCAGGACGTGCTCGTGGACGAGCAGTCGGGGCACAGGAAGCGCGGGTACCAGATGACGACGCCGCAGTCGTCGCATCGCTTCAACAGGAAGCGACCCTCGGCAGTGGCGTCCCAGAACTCCTGGGTGTCGAAGTTCGGAGCGGGTACCGGAATCGGAAGCTCGGGCATCAGGCGTCCTCCTGTCCGAGGATGAGGGTGGCGCTGCCCATTCGGGTGGCCAGTGATCCCCCGGTGCCATGGGCGAGGGCGACCTGGACATCCGGGACCTGCACGGCCGGGTGGGCTTCGCCGCGGACCTGCCGGACCGCCTCGAGGACCTTGGTCATGCCTCCGCGGTTCGCGGGGTGGTTGTTGCAGAGCCCGCCGCCGTCGGTGTTGAAGGGGAGCTTGCCGTGCGGCGCCACGAGGGCCCCGTCGAGGACGAACTCGCCTCCCTTTCCCTTCTCACAGAAGCCGAGGTCTTCGATCGTCTCGAGGACGGTGATGGTGAAGCTGTCGTAGATGGAGGCGTAGTCGACGTCCTTGGTCGTCACGCCGGCCTCCTCGAAGGCCCGCGGACCCGACCACACCGCACCGGTGTACGTGAGGTCGACCCGCCCGTTGTCCGTGTGCTTGGGCGCCTCGCCGTGGCCGAGGATCTTCACCTTCGGACGATCGAGCGTGCGCATCACCTCGGGACTGACCACGATGCAGGCGCCGCCGCCGTCGGTGATGACGCAGCAGTCCATGCGATGCAGCGGATCGCTGATCATCGGACTGGCGAGGACCTCTTCGACGGTGACGACCTCCCGCAGGAAGGCGTGGGGGTTGTGCTGCGCGTGGATGCTCGCCGCCACCTTGATCTCGGCCAGCTGCTCGCTCGTGGTGCCGAACTCGTACATGTGGCGGGTGGCGTTGAGGGCGTACATGTAGGGCGCGCCGGCGAGGCCCCACAGTTGCTCGAAGCTGCCCTCTGGCTGCGCGTCCTGACCTCCGCCTCCTGCTCCGCGCATCCCTCCCCCGCGGGACGGGTTGCGGGGCTTCCCGGCGAGGGTGCACAGGGCGATGGAGCACTTGCCGGCGGCGATGGCGGCAGCGGCGTGGCCGACGTGGCCGACGTAGGAGCTGCCGCCGGTCTCGGTGTTGTCGAGGTAGGTCGTCTTCAGCCCGAGGTACTCGACGAGGCTCAGCGATCCCATGCCCGGGACCGTCGAATCCGTGAACACGGCGTCGACGTCGTGGAGGGAGATGCCGGCGTCGGCGCACGCCCCGAGCGCCAGCTCGGCGTGGATCTGGGTGAGCGTTCGATCGGGGATGTCCCGGCGCGGGTGCTCGTAGATGCCGGCGATGTACGCCTTGCCTCTGATCGACATGGCGGATGACCCTAACGGGCCGCGAACCAAGCGACGCACTGCCGGCGCACGCCGCAGGGGCCGAGGTCGCTGAGTACGGCGACCCTGGGCTCGATCGTCACGCGGTGATCCCCGCCTCCCGGAGCACCTCGTCGGTGTGCTGTCCGAGCGTCGGTGCGACGAGCGTGTCGGCGCGCTGGGTGCGGGAGAAGCACGCGATGCGGCCGACCGTCCACCAGTGCTCGCGCCCCGGGCGGGTGTCGGCGTGCAGCGCGTCGGCGGCGACGAGGAGGTCGGCGAGCTCCTTTGGCCTGCGGGCAGGCGCGGCGGCTACACCCTGTGCGGTGAGCTCGGAAACGACGTCGTCGCGCGTGCGGACGAGCCACGACGGGTCGGCGACACGGCCGCGGACGCGAATCCAGCCGTCCGCAACGGCGTGGTACCGGTCGTCGTCGGAGGGCCCGGCGTGGTCGGTGCCGCCGCGGGGCGCATCGGACCGCCCGTCTTCGCGGGCGAGCTGCTCGGCTTGGAGGAGCGCCGACATCCCGGCGAGCGACGTCCACGTCCGCTGGCCACCGCCCGCGCGACACCGATGGAACAGGGCGAGGCACACGGCCGCCGCGCTCGCAGCCGCGGTGGTGACGTCGTTGACCGGGACGGTGAAGAAGACGGGATCGTTGTCGCCGCCCTGCGCCGTCATCATTCCGCTCATCGCCTGCAGCACCGGGTCGAACCCGGGTTCGTCGCCGAGCGGGCCGCCTTCGCCGAAGCCCGTCACCGACAGCGTGATGATCGATGGGTTGGCCGCGACGAGGTCCTCGTAGCGGAGCCGCAACCGGCCCAGGACGCCCGGCCGGTAGTTGTCGATGACGACATCGGCGGTCTCGACGAGGCGCAGAAAAGTGCTCCGTCCCGCCTCCGACTGGAGGTCGAGGACGATGCCGCGCTGCCCTTTGTTGTAGGCGGCGAAGCCCGGGCCACGAAAGGAGTCGCCGCTCGGCGGCTCGACCTTGACGACGTCGGCGCCGAGCTCGCCCAGCAAGGACGCGCCGTACGGCCCGGCGATGATGGCGCCGAGGTCGAGCACCCGCACGCCGTCGAGCGGACCGTTGCCGCCGCCGCGCACCGGTTGCGGTGTCGCCCCCGCCCGCGCCTCGGTCAGGCGGATCGGGTTGCCGGCGAAGATGCGACCGTCCTCCTCGACGCGCATGCCGATGGCGGCGAGCTGCGGGTGGTCGAGCCAGTCGCCGCGCTCGAGCAGCGGCCCGGCAGGGCACCCGGCCGAAGCCAGCGCGTCGAGCCAATCCGCGCGGGGCCGCGTCCGGAACACGGCGGCGATGGTGTCGATCGCCCAGCGGGAGTGCTCGGGGAGCAGGACGGCCGCTCGACCCTTGCCATCGAGGCGGGGATCGTCGAGCAGGCCGCTCAGGCCGAGCACGCCGAACGCGAGGTCGGTGAAGCGAGGGGTGAGCGCGGCGAGGAACAACCACTCGCCGTCGCCGCACTGGTACGTCCGATAGAAGGGAACGGCGCCGCCGCTCCCGCCGGGACGCGGCCCCGGCGCGGGGTCGGGCGCGGTCGGGTCGAAGTTGAAGGCGGCACCCGACGCGACGAGGGCGCCGTGCATCCCACCGACGATGACCGCCTGTCCGAGGCCGGACGACTCCCGCTCGACGAGGGCGGCGACCGCGCATGCGGTCGCCCACACGCCTTGGACGGTCGTGAGGTGCGGGTAGATCGATTCGACGGGCACGTCCTCGACCGACGCCTGACGCAACGACGTGCCCGCCCACGCCGCCAACAAGGGATCGGCTTCGCCGCCCCCGGCCCAGGGCGCATCCCCCTCGAGGAACGGCAGCGTCGACACGTGCACCAGGCGGGGGTTGGCGGCGCACGCCGGCTCCGCAGCCAGGGATGATCCCGCCAACGTCGATGGGGGCTCGCTGACGATGCAGACGTCGGCGGCGGCGAGCGCCGAGAAGAGCTTTCGGTCCTCGACCCTCTCCTTGCCCCGGTCCCACACCATCGACCCGCTTCCGGCGCCGACGAGCGCGACTTCGGCTCCGAGGTCGGCGAGAAACCGTCCGACGAGTGGCCCGGCGAGACCCGTCGACGCGTCGACGACCCGCACGCCGGCGAGGGGACTGGGCGCGGGTGGCATCAGCGGCGGCCGAGCCCCGTCAGGGCCGGAGCCAGCTCGCGCCACTGCGCCGACGGGACCTCGCGCATGGTGTCCGAAAGGGCCTGCACGCTCACATGGTCGGCTCCCGCGTCGAAGTGGGCCTGGACGCGAGCCACGATGTCATCGACCGATCCCCACGCCACGATGGCGTCGACCAAGCGGTCGCTGCCACCGTTGGCGATGTCCTCGTCGCCGAATCCGAGCCGCCGGAGGTTGTTCACGTAGTTGGGTTGCGCCACGTACACCTGCGTGTGCTTCCGCCCGATCTCGCGGGCCCGCACCGGATCGGTCTCGAGGAGCACCGCCTGCTCGGGGCACAGCAGACCGACCTCGCCCATCGTCGAGCGGGCGATGGCGGTGTGCTCGGGAGGAACGAAGTAGGGATGGGCGCCGTCGGTCTTCTCGGCCGCGAGTTCCAGCATCTTCGGTCCGAGCGCCGCCAACACGCGCCGCATCGGCGTCTTGGGTCGCATGGCGATGTAAGGCGACGCATCCATCTTCTCGAGGTACGTCCGCATCGCCGCCAGCGGCTTGTCGTAGTGGTGTCCACGCAGCCCCTCCACGAGGTTCTGGTGGCTCACGCCGAGACCGATCAGCGCTCGCTCCGGGAAGGCCTCGGCGAGACCCTTGGCGGCACCGGTCATGGTCACCGCATCGCGGGCCCAGATGTTGGCGATGCCGGTCGCGGCGACGAGCCTCGACGTCGACGCCAGGATCAGTGCCATGTGCACGAACACGTCACGCCCTGCGACCTCGGGGAGCCACACGGCGCCGTAGCCGAGCTCCTCCAGCTCCGACGCCAGCTCGCGCGATTGCGACGCCGGCACGACGTCGAGCGCGCCGGTCCAGATCCCGACCGGTGCGAGGGCGAGCGGGGCGGTCGGGGCGTCGTCGGTCATCCGCCGGACGCTACGCGCTGCGACAGCCGACGCGGAGGGCGGTCGCTTGGTGGGCCGCCTCAGTCGTGGAGGGAGAGCACGTGCCCGACCGACGGCGAGCTGTGACCTTCGAGCACCTCGAGATAGGCCGAGCGCACCGCGTCCGCACCCCTCGCCTCGCGCACGTCGAGCCATCCCTCGGACCACCCAACGGCGCGGTGCCACAGCTTGACGAAGGCGGCGTCGAGCTGCGCCGAACCCCAGTCCCCCGCCCGCTTCCTCGCCTGGTCCGGCGCGAAGAAGAACGACGGGGCGGCACCAGGCAGCGTTCCATCGGTTGTGGGGGGCGCCGCCTGCCAGTGCGTACCGCCAACGGCCGAGCTGTGCACGAGCTGACCGCCGAAGCGTCGGTGCACCGCGGTCCGCACGGCGGCGTCGCCCGCGATGTCGACGAAGACGCACGGCTGCAGCGGGAGGTCGTCGGCGGCGTCGTAGGTCACGACGGACGAGTACACGCCGAGGCCCTCGACGAACGCCGCGTTCCCCGGCGACGTCAGTCCGACGATCTCGATGTCCTCGCGCTGCGAGAGGAAGTACGCCGTTCCGAGCGCCGTCTTGCTCGAGGCGCTCGACAGCACGACGGACGTCGCACCGAAGTATCCGTTGTCGGCGAGGAAGTCGTCGAGGAGGAAGGCCGTGTAGTACAGGGGCCGCAGCAGCATCATCGCCGGCTCGTGGTCGGCGTCGAAGACCGGATCGGTGCCGACGTCGAGGTACGCGTTGTAGGCCGCCGCCATCGGTTGGCGGTGCTCGAACGTGTCGGTGAAGCCCCGCTCGTTCACCCGACCAGGACGCACGACGAAGTCGGTCGACATCGGCAGGTAGCCGTAGACCCGCACCCCCTCCTCCACGCCCTGGGCGTGCGACTCGACCACGTCGGCGAACCCCCAGACGGGGATCCGACCGAGCGACGGCTCGGACGCGGGGAAGAAGTCCCAGTAGCGCATGGCCGCACCGAACACGGCGTAGGTCACGTTGTTGGCGGTGAACGCGAAGCGGTCGACCCGCAGACGCGCCTCGCCCTCCTCGAGGGGGAGCCTCTCGAACTCGTCGAGGCGCACCTCGTGGAGGGCGTCCCGCTTCACCACCAGATCCGAGGCCATGACCCCGGACCGTACGTCACTCAGTCGATGCGGACCCGGGCGAGGAGGGCCTGCTTCTTCTCCTCGAACTCGTCGAGGTCGATCGTGCCGTCCTCGTACTCCTTGTGGATCGCCTCGACCAGGCGGACCAGGTCGCCCGCGGACAGGTCGCCCGCGGCGGTGAGCACGGCGGTGGTGTCGGTCTCCTCCGAGGCAGGGGTGCGCTCTTGGCGCTTCTCCCGCTTGGCGGCGGCGCGCTCCTTCTTCTCGCGCTCTCGCTGCATCTTGCTGAACGTGCTTCCTGATGAGGCCACGGCGGTTCTCCGATCTCCGGCCAGCCCAGGCGGTGCCGCGCTTCCGCTCCTCGGAGCTCCCACGAGGACGGTGCGCGTGTGGCTGGCGTCCCCGCCATCGTACGCCCACACGGGGCGTAGCAGCGACTCCACCCCGGGAGCAAGGATGTCGGCGTGACGGCGACCGATCTCGAGGAGCGCGTCGCCGCCCTCCTCATTCGCGACGAACGGCGGCTGGCGTCGCGGCTGCGTCGGGGCGACGTCCCGGTGGAGCGCCTCCTCGGGGAGATCGAGGAGGCGGAGCGGCGGGTCGCCCGGCGCCGGGACGCCGTTCCCGAGATCCGGTACCCCGAGGCGCTGCCCGTCAGCGAGCGAAAGGACGAGATCCTCGCGACGATCCACGACCACCAGGTCGTCATCGTCGCCGGCGAGACCGGATCCGGGAAGAGCACGCAGCTGCCGAAGATCTGCCTCGAGCTCGGTCGCGGGGTCCGGGGCGTCATCGGCCACACCCAGCCCCGGCGCCTCGCCGCTCGAACCGTCGCCGAACGCGTGGCAGAGGAGCTCGGCGGCCCCATCGGTGACGTCGTGGGCTACACCGTCCGCTTCACCGATCGCGGCGGCGACCGGACGCTCGTGAAGGTCATGACCGACGGCATCCTGCTCAACGAGCTCCAGCGCGACCGGGAGCTGTTGCGTTACGACACGCTCATCGTCGACGAGGCCCACGAGCGCAGCCTCAACATCGACTTCATCCTCGGCTACCTCCGCCAGCTGCTTCCCCGGCGCCCCGACCTCAAGGTCATCGTCACGTCGGCGACGATCGACACCGAGCGCTTCGCCGAGCACTTCGGCGGAGCGCCGATCGTCGAGGTGACCGGCCGCACGTACCCTGTCGAGCTCCGGTACCGGCCGGTCGTCGACGACGACGACCGCGACCGCGACCAGACGCAGGCCATCTGCGACGCCGTGACCGAGCTGGCGCGCGAAGGCCCCGGTGACGTCCTCGTCTTCCTCAGCGGCGAACGCGAGATCCGCGACACCGCCGAGGCGATCACCGCGCTGAAGCTGCGAGACACCGAGGTCCTCCCGCTCTACGCGAGGCTTTCGGCGGCCGAGCAGCACCGCGTGTTCGCTCCCCATCGTGGCCGCCGGATCGTGCTGGCGACCAACGTCGCCGAGACCTCGTTGACCGTGCCTGGCGTGCGCTACGTCGTCGACGCGGGCACCGCGCGCGTGTCTCGGTACAGCCGCCGGACGAAGGTGCAGCGGCTTCCGATCGAAGCCGTGTCACAGGCCGCCGCCAACCAACGCGCCGGGCGCTGCGGGCGCGTCGCGCCCGGGATCTGCGTTCGGCTCTACAGCGAGGAGGACTTCGCTTCACGGGCCGAGTACACCGAGCCGGAGATCCTGCGCACGAACCTCGCGTCGGTCATCCTGCAGATGACGTCGATCGGCCTCGGCGATGTCGCCTCCTTCCCTTTCGTCGACCCGCCTGACGCTCGGAACGTGAAAGACGGCGTGGCGCTGCTCGAAGAGCTCGGCGCCCTCGAAGACGGTCGGCTGACGAAGATGGGACGCCGCCTCGCCGGCATCCCGCTCGACCCCCGCCTCGCCCGGATGGTCGTCGAGGCGGAGTCGAACGGCTGCGTCCGCGAGGTCATGGTCATCGCGGCTGCGCTCTCGATCCAGGATCCCCGTGAGCGGCCGATCGGCAAGCAGCCGGTGGCCGACGAGCACCACCGCCGATTTGCCGATCCAGATTCGGACTTCCTCTCCTACCTGCACCTCTGGCGGTACCTGCGGGAGCGGCAGCAGGAGCTGTCGTCGAACCAGTTCCGCCGCGTCTGTCGCAACGAGTTCCTCAACCACCTGCGCGTCCGCGAGTGGCAGGACGTGTACAGCCAGGTCCGCCAGATCACCGGGCACCTCGGGAGCCGCGTCGACACCGACGAGCTCGACGGTGACGGGATCCACCGGTCGCTGCTCGCCGGGCTCCTCTCGCAGATCGGCATGCAGAGCGAGGAGGCGCCCAAGCGCGGGCCCATCGAGTTCCTGGGCGCGCACAACGCCCGCTTCGCCATCTCGCCGGGGTCGACGGTGGCCAGGAAGCCACCGCGTTGGGTCATGGCCGGCGAGCTCGTCGAGACGACGCGCCTCTGGGCCCGCACGGTCGCCCGCATCCAGCCCCAGTGGGTCGAACGCGTCGGCGGGCACCTCGTCAAACGCAGCTACAGCGAGCCGCAGTGGTCCGCCCGACGGGGGGCGGTGGTGGCGAGCGAGCGGGTGACGCTGCACGGGCTCCCGATCGTTGCGGCTCGGCCCGTCGACTACGGGCGCATCGATCCGGCGCTGTCGCGCCACCTCTTCATCGGGCACGCCCTCGTCGAGGGCGACTGGGAGTCGCACCACGACTTCGTGCGCCGCAACCGGGAGCTCGTGGCCGAGGTCCGCCGGCTCGAGGATCGCGTCCGTCGCCGCGACATCCTCGTGGACGACACGACCCTGTTCGACTTCTTCGACGAACGCGTCGGTGCGGAGGTCGTGTCGTCGCGGCACTTCGACGTGTGGTGGAAGCGACGTCGCGCCGACGATCCCGGCCTCCTCGACTACACCGTCGACCTCCTCATCGAACCGAGTGCGGGGCCGGTCGAGGTGGACGGGTTCCCGGACCTGTGGCGTCAGGGCGGGCTCGAGCTCGACGTGACCTACGACTTCGCTCCGGGCACCGACCTCGACGGGGTGACGGTCCACGTGCCGCTGGCCGTGCTGAACCAGGTCGACGCGACGGGGTTCGACTGGCAGGTGCCGGGGCTCCGCGCGGAGCTCGTGGCCGCGGTCGTCCGCTCGCTCCCGAAGTCGTTGCGCCGGCACTTCGTCCCCGTCTCGGACGCGACGCGGGAGTTCCTGTCCCGGCACGGCCCTTCGGACGGCGACCTCACCGAGGCGCTCGCCGCCGACCTCCGCGCTCGCACCGGCGAGCTCGTCCGACCGGACGACTGGGACCTCGATCGGGTGCCGGATCATCTGCGCATCAACTTCCGGATCGAGGACGAGAGGGGTCGCCGGGTGGCCTTCGGGAAGGACCTCGACGAGCTGAAGTTCCGCCTCCACGGCCACCTCCGCGGCGCCATCACTCGCGCCGTCGGCGGATCGTTGGAACGGACCGGGCTGACGTCATGGACCATCGGCGCGCTGCCGCAGGTGGTCGAGGCCGAGCGCGCCGGACACCCCGTGCGCGCCTTCCCTGCGCTCGTCGACGAAGGCCGATCCGTCGCCGTCCGCCTGTTCAGCACCGAGGACGAGCAGACGGCGGCCATGCGTGCGGGCACGCGCCGACTCCTGCTGCTCGGGCTGCCGTCACCGCTCGGGGCGATGCAGCGTCTGCTGAGGACGTCGACGAAGCTCGACCTCGCGACGTCTCCGGAAGCGTCGCTGGCCGATCTCCTCGAGGACTGCATCGCCGTCGCCCTCGATGACCTCGTCGCCGCATCCGGGGGCGCGGTGTGGGACGCCGAGCGCTTCTCCGCGCTCCTGGACGGCGTGCGGGGCGAGGTCGTCGACCGCTCGTTGGTCGTGGCCCACGACGTCGCCAGGATCCTCGCCGCTCGAAAGCGCATCGCCGGTCGCCTCGACGAGGTGAGGGCGGGGGCCCTGCTCGACGCCCGCCTCGACATGCGTCGCCAGCTCGCCGGGCTCGTCTACCGGGGCTTCGTCGTCCGCACGGGGGCGGGACGGCTCGGCGACGTCGAGCGCTACCTCCGCGCCATCGAGCACCGTCTCGACCGGTTGCCGAAGGAACCGGCCCGCGACCGCGAGTGGATGGCGCGGGTCCATCCGCTGGAGCAGCGGTTCGCTCGACTGGCGGCCTCCGCCCTCGGCGGCGGCCCCGGCATCGACGAGGCTCGGTGGATGCTCGAGGAGCTCCGCGTCGGACTGTTCGCCCAGACGATCGGCACGCCCTACCGAGTGAGCGAGGAGCGCGTCCGCCGCGTGCTCGACGAGCTCGACGGCCGCTGAGGTCGTGCGCGGCACAACCCCCGGGGTCATCCCGGACTGAAGGCGAGTCGGGGCACCCCCCCGGCGAGGGACGGGACCACACCTCGTAGCCAGTCGCGCATCTCCTCTCGCAAGGGTGGTGGTCGGGTGTCGAGCGTGCGGCCGTTGGGCCGGATGAAGCGCACCTCGCCCGCGGGGTCGGCGATGCCCCATTCACCCTCGTGCACGGCGCGGTGGTGGCGCCGGCACAGCAGGACCAGGTTCTCGATGACCGTGGGGCCGCCCGTGGAGAACCACACGATGTGGTGGGCGTGGACTCCCCGGGTGCGCCGGCAGCCGTGCCATCGACAGCTACCGTCACGGCGGCGGTTCCGGCTGGCCGACCGCACAATCGGGACGTCATGATGCGATCCGGCGGATCCCGTCGCCCAACACCGCAGTCTCGCCGAGTGCGGTAACGTGTCGCCATCGACATCCCGCTCCCCGAGCGGTGGATGCCGAGCCCGCGAGTCTCCCGGGTCACGAACGGGAAGGCTCGGCGCGAGGAGCGCCGAATCCACACATGATCGACGTCATAGAGGCGCTCGAAGCAGCCGCTTGGGCGGAGGCCGAGGGCATCGCCACCGAAGACCAGCTCGCCCTGCTCGAGGGGGACAAGCGAGGTTGGCGGCGCGCCCTCGAACGGCTCCTGGACCAGACCGAGGACGACTACGACGAGGTCCTCCGCCTCCGGGGAGAGGAGCGCGACCAGGTCATCGCCGACTTCGAAGGGCAGCTCGCCCGTCTCGACGCCGCCTACGACCGACTCGTCCCTCCCCCGCCGCCCCCACCGCCGACCGTCCCCGTCATCGCCGAGATCCCCGGCGGCGTGGCCACACCCGTCGGCGAGGTCCAGCTGCAGGCGTCGTGGACGTCAGGGCGCGTCGTCGTCTGGGCCGCCGGTCCCGGAGCCGATCCCGCCGACAACGACGGCCTCGCCGACCGGCTCGAGGCCATCGGCGGACCGCAGCACGGATGGGTCGTCCACGCCGACGTGACCATCCCCGGCACGGGTGGCGTCAAGGCGGCGGCGTTGTCGATCCCCGTCCACGAGGCCCTCGGGTGGCTCGTGAGCGTGGGCGCGGCGGAGCCGGCCGAGCACGTCGGGCCGTCGGTCACCTGGCTGGGGCGGGTCGCCGTCGAGGCCGTCCGCTCCGTCGCCAAGGGCGCCGTCGTCCCCTCGCTCAAGACCCGCAAGCGGGTCGACGCCAAGCTCCTGGAGCTCGGCGTGTCGTGGGCGCCGGCCCTGGTCGACGAGACCCACGTCGCCGCGCTCGCCGAGGCCATGCCGGGACCGGTGACGGCACTCGCCCAGTCCGCCCCGCGCACCGTCGTGATGAGCGTCTGGACCTCCGTGGTCGACGCCGTCGTCCGCACCGCCGCGGCTCGCCTCGAGCTCCCGGCTCCCCCGCCGACGACGAACACGTCGGCTTCGGTCGCCGAAGCGTTCCTGACTCGCCTCGACGGATCGGCGTTCGAAGCCCCGGTCGCCGCAGCTGCCGAGGTCATGAAGCGCCTCGACCGGTGGGTGAAACCCGTCGCCCATCCGGCGTCGGACCGCACGCGATTGATCGTTCAGCTGGAGCCGCCCGACCGCGGCAATGCGTGGTACCTCGCGGTCCTCGGGCGAGGCGCCGACGGCAACCCGCTTCCCGTCGAGGTCGCGCTGGCCGACAGCAAGGACACCAAGGCGATGGCGGACGAGCTGCTGCGACTCGAACGCGCCATGCCGGTGCTGCTCCGTCCCGGCGGGTTGCGACGCGGACAGGTGTACCTGAGCCAGGACGAGGCGTGGGAGCTGATGACCACGACCGGTCCCATCCTCGAAGCCGCGGGGTTCGAGGTGCGGGTGCCGAAGCTCTCGCGTCGCAAGCCGGCGCCGGGCCTCAAGCTCTTCACCGGACCGACCGGCGACAGCGTCGTCGGCGCGCACCAGCTGAGCGACGTTCGTTGGTCGGTCGTGTTCGACGACGTCGAGCTGACGGCGGCCGACATCGCCCGCCTCGCCTCGGAAGCCCGTCCCTTGGTCCAGTCGCACGGCCGGTGGGTCGAGCTCGATCGGGCCGACCTGCGCGAAGCGGCGGCGGCGCTGGCCGAGCGGGCCAACAAGACGAAGCTCAGCGGCGCCGAGATCCTCCGCCACGCCGTCGGCCTGGAGGGATCGGCGCTCGGCGGTGGGCTGACGGTCGAGGGCAGCGGGTGGGCAACCGACCTGCTGCGCAAGGCGCAGGAGATCCCGACCGATCCCATCACCACGCCCGACGGATTCCTCGGGGAGCTGCGGTCGTACCAGGCCGAGGCGCTGGCGTGGCTCGGGTTCCTCGACGCAGTATCACTCGGCGGTTGCCTCGCGTTGGACATGGGACTCGGCAAGACCCCGACGATGCTCGCCCACCTCGGGCGCACGGCCGGGCGCGGCGGCGGCGCGGCGCTCGTGATCGCACCGCCCGCGGTCGTCGGCAACTGGGCGGCAGAGGCGGCGCGCTTCACACCCGGGCTGCGGGTGGTCGTGCACCATGGCTCGTCCCGCTCATCGGCCGACCAGCTGGCCGAGGAGGTGTCCAACGCCGACGTCGTCATCACGACCTACGGCACGGCGGTGCGCGACATCGAGGCGCTGTCCGGGATGCCGTGGGACCGGGTCGTCCTCGACGAGGCGCAGGCGGTGAAGAACCCTGCGAACGAGACCGCGCAACAGCTTCGGCGCATCCCTGCGCGCACCCGGGTCGCGCTCACGGGCACGCCGATCGAGAACGGCCTCGGCGACCTGTGGGCGATCCTCGACTTCACCAACCCGGGCCTCGTCGGTCCGCGTCCGGCGTTCATCGCCCAGCTCTCCGGCGAGGGTTCGGGTGAGGCGGCGCTGCGGGCGCTCAACGGCATCCTCGTCTTCCGCCGGACGAAGAAGGAGCCTCTGGTCGCAGCGGAGCTTCCCGATCGCATCGACGAGCTCGACCACTGCACGATGACGCCGGAGCAGATCGGGCTCTACCAGGCAGTGCTCGACGGGCTCGTCGCCGATACCACGTCCGCCGCTCCGGGGGCGGAACCGAAACAGGGCGCCATCCTTGCGGCGATCACGGCGCTGAAGCAGATCTGCAACCACCCGGCGGCGTACCAGGACGACGGCCGTCCCCTCGAGGGTCGCTCGGGCAAGCTGGCGCGGCTCGAGGAGATCGTCGAGACCGTGTTCGCGGCCGACGAACGCATCCTCGTGTTCACCCACTTCGCGCAGTGGGGGATGCGACTGGCCGACCACCTCACGGCCAAGACCGGCGTGCCGATCTCCTGTTACCACGGCAGCCTGGCTCGCGGGGCCCGCGACCGGATGATCGAGGAGTTCCAGGCGATGACCGGACCGGGCGCGCTGGTGCTGTCGTTGAAGGCTGGCGGCACCGGCCTGAACCTGACGGCGGCGTCCCACGTCGTCCTCTACGACCGTTGGTGGAACCCTGCCGTGGAGGACCAGGCTCGCGATCGCGCGTGGCGCATCGGCCAGACCCGCACGGTCGTCTCCCACCGGTTGGTGTGCCCCGGGACCGTCGACGAACGCGTCGAGGAGGTCGTCGCCGGCAAGCGCCACGTCGCCGACCTCGTGCTGCCGAAGTCGTCCTCTCTCGCCGACCTCGACGCCGAACAGCTGCGGGTCGCGCTCGGCCTCCGGCCCGATCAGCTCCTCACGGAGGAGGACACGTGAACCACCCCCAGCCGCCGCCGCAACAGCCCCGGAAGAAGCCGCCGCAGCGTCGGCGCCGGTCGGGCGCGAAGGGCAAGGGCGGCGCCAGTGGCGACCTCTGGCGCGCCGTCCCGGCCGTGCCGGCACCGGAGCCGATCGTGCCGGCCAGCCGCCCATCGGCGCTGATCCGTTCGTTGGGCGATCCGCCCTTGCAGGGACAAGGTGCGGTGGCCGAGCACTACCTGGCCGCCGTCGTCGAGCGTGCCGCGGGCCTGGCGGCTGCGCTGGCGGCCGCCGGCGGGCTCCTGGGTTCCGCGTCGGAGGATTGACGTGGCCTTCGGGTTGCCGTCGCTGGAGGATCGGGCGGCGTGGCTCGGGCGCATCGGGGAGCCGGGCGCACACGACTCGATCGCGTCGGGGTCGAGGATCCTGCTCGACGTCGATGCCATCGAGGCGCCGGTTGGCTCACCGGGGTCGCACCGCGGATGGTTGCGTGTGGCCGCGTGGAACGCCGAGCGGTGTAGGTACCTCGACGCGTCGCTGGAGCTGTTGGCCAGGGTGGACGCCGACGTCGTGCTGCTGTCCGAGCTCGACTCGGGAATGGCACGGAGCGGCAACCACGATGTGCCGCGACGACTTGCCGAGGGCCTCGGTCTCGGTGGCGCCTTCGGCGTGGAGTTCGTCGAGCTGAGCATCGGCGATGCGGCCGACGTCGTGTCCGCCGACGCCTCCGGCATGACGACGAACGACCGCGGACTTCACGGGAACGCGGTGCTCGCGCGGGGTGGCGTGCGCGACGCCGCCGTTCTGCGTCTCGACGAGGGCGGCGACTGGTTCACCGCCGATCGAGGACAGCCTCGGGTCGGCGGGCGGATGGCCGTCGCCGGGGTCGTGACCATCGCCGGCGACGTCGATCTGACGGTCGTGAGCTTCCACCTCGAGAGCCGATCGACAGCCGATGAGCGGGGCGCCCAGTTCGCCCGACTCCTCGCGGCGGTGGACGATCGCTTCGGGAGCGGTCCTTGCGTCCTCGGCGGCGACGCCAACACCTTCGGCGTGGCCATCGCCGAGCTCGCCGACCGGGCAGCGGTGCAGCGGATGCGGTGCGAGGAGCCCACCCGGTTCTCGTGGCCGGTGGGGCATGAGCCGTTGTTCGAGGAAGCGGCGCGTCGCGGGTTCTCCTGGATCGACTCCAACGTTGTAGCGCCGACGACGAACCACGACGCCGGTGGGCTGCCCGACCATGTGCCGTTGCACCTCGACTGGTTGCTCACGCGGGGACTCGAGGCCCGCCGGCCGGCGGTGGTCCCGGCGGTCGACGGGCGCGGCTCGCCGCTCTCGGACCACGAGCTCGTCGCCGTGAGCGTGCGGCCGTCGACGTGACCGAGGCGTTGGTCGGGCGCTTGGTCGCGCACCCGCGTCGAGGATGCGCGAATTGATCCGTTCGCCCCATGGCGGAAGCTGCCGAGGGGTGGCCTACTGAACACCAGGCGGTGGATCGGCCACCCTGAGCGAAAGGGGCCGATCGGGGCCACGCCCCCGCCTCCCTGGTCCCCGCCACCAGGTCGAGGCGGGGGCGTGACGCTGGGGGTGAGCGGCTGCGTCATTGCTGTCGTACCCCGGCGCGATGGTGCCGCCATGACGATCATCGACTTTCCGACGAAGGGGCGGGTCGGCCGTGCGTGGCCCCGGTCGAGGCATCCGACCGTTGCGGTCCCGGCGGCGCCGCGCCGGGCCGGCGGGCGCGCGACGCCGATCGGGTCGCCGCCGACCGGACGGTGGCTCGACGCCTACGAGGAGCTCGCCGCGTGCTGCGCCGAGGTGGTCGCGACGGCGCCGCCTCGGTTGTACGACGCCGAGTGGGACGACCTGCTCTCGTGGATCCGCAGCCGGCTGGCGGCACTCGACGACCTCAAGGCGCCGGGGGTGTCGTAGCCTGCCGTAGCGATGCATGGCGGCTCCGCCGAGACCGAGGTGATCGTGCGGTGCGGTGGCGCCGAACACGTGATCCGCTGGTCGAGGCATCGGCTCGACCTCCTCGGGCATCCGGGCCGTCGTGAGGAAGACGACGTCCTCGTCGCCCTGTCGGGATCGCCGGCGAGGTGCCGCGTCATCGAGGAGGCATGGCGGAGGTTGGATCGTGCCCGGGCGGCCGAGCTTCTGGCGGCATCGCCCGAACGGCTCGAGCTGTTGGCGTCGCGGCTGGCGGCGACGCTCGATCAACGCGGGTACGTGTCTCGACGGGACGACCTCACCGACGCGGAGCGCGCCGAGGCGTTGGCGGCGTTCGACCAGATGGCGTACCTGGCGGAGATCGCGGCGCTCGGACCGGTACTCGCTCGGCGATGCGCGCAAGGCGTGCTGCGCCGTCGGTGGTGGCCGCCGAGACGGCGGCATCGGACAAGCAACGGCGAGATGCGGTCGGCGAAGGGAGGGAGCCGCCTCAGGGTTCCCCGTCGTGGGTGTTCGAGCCCGATGCCTCCTGGAGGAGCTCCGCGATGATCTCCGCCGCCGACTGGCGCTTCCGGATGGCGCCGACGGACTGCCCGGCGTAGAGGGCGCGTGCCGCGACGGGCCCGGGGTCGGCGATCGTCGGCCAGTTCGGCGTCCACCGTTGCGCGTCTCCGAGGGCCTCGCCGGCGGCCACGGCCGAGCGCAGGACGCGGTGCGGTGCCTCGGGCCAGCCGAGCCCGAAGGCGGTGGTGAGCACCGTGTCGTCGGCGGCGGCGCCGATCAAGGCATCGACGTAGTCGGGGTGGGCGGCGGACTCGGTGGCGGCGAGGAACCGTGTCCCGAGGCGGACGGCGTCGGCCCCGGCGACGAAGGCCGCCGCCATCGACCGGCCGGTGCCGATGCCGCCGGCGGCGACGACGGGAACCGTCATGTCCCGGCGTCGGCCGATCTCGTCGAGCAGCGGCAGCAGACCGACCGTTCCTCGGACGTGGCCGCCCGCCTCGATTCCCTGCGCGATGACGATGTCGCATCCGGCGTCAACCGCCGCGGATGCTTCGTCCGCGGTGCCGACCTGCCAGGCGGCGAGGCTGCCGCCTTCGTGGATCCGGCGCACGAGGTCGGCGTCGGGCGGGCCCCAGAAGGCCTCGACCAGCCGGCATCTTCCAGCCGCGTCCTCGACGGCCGCAACATCGAGGAACGGGACGAGGAAGTTCACGCCGACGAGGAGCCCCTCGGCCGCGGCACCATCGAGCTGCGCCACCAGGTCGACCCGTTCCCCGACGCCGCTCAGCATGCCGAGCCCACCAGCGCGGCTCACCGCCCGGGCAAGGTCCGGGGTCGCCATGCCCCCCATTCCGGCGAGCTGGATCGGCAGCTCGCAGCCGACGAGTCCGGTGAACGGATTCGGGAATCCCACGTCGGCAGTGTGCCCCGTCGGGGCGGTGCCGGTCGCCGTGCCCCTGGCATCAGCCCCACTCGCCGCCACCGGCCCGCTCTGGGTGCTGCCGTTCACCGCGATCTCGACGGCCCGGCCCGCCTACGGGCCGCCGAGAAAGCGTCAGCCGCTGTGACGGGCTCCGCCGAGCACCGGCTGGTTGAGCTTGCGTCCGCCCTCACTGCCTTGGAAGCCGGCATCACCGAAGTTGAAGACGCCGCCGTCGGCCGCATACAGGTCGTAGCCGTGGCCCGACTCGGTGACTGCCCCGGCGACCACCGGCGAGTTCAACACCATGGCGCCGGTGCTGCCCTCGAAGGTCGCATCACCGAAGCTGAACACACCGCCGTCAGCCGCGAACAGCCGATAGCCACGACCCGAAGGCGTGGACGCCATGCCGACGATCGGCTGCTTCAGCTTGAGGTCGCCGGTCGAGCCGAAGAACCCGGCGTCGCCGAAGGTGAAGATCCCGCCGTCGCTGGCCACGAGCCAGTAGCCATCGCCGGTGGGCGTGGCGGCGATGCCGACGACGGGCTGGTTGATGGGGCCCCCACCCGCCGAGCCGAAGAACCCGGCGTCACCGAAGTTGAACACTCCGCCGTCGCTGGCCGCCAGCCAGTACCCGGCTTGGGACGAACCACCCGGAGCGGCCACCGCGCCGCACAGCTTGCGGGCGCCGGCGTCTCCCGTCTTGCCGGTCGTCGACGGATCCGCGCCCGTCGGGTCGGCGGCGTCGGGACCGTTGTTGTCGGCGTCGTAGAAGTAGGCGCGACGGCTGAAGGACCCATCGGGGTTCTGGACGCTGCTCGACGGGATGTTGCCGTAGTTGTCCGGATTGGCGTGCACGACCGCGGCGACATCGGCCGCCAACAGACCGGCGACGGTGTAGCTGTTGGTGACGAAGCCCTCGTCCACGCTTCCGTCGGCCCTCGCCAACACCACCGGGTTGTCCCCCGCATGGCCACCGTGCAGCGCCGCCCCGGGGTTGTAGTGCGGTCCGGCCGACGCGAACGTCGGCGCCGTGCAGGTCCCCACGTCGTGGATGTGGAAGCCGTGGAACCCGGGCGCCAGACCGGTGGCCGACACCCGCACGTGCACGCCGTCCGCCTTCTGAGCGAACGTCACCGTCCCCATCACGGCGCCGGTCGAGTCCTTGAGCACGCCTCGCGCCTGGGCGAGCTCGGTGGCCATCCCGACGATCGGCTTGTTCAGCTTCACCGACCCGGTCGAGCCCTCGAAGGCCGCGTCGCCGTGGGTGAACACCCCGCCGTCGGATGCCGCGAGGTAGTACCCCATCCCGCTGGCGGTCGCCGCCATCTGGACGATGGGCTTGTTCAACGGGAGCGCGCCTTCGCTGCCGTAGAACGGCGTGTTGGAGCCCTCGGTGAAGATGCCGCCGTCCCGGGCGACCATCCAGTAGCCGCCGGCGAAGGTCGGCGACGTGCTCTTGACGACGCCGCAGGCCTTGCGGGCCCCGGCGTCGCCCGTCTTCCCCGTCGTCCCTGGGTCGGAGCCGGCGGTGTCGGGCGTGCCGTCGTTGTCAGCATCGAAGTAGTACGCCTGCTGGGTGACGTTCCCGCTGGCGTCGGTCGTGCGGGTCGTGGGGATGTTGGCGTAGTTGTCGGGCGAGGCGTGGATGATCACCGCCACGTCCGCGGCCAACAGGTCGGCCACCGTGAAGGCCGACGTGTCGACCGCGCTGTGCACCGAACCGTCCGACTGCACGAGCACCACCGGCAGGTCGCCCGCGTGAGCGCCGTGGCCGGCTGCGCCGGGGTTGTAGTGACCGCCCGCCGACGTGAACGCCGGCCCGGTGCACGTTCCCACGTCGTGCACGTGGATCGCATGGAACCCGGGGCTCAGATCGGTGTTGGGGGCGACATCGACCCGCACACCGACCCGGCCGTCCTCCTGCTGGAAGCTCACCTGTCCGATTCCGGTGAGCACACCGCCGGCGTCCGACGACTGCAAGACCGCTTGGGCCACCGGCATCTCGAACCCGGCTCCGGCCGGCTGGGCGACGATCGAGAGCGCCCCGATCACCACCACCGCCGCCGCGGCCCGCATCATCCGTACTGCGTCCATGCCCACTCCCTTGCTCGTGCGTCGAATCCCGGGTTCGAACGGACCGCAGCACGGGGCCGCAGACGAGTCGGACCCTAGCGCTGTTCAGTTTCAGGTGGCCGAACGCTTGGCGCCACCGGGATCGCCGAGCGCTACACCCTCCGCCGACTACACCGTTCACGACCTGCAGGCCGCCTTCACACGGCCAGTCTTCCTGAACAACCTCGTTCCGCCCGCGTCGTTCGATTCGGGCGCCGGCAGCTTCCCGTTCAGGCGCGCCTCCAGTGTTCGTAGAGGTCGGCGACGACGTCGTCGATGTCAGGCCGATGGGTCTCGACGTCCAGCACTTCGGTGACCGCTGACGCTGCGCCCAGGAGCGTCGAGACGTCGACGATCGAGGGGTCATAGAGGTAGGAATGCCGACCCGCAGCGGACTCGACGAGCTCGGCGTGCGGCAGGTAGGGGGCGCTGGCTGACTGCGTCTCGAGCAGCAGGAGCCGCCGCGAAGTCACCGAGCGACGCAGCTGCCGAAAGTCGCCGTCGAAGGCGACGCGCCCGCGATGGACCATCACGACTCGCTCGGCGAGCTGTTCGAGGTCGGCCATGTCGTGACTGGTGACGAGCACGGTGACGTCCCGAAGAGACTTCAGTTCCTTGACGAACGAGAGCACGCGACGCTTGCCGAGCACGTCGAGCCCGATCGTCGGCTCGTCGAGCAGCAGCAACTCTGGTTCGTGCAGCAGCGCCAGAGCGAGCTCCGCGCGCATTCGCTGTCCGAGGCTGAGTTCGCGCGCCAGTGCCGGGAGCAGCTCGGCGAGGTCGAGGAGCTCGGTCAGCGCTCCGAGCATCCTCCGATAGCGGTCCTCGGGGACGTCCCACACGACGCGCTTCCACTCGAACGTGGCGGCGACGGGGTGGTCGTGCCAGAGCTCCGTGCGTTGGCCGAACACGACACCGATGTTCGCGACATGCGCGCGCCGGTCGGCGAGCGGGTCACGGCCGAAGACCGTCACGCTCCCGGCATCGGGGCCCAGGATGCCGGACAACAACTTGATGGTGGTGCTCTTCCCGGCGCCGTTCGGTCCGGCGTAGGCGACGATCTCTCCGCGTGTGACGGAGAGATCGATGCCGCGGAGCGCGTGCACTTCGCGCGAGACGGGCCGGAGCATCGACCGCACGGCTCCGCGCACGGTCGCTGAGGCTTGCCTTTGCCGGTACGTCTTCACGACACCGCGCAGTTCAACGGCGGTGTCCGAAGTCGCTGTAGCGAGACGATCCCGTGCGGGCATAGCGGTGCATTCCTTTCTTGAACACCGCGGCGGCGCCGGCGGCTGCGAGCAGGGTGACGAGCGGTGCGAAGAGCCAGTCGTGTTCCGGGCGCCGGCCGAGGAGCGCGCCGACAGGGAACCAAGCGACGAACCCGGCAGGCACCACGGTGACGAGCGCGGTGCGCAAGGCGTAGGGCAGGGGGTCGAGGGGGAAGTCGGTGAGCGAGAGCAGGTTGCCAGCGCGGGTGCTGATCTCCTCGGCGCCCCTTGGCGCCCAGAAGGCTGCGGAGCCGAGCGCGAATGAAGCCGCCAGCACGAGCAGCATCGACGAGGCGAGGCACGCGGCGAGGCGTGCGACGAACCACGGCGTGGGCTCGACGTGGGTCGCGATGGTGCCCGCCGTCAGGAGGACCACTCCCGGGACGAAGGCGCCGACGGACGACAAGGGCGTGAACCCCTCCGTGAGCAGTGACAGCAGCAGTGGCTGTGGCTGGATCAGGGTGTGATCGAGCTGGCCGCGTCCTATTCGGCGGCTGATCGCGCTGATGTTGTAGCCGAACAGCATCTGGCGCAGGGCGGAAGCCGTCGTGGCGAACCCGGCGAGGAACACCAGCTCGGCCCGTGTCCATCCGGCGATGCCATCGAATCTCGTCGCCACGAGCAGCATCGCGGCGGTGCCGCTCGTGTAAGCGATGAAGTCCGTCGTCACCCACAGGGCCGCTTGCGCCTTGCTGCGGAGCACGACCAACAGGTCCATCCGGGCGGCGATCGCGAGCTGGCGGCCGAACCGACGTACCAAGCGACGCGACTCACCCACCGAAGGACACCATTCGAACGGCGGCGCGTCGCCAGAGGCGCCGGGTGACCGTCCACAGCACGAGTGCCCAGGCGGCCTGCGAAGCCAGGAGGGCACCGACCTCACCGTCCCCGGTGTAGATGCGCAACGGTGCCGAGACCATCGCCGCGAAGGGGAGCCATCCCAGGACCGTCCCGATCGACCACGGGAGGAGGACGAGGGGCACGACCGCGCCGGCAACCAGAGGGCTCAGCGAGTCACGGGCGAACCAGAGCGACCAATAGCTCTCCGGCCATCGGATCACGAGCAGCGCGAACAGGAAGTCGACCGCCGCGCCAACGGCGATGCTGAGCCCGAGGCTGGCGAGGAACGCCAGCCCGCGCCCGGCGGTCGACGGCGCCAGGTCGACGCCGAGGAACGATGCCACCACGATCGCCGGCAACGAGAACGTCGCCCACCGCAACCACCATCCGCCGGCCATCGCGGCCAGCTGGTCGCCGAAGAACGACACCGGGCGCAAGAGCCTGGTCGCGATCGTGCCTTCCCAAATCGCGCCGAGGACGCCGGTCCGGACGTCGAGTTGGTCGAGCAGGACGCGCGCGAGGAGCACGTAGGTGAGCACTGCCGCCGGTGCGGGTCTCTCCGGGGCGGCATCGCTCCGAAGGATGGCTTTCCAGATGATGACGACCAGGGCGACCCGCAGCAAGGCGATCGCGTGGTCCAGCAACACGACGGGGTGCTCGCCCACGCCGGCCGTCGCCCCCATCGATGCGGTAGCGAGATACGGGCGGATGCACCGCCCGAGCATCAGCACTTGCCCACTCCTCCTTCACGATCAAGGCAGGAGCTCGGGCAGCGACGTCGTCGATGAGCGCGCGGCCACGGCCGAGCTCTCCCTCGCGGGGTGTCGCGCCGTGTCCCCTGCCGCTTCCTCCGACGCAGTGGTGGAAGCGGCGGGACTAGCCGTTCTTGCGACAGACGACCCTTCTCCAAGCCAGCTCGGGTGTCTGGCCCGCGGTGCGCACGGCCGGACGGTAGCACCAGCGCCGGCCGGGTTCTGAGCCGGATCCGCCGGCACCCGTCGACTGCTCGACGGTCTCATCGATGCGTCATCGAAACTCCCGGGCGGCCGACCAGCCGCGACCGCAAGACTTCGTCAGTGTTCGAGCCGAGCCGTATCGGAACAGGACGTGGACTCCCGCGGCTGATTCGCGTCCTGGCGGCCGTCGACCGCCGCATCACGTTCGTCGTCCTTGCCCTCGCCACCCTCCAGGGGATCCTCCTCCCGGCGTTCACGATCAGCGTCGGCGTCCTCGCCACCGACCTCGAGGGCGGAGGGTCGGCGACGGGCGCGGTCGTCGCGATCGGGATCCTGTTCACCGTCCAGCGCCTGCTCGACCCGCTGACGGCAGAGCTGACGGCCACGCTCATGCGGGTGGTGGACGAGTCGCTGACAGAGCGTGTCATGCGGGCCATGGCCGAACCGCCCGGCCTCGCCCACGTGGAGGACCCTGTCGTGCTGGACGCGGCCTTGCAGGCGCAGGGAGCGCTCAGCGGGTTCACGCCGGGATCCGCGGCCCTGCAGCTGCCGTTCATCCTCAAGCGCCGGATCTGGTGCGTCTCCTCGCTGCTCATCGTCGGGACGTTCCGGTGGTGGCTCGTGCCCGTACTCGCGGTGACGTATCTGGGTGTCTTCCGGTTCGAGCGACGGCACTTCCAGGACGTCACCCTGATCCTGCATGGCAATACCGACCTGCTCCGCCGGGCCTACTACCTCCGCACCCTCGCCCTCACCCACACCGTCGCCAAGGAGACGCGTGTGTTCGGTATGGCGCCGTGGCTCGTCGACCGGTATCGCTCGAACTGGCTGGAGGTCATGGCGGGCGTTTGGGCGAAGCGGCAGGAGTACTGGCTGGCGATCCTCGGCGTGGTCGGCGCCCTCGCCGTCGTCGAGGGCGGCGCGTTGTGGCTCCTGGCCATCGAGGCGACGTCAGGGCGGATCTCCGTCGGCGCGGCCGTCACGGTCTCCCAGGCGATCGTCGCTGCCGCCGTGGCCGCGCAGTTCGACTACTCGTACGTCGCGCCGACGGAGGCGCAGCTCGCGCTCGACAAGCTCCTCGACCTGGAGCAGCGAGCCGCGGCCGTCGCCGTGCGCATCCACGGAGAACAGGAAGCGACGCAACTCCCCCGCCGGACGATTCGCTTCGAGAATGTGTCGTTCACGTACCCAGGCCGGGACGAGCCCGTGTTCACGGGGTTCGAGCTCGAGATCGAAGCCGGAAGGTCGCTGGCCATCGTCGGCGAGAATGGCGCCGGCAAGACCACGTTCGTCAAGCTGCTCGCCCGTCTCTATGACCCCGACCGTGGGCGCATCGTCATAGACGGCACGCCGCTCACCGAGCTGGATCCAGCGTCGTGGCGGCGCCGCCTCGCCCCCGTGTTCCAGGACTTCCTCCAGCTCGAGGTGTCGGCGTACGACAACGTGGCCTTCGGCTCGCTCGCCCATCGCTCGGACGCCGTGCGGGTGCGGCGAGCGGGCGACTTGGCCGGCGCCGGCGTCGTCATCGACCGGCTGCCCGAGGGTTGGGAGACGATGGTGAGCCGCGAGTTCACGGGCGGCACCCAGCTCTCGGGCGGTGAGTGGCAGCGCCTCGCCTTGGCGCGCGCCCTGTTCGCGGTCGAGAGCGGCGCCGGCGTCCTCATCCTCGACGAGCCGACTGCCGCGATGGATGTACGGGGCGAGGCGGAGGTCTACGAGCGCTTCCTCGAGCTGACGAAGGGCGTGACGACGATCGTGATCTCACACCGCTTCTCGACCGTTCGTCGCGCGGACCGCATCGTGGTCGTCGAGGACGGACGTGTCACCGAAGACGGCAACCACGAGGAGCTCCTGGCGGTCGGCGGTCGGTACGCCGCCATGTACCGCTTGCAGGCCGCCCGATTCTCTGAAGGTCGGCCCGGTGCGTAACGCCCTCCGCACCGTGGCCCTCATGGTGCGGATCTCGTGGCGCGCCGATGCTGTGCGGTCACTCTTTGCCGTCGTCACCGCGGTGGGACAGATGGCGTCGTTGCCGCTACGGGCCATCGGACTGCGCACGCTCACGGACGGCTTCATCCGCGGCGACACGGGCGAGGCGCTGCGCGGCGTCGCCGTCGTGCTCGCCCTCACGGCGACGAACCGGTTGATGGTCCATGCCTCGCTCAACGTCCGCCTCCGGCTCCGCGAGAACACGCAGCTCTACCTCGACAGCCACATCATGGGGATGACCGCCGGAATCCCCGGCCTCGAGCACCACGAGCGCCCCGAATACCTCAACGAGGTCGAGCTCATCCGCAACGAACGCGGGTACCTCGCCAACCCCTTCAACCCGATCTCGTGGACGTTGGCGTCCCTCGCCCAGGGCGTAAGCACGGTCGCCCTCCTCGCAGGTGTCGACCCCCGCCTGGCGCTGCTCCCCCTCTTCGGAGGGGCGACCGCGTGGGCCACGGGCCGAGGGGAGAACCGACTGATCGCGCTGATCGACGCGCAGGCCGAAGACAACCGGATCCTTCGACACCACTACGAGCTGGCGACCCTGCCGACCTCGGCCAAGGAGGTGCGGGTCTTCGGTCTCACCGACGAGCTGCTCAGCCGTCGTCGTCGCTTGTTCGACCGGCTCGAAGGCCAGCGTCGAGCGCTCAGCCGTGAGCGAGTGGCGATCTCGTCGGCGGCGTGGACGATGTTCGCCGCCGGTTACGTCGCGGCCCTCGCCTTCACCGCCCGCGCCGTCACCCGCGGCGAGGCTACCGTCGGCGACGCCGTCCTCATCCTGACCATCGGCAGCCAGCTCGACCAGCAACTGGCGGAGCTCGGCGAGAACGTTGCCTGGTTCGTCCGCACGCACCGGGCGGTGCGTCGCCTCCGGTGGTTCAGCGACTACGCCGAAGCTTCGCACGCCGCGCTCGAGCCGACGGAGCCGGCTCGTTTGCCGGACGAGCTGCGCGACGGCATCCGGTTCGAGCACGTTGCCTTCGGCTACCCGGCGACGGAGACGACGGTGCTGCGCGACGTGGACCTCCATCTCCCCGCAGGCTCGACCGTTGCGATCGTCGGAGAGAACGGCGCCGGCAAGACGACGCTGATCAAGCTCCTCTGCCGGTTCTACGAGCCGACCGAGGGCCGCATCCTCGTCGACGGCGTCGACCTGCGAGCCGTCCACGTCGACGAGTGGCGGCAGCGCATCACCGCAGGATTTCAGGACTTCGCCATGTTCCAGCTCCTCGCGCGCGAGACGGTCAGCGTCGGTGACGTCACGAACGACACCGAGGCGGCGGTCCTACGGGCACTCGAGCGAGCGACCACGCCAGAGGTCGTGGACCAACTCCCGAATGGGCTGGCGACCCAGCTCGGACGCGACTTCGACACCGGCGTGGAGATCTCCCTCGGCCAGTGGCAGAAGCTCGCACTCGGCCGCGCCATGATGCGGCCCGACCCGCTCCTGGCCATCCTCGACGAGCCGACTGCCAGTCTCGACGCCCCGACCGAGCATCGGTTGTTCGAACGCTTCCACGGCGAGGCCAGAGCGGCGGCCCGAGCGCGCGGTGCCATCACGATCCTCATCAGCCACCGCTTCTCGACAGTTCGTATGGCCGACCTCATCCTGGTCGTCGATGACGGGCGGATCATCGAGGCCGGGGACCACGCGTCGCTCATTGCGCGGCGCGGTCTCTACGCCGAGCTCTACGAGCTCCAGGCCCGCGCCTATCGCTGACGAGCTCGTCGCCTCTTCTCGACCGAACTGGCATACGGTTGTCGGGCGTTTCGATGTCACACGGGTTCCATCCCGTGTCCTCACTGCGGTACGCTCGCAACGCTCCTCGCTCTGTGCCTCCATACGATGCGGGCGTGACCATCCGAGCCGCATGCAGCTGTGATCACGTCGTCGGAGCCGAGAACGAGGAGGCGTTCCCTGACGCCTACCTGGTGCATGTCCGGGCCGCGCACGCCGATTGGCCCTTCCCCGATCTTGCGGTGCGGGTGATCGGCGAGGCACTGCTGCGGCTCACTGGAGGTCGAGAGCGGTTGGACACGATCGGCGAGGTCGTCGTCCGTCCCGTGATGCCGGATCGACTCGGTGACTGGTCGTCGTACATGGACCACGACGCGTTCGTCGACAAGCCGTGGGTTGCCGCGTGCTTCTGTCTCGAGCAGCACGAGCCGCTTCCGGCGCCCGGTCTCGGGGTCTGGAAGCAGCACCGATCGATCATGGGCGACCGGTTCCGAGACGGACGCGCTTTCGGCTACCTCGCATACGTGGACGACAAGCCAGCAGGGTGGGTGAACGCAGCGATGCGCGCCGACCAGGTCTACGCGCTGAGTCGGGAGGACGACGCAACAACGATCACCGTGTCGTGCTTCAACATCTCGCCGCCCCACCGCGGCCACGGGGTCGCGGCGATGCTCCTCGATCGCGTCATCACTGATGCTCCAGCCCGAGGCGCCACGCGCATCGAGGCATATCCGCGGCCTCGCGATGACGGCACGAACGGCTACAGCGGCTCGCTTGACCTCTATCACTCTCGCGGTTTCGAGGTGATCAAGGAACTCACGTCGTTCGGACGACTCGGCGCCGCGCTCGTTCGCCGATCGGTCTGACAGGCTGAGAGGACCGGTGCTATCTCGGGCTAGACATGAACTGATGGCTCAACCGGCCGACGCCTGCGATGACGCGAGGCATCCACTGGTTCGCGAGACCCCGCGCGGGGCGGCCGCCGCTTCGGACGACAAGTGTCGAGCGGTGGTTCGGCACCGCGGATGACGCCACTTGACGTGCGTCGTCGTCGCTGGTCGGAGCAGGCAGGCATTCTCGTCCTGCTTGACGACGATGAGCTGAGCAGACTCGTCGAAGGGTCGCGGACGCTCGGCTGGGGCGCCAGCTCGACGGCGACGTTGCCCGACGGCTCGTCCGTGTTCGTGAAGCGCCTGCCGCTGACCGAGCTGGAGCACGAGCGGACCCACTCGACGCGCAACCATTTCAGGCTGCCCGCGGTCTACCAGTACGGGGTCGGGTCGGCGGGCTTCGGGGCGTGGCGCGAACTTGCTGTCCACGTGACGACGACGGGTTGGGTGATCGACGGGTCGTGCGAGGGGTTCCCGATGCTCGTGCACCACCGCGTGATGCGCCGACGTGGGGGTGGGGCAGGCCGGGACACCGGGTCCTGGGCTGAGAGCCCCGAGTACGTGAAGTACTGGAACGACAGCAAGCGCATCGCGGCGTTCATCGAGGCCAGGCGCGCGACGCCGTTCGAACTGTGGCTGGTGCTCGAGTTCGTCCCCCGCCGCATGTTCGACTGGCTCCGCGAGCACCAATCGTCCGTCGGTGGCGTCGTCGACCAACTCCTGACAACGATCCGCTTCCTCCACGACCACGGTGTGTTCCACTTCGATGCTCACTACGGGAACGTCGTCACCGACGGATCGATGCCGCTGCTCACTGACTTTGGGCTGGCCAACGACCGGGCCTTTCACCTGTCGCCGACCGAGAGCGCGTTCCTCGACCGGCATCGGCACTACGACTTCGGCGAGACGATCTACAGCGCCGGCAACGCCCTCCTCGGTCTCCTTGCGCCGATGTCCAGAGAGGAGCGAAAGGCGCTCCTGCGACGATTCCGATCGAACGGTCCGATCGATCAGGACCGCGCCCTAGACCTGCTCGTGTCCAACGTCGAGACCCTCGCCTCCGAGAATCTCCTTGGCCTGTCACCTGCCTATGCCGACGTGGTGGCCCGGTACCGCCCGGTCATCCAATTCATGAACGCGTTCTTCTCGACGATGCGTGGCAACCCCCGGAAGAACACCTTCTTCGACGACTCGCGTTTGGCGGGCCTGTTGGCCGACGCGGGGGTCGACGTTGGTTGACCCACACCGTCCACACCAACGCCGGACTTTTCCAGCGAGGACATCGTCCGACGGGACCGCGAACCACGTCCTCGTTCTGGGTGGGCTCGACGACCTCCCAGGTCGTTCAACCCACCCAGAACGCCGGTCTGGGCGCCTCGACGCACGAAGAGCTCAAGCGACTCGCAGCTGAACTCCACACCACGGTCGGGAACACGGTGTCGATCGCCGTTCGAGCGCTCCGCCAGGATCGAGTCGCCGCCGACTTGGCCGCTCCGTTGCGGGACGACGAGGCGGCATGGCTCGATGCCGACCTCGGGTGACGTCGTCGACCTCGAGCTCGGCGCCCCGCAGGGACGAGAAGCCGGTTTCCGTCCTCCCGGCCGTCCTCGTGACTGCTCAACGAATCCTGGACGCAGACAAGAAACGAACGGCCTCCATGTCGCCTCGGCAGCGCAGTGTCAGCATCTTCGCGCTGTCTCGCCGACTCGGATCGTCGGCATCCGCGGCAACGTCGGGATCTCGATGCTCGTGCAGCTTCGCGAGACCATCGCCGTGTTCCTCGACCTTCCCTGACATGAGTCGAGGAGCCGCGCCACCAGATCGCGAGCGGCCCTGAGCGCGATCCTCCGGGCTCCGTGCCACCCTCGCGGACGGCACGTCGGAGCGGCCCTCGATGTGACCTGGCCCGGCCAAGGCGTCATCCTCGTCTGCCACGTAGGAGGTTCCAGAGTTGCGATCTTTCTGGCGGAGCAACGCGACCTGAGACCCGAGGACGACGCCCGCGACTCGCTCGCGTCCTCGCGTCTCGGTCGTCAAGGCGGCCGTGCGATCAGAGCCGGGCGATCCAGTCGAGCGGGAACGGCGGCCGCGCCAGTGGCTTCACGGCGAGCTGAAGAAGGAGCAGCGGCGAGTCATCGCCCGCTGTGCGTTTGAGGTGGACCTCGCGGCACGCCGTGCAGCGATGCACCAGGACCCACTCGCCGTCGCCTCGCACGGAGACGGCGATCGGCTCCATCGTGGCGCCACAAGACGCGTTGCGGTCGCCCGGCACGTCGTCATCGAGGTGGCGGCTCCATAGGCACGTGGGGCAATGGTTGCGATGGGCGGTGCCAGGCGCGTCGAGCGGCACGTCAAGGTTGCAGCGTCGACAGCGGAAGGTGCCCGAGGTGACCCGAGCGCGGGAGTGACGCTTGTTGGACAAGCGGTTTGAACCTCCGGGTAGCGGTGACAGTGACACGCCGCCCGGCCGCGCCGCCCGCTCAGCCGAGCGGGCGCCAGCCTGTGGAAGAAGGCGACGTCACCACCGCGAGCACAGTCGTCGACCGTCCGCTCCTCTGGTCGATGAACCCCGAACGGGGACAGGCCACCATGGACTTGCCCAGCAAGCAAGTGCTTTTGTCGGTACGACTCGTGCTCCGTCCCAACCGCCTCCATCTGGGACGCCCTCAGTGCTTGACTCGAACGTATGTTCCCCTCCTCAACCTTGTGTGGATGGTCGGGGCGGGCGTGGGGTGGTGTTGGTGCTGGTGGGATCGGGTGCGGGTGCCGCTGGCCGCCGACGCGAAAGACGCGCACGCGGGGCGGCTCCCTTTTAGGTTCGGACGTCG
>DATLED010000087.1:0-60850 GCA_035525495.1 Acidimicrobiales bacterium | reverse complement strand
GCAGGTGCACGTGCCCTCGTTGCGGTCGACCCCGCAGTCGGGGCACAGGCCCAGGCAATCCTCTTTGCAGAGGGGCGCCTGGGGCAACTCGAGCACGACAGTTTCGCGCGCCAGCGGCTCCAGGTCGATCTCGTCGTGGGCAAGGGGGTACGTCTCGCCCTCTTCGAACGGGTCCTCGAACACCTCGCGCACCGCTCCCTCGAGCGTCCCGTACGCCATCTGCAGGCACCGCCGGCACGGGCCCTGCCATGGCGCCTTCACCGTTCCGATGGCCTCGATCGCCGGACCGATCGGGACGAGCTCGACGTCGACGTCGATCATCGACCCGGGCGGGACCTCGCTCCCGCTGACGAAGAGGTCCGGGATCTCCCCCTGGATGAGCTCGCGACGCGGGTCCTGGTGGCGCAGGATGTTCGAGACGTTCACACGGAACGGGCTTCGCGGTGCCATGCCAGAGGGTCCGGGAGTGTCAGGAGTCCTGGTCGAAGAACGCATCGGACAGCTCGGCCTCCTCGGTGAGGGCGAGGTCGGGGCGGTCGGCGGGCGACGGTGTCACCGACAGCTTCTCCCGTCCCGCCCGCGCCGTCTTGAGCGTGCGCTCGAGGACGATCTCGAAGGCGGCCAGCTTCTGGTCGCAGTAGTCCTCGGCCTCGAGTCGCAGGCGGCGGGCCTCTTCGCGGGCCTCGTCGACCAGGCGCTGGGCCGTGTGGCGCGCCTCGCGGACGATCTCCTGGCGCTCGACCATCCGTTCCGCCCGCACCCGCGCCGCCTCGAGGATGTCGTCGCCTTCGCGGGCGACCTTGGCGAGGAACTCCTCGCGCTCCTTCAGCATCCACCTCGCCTGGCGCAGCTCGTCGGGCAGGCGCTCGAGGGCGTCCTCGAGAAGCTCGAGAACCTCGTCCTTGGTGATCATGACCGAGCTCGACAGGGGGACCGACTTGGCGTTGGAGACGACCTCGACGACTCGGCGGACGAGCGTCTCGGTGTCGATGTCGTCGTGGCCGTTGGAGGTCGTCATCTTCTCGCGTACTTCTCGTTGAGCCGCTTGGCCACGTTCTCCGGGACCATCGATCCGAGGCGATCGGCGCCGCCGAACATGGCGATCTGGCGTATGAGCGTCGCCGCGATGAACGAGCTCTCGGGACCGCACGGGAGGAACACCGTCTGGATGCCCGAGATCGCCTTGTTCATCTGCGCCTGTTGCATCTCGGACGCGAAGTCCGTGCCGTCGCGCAGGCCCTTCACGATCACATCGGCACCGACGTCGCGGGCGACGTCGACCGTGAGCTTCGTCATCGAGACGACCTCGATGTTGTCGAGATGACCGAGCGCCTCGTTGATGAGCTCCTTGCGCTCGTCGAGCGTGAACAGCGGCTCGCCCTTGCCAGGATTGCGGATCGTCGCGACGACGACGCGGTCATAGAGGCGCGACGCCGTCTCGAAGATGTCGATGTGGCCGTTGTGCAGCGGATCGAACGAGCCCGGACAGAGGGCAGTCCTCAAGGGGAGCTCCTGGTGGAGGCGGCGAGGGTGACCACGGTAGTGCCGTAGCGCTTCGCTCTGAGAACTCGCCAGCCGTCGGTGACGTCGACCTCCCGGTCCGACTCGACGACGACGAGGCCGGCGTCGATCCTGGTCAGGAGGTCGGACCACCCCATGAAGGCGTAGGGCGGGTCGGCGAAGGCGAGGTCGACCGCCGGGAGCGCGCCCTTGGTGGCGTCGGCCGCGAGCACCGTGGCCCGCGCGGCGAAACCGGTGGCCCCGAGGTTCGTCCGGATGGCGCCGAGCGCGGCGCGGTGGGACTCGACGAACGTCCCGTGGGCGGCGCCTCGGCTCAGCGCCTCGATGCCGAGGGCGCCCGTGCCGGCGAAGAGATCGAGCACGGTGGCGCCATCGACCTCGACGTGCGCTTGCAGCGCGTTGAAGACGGCCTCGCGCACGAAGTCCGACGTCGGCCGCGTGGCGTCGCCCTTGGGGGCCACGAGCCGGCGTCCCTTCGCGATGCCGGCCACGACGCGCACGGCCGGTAGTTTCGCCCGCCGTGAGCGATGGAGGGACGACCGGCGAGAACCCGCTCGGGCTGGGTCTCGTCTTCACCAAGGAGCCCCCGGGGCTGGTCGCCCGGTTCGAGCCGGGGCCGGGCCACCGCGGCCCGCCTGGCTTCCTGCACGGCGGCATCGCCGCGACGGTGCTCGATGAGACGATGGCGTCCGTCGGTTGGGCGATGGACCACGTGCCGTGCGTGACGGCGACGTTGGAGCTGAAGTACCGCAAGCCGGTGCCCTTGGACGGACGGCCGATTCGCATCGAAGCGTGGCGCGAACGAGCGGAGTCGCGGAAGATGCAGCGCGTGCAAGGTCGGCTGCTGCTCGAGGACGGGACGGTCTGCGTCGAGGCGACCGGCATCTTCGTGCAGTCGCCGCGCTGATGGCCTCGCTCTGCGGCGCCGCCCTCCGGGCCGAGGCCTCGCCGCTCGGCGGTCGGCTGCTCTCGGTCGAAGAGATTCGCGACGAGGCTGCGCTCCTTCCCCGCGTGCGGCGGCGGTCTCTGCTCCAAACGCAGCCTCGTCGCGAATTTTTCCGGCAGACTGGCGCTCCCGACGCCGGCTGGGTGATCAGCGCGTGAGCTCGTCCGATCGCGAGCGGACCGAGCGGGGGGAGGACGGCGAGTTGTTGGCGCCGTCGATCATCACCTGCATCGACTGCGGCGGCCGCGCCCACCTCATCTCCCGCTTCGACGACGAGCAGCCGCCGAGGCCGGGCGACCTCATCACCTACCGCTGCGAGGACTGCCTCGACCGTTGGGACCTCGTGATCCCCGGAGACGACTGACCGCTCGGTCTCGCTGTGCGCGCCGCCCTCCGGGCCCAGGTCCTCGTACGATCGGCGGCCATGCCCATGGACCCGATGCTGCAGATGATGACGGACAACGCTCGTTCCACCGGCGGTGGCCGTGGCCTGCGCGAAGGGACCCTCGAGGAGGCCAGGGCGGGGTACGACGCCATCGTCGGGGCCGGCGGTGAGTCGCCGGAGCTCGCGTCCGTCGAGGACCGCACCATCCCTGGTCCCGCGGGCGAGATCCCGATCCGCATCTACACGCCGCTCGGCGCCGCGCCGTTCCCCGTCGTCGTGTTCTTCCACGGCGGCGGATTCACCATCGGGTCGCTGACGAGCCACGACCCGATCGCGCGGCGGATCTGCGGCGAGGCCGAGGCCATCGTCGTCGCCGTCGACTACCGGTTGGCGCCGGAGCACAAGTTCCCGGCCGCCGTCGAGGACGCGTTCGCGGCGCTCCAGTGGGTCGGCGCGAACGCGGCATCATTCGGCGGCGACCCCGAGCGCCTCGCCGTCGCGGGTGACAGCGCCGGAGGCAACCTGAGCGCCGTCAGCGCACTGATGGCGCGCGACGCCGGCGGCCCGGTGCTCCGCTTCCAGGCGCTCGTCTACCCGACGACTGACGCGCGAGCGGACTATCCGTCGGTGCGGGACAACGGGGAGAGCATCTTCTTGTCGGCCGACTCGATGGCGTGGTTCTACGAGCAGTACGGCACCGGCGACGCCCACATGAAGCTCGACTGGCGGGCCTCACCGATCCTCGCCGAGGATCTGTCGGACCTCCTGCCGGCGCTGATCATCACCGCCGAGTACGACACGCTGCGGGACGAGGGCGAGGCCTACGGCGAGGCGCTGCGGGACGCAGGCAACGACGTGACCATCCATCGCTACGACGGCATGACCCACGTGTTCTTCCAGCTCTGGGGCGTGCTCGCCGCGGCCAAGGAGGCCATGACGGAGACGACCACGGCGCTGCGCAAGGCGCTCGCCTGAGGATCCACCTCGACACCGACTTCGCCGGGGATCCGGACGATGCGTGCGCGCTGGCGATGCTGCTCGGATGGCCGGGCGTGGAGATCGTCGGGATCACGACGTCGACCGATCCCGGCGGACGTCGGGCCGGATACGTCGAGACGTTGCTCGGGTTGGCGGGTCGGTCCGGCATCCCGGTGGCGGCGGGCGCCGAGGTCTGCCTGACCACGCGACGTCCGGCGGGGGAGATCCCGGACCACGAGGCCTACTGGGGCACGGACGTGTCCACGACGCGCATCCCGGCCCGACCCGGGGCGGCGCCGGACCTGTTGGCGGCGAGCGCCTCGGCCGGGGCGACGATCGTGACGGTCGGCCCGTTCACGAACCTGGCGCTGCTCGAGGTGGCGCGCCCGGGGGCCCTCGCCGGGGTGCCGGTCGTGACCATGGGCGGATGGACGCAGCCGCCACCCCCGGGCCTGCCGGAGTGGGATGCCACGCGCGACTTCAACGTGCAGTCCGATGCCGCCGCCGCCGACACGGTCTTCCGGACGGCGGGCGCGCCGCTCACGGTCGTGGGGCTCGACGTCACCGTGCAGGCACAACTGCGGGGCCGCGACCTCGCCCGGCTTCGCGCCGCGGGACCGGTCGGGACCGTCCTCGCCCGCTCGTCGCTCGCGCACGGGACGGACTACGGCAACGCCACCCTCGGCGCCCGCTACCCCGACCTGCCCGACGACCTCGTGAACTTCCACCACGACCCGTTGGCGTGCGCCGCGGCCCTCGGCTGGGACGGCGTCACCATCGAGGAGCGCCGTCTCACGCCGATGCTCGACGAAGGCGCCCTGCGCCTCGTCGAATCGGCGGAAGGGCGCGACGCGCGAGTCGTCACGGCCGTCGATGGCCCCGCGTTCGCTTCGCGGTGGCTCGAAGCGATCGAGTCCCTCGCCCCTTGACCCGCTCTCGCACGCCTCCACAGGATCTGGCGCGCTCGGCGGTGCGGATCGGCGTGGTCAGAGGAGTGAGGAGAGATCGAGCTCGTCGATGGCGCGACCGATGCGGGTGTTCATGCAGTCGACGAGGCCGTGCTGGCGCGGGTCGGAGAGGTCCATGCCGCGGCTGGCGACGATCGGGTACACGAGGCAGAACAGGGCCGCCTTCCGGTACTGCTCCCAGAGCCCGTCGAGGTCACCCGCCGGCACGCCCGCAGCCTGGAGTCCGCTCGTCCAACGGTCGAAGAGGGACTTCTCGTTGGCCGACGCGACATCGGGATCGAGGCTCTGGGTGATGAAGTACGCGAGGTCGTACGCGCCGCTGCCGCCGCCGATGAGCTGGAAGTCGAGCAGAGCCACGGAGCCGTCGTCGGCGAACAGGATGTTGTCGGCGCGGTAGTCGCCGTGCGCCAGGGTCTGGGGTCCGTGGCTGAGGTCTGCGAGGAGCCCGGCCATGGCGTCGGAGAACCGGGGCCCGACCTCGAGGATCGACGGCAGGACCTCCATGCCCTCGGTGACCTTGGCCCAGCCCTCGCCGAAGACCAGGGGCAGGATGGCGGGATAGATGGGATCGCCGAGGCTGATGGCGATGCCGTCGGACACGAGCGACTCCACCTTCCCCCACCACTGCGCATGCCATCGGGCGAGCTCGTCGACGGCCTGTTCGGCATCGGCGATCGCCATTCCCTCGAGCTGGTCGACGATGCGCATCCCGCCGAGGTCCTCCATGACCACGATGAACTTCGAGGTCTCCTCGTCGACCGCGCCGTGGTGGTACCTCGGGACGCGGATCGGCGACTGGGCCGCCAACTTCTCGAAGAACCCGACCTCGCGGATGTACATCCGCAGGACGGTCGAGGTGAACACCGCGGCCTCGTCCAGCGCCGGCAGCTTGACGACCACCGTCTCGGGGCAGCCACCTCGGTCGCCGGTGATGGCAAGGGGCAGGCGATAGAGCGCGCTCGACACCCCGATGCCCGCGCCGATCTGCGTCGGTGGCGCAGCGGTGATGGTGCAGCCCATCACCTCGCTCAACCACTCGGGGGTGACCTCATCGATGGAACCAGGGATCGTCTTCATCGTCCGCGGAGGGTAGCGAGCGTGTCCCGCGGTCGCGTGCCAAGGTCGCACATGCCCGGACCCGCGATCGTCATCACCGGGGCGCCGTGCGCCGGGAAGTCGACGGTGGCGGCCGCCCTCGTGGTCGTCGACGTCGACGATCCGACGGCCGGCGACCCCACGGCGCTGGTCGACCTCGACAACATCCGTGGGCAGGTGAAGTCCGGGTACCGCTTGCCGATGGCGGTCATACCGCCGCCCGACGAGACGCTCACCCAGTGGCAGCTCGCCGTCGACATCTGCGGCGACATGGCCCGGCGCTACGCGGCCGCCGGATATGCGTCCGTGGTCGACGCGCCCGGCATCTACGTCGACGGCGCCGTGCCGTGGGAGCCGTACACCCACGGAGCTTGGCGACGCGCTTTGGACGGCGTCGACTGGCGCCTCGTGGTGCTCCAGCCTGATGTCGAACTGGTCTGCGAGCGGGCCCGGGCTCGCCAGGGCTTCCGCCAGCCGCCCGAGGGGATCCTGCGGGCCATCCACGCAGCGATGGAGGCATGGCGCGGGGTGGAGGGCGTGACCGTGCTGGACAACTCCGCGCTGACGGTGGCCGAGACGGCCGCCGCCGTCGAGGAGGCCCGTCGCCGTTGACGGAGCGTTCTACACCCCGGCGCCGCTGGCGTGCGCCTCGGTGACGGCCAGGTCCTCGGCGCCGGTCACCGCGATCCTGCCGGCCCCGTAGCGGCGACGCTGCCGCACTTCGAGCCGGCGGGCGATGCGTGACAGCGTGAAGTTGATGGCGATGTAGACGAGCGCTGCCAGGAACAACGCCTGCAGCAACGGCTTGCCCGGCACCTCGCCGACGAAGAAGGCACGGCGCAGGAACTCCTCGAAGGCGACGATGAAGGCCAGCGATGTGTCCTTCAGCAACGTGATCAGCTGGCTCACGATCGCGGGGACCATTCGGCGGAAGGCCTGCGGGATGACGACCGACAGCATCGTCTGCCAATAGGTCATGCCGAGAGCGGACGCCGCCTCGCTCTGACCCAGGTCGAGCGAGAGGATGCCGGCTCGGAAGATCTCTGCGAGGACGGCCGAGTTGTAGAGGACGAGGCCGACGACGACGTACCAGAACGCCGGCAGGTCGATGTCGAGGCGAGGAAGGCCGCGGGCGCTGAAGTAGATCATCAGCAGCAGCGGCACCGCCCGGAACACCTCGACCCACCCACCGGTCAGCCACCGCGTCGGGCCGTTCCTCGCCAGTCGGCCGAGCGCCAGGAGTGATCCGAAGACCATCGCGAGGACCATCGACACGGCCGCGAGGCGCAACGTGGTCAACAGCCCGACGCCGAGGAACCGCAGCACCGCCGCGTCCGTGAATGGCTTCCACTTCGCGACCGTCAGCTGTCCGCTGTCGCTCAGGCGACGAAAGGCCACGACGAGGAAAACGGCGAGGAGCAGGCCGGTGACCAACGACGCGATGCGCACCCGCAGGCGCCCGCGCGGACCGAGGACGTCGCCCAATACGGGAGCGGTCACCGCTTGATCGCCACCCGCCGCTCGAGGATCCCGACGAGGAAGCCTGAGGGCATCGTCAGGATGAGGTAGCCGATCGCCGCACCTGCGAAGACCGGCAACGGCCGGGCGGTGTCGGTGTTGAGGTTGTCCGCCAGCTTCGAGAGCTCGGGGACGGCGATCACCGACGCGATCGACGTGTTCTTCGTCAATGCGATGAACAGGCTGCCAAGCGGCGCCACGACCGTCCGAAAGGCCTGCGGCAGCACGACCAGGCGCATGGTCTGGGCGAACGTCAACCCGATGGCCCGTGCCGCCTCACCCTGTCCCCCGGCGACGGTGTTGATTCCCGACCGCACCGTCTCGGCCACGAACGCCGACGTGTAGACCGAGAGCACGATCACCGCCGAGGGAAACGGTTCGAACGGCCCGATCCCGACCTTGGTGAAGCCGAAGAAGAACAGCAGCATCATCAGCGTCAGCGGCGTGTTGCGGAAGAGCTCCACCCAGGTGACGCCGAACAGCCGCAGCGGCGGGACAGGGCTCACCCGGCAGGCCGCCACGATCGTGCCGAGCAGCAGCGCGAACGTGAACGACAGCAGGGTGAGCCCCACCGTGGTCCGGATCCCCTGGACGAAGACGTCCAGGTTGTCGAGGACGACCTGGATGGTTAGGGCTTCGCCGTCGTCGTCGTGGTCGCTCCCGCGGCACTCGTCGTGGGTGCGGCGGGCGTGCCGGTGTAGCGGTCGACCTTGGGCGGCGCCGGGGCCTTCTCACCGGACGCGCCCACGGTGGCGTCGAAGGCCTTCTTCCAGGAACCGTCCCTGTAGGCCTTCTCGATGGTGTCGTTGACGAACGTCCGGAAGGCGTCGTCGCCCTTCTTCATGCCGATGCCGTACGGCTCCGACGTGAACGTCGCCTTGACGAGCTTGAACTTGCCGGGGTTGTCCTTGATGAGGCCGAGCAGGATGATGTCGTCGGTCGTCACGGCCTGGACGCGGCCGTCGGACAGCGCCTCGGCGCACAACGAGTACTTGTCGAAGCTCGTCGACACGTCCGCCTGCGGGGCCTTCTCCTGGACGTTCTTGATCGACGTCGAACCAGCGACCGAGCAGACCTTCTTGCCGTTGAGGTCAGTCACGCTCCTGATCGTCGTTTCGTCGGCCTTGACCATGATGTCCTGGCCGGCCACGTAATACGGGCCCGCGAAGTCCACGACCTGCTTGCGGGTGTCGTTGATCGTGTAGGTGGCGACGACGAAGTCGACCTTGCCCTCCTGGATGAACGGCTCGCGGTTCTTCGACACGGTCTCGACGAACTCGATCTTCGACTCTGCATCGTCGGGCGTGCCACCGAAGATGGCGGCGGCGACGATCTTCGCCATCTCGACGTCGAAGCCCTCGACCGCACCGGTCACGGGGTTCTTGAGCCCGAAGAGCGGCTGGTCGAACTTGGTGCCGACGGTCAGCTTGCCCTTCGACTGCAAGGTCGCCATCGTCGTGCCGGCGTCAAACTTCGGCGGCCCGCTCTTCGCCGTTGTGGTCGTGGACTTGTCCGACGAGCCGGAGTCCACGGCGGGGCTGTCGTCCCCGCCGCATGCGCCGGCCACGACGGCGAACACGGCGAGCAGGGCAATCAACCAACGGTGTCGCTTCAACATTTTGCAACTTCCTTTCAATGCGCCAGGATCTTGGAGAGGAACTCCCGAGCGCGTTCGCTCTCGGGCTCGGTGAAGAACGTCTGCGGGGCCGACACCTCGACGATGCGTCCCTCGTCCATGAAGACGACGCGACGCGCCGCCGAGCGGGCGAAGCCCATCTCGTGGGTGACGACGATCATCGTCGTGCCGTCCTCATCGGCGAGCTCGCGCATCACGTCGAGGACCTCCTTGATCATCTCCGGGTCGAGGGCCGAGGTCGGCTCGTCGAAGAGGAGGACCTTGGGGTCCATGGCGAGCGCTCGCGCGATCGCGGCGCGCTGTTGCTGGCCGCCGGAGAGCTCGGCCGGGTGCTGCTTGGCCTTGTCGGCGATCCCTACCCGTTCGAGCAGCGCCATGCCTTCGCGGACGGCGACGTCCTTGGGCTTGCCGCGCACCTTGATGGGGCCGAGCGTGACATTCTCGAGGACGGTCTTGTGGGCGAAGAGGTTGAACGACTGGAAGACCATGCCGACGTCTGCCCGGAGCCTGGCGAGCGCCCTGCCCTCCTCCGGAAGGGGAACGCCGTCGATCGTGATCGTGCCCTCCTGGATCGGCTCCAGGCGGTTGATCGTGCGGCAGAGCGTGGACTTGCCGGAGCCCGACGGACCGATCACGACGACGACCTCGCCCCGGTCGACGGAGAGGCTGACGTCCTGCAGCACGTGCAGCGGCCCGAACCACTTGTCGACGTGGTCCAACACGACGAGTGACGCAACGGGTGCAGGGATGGCTCGCTCGCCGACCTCGCTCACTGGCGGCGACCGTAGCCGGATTCACCACTCGTAGGCGCTTACGTGCCCTTCCGACCATTCGTCGAGTCTGCGGCGTGTGCCCGGCGTCGTCTTGTCCGGCAGCGCGGCCGGATCGAAGAAGCCCGAAGCCGCGATCTCCGCGTCACGGTCGTCGTCGTCGAGGTCGTCGCGGCGCCAGTGCTCGACGACGAACACGCTGATGTGGTCGCTCTTGCCCTCGCGCAGGTTCGTGTAGGTGGCGAGGAGGCGGACGGGTCCGGTCACGACGATGCCCGCCTCCTCGTGAACCTCGCGGCGAACGGCCTCGGCGATGGTCTCCCTCCGCTTCACCCCACCACCCGGGAGGTGCCACGCGGGGCGGCCGTAGGAGTGGTGGACGAGGAGGACCTTGTTCGTGTCGGGCTCGACGACGATGGCGCGGACCCCGACGAGGCGCGGCCCGAATGCCCTCCACACGAGCTTGCGGGCGCGGTCGGCGACGCGCAGCATCGTGACGTTCACTGCGGCGCGTCCACGGTGATCGGGCCAGGGATGCGGATCTGTTCGATGAGGCGCTCGCCGGCACCGACCGTGGCGCCGGCCCACACGACGGAACGGACGACCTCGGCGTCCCCCTCGACGGCGGCGTCGGGGGCGACGACGCTCCGCCCGTCGTTGGCGGCGAGGTTGGCGGCGAGGTAGCTCGACGGCGTGCCGGTGTCGAACCACGGCCCGTCGTAGTGGACCCGTTCGACGCGCCCGTCGCAGGTCGCCTCGCGCCAGCTGACCTCCCAGAGCCCGCTCGGCACGGGTTCGAGACGTTCGACGTCGCGCCAGGGCATCAGGCTGACGCCCGCGAAGGTCGAGCCGTCGTCGAAGTCCGCGAGGCCGGGGCGGGCGGAGACGGTGAGGAGCCGGATGCGTTCGCCGTCCCAGTTCGCGCGCAGGAGACGATCGATCTCGGCGCCGTGCCAGGCGTCGCTGTTGTGGATGACGGTCGAACGGCCGTCGATCCATCCGCGCAGGTTGCCGATCGCGCCGGCCGTGCCGAGCGGCTCCGCCTCCTCGATGCTGACATGGACGGCGGCGCCGGAGAGGTGCTCCTCCATCCGGGTGCGATGGTGGTGGACGTTGACGGCGACGTCGATGGCGACCGTCCGGACGTGCGCGATGGCGAGATCGACGAGCGGCACGAGGTTGACGGGGCACAGCGGCTTCGGCAGGACCTCCGTGAGGGGGCGGAGCCGGTTCCCGAGGCCGGCGGCGAGGACGACCGCGGCGAAGTCCGGCGCGCTCACCGCCGCATGCGCTCCGCGCGCCGAGCACGATGAAAGCCTCGCGTCGCCATCAGGACTTGAAGAGGAACTCGGCCTCATCCGGCTCGAGCAGGTCGCGGACCTCGTCGCGCAGCAACGGCAGGGCCGCCAGCAGCGGGTCGGTCTCGGTGATGGCGAAGGCCGCCTCCCGAGCCTCACGCACGAGGTCCTTGTCCCGCCGGAGCGACGCCAGCTTGAGGTCGGAGCGGCCCTTCTGGCGCGTGCCCAGGATCGTCCCTTCGCCCCGCAGCTCGAGGTCGACCTCGGCGAGCTCGAAGCCGTCTGTCGAGCGCTCGAGGGCAGACAATCGGGCGGAGGCGTCGGGCGTCTTGGTCTCGCTCATCAGGTAGCAGTGCGACACCGCCGCACCACGGCCGACGCGCCCGCGAAGCTGATGGAGCTGGGCGATGCCGAACCTGTCGGCGTCCTCGATGACCATCACGGTCGCATTGGGCACATCGACGCCGACCTCGATCACGGTCGTGGCCACGAGCACGTCCAGCGACCCGGAACGGAAGGCGGCCATCGTCGCCTCCTTCTCCTTGGGAACCACCCGCCCATGGAGGAGGCCCAGTCGCAGACCGGACAGCTCGCCGGCCGACAACCGCTCGAACTCCTCCTCGGCCGAGCGGGCCTCGATCTTCTCCGACTCCTCGATCAGCGGGCACACCACGTACGCCTGGTGTCCCGCCTCGACCTCGGCCCGGACCTTCGACCATGCGGCCGTCTCCTCCAACGGACCGGAGGCCCACACCGTCGAGATCGGCGTCCGCCCGGGAGGCATCTCGTCGAGCACCGTCATGTCGAGGTCGCCGTAGACCGTCATCGCCGCCGTGCGGGGAATCGGGGTCGCCGTCATCACGAGCACGTCGGGATCGTCGCCCTTGCCGCGGAGCGCCGCCCGTTGCTCGACGCCGAACCGGTGCTGTTCGTCGATCACGATGACACCGAGCTTCTTGAACGAGACGACGTCGGTCAACAACGCGTGCGTGCCCAACAGGATGTCGACGTCGCCGGCGGCCAGCGCGGCGTGCAGCTTCGTCCGCTCGGAGGCCGTCGTCCGGTTCGTGAGCAGCTCCACCCGCAACGGACGCTCGTCGAACAACGAAGCGCCTCCCACGTCGGACACGATCAATCCCTCGAGCATCCGGCGCACGCCCAGGAAGTGCTGCTCTGCCAGGACCTCGGTCGGGGCCATCAACGCCGCCTGCATTCCGCCCTGCACCGCGACCAGGAGCGCGGTCACCGCCACGATCGTCTTCCCCGATCCGACGTCGCCCCGCAACAGCCGGTGCATGGGATGCGGCCCTGCGAGATCCGCCGAGATCTCGTCGATGGCCCGCCGCTGCGCGCCCGTCAGTGCGAAGGGCAACGACGCGTGGAAGCGCTCGACCAACGGCCCCGGCGTCACGACGTGGCGGATCCCCTTCGCCTCGCGCTCGATGGCGCGCTTGCGCATCACCAGCGTCAGCTGGAGCCGCAGAAGCTCGTCGAGCGCCAACCGTCGGCGCGCTTCCCGAGCGTCTTCGAGCGAGTCGGGCAAGTGGATCTGCCGCAGCGCGCGCGACCGGTCGATGACGTCGAGCCGGTCCCGCCACGGGTCGTCGAACGGATCGAGGACCTCACCGGCCCGCCGCAGCGCCTCCTCGATCCAGCCCGCGAGGTCCCACGTCGTGAGGCCCGCCTTCTCGGACTGCGGATAGATCGGGATGATGCGCCCCGTCTTGTCACCGATGAGGTCGACGACCGGGTTCGTCATCTGACGCCGTCCCTTGAACAGCTCGAGCTTCCCGAAGAACACCGCCTCGGTGCCGACGGGCAGCTGCCGGCCCCGCCACGCCTGGTTGAAGAACGTGCACTTCAGGTAGCTCGATCCGTCGAACACGTCGAGCTCGACCAGCGCCCGGCCCTGCCTCGTTCGCCGGGACTGGTTGCGCTTCACCCTGGCCAGGACCATGGCCTCGTCGCCGACCTGGAGGTCCTTGATCATGGCCTGGCTGGTGCGATCGAGGTAGCGGCGGGGGTAATGCGTGAGGAGGTCGAACACGGTCTCGATCGGCGGGTCCATCACCGCCAGCGACTCGGCCTTCTTCGGCCCGACCCCGTTCAGCTTGGTCACGTCGATGTCCTTGAGCGACGTCAACGTGCGGCCCGCCATGATCGCTCGAATCTACCGACGCACCGACCCGTTCTGTCATCAGAATCCCGCCGTCCCCGGCGGGATTTTGATGACAAAACGGCTATTCGACGCTGAAGAGGTAGGGGTACAGGGGCTGGCCGCCGTGGTGGACCTCGGCCTCGGCGTCGGGTCGGTGCTCGGACAACCACTCGGTGAGGTGGCGGGTCGTGGCAGCTGAAGCGCCCTCTCCCTCGATGATCGTGACGATCTCGGCGTCCTCGCTGACGAGCTGGTCGAGCAGCGCGGTCGCGGCGCCGGGCAGCGTCCCCTCGACGACCGTGATCTTCGACCCGGTGAGCCCGAGGTAGTCGCCCTCCTTCACCGCGCCCGCGTCCGTCGTCGAGTCCCGCACGGCTCGGGTGACCTCGCCGCTCACGACACGGTCGGCCGCCTCGGACATCGACGACGAGTTCTCCTCCACCGACGCCTGCGGGTCGTATCCCAACAGCGCGCCGAAGCCCTCGGCGATGCCCGTCGTGCGGATGACCCGCACCGTCTTCGCGGTCAGCGGCGCCACCTGCTCGGCCACGGGGATGATGTTCCTGTTGTTCGGCAGGATCACGACCTCGTCGGCGGGAGCCGACTCGACCGCCTCGAGGATCTGCGCCGTCGACGGGTTCATCGACTGGCCGCCGGCGACGATCTGCTGGACGCCCATCGAACGGAAGATGCGTCGAATCCCCTCCCCGGTCGCAACCGCCACGACGGCGCACGGCACCACCTCACGGAGGTCGATGTCGTCGCTACCGGCGGCGGCATCGCCGGCCTCGCGCACCCACCGCTCCTCCTCGACCTGCTCGAGCAGGTCGGTGACGCGGATGCGCTTCGGACGCCCGCAGTCGAGTGCCGCCTCGATGGACGCGCCGATGTCGTCGGTGTGGATGTGGCAGTTCCAGATCCCGTCCCCGCCGACGACGACGATCGAGTCGCCGATCGACGCCCACACCTCCTTGAACGACGGGATCGTCTCGTCCGGCGCCTCCAGGAAGTACATGACCTCGTATCGGAGGCCCGACACGTCACCGTGCCCACCCGCATGCGCGGCCTCGACCTCAGCCGAGATCTCGGGCGCGGCTCCCGTCGGCACCGGCGGCGCGGGCACCTCGCGCCCGTCGACGATCGACAGGAGCACGTCGAGGAGCAGGACGTATCCGGCGCCCCCGGCGTCCACCACGCCCGCCTGCTTCAGGACGGGCAGCAGCTCGGGGGTGTTGGCCAGCGCGGCGTCGCCCGCCGCCTTGGCTGCCTCCAGCACGGCGAGCAGCCCACCCTTCGCGGCCATGGCGGCATCGCCGGCGGCCTTGGCCACCGTGAGGATCGTCCCCTCGACCGGGCGCATCACCGCGCCGTAGGCACCGGCGGCGGCCTCGTCGAGCGCTCGGGCGACGCACGCCCCGTCGCCCTCCCCTGTGGCGAATGCCGACGCGATCCCCCGCAGGATCTGGCTGAGGATGACTCCGGAGTTGCCACGCGCCCCCATCAGCGATCCGTGGCTGATCGCCTTGCACACGTCGGGAAGGTCGTCGCAGGACTCGAGTGCGGTCACCACGGACTCGAGCGTCAGCGCCATGTTGGTGCCGGTGTCGCCGTCGGGGACGGGGTAGACGTTGAGTCGGTTCAAGGCCTCCCGATGGTCCTTGAGCGCATCCCGATAGCCCACGACGGCGGCCTTGAGCTTGCTCGCGTCCAGGCGCTCGAGGGTGGGCATGCTGGTGCGGATGCTAACCTTGGCAGGTCCCCCCGTAGGTCCCTTCGTCAGAGGTGCGCGTCATGGCTTCGGTCTGTGAGGTATGCGGCAAGCATCCCTCCTTCGGCATGAGCATCAGTCACAGCCACGTCCGCTCCAAGCGGCGCTGGAACCCGAACATCCAGCGCGTGCGTGCCATCGTCAACGGCTCGCCGAAGCGGGTGAACGCCTGCACGTCCTGCATCAAGGCCGGCAAGATCGTGAAGCGCGTCAGCTAGCTCCCCATCCGGGGTTGACGGGGCCGACGCCGGCCCCGAGCTCGAGACCGGCGGCGATCGCCCGCTCGACGAATCGCTTGGCCGTGAGGCAGGCCTCGGGGACGCTGCGTCGTCGCGCCAGCTCGGCGGTGATGGCCGCCGACAGCACGCATCCCGTTCCATGGGTGTGGCGGCCCGCGATGCGGTGACCTTCGAGCCACACCGGCTCGGCTCCTGGGCCTTCGAGCAGGCAGTCGGGGGACGAGTCACCGTCCGCGAGGTGACCCCCCTTGACGAGCACGGCGCCGACCCCGAGCGCCAACAGCTCCTCGGCGCACCGGACCATCGAGTCGCGGTCGAAGACGTCGAACCCGACGAGGGCCGACGCCTCCGGGAGGTTCGGCGTGGTCAGGCGGGCGAGGGGGAGGAGCTCGGTCCGCAGCGCGAGGACGGCGTCGTCGGCGAGGAGGGTGTCGCCGTGCTTCGACACGAACACCGGATCCACGACGAGGTTCGGGACGGCGAAGTCGCGAACGGCGCCGGCAACCGTCACGACGAGCTCGGCGCTCGCCAGCATCCCCGTCTTGGCCGCGTCCACGCCGATGTCGGTGACGACGCTCTCGATCTGCGCCCGCACCAATGCCGGAGGCAACGTCTCGAAGGCCTGGACTCCGAGGGTGTTCTGCGCGGTGACGGCGACGAGGGCCGTCGTGCCCCACGCGCCCAACGCCTCGAACGTCTTGAGGTCGGCGACGATGCCGGCGCCGCCGCCGCTGTCTGACCCCGCGATGGTGAGGGCGACGGCCGGCTTGATGGTCGGGCGAGGCGGGGGCGTCACGAGAACCGATGCTGCCAGCCGGGAACCGCCGGGGGTCGCTTCGACGGGTCGTCGACGATCTGGCCGACACCGATCGCCCCGGACGGGACCGTCGCGACCGCCGGCAACGTGAACACGAGCTCGTAGTCGTCCCCGCCGCCGAGCGCCTGGGCGTCCGTCGCGCCCTCGGCGACCGGTACGGACTCGAGGACGACGCCGACGCCCGACGCGTCGAGGAGGTGCCCGAGGTCGGCGGCGAACCCGTCGGAGACGTCGATCATCGCCGTCGCGCCCGCGAGGCGGGCCGCCCGCCCTTCGGCGATCCGGGCCCGGGGCGACCACCTGTCTCCGAACCGGTACCCCGCGGCCGCGGCGGATCCGAGCGGCCCGGTGACGAACACCCCGTCTCCCGCACGAGCGCCCGATCGCAGCACCGCCGCGCCTCCGTCGTCGATCGTGCCGGTGATGGCCACGCTCACGACCAGCGGACCCGCCGTCGACGACAGGTCACCGCCCGCCACCTCGCAGCCGTGCACCCGGACGCCCTCGGCGATCCCCTCGACGATCCGCAGCACATCTGCGCCCGGCGGTGCCACGATCGACACCACCACGTGCAGCGGTTGTCCGCCCATCGCCGCGATGTCGCTGGCGTTGACGAGGACGGCGCGGTACCCGACCTGCTCGAGCGGCTCGTCGTCCGTGAAGTCGATCCCACCGACGATGGCGTCGGCCGCCAACAACAGGCGGCCCGCCGGTGGGTCCACGACTGCGGCGTCGTCACCGACGAGCGGGAATCGGCGGCGAAGCTCGGCGATGAGCTCGAATTCGCCGGTGTCCACCTGCCGAGCGTAAGTTCCGAGCCCATGCAAGGCGTCATCAAGTCCTACGACCCGGCCACACGTGAGGGCCTCGTCGTGCGCGACACCGACCGCTCGGAGTACGACCTGGCGCCGGACGCCCTCGAGGGCTCGATCTTCCGCATGCTCCGCCAGGGCCAGCGGGTCGTGTTCGACCTCGACGCGCAGGAGCGGGCGATCCGCTTGCGCCTCGGGTCGGAGGTCGACATGGGCACACCCGACTCCATTCCCCAGGTCACGAGGGACTGACTCTCCCCGCTCGCCCCACGCGCGCGACGGTGCGACCGACGAAGGTTCCGATTGGGCAGACCGTCAGCTCGCTTGCGTAGCCTTACCGCGATGAGCGACGTCCCGACCAAGAACCACAAGCTCGTCCGGTGGGTGGACGAGATCGCGGCGCTGACGGGGGCCGCGGCGGTGGAGTGGTGCGACGGTTCGGCGGAGGAGTACGACCGGATGGCGCAGGTGCTCGTCGACAACGGCACGTTCGAGCGGTTGTCCGACGCCAAGCGCCCGAACAGCTACCTCGCCCTCTCCGACCCCGGCGATGTCGCCCGTGTCGAGGACCGCACGTTCATCTGCAGCGCCAACGAGGCCGACGCCGGTCCGACCAACAACTGGCGTGACCCGGCAGAGATGAAGTCGATGCTCACCGAGCTGTTCCGGGGGTCGATGGCCGGACGGACGATGTTCGTCGTGCCCTTCTCCATGGGTCCGCTCGGCTCGGACAAGAGCCACATCGGCGTGCAGCTGACGGACTCACCGTACGTCGTCGTCAACATGCGGATCATGACGCGCATGGGACAGGGGGCCCTCGACGTGCTCGGCGAGGACGGCGAGTTCGTGCCGTGCCTCCACTCGGTCGGCTACCCGCTCTCCGATGGAAAGGGGGACGTGCCGTGGCCCTGCGACGCCGACAACAAGTACATCGTCCACTTTCCCGAGACCCGCGAGATCTGGTCGTACGGCTCGGGCTACGGCGGCAACGCGTTGCTCGGCAAGAAGTGCTTCGCGCTCCGCATCGCCTCGGTGATGGCCCGTGACGCCGGCTGGCTGGCCGAGCACATGCTCATCCTGAAGCTGACCTCGCCGAAGGGCGACACCAAGTACGTCACCGGCGCCTTCCCGTCGGCGTGCGGCAAGACGAACCTCGCCATGCTCGTGCCGACGCTCCCGGGTTGGAAGGTCGAGACCGTCGGCGACGACATCTGCTGGATGAAGTTCGGTGACGACGGGCGCCTCTGGGCCATCAACCCCGAGGCGGGCTTCTTCGGTGTGGCGCCGGGAACGTCGATGAAGACGAACCCGAACGCCATCCTGACCCTCGACGGCAACTGCATCTTCACCAACTGCGCCAGGACGGACGACGGCGACGTGTGGTGGGAGGGCATGACGGACGAGAAGCCCGCCCACCTCGTCGACTGGAAGGGCAAGGACTGGACGCCCTCGTCCGAGACGCCCGCCGCCCATCCCAACGCCCGGTTCACCGCTCCGGCGGCGCAGGACCCCGCGATCGCGCCGGAGTGGCAGGACCCGGCGGGCGTGCCGATCTCCGCCATCCTGTTCGGCGGTCGCCGTTCGTCGGTGGTGCCGCTCATCACCGAGGCCTACTCGTGGGATCAGGGGGTGTTCCTCGGCTCGATCATGGCGTCGGAGACGACCGCCGCCCAGGCCGGCGCGGTCGGCAAACTGCGCCGCGACCCGTTCGCCATGCTGCCGTTCACCGGGTACCACGTCGGCGACTACCTCAACCACTGGCTGAAGATCGGCAAGGCGACCGATGCGTCGAAGCTCCCGAAGATCTTCTATGTCAACTGGTTCCTCAAGGGCGACGACGGCAAGTTCATCTGGCCCGGCTTCGGCGAGAACAGCCGGGTGCTCGAGTGGGTGTTCCAGCGCTGCGATGGCCAGGGCGACTTCGTCGAGACCCCGATCGGCCTCCTCCCGACGCGCGAGGCCCTGCCGACCGACGGCCTCGACCTGCCAGAGTCGGCGTGGGACCGGCTCTTGAAGGTCGACGCCGACGAGTGGCGCTCGGAGATCCCGTCCATCGAGGAGCACTTCGACGAGATCGGCGACCGACTGCCCCAGGCCCTGCGCGACGAGCTCGTGGCCCTGGAGAAGCGCCTCACCAGCTGATGAGCATCGTCGACGAACTGATCGCCAACGCCGGGACCTACCTCGGCATCGGGATCGACCCCGGACAACCGGCAGACGAGTCTCGGCGTCAGGCGGCAAGGATCGTCGTCACACCCCTTCCGCAGGGTGCGGGCGTGACCATCGACTACGAGACGTTCAACCCCGGGAACCCTGACCGCATCCAACCGCACATCGAGCACGCGGTGATCGGCCGGCTGCATGGAGGAGGCGCGATCCTCGTGAGCGCGCACGCGCACGCGAACACGGTCGCCGTGTTGCACGAGACCGCTCCAGGACGGTTCACGATGGGTGACTCGGCAGCGGCGTTCCCGATGGCGATCGAGATCTCGGTGCCGGAGCCGGGTCGCCTCGTGTACGTGTGGTCGTACGCCGAGCCCGACGGCGCGCCGGTTCCCCGGGATCGAGCGGAGCTCACCCTCCGTCGCTGAGGACGGTCGGTCGCCGATCGCCCATCCGATCGTGAGACACTGACGCCGTGGGTGCGGGACGGCGCGAGCCGATCCAGAGGGGCACGTTGGGCAGGGCGACGGCACTGCTGGCGCCCCCGCGAGGCCGGCTGCCCCACGCGAGCCACGATACCCACGAGCACCCGATGCTGAAGCTGCAGCGCCAGGCAGGCAACGTCGCCGTCGGGACGCTCTTGCAGCGCGACAAGGCAGGCGCCAGATCTCAAGCCAAGATCGACGCCGCCAGGACGGAGCAACGCGACGAGCTCGAGCGCACCTCGGCATGGATCCTGTACCTCAGCCGCCGCGATCGGACCGGCTTGAAGAAGCCCGAGACCCTCCCCCCGGTGCGGTACATCGCGCTGACGAAGTTCCTGCCGGACGCGTTCGAGGGCACGGCCGAGCCGCTGGTGAAGAAGGCGGTGGCCCAGGCCACGGCCCTGATCTCGCAGTTCGAGACGGAACTGAAGAAGTCGGCACCGACGATGAAGATGACCGCGGTCAACGTCGGGAGGATCGCCCTCGAGCGGGCGCTCGAGAACGCCAAGCCCGGCAACGTCCTCGGCTTCAAGGGCGGGGCGACCGAACTCGACGACTTCCAGATCGTCAACAAGATCACGAACGAAGCGGGTGACGAGGTCGAGGAGGCAAAGAAGGCGGGATACCAGGTCCCTCCGACGCTCATCGCCGCCCGCGACTCCGCCAACGAGCGCCGCGAGATCCTCATCGACCGCTACCGCAACGGAGCCCGCAGCGACCACACCATCGAGGCGGTCGCCGAGCACGACCTCGTCGAGATGGTGAAGGAGGTGCGCGACGAGGTGAACTCCATGCGCGCCCTTCGTGCGGCTGACCTCGCTCGGGCGCACGCCCGCGAGGCACGGGCGCTCGAGGACGCCGCCGAGGAGCGGCTGGCTTCGCTGAACCTGGCCATCGCCGACCGGCGCAAGAGCGCATTCGCGGCCGGCGAGAAGGGGCTCCTCGAGAAGGCGTTCGGCGCGATCAGCGCGGTCAAGGACGCTGTCGACGACATGAAGGGAGCGGCCGCGATCATCACCGATCGGGTCGACCTGCTGAACGACGCGGCCAAGGCGGTCGGCCATCAAAAGCTCGTCAGCCTGCCCGACCTGCCCGGTGCGTTCTCCAAGTCGATCGAGGCCGTCGAGAAGGCCCACGGCAAGCTCGAGACCGTCATCAAGGTTCTCGACCTCCTCGGCCCGGCCAAGACCGAGTTCGACCAGGGCATCAAGTACCTGAAGGGCATCGACCTGGCGATGTCGGGTCTGGCCGACAAGGTGCCCAACCCGATCTTCGGCCCGTACGTGTCCAAGTACCTCGGCCCCGGAATCGACGCGTGCATCCGCGGCATGGGCCTGATCGCCGACAAGTACCGCGAGCAGAACCGCGGTCAGATCGAGTCCGGCGACACGATTCTCGTGAACTGGACCGTCGAGCAGGGCGGCGAACCCGTGTACCTGTACATGCGCCAGCTCTTCAAATCGGGCGCGGTGACACCGATGTCCGCCGCCGCGTGGTCGTACTTCCGATCGCATCGCGCCGAGTTCGTCGCGGCCGCCGGCGACAAGATGCCCGACAGCCAGCGGTCGGTCTCGACGTGGGCGTACCCGCACCGGACGGAGATCTGGCAGGCGCTGTACGGCTCGATTCGCGCCCCGCGCGAGTAGCACGAGCACCTGGGAGACACCGGGGGCTCACAGCGAGTCGAGCCAGGCCTTCACCTCACGCCGCGAGCGCAGCCGCACCCATGTGTCGTCGACCTCGCCGGCATACTCCCGCCGCCGGCGGCCGTGCGTCGTCCAGGCCCACATGATGATCGACTCCAAGGGGTCGAGCGTGAACAGGTTCCGCCACCGCTCCCGGTTCCCGTTCCACAGCTCGCGGCGCAACGCGACGCGGACGAGTGTGCGCGGCACCACCTGGAGCATCACCCGCCACCTCGGGAGGTCGAGCCACACGATCTGCGTCGCCCGCTCCCGGACGACGCGACGCACCGCGCTGTAGTTCCCGTCGACGACCCAGCCTTCTCCGGCCACGACCTCCGCCGTGCGGGCGCGGAACTCGTCGTCGGGAAGCTCCTCCCAGTTCGCCTGGTGGCGCAGCGAGTCGAGCTCGAGGAACGGCACGCCGAGGCGCTCGGCAGCGGCGCGGCCGACGGTCGACTTCCCGGACCCCGAGGTCCCGACGATGGAGATGCGTGCCACGTTGGGGCGCAACGTACCGGTCCGGTTACGATGCGGCCGTTCTGCTCCGCATCGCATCGCCCCAGGAGGCGCACCCCGTGGCCGTCAGCGCATACGTCCTCATCCAGACCGAAGTGGGCAAGGCCGCTCAGGTCGCCGAAGAGGTGGCAGGCATCGAGGGTGTCGTCTCCGCAGAGGACGTCACCGGCCCGTACGACGTGATCGTGCGCGCCGAGGCCAACTCGGTCGACGAGCTCGGAAAGATGGTCGTGAGCCGCGTGCAGCTGATCGACGGGATCACCCGGACGCTCACCTGCCCGGTGGTGCACCTCTAACCCCGGCCGACCAGGAGGGCCCGGATGCCGAGGCCCATGATGAACAAGCCCCCGAAGCCGTAGAGCTCGTACAGCCGGTGGCGCATCTGCTGGCGGTAGCTGTACAGGATGCCGATGGCGATGATGGCCACGAAGCCATAGAACATGTGGAACTTCACGGCCTCGATCTTCTCGCCGGCGACGAGTTCCACGCCGAGGAGCACCTGCACGAAGACGGTCAGCTCGACGATGACCGTGAACCACCACAGGGCGCGGGTGCGAAGGGTCGCGAGCTTCGACGCGGCGAGTGCCCATACCCCGGCGAGGCCGTTGCCGATGATGACGACCCACGCCCAACCGACGTGAAGGTCTCGGAGGCCGCCCGCAGCGACCAGAGCGTCGTGCAGGACCGGCAGGAGCTAGGCGGGGCTGTTGTCCGCGGCTGCGGCGGCCATCGCGAACATCGCCTCGGCCTCGGCCTGGGCCTCGGCGGCGACGTCGACGAGGTCGGAGATCTCGGCTTCGGTGAACCCGGCGAGCGAGCGGAACTTGCGAGCCAGGTGGACCGGGCTGTCCTCGCTCTCGCCCCGGAAGCCGCCGAAGCTGAAGAGCTTGTCGACGGTGCGCTGGAAGTCGAGCGCCCGCTGACGCCGGTCGGCGTCGTCGGCAGTGAGCTTGCGCAGCCAGTCGCTCCCCATCTTCACGTGCGTGACCTCGTCGGCCAGCATCCAGTCCTCGCAGAACTCGAGCACGGGGTCGGTCGTCTGGGTGCCGAAGTCCCTCATGGTGTTGAACACGTCGATGGCCAGACCCTCCAGCGCTCGGTTCACGCCGGTGAGGCGCAGCACGGGGTCGGCGTTGCACGCGGCTTCGAAGAGCATCGTCTGCTCGGCGTACTCACCGATCTCGGTGCCCATGTGTTCGGTGAGCTTGATGCTGATCTCGACGTGACGAGCCTCGTCCCAACACTGGCGGGCCATGTCGAGCTTCAGGGCGAACGGGGCCTGCTCCGGGCCGTTGCCGGTTTCGAAGTCGAAGCAGGTGCGCCCCGCGCCCTCGAGGGCCTGGATCTCGCCGACGAAGATGCCGTGCATCAAGGCGCGGGCGTTGTCAGGCGAGTCCGGATCGCTGGTGCGGAAACCATTGCCCGTGTTGGTGGCGTTCGCGTTCCGGGGATCGAACACGGTCTCCTCGATGCGGATGCGGTGAAACCGTGCATCCCTGGCGAGGTCGTCGACGGTCAGCATCTTCTTCACGCGGGCCAGGGTAGTCCTTGGCGTGCGGCCTAGACGGGGTCGGCGACCTCTTCGCCCGAAAGGCGCGTCCGGGGGGTCGAGGCGAGCTGTCCGGTCTGTGCCAGCTCGCGCACCGCAGGAACGGGGTCCGGGTCGCCGAACAGGCGGACGTCGCCGTAGTCGGCGGGGCGAGCGGTGGCGTCGAGTACCCACCAGCTCGCCTCGAGGGCGATGCCGTGGGGATCGGTGAAGTAGATCGAGTGGACGAAGCCGTGATCGACGACCGGCGTCACCTCGCAACCGAAGGCGCGGAGACGCTCCTGGAGCTCGACCAGCCCATCCTCGTCGGCGACGTTGAAGCTGAGGTGGTCGAACTGCGCCTTGCGGAGCCGATCGGGGATGCCGGCGGGCGCGGCGAACGTGTCGGCGCCCTTCACCTCGAAGAAGGCGATCGTGTTCTCCGGGCCGATCTCGAAGAAGTAGTGGCGCATCGGTCCGGCCATGACGCTGGCGACGAGTCGCATGCCGAGGACGCCGTGGTAGAAGCGAACGGTCGCGTCCATGTCCGGCGTGACGAGGGCGAGGTGGTTGATGCCGCGCCAGTGCGGGTTCTCGATCGGCCTCTCGGTCACGGGCTGGTCACCTCCTTGCCGGTGCGGGACTCGACCGTGAAGGTCAGCAGCTGGCTGTCGGTGGCGACGGGTCGCGTACCCTCGGGCCCCTCGGGGCGGGCATGCCCGTGGCCGAACGCCATGGACTTCGTCCACGCCTCGAACGCCTCCTGGTCCCGCCAGCGCGTGTAGACGAAGAACGTGTCCTTGCCGTCGGCCGGGCGCAGGAGCTGGAACTCCTCGAAGCCGTCCTGGTTGTCGACGTGACCGGCCCGGGCGGCGAACCGCTTGGCCAACTCGTCGGCGCCTCCTTCGGGGACGGTGATGGCGTTGATGGCGACGAAGCTCATGACCCGAGACTACGGCGAGCGGCATGGCGGCGCCGTCGAGCGGGCACAGTCCGAGGATGCAGGCGATCTTCTACTGGAGACCCCGATGCGGGTTCTGCTCCGCCCTGCGCCGCGAGCTCGAGCGCTCGGGCGTCGACCTCGAAGAGCGCAACATCTGGGAGGACGAGGAGTCGGCGGCCTTCGTCCGCGACGTGGCCAACGGCAATGAGACCGTCCCGACCGTCGTCGTCCGGGGCCGTGCGCTGGTCAACCCGTCGGCCCGGGAGGTCGTCGAGTTGCTCGACCAAACCGCCGGCTGAGCCGTTTTCGAGCGCCAGCGCGCCGCCTGGCGACCACTCGCGCTCGAAAGCGGATCAGAAGACCGACGCCAGCAGCTCCCGCGCCTCGGCCTCGCTGACCGATCGGGGGTTGTTGCGCACATTGGGGTTGCCCTCGGCCATCCGGGCGACGGCGTCGAGGTCGCCCTCGGTGACGCCGACGTCGGAGAGCCGTCCGGGGAGGCCCACCCGTTCCCGGAGGGCATCGACCGCCGCTGCCGCGTCACCGTCGGCGCCGCCTCCCAACGCCGCCGCCACGCGCGCCATCGCCTTGGGCACGGCATCGGCGTTGTAGCGCAACGAGGGAGCGAGGAGCAGAGCGTTCGCCAGCCCGTGCGACAGCCCGGTCCGCCCGCCGAGCAGCTGCGACAACCCGTGGTGGACGCCCATGGACGCGTTCTGCAGGCACCGCCCCCCCAGCACGGCCCCCTCGAGCATGATCCGGCGCGCCGGCAACCCACCCGGGTCCTCCACCACCAGCGGGAGTGCCGCGGCCACCCGTTCGATGCAGGCGAGCGCCAGCGCCTCGGCCTCCGGCGTGCGAGCCGGCGAGTAGGCGGCCTCGATCCCGTGGGCGAGACAGTTCATACCGGTCTCGGCCGAGACCCGGGAGGGCGTGTCGGTCGTGAGCACCGGGTCGTAGATCGCGGCCAGTGGCGCCGTCGTCGGCCCCCCGCCGCCGGTCTTGCGGCGCGTGGACTCGTCCGTCATCCCGAAGAACGGCGTCAGCTCTGCGCCCGAGTAGGTGGTGGGCACGGCGACGTGGGGCAGCACCGGCCGGTCGATGTAGGACGCCCCCGGCGTACCGGCTTCCTGCTCGACGAAGAACGAGACCGCCTTGGCCAGGTCGGCGCACGACCCGCCGCCGAAGGACACGATGCAGTCGACGTCACGGTCGCGCGCCATCCCGAGCGCCGCCTGCACGGTGTCGGTCGGGACGTGCGAGCGCACGCCGTCGTAGGTCGTCGACAGCGAACGGCCGAGCCGACGGACGAGGTCCTCCCCCGCATCTGACGCCAGCCGTCCCGCCGTCGTGATGAGCAGGACACGCCGCCCTCCGACGTCCCGGACGACCTCGGCGACCCGAGCGACGGCATCGTCGCCGAAGACGATCCGCTGCGCATACCCCGTGTGGTTCCAGGTCACGATGACGGTGTCCTCCGCAGCTCGTTCTCCAGGATCTTGCCCGACCCCGCCGTCGGTGGTTCGACGAGGTGGAGGAACAACTCAGTTCACGAAGGTGGAGGCCGTGCCGCCGAGCTCGACGACCTCGAGGCGGCCCCCCTCGACCTCGAGCTCCGTGATCGAGCAGTTGTCCGGTGCGAACGAGATGATGCGCTCGTCACCTGTCGCCGCGCCGACGGCGACGTTGATGGCGATGAAGTGACTGACGACGACGGCGTCCTGGCCCTCGATCGAGAGCAGGAAATCGACGACGCGGCGCCGCCACGCTTGCAGCTCCGGCGGCTGGTCGGACCAAGTCCCGGACATGAAGCCCCGGAGCCACTCGCCACGGGCGGCGAGGTCCGGGGTCGGCGACTCGACCTCGCCGACATCCGGCGTCACGATGGGTTCGACGCCCCAGCGATCCCCAAGTGCTTCGGCCGTCTCGTAGCAGCGCCGCATCGGCGACGAGTACAGCGGCAGCGGACCGAAGAGATGCAGTCGGTCCGCCATCGCCGCGGCCTGCTGCCGGCCCGTCTCGTCGAGTCCGGGATCGAGGTCGTCGGACCACCCTGCGGCCGCCTTTCCGTGGCGGACGAGCACGACGTGCCCCACGCTCCTACGCCAACCCCTCGACGAGCGACGACTCCGACGTCCCCTCGGGCGCACCCCGGCGGATGTACCACTCCGTGCCCCACGCCGCCTCGAACGCCGGCGGCGGCATCGTCAGGAAGAAGGACGTCTCCGCGATCTGGCTGGCGTGCGCAGCCATCGCGGCCCGCTTCACGTCGAGGACGTCGCGCACGTCGATCCGAGTCGTGATCTCCGCGCCCGGTTTGCCCATCTCGAACTCACCGCCGTCGCCTTCGGCCTCCGGCGGCGGATCGACCCCGAGCTGGGCCGCCCGCGTGAAGAGCTCCTGGAAGTAGTCGCGATCGACGGTGACCTCGTAGACGCGGTCGACGCCTGCGAGCTCGCCGGCGCGGACTCCCACGCGATGGACCTGGATGTGGTCGGGGTGCCCGTAGTTCCCGTTGTCGTCGTAGACGACCAGGACGTCGGCCGACTCCTCGCGAAGGATCGTCGCCAGCTTGTCCGCCGCCTCTTCCACGATCGCCTGCCAGAAGGACTCGGGCGCGTCGTTCTCGGGGGTGCCCATCATCCCGGAGTCGACGTACCCGAGGAACTCGCCGCGCGCGACGCCGAGGATGCGAGCCGACGCCTCGGTCTCCTTCTCCCGTCGCTGCCACAGCTCCTCGCCCTCGTCGAGGAAGCCGTCCTCGACCTCGCCGTGCTCACCCCGCGTGGCCGTGACGAGTACGACGCGATGACCGTCCTTGGCGAGCTGCGTCATCGTGCCGCCGCTGACGATCGTCTCGTCATCCGGGTGCGCGTGGAAGAAGACGACCGTTGCCATTCAGGCGACCGCGCCGGTCTCGCGCAACTTCGCGATCTCCTCGGAGGCAAAGCCCCAATCGGCAAGAGCCTCGTCGGTGTGCTGGCCCGGATGGGCCGCCGGCCGATCGATGGCTCCAGGCGTGCGGCTGAACCGCGGCGCCGGCGCCGGCTGCGTCACGCCGGCAACGTCGACGAACGTGTTCCGGGCGGCCATGTGCGGGTGTTGCGGCGCCTCCTTGATGGACAGGACCGGCGCGAAGCACACGTCGGTCCCCACCATGATCGACGTCCACTCGTCGCGCGTCTTCGAGCCGAAGACGTCGGCGAGGCGGGCCTTGAGCGCCGGCCAGTTCCCACGGTTGTGCTGCCCCGCGAACTCCGGATCGTCGGTGAGGCCGGTGAGTCGGAGCAGCTCCGCGTAGAACTGCGGCTCGATGGAACCGATCGACACGTACTTTCCATCGGACGTCTCGTAGACCTCGTAGAAGTGCGCGCCGGTGTCGAGCAGGTTCGTGCCGCGCTCCTCGGTCCACATCCCCATCGCCGTGAAGCCGTGGAACATGGACATGAGCGACGCTGCGCCATCGACCATGGCGGCATCGACGACCTGCCCTTCGCCGCTCCGCTGGGCCTCGAGGATGGCGCACACGACGCCGAAGGCGAGGAACATGCCGCCGCCGCCGAAGTCGCCGACGAGGTTGAGCGGCGGAAGCGGCGGCTGTCCGGCGCGGCCGATGGGATCGAGCGCACCCGCGAGGGCGATGTAGTTGATGTCGTGGCCGGCGGCGTGGGCCATCGGGCCCTCCTGCCCCCACCCGGTCATCCGCCCGTAGACGAGCTTCGGGTTGCGGGCGGCGCATTCGTCGGGGCCGATGCCCAGGCGCTCGGCCACACCTGGACGGAACCCCTCGATCAACGCGTCGGCGGACGCGACGAGCTTGAGCACCGTCTCGACGCCGTCGGGATTCTTGAGGTCGACGCCGATCGAGCGGCGACCGCGGTTGAGGATGTCGAGCGGTGGCTTGGACGGGTCTCCCCCGCGCACGGCCTGCGATCGGTCGACGCGGAGGACCTCGGCGCCCATGTCCGACAGGAGCATGGCGGCGAACGGACCGGGGCCGATGCCGGCGATCTCGATGATGCGGATGCCACTGAGCGGACCGGGCATGCGACGGACTCCTTCTGTCAGGGTTTCAGGGCGTCAGGCCACCGCGGCGGAGGCCGCGAGGCGGTCGATGGCATCGATGATCGGGGTGAACGCGGATCGGGCGAGACCGTGCCCCATGCCCTCGATCACGAGCAGTTCCGCGCCGGGGATGGCGGAGGCCGTGGCCTCGCCACCGCTCGGCTGCACCAGCGGGTCGTCGCTCCCGTGGATGACGAGCGTGGGGACGTCGAGCCGACGCAGGCGCTCGGTGCGATCGCCGCTGGCGCGGATGGCGAGCATCTGTCGGGCCGTCCCCGCCGGGTAGTAGGCGCGATCGACGGATGTCTCGGCCCGCCAACGCGCCAGGTCCTCGTCGAAGGGGAACTGCGGGCTGTCGCCCCAGATCACCCGCGAGGTCTCGATCGACGACGCGACGCGCTCCTCCCGACTCTGTCCCGGCGCCGTGAGCAATCGCGCCATCGCGTCCTCGGTGGCGCTGCCGACACCGGGCGCGCCGGTGGTCGACATGATCGACGTGAGCGTGCGGACGCGCCCTGGGTGCCGGATGGCGACGGTCTGGGCGATCATCCCGCCCATCGACACGCCCACGACGTCCGCCCGGTCGATGCCGAGGGCGTCGAGGAGACCCGCGGTGTCGTCCGCCATGTCCTCGAGGGCGTAGCTCGACCCGTCTTCGATCTTCGTCGAGAGCCCGACGTCGCGGTTGTCGAAGCGGATGACGAACCGGCCGCGCTCGGCCAGTCCATTGCAGAAGTCCTCGTGGAACGTGATGAGCTGCGCACCCAACCCGGAGATGAGGATGACGGCTGGATCGTCAGGCGATCCGGAGGTCTCGTACTCGATCTCGATCCCGTTGGTCTGGGCGCGCGGCATGGGCGCGGATCGTAGTGTCAGCGTCCATGACTCTCTTCGGTGTCCACACGGGGCTGCAGAACACCACGACCGACGAGCTCGTCTCGCTGTGGAAGCGGATCGAGGAGCTCGGCTTCGGGTGGATCTCGATCTGGGACCACTTCTACGCCGCCGACGGGACGGGCGAGCCCAACTGCCTCGAAGCCGTCGCCGCCCACGCCGCCCTGGCGTGCCACACCGAGCGGGTCCGCTGCGGGTCACTCGTCTACTCCTGTGGGTACCGGCACCCGGCGGTGCTGGCCAACGCCATCGCCACCATCGACCAGCTCTCGGGTGGACGTGCCGACATCGGGATCGGCGCCGGGTGGAGCGAGGTCGAGTACAAGGCGTACGGCATCCCTTTCCCGTCCGTCGGGACGCGCATGAATCAGCTCGAGGAGGCGGTGCAGTGCGTGCGCGGGCTGTTGCGGAACGAGTCCACGACCTTCGACGGCAAGTGGTTCCGGCTCACCGAGGCCAAGTGCGAGCCGAAGCCGGTGCAGCCCGCGCTGCCGATCTGGATCGGCGGCGGCGGTGAGCAGCGGACGCTGAAGATCGCGGCGCGCTATGCCGACGGCTGGAACGTCCCGTTCATCTCGCCCGACGACTACAAGCGCAAGGTCGGGATCCTCCACGCGCACTGCGACGACGTCGGCCGCGACCCCGCGGAGATCCGCCTCACCGTGAACGTCGGACTGGCGTGGAAGGAGGAGGACCTCGTCCCGCAGTTCGGGCGCATCGCCAACTTCGTCCGCCCCGGCGTGCTCATGGGTTCGGAGCAGGAGGTCCTGGACCACATCGGCCGTTACGTCGACGCCGGCGCCGAGCAGATCAACATCGCCATGCGGGCTCCGTGGGATCGCGACGGTTTGGAGCGATTGGCCGCCGCTCTGCCGCTCGGCTGACGCGTGGCAGGCTCGCGGCCGCCATGACCGACCTGCGGCCCCTCGCGTGAGCCTCACCGACCCGACCTCACTCGAGGTCAACGGGGTCGTCGCGGCCTTCGCCGAAGGCGTCGTGGCGGTCGGCGACCTCGAGGTCGAGATCCGAAGCCGGGATGTCGACGCCGGCCGCCGGCTCGACGTCATCGTGCGCAACCCGGGGCGTGACGCGATCGGGCTCGGCGACGTCGTCGTCCGCGTCGCAGCCACGCCGGAGCAGGTGCTGGAGCACGGGCACCAGAGCTGGTCGGTCGTGCGGCGTTGCTCGGCCAAGGACGTGCGACCCGAGCGCGCCGAGCTCCCGGACTGGGCGCGCGGGACCCACCTCAGCCGCCCTGACGGTGCCGGCCACGTGATCGCCGGCGACCAGTTCCTCTTGACGTCCGATGGCGTCGCCGGGTTCCTCGACGCCAAGAACCACCTCGGGACCGTCGAGGCGGAGGCCGGCGGCGTCGCCGTGCGGGCGATGTTCGACGGCGTCGTCCTCGCCGCCGGCGCCGCCCGCGCGCTCGAGCCGATCTGGCTCGCCGACGGCGACGCGGGCGAGCGCTACTCCGACTTCGTGTCGCTGTGGGGACTCACCGCCGGTGCCCGGATGAGCGCACCCGCCCCGCTCGGTTGGTGCAGCTGGTATCAGTACTTCGCGGACGTCACGCCGGACGACGTCCGGGCAAACCTCGAGGCCATCGCCGGCCGAGGCTTCGACGTGGTGCAGATCGACGATGGCTACCAGCGGGCGATCGGGGATTGGCTCTCGACCGCGGACGCGTGGGCCGAGGGCCTGGGCCCGCTCGTCCACGAGATCCAGCACGCCGGACTCCAGCCGGGGATCTGGACGGCCCCGTTCCTCGTCGGTACCGACAGCGAGGTGTTCGCCGCCAATCCCGAGTGGGTGTCGACGCACGGCCCGACCGGCCATCCGTCGAAGGCGGCGTACAACCCCGGGAACTGGGGTGGCTGGGCGCTGGCGCTCGATACGACGAGGCCCGAAGTCCTCGACCACCTCCGGGTGACGTACGCGGCGCTCGTCGACCAGGGGTTCGACTACCACAAGATCGACTTCTGCTACGCCGCGGCGCTGCCGGCGAGACGCCACGACCCGACCAAGACGCGCGCCGAGTCGTTGCGAGCGGGCCTCGACGCCGTCCGCGAGGGCATCGGCGACGGCGCCTTCCTCCTGGGGTGCGGTTGCCCGTTCGGCCCCGCGGTCGGCGTGGTCGACGCCATGCGGGTCTCGGCCGACGTCGCGCCCGTGTGGGCACCCGACAACCACTGGCCCGGGCTGTACGAGGCCGCGCCCGCCGCCGTCAACGCGATCGCCGCCAGCGTGCTGCGGGCGCCGATGCACCGGCGCCTCTTCATCAACGACCCGGACTGCCTGTTGCTCCGTCCGACCGACACGCGGCTCGACGCGGGACAGCGATCGTTCCTCGCGGCCGTGATCACCGGCACCGGCGCGTTCACGCTCGTCTCGGACGACATGCGGCGCTACAGCGACGCCGAATGGGGACTGCTCGAGGCGCTGCGGTCGGTGCACGACGACGTGGACACCCTCCTCGACATCGACGACCCCTTCGCCGATCCGATCGTCGTGCGTTCGGCGGCGGGGACGCTGCTGACCGTCGACTGGCGGGACGACGCGCCGGGCGGACCGGTGGCGCAGCTGGGGCTCGCCGAGTGAAGGTGCTCGCTCGCGCACCCGGGCGCGTCAACCTCATCGGCGACCACACCGACTACACCGGCGGCCTGGTCCTCCCGATGGCCATCGACCGCTGGACCGAGATCGAGCTCGACCGCGGCGTGCCGTGGATCGAGCTGGTGTCCGCGGACGACCAGGAACCGGCGCTGCTGCACCTCGACGAGCCGCGCGATCCCTCGACGTTGTGGCCGTCGTGGGCCCGTTACGTCGCCGGTGTCGTGGACGTCCTGCGACCGACCGAGGGGGGCGTCGGCTTCGTCCGCACCGACATCCCGATCGGCGCGGGGCTGTCGTCGAGCGCCGCTCTGGAGGTGGCGACGGCGCTGGCGCTGGGCTTCGAGGGAACGCCGCTCGAGCTGGCTCGGCTGTGCCAACAGGCAGAGCAGGCGGCGTCCGGGGTTCCGTGCGGGATCATGGACCAGCTCGCTTCCGCCGCCGGTGTCGAGGGTGCAGCCCTGCTGATCGACTGCCGGTCGCTCGCAGTCAAACCCGTGGCGTTGCCCGATCACGTCGAGGTCGTGATCGTCGACTCCGGGACGCGTCGGCAGCTGACGACGAGCTTCTACGGCGTGCGGCGCTCACAGTGCGAGGAAGCAGAGACGTTGGTCGGCCCGCTTCGCGACGCGACGGTCGGCGGCGTCGAGGCCATCGGCCACGGCGACCTGCGCCGCCGCGCCCGCCACGTCGTCACCGAGAACGCCCGGGTGCGGGCGTTCGCCGACGCGATCGCGGCCGACGACGTCGTGGCGGCCGGTCGGCTGATGTTCGAGAGCCACGCGAGCCTGCGCGACGACTTCGACGTGTCGACCTCCGCTTTGGACACCGTCGTCGACGCCCTCGCCGCCGTGCCCGGTGTGCACGGCGCCCGGCTCACCGGCGCCGGCTTCGGCGGGTGCGTCGTCGCCCTCGTGGACGCGGGCACGGTCGTCGAAGTCGGCGCGGCATCGTGGCGCGTCCGCCCGGTGGCGGGAGCCTCCGTCACGGTCGTCGACTGAGCGATGCACGACGGCCTCTACCTCCCGCCCTTCGGTGAGCTCGCCGACCCGTTGGCGATGATCGACGTCTGCGTCGCCGCCGAGGAACAGGGCTGGGACGGCGTGTTCCTCTGGGACCACCTCCTGCGACCCGGCGACCAACCTGCGGAGATCGCCGACGTGTGGGTGCAGCTGGCAGCGGTCGCCGTGGCCACGTCCCGCATCCGCATCGGGCCGATGGTGACTCCGGTCGTCCGTCGGCGCCCGCAGAAGCTGGCGCGCGAAGCCCTCACCCTCGACCACCTCAGCGGCGGGCGCCTGACCGTCGGACTCGGACTCGGCGTCGACACCTCCGGCGAGCTCTCTCGCTTCGGCGAGATCGTCGACGCCAAGGAGCGCGGCGACGCCCTCGACGAAGGCGCAGCCCTCCTCGTGCAGCTGCTGTCCGGCGAGGAGGTCGACCACCGCGGCCGCTACTTCACCGCCGCGGGCGTCCGCTATCGGCCGACACCGCTGCAGTCACCGTCGATCCCGATCTGGATGGCAGCGCGAGGCGAGGCCCGCCGACCGGTTCGTCGCGCCGCTCGCTACGACGGGCTGTTCCCGATCGAGGTCGACGCCGACGGTCTCTCGCGGATGCTCGACATCGTCGTCACCGAGCGCGGGTCCCTCGACGGCTTCGATGTCGCCGTGCTCGCCGAACCCGGTGTCGACATCGCGGCGATGGCCGCGCGCGGCGCCACGTGGGCGCTGCGTTCCTTCGCGCCGGGTCAGCCGGTCGCCGACGTCCTCGCGGTCATCGCGGAAGGTCCAGCCCGCGGCTGAGTCGCTCCCTGGCGGCCGGGGTCCGTACGCCCCACCAGAAGAGATCGCGCCCGTCGACGAAGGTCACCGGCGCAACCGCCTCGAGCTCGGGGCGCTGCCGCTCGGTGAAGGGGTAGGGCTCGCTCGGAGCGACGACGAGGTCGGCGTCGATCCCCCCGAGTCCGTCGAGCGTCGGGTAGCGGTCGGGATGTCCGGCGAAGACGTTGGCGACGCCGAGGGCCTCGAGCAGCGACGAGCCGTAGGTGGCGGCGCTGATCGTCATCCACGGGTTGCGCCAGATCGGCACGAACCCCCTTCTCGCACCGCGAAGTTGCGCCGGCGCGCCGGCGTCCGGTGCCAAGTGGAGTTGATCGAAGCCGACGGCATCGGCCAGGTCCCGCAGCGTGGGTCCCACCTCGTCGACGGACCGCACAGCGGTGACGAACAGCTCGACTCCGGCGGCGGCCAGCGCCTCGGCGTCCTCCCGACGGTTCTCCTCCTCGTCCATCACGACGAGCTCGGGGCGGAGGGCGATGATGGCGGCGAGGTCGGGGTCCTTGGTGCCGCCGACCGCCGGAAGGTCGGGCTGCTCGCAGAAGCGGGTGCAGGCGATCGGGTCGTGGCCCCACGCCCGCAGCGTCTCGGTGACCGACGGGAGGAGGCTGATGACGCGTGTCGCTTCGCTCACATGCGGTCGAGGAGCTGGCTCTTCTTGGCGTCGAACTCCGCCTGGGTGATCACCCCGCGCGACCGCAGCTCGTCGAGCTTGTCGATCTGTTCGGGGATCGACAGCTCCCGGCGTCCGGCCATCCGATCGGCGTCGCGTCCCTGGGCGAGCTCGATCTGGCGGTAGATCTCGTTCTGCACGAACGCCGGACGCCGGATGTCGGTGAAGGCCTGCTGTCCCCGCTCACCGCCCGACTCGATCATGAGGTCCCCGGCGCCGAGCAACCGCTCGAACACGCTCTGGTGGAAGCTGATGTCGTTGAGCCGTTCGAGAGGGATCTCCTTGCCCTTCTTGGCGAGGACACCCGAGCGGTAGATGAGGCGATCGGTCGTCACGACGAAGTTCGTCGTCGACCACCGCGCCAACCGGGCCGCGAGCCACAGCACGTTGAGCAGCAGGAGGCCGGTCACCGCGTACCAGAGCCAGTCCGGGAGGTTCAGGACGGAGATCGCCCCGGCGGCGACGAGCGTGACGACGACGGCGAACACCGGCCCTGCGAAGAACCACCAGTGGGGGTGGAGGTCGAGGACGACATCCTCGCCATCGTTCAACAACTTCGGAGGGAACGCCACGGACGAAGCGTACGGCTACGGGGCCGCGGGGCGGTGGTACTCCCAACGCTGGCGGGGCTGCGTCGCCGTCCGGACGAACCCGAGCCGCCGCGGCACGGCGGCGCTGCGGGCGTTGTCGGGCCGGCAGTGGATCACGACCCGCCGCACGCCCTCGACGTCGAATGCCACATCGAGGGCCGCATGGACGGATCTCGTGATGATCCCGATCCCCTCGTGGTCGGCCCGCAACCAGTACCCGATCTCGAGGGCGTCAGGTCCGAGGCGCCAGTGCAGCCCGAGCGCGCCGACCAGGTCGTCACCGCGGAAGATCGAATAGGCGGCATCGCCGCCGACGGCGAACGCCTCGGCGGCGATGGCCAGCCGTACCGCCTGCGCGTCCACGGTCGTCGGCTCCTTGGCCCAGTCGAGGAACGCACCGAGATGGTCGAGTGAGGAGTTCACCGCGGCCGTGAGCGCCTCCGCATCGATCGGGTCCGGGGCGCGCAGCACGAGCGCGTCGACGTCGTCCACGACGACCTCCTCGGGCCACGTCCCCGTCACGCGTCACCCCCAGCCGAGCTCGGTCAGCCGCGCGTCCGAGATCCCGAAGTGGTGGGCGATCTCGTGGACGACCGTGACCCGCACCTGGTTCGTGACCGCGTCCTCGGTGCGGCACACCGCGCAGATCGTCTGGCGGAAGATCGTGATCCGGTCGGGCATCACCATGCCGCCGTACTGCTCCCGCCGCGTCAACGGGATGCCTTCGTAGAGCCCGAACAGGCGGCCGGGCGGGCTGTGGTCGTCGACGAACACGTTGACGTTGTCCATGAGCCTTCCGAGCTCCTCGGGGATGCCGTCGACGGCGTCGGCGACGAGCTCCGCGAACCGCTCGGGATCGACGTTCACCCCAGCTTCGAACCGATCGAGCCCGCGCTCCGCAGCGCCGACCCGTCGGCACCCTGAGTCGAGTACGGACGGCCCGCCCCGGACGTCGCCTCGGCGAGCAGGTCCTGCAGAAGCGTGGCCGTCGGGATCGGTGGATCGATCCAGAGATGCTTGGCCAGCGATCCCGGGATCGTGTTGATCTCGTTGACGTACAGCTCCTCGCCGTCCGCCAGGAAGTCGATGCGGGCGATGCCCCGGACCGCCGCGATCGGCACGAGGCGGGTCGCCATTTCGCGGATCGACGACTCCCACTCGGACGAGATCCGGGCCGGCAGCTCCTTGGGCGCGCTGACCATGCCCTCGCCGCCGACGTACTTGTCGCGGTAGTCGAGGATCGAAGCGCCGTCCGTCGAGCGCAACGGCTTCTCGATGGACGAGAGCTCGAGCTTCGGATGCGTCCGCACCGCGATGTTGAGGTCGTAGCTCCCTGCCTTGTACGGCTCGACGACGGCGCCGGCACGCAGGTGCGGTTGCGGCGAACGGACGAAGGCGGTCACCGACTCCCAGTCGTCGAGGACCTCGATCCCGATCGACGACCCCCCGAAGCGCGGCTTGACGATGAACGGGCGGTCGAAGGGCTGCGGTCCCGCCTCGTTCGCGTCGACGACGACGACCGGGAGGTGCGGCAGGCCGGCGGCGAGGCACACCGCCGCGAACGCCGCCTTGTCCATCCCGAGCGCCGCGCCGGCGACGGACGGGCCGGTGTAGCGGATCCCCGCGAGGTCGAGCGCGCCCTGCAGCGTGCCGTCCTCACCCGGTCCGCCGTGGCAGCAGTTCAGGACGGCGGTGATGTCGAGCGCGGCCGCCTTCTTCTTGCCGAACCCGCCGCCGCCGTCGGCGACGAACCCGCCGGCGCCGAGCCGCAACGGCCGCGCACCCCGCGGCACGCCTTCGAGGAACGCCTCGGCCTCGAGACCGCGGTCGACCCCGACGAAGTCACCCGCCTTCGTCCAGTAGATGGACTCGACCTCCGTCCCCGCTTCGGCCAGCGCGCGCGTCGCCAGGAGTCCGAGGATGATGCTGATGTCGTGCTCGGGCGAGGGGCCACCGAAGAGGACGGCGGGGCGGGGCATGGGGCTCCGTTCTTCGTTACGGGAAGTGGTCGGGCAGGTCGTTCTCGAAGAGGACGACGTCGCCGGCGTTCGTATTCTCCCTCACCCACGCCGCCGCGGCGGCCCGGTCGTCGACGAGGACAGGTTGCGCGCGGCCCTCGTGCGTGCCGGCGACGAGCGCCTTGCGATTGGTCGCGCCGATGATGACGACCTCGGTGCAGACCTCGGATGCGCTCGCCGCGAACGCGCGGTTCTCCTCGAACTGCCTGGGTCCGAGCTCGACCATGCCGGGCGTGACGAGCACGACGTGGTTGGCGTTCGCGGCCGTGGCGTGGTGGCGCAAGGTGACGAGCGCGGCCGCCGCGCCGGCGGGGTTCGAGTTGTACGTGTCGTCGATGTAGGTCGCGCCCGTGGAACCGCGCTCGACCGTGCGGCGGTTCTTCGCCGTCGGGATCGTCGGGAGCCGCTTGGCGATCGTCGAGTCCGGTACGCCGACCGCGCGGGCGAGGGCCACGGCGATGGCGACGTTCGTCGGGGCCGCGTCCAGGACGTCGAAGCGCGCGATCTCCTCGACGCCCACGCGCACCACCATCTCGTCGTGCTCCTCGACCACGGACACGTCGGCGGTGGTGTCGAGGGCGGAGCAGCGCACGACGTCCTTGCCCTGGCCGCGGAGCTCGGCGACCATCGGCGCCAGGTACTCACTGTCCACGTTGAGCACGCAGGTCTGCGCGGTGGTGAAGATCTCACCCTTGGCCTTGGCGATCGTCGCCTCGTCCTTCATGCGCTCGAGGTGGACGGGCCCGATGGCGGTTACGGCCGAGATCGATGGCTTCACCCAGTCGCAGAGGGCCGCGATCTCGCCCGGGCCGTAGGTGCCCATCTCGGCCACGAACACCTCGGTCCCCGGCGCCAGGTTCTCGTTGACGGCGCGCGCGAGTCCGGCGGAGTTGTTGAAGCTCGCGGGCGTCGGGAGCACGGTGCGGCTCGCCCCGACGAGGTGCGCGACGTATCCCTTCGTCGAGGTCTTGCCGTAGGACCCGGTGATGGCGATCACCGTCGGTCCGATCGTGTGCAGCTTCTTGGTGGCGGCATCGACGAACTGCTGGGCGTTGCGGGCCTCGATGGGCTTGGTGATCTTCAGGGCGACGTCGACGAGCGCCGGCGCGGCCGCAGCGACGAGGGCGCCGAAGAAGGCCGGGAAGCCGAGGACGCCCCCGCTCGCGATCAGGGCGGCGCTCACGAGCGCCCAGACCGCCGCGAGCGTCTTCAGGCGGCGGGTCCAGGCGATCGCGCCGGGCGCCGTTCCCTTGAGGTGGAGGCCGAACGGGCCGACGGCGACGGGCAGCGCGACGAGCAAGGCGAAGAACGGCGAGATCAGGCTGAGGAAGACGTTGCCGACGATGCCGACGGCGAGGAGCGTGTTGAAGCCGAGACCGAACCACCACCGGACGGCGAACCGGGTGCAGCTCCCCACGAGGTAGTGCTCGCGCTGCGCCACACGGAGCCACCGCAGCCCGGCGAGCGCGGTGGCGACCACGCACGCCGCGAGCGCGATCCAGGTCATGCCGAGACTCGCCCGATCGTTTTGGGGAGGTTCTTGCGCGTGGTGGACGAAAAGAGCTCCCCAGAACGGGGAGGTGGGTGGGTCACAGCAGCCTCCGGATCGCGTCGGCCAACGCCGCCGATGCCTTGACCGGGGTGAAGTGGTCGACGCCGGGCAGCACGGTCAGCGTGGCTCGGTCGCCGAGGAGCTCGGCGGCGCGACGGATACCGGCGACGGGCGCCGCGGTGTCGCCCTCGCCCCACACGAGCTCGACCGGGCAGCGGATCTCCCGGAGCTGCTCCTCGTAGGACTCGTTGGCGGCGGCGACGAGCACGTTGCGCATCGTGACCGACGGGGCGTTCCGGTAGTCGGCGGAGCCGGACCTGCGGCGCAGCCCCTCCATCCGCTCGTCGGAGAGGGCACCGCGGCGGTGGAGCCAGCGGGCGGCACGGTACGCGACGGCCGGCTTGGCCCCCGGCGGACCGTCCGGCGCGACGAGCTTCGGCACGCCGGTGAGGACGAGCCCCGCCACGTCGTCCGGACAGGTGGCGGCGAGGTGGACGGCCACCCGTCCTCCGAAGGAGTGGCCGACGATGACGACCGGACCGTCGAGCTCGCCGAGAACCGGCGCGACCAACTCGGCGTACCCCGCGGACCCCGTCGCCTCGGCGGGCTCGGGCGTGGCGCCCCCGAAGCCGTGGAGGTCGAGGGCGACGCTGCCCGTCTCCTCGGCCAGGGAGCGGAGGGTCGCGTCCCAGTCGGCCGCCGTGTGCATCCAGCCAGGGAGGGCCAGCACCCGGAACGGCGCGGCCCCGTGGGTCACCCCGAAGATGCGTCCCCCGTCGAAGGCCTTCTTCGCCATGTCGGCGAGCAAGCTAGCGGTGTCACCGTCACCATCCGCGTTCCTGTCACACCCCCTCCTTAGGGTTTCCCAGGTGCAACACCCGCACCTCCTCGCCGAACTGAACGCCGCTCAGGTCGAGGCCGTCACCTCGGAGGCGGCACCGCTGTGCATCCTGGCGGGTGCGGGGTCGGGCAAGACGCGGGTCCTGACCCGCCGCATCGCCCACCGGGTGCTGACCGGAAGCGCCGACGCGCCCCACGTGCTGGCCCTGACGTTCACCCGCAAGGCCGCGGGCGAACTGCGCGGACGCCTCTCCGACCTCGGCGTCCGCGACTCGGTCGTCGCCGGCACGTTCCACGCCGTCGCCTACGCGCAGCTGCGCAGGAGGTGGGCCGACCGGGGCGAGCGGGCGCCGGCACTCCTCGAGAGCAAGCTCCGGATCCTGGCTCCGCTGCTCGGTCGCCCGAACCCCGGGTCCGTGACCCTCCAGCACGCCGACGTCGCCGCCGAGATCGAGTGGGCCAAGGCCCGCCTCATCCCCGCCTCGCAATACGAGGTCGAGGCCTCGCGGGCGGGCCGCACGCCGCCGCTGCCGCCGTCGGTCATGGCGGCCGTCTTCGAGCAGTACGAGGCGGAGAAGCGCAAGCGGGGGCTCGTCGACTTCGACGACCTCCTGTCGTTGTGCGCGCGGGCCCTCGACACCGACGACGAGTTCGCGGCGACGCAACGCTGGCGCTTCCGCCACCTGTTCGTCGACGAGTTCCAGGACGTCAACACCGTCCAGTTCCGGCTCCTCAAGGGCTGGCTCGGCGACCGCACCGACCTGTGCGTCGTCGGCGATCCCAACCAGGCGATCTATGCCTGGAACGGTGCCGACCCGCGGCTGCTGCAAGGGTTCGATCGCCTGTTCCCGACGAGCGAGACCACCCGGCTCGACGACAACTACCGGTCGACGCCGCAGGTGTTGGCCGTGGCGAACGCTGTCCTCGCCGCCGACGGCGCGCCGGGCATGAAGTCGCTGCAGGCCCACCGCGCCGACGGCCCGGCGCCGGTGGTGCAGGCGTATCCGACCGACATCGCCGAGGCCCACGGCGTCGCCGCCCGCATCCGGCGTCACCACGGGCCGGGCCGGCCGTGGAGCTCGTTCGCCGTCCTCGTCCGCACGAACGCCCAGACCGCCGAGTTTCAGCGGGCGTTCGTCGCTGCGCACATCCCCTTCCGGGTCCGCGGCGGCGGTGGCCTGCTCGCGCAGCCCGAGGTCAAGCAGGCGCTGGCCGAGCTCGAGGCATCGACCGCTCGGGTGCCGTTCGCCAGCCGGGTGTCTGAGCTCGAGACGATGGCGGCGACGGGTGCCGGCAACGAGGAGCGCCGGGAGAACCTGACGACGCTGGTCGGACTGGCGAAGGAGTACGCCTCCCTCGACCAGAACGGCTCGATGGCGTCGTTCAACGCGTGGCTGGCGGCGACCGTCAAGGGCGACGAGCCCGAGTCGGGCGGAGACGCCGTCGACCTCGTCACCTTCCATCGCGCCAAGGGCCTGGAGTGGCGGTCGGTGTTCGTGGCCGGGCTCGAGAAGGGGTTCGTGCCCATCGGCCGGTCCGAGGGCATCGGCGTCGAGGCGGAGGCCGAGGAACGGCGTCTGCTGTACGTCGCGCTGACGCGGGCGCACGAGGAGCTGCAGTGCTCGTGGGCCGAACGTCGGCGATTCGGCGATCGTCCGGTTCGCCGGTCGCCGTCCCCATGGCTCCGGACGATCGAAGCCGCCGTGCGTGCGCTGCAGGTCGAAGGGCCGAGCGGCGACTGGCGCAAGTACCTCGACGACGAACGGGCGCGACTGCGGGCGGTCGAGCGCGGCGCCGGTGGCGCCGGCGTGCCCATGCTCGGCGACGATGCGGATCCGGTCGTCCTGGCGGCGCTCAAGGGGTGGCGGGCCAACGCGGCGCGTGCGGCCGGAGTGGCGCCGTACGTGATCTTCCACGACACGACGCTGGCGGCGGTGGCGTCGCTGCGACCCGACACCCGTGCCGCGCTGCTGTGCGTGCCGGGGCTCGGACCGGTCAAGGCCGAGCGCTACGGCGACGCGCTCCTCGCACTCGTGGCCGAGCACGGCCAGTCCGCCTGACCGGCTGCTGCGGCCATGTCGGCATGCGCGCGCCCAAACGTGATTGGGTGGCCCGGTGCGCTTCACCATCGAGCAGCACTTCGCCGGACCGCTCGAGCGGGTCGAGGGCGCGCTCGTCGACCCTGCCTTCCTCGACCGCCTGAGCACGCTGCCCAAGCTCGGCCGGCCGACCCTCGTCCATCGCGTCGAAGCCGGCGAGTTCGTCCACCAATGGGTGAAGTACGCCTTCGTCGGTGACCTCAACGCCGCGGTCCGTCGCGTCGTCGACCCGGCCCGCCTGACCTGGGTGGAGGAGTCGACCCTCGACCGCCGCACCCACGAGACGACGTGGCGGATCGTCCCCGACCACTACAAGAACCTGCTGCGGGCGGTCGGCACGTTCCTCCTGGTGGAGGTCGATGCCGGACGAACGCGACGCGTGGCCGAAGGCGACCTCAAGGTGACGGTGCCTCTGGTCGGTGGCAAGGTCGAACACGCCATCGTCTCGGGCCTGCGGGAGCACGCGGCGCTCGAGGAGGGCGTCCTCGACGACTGGCTCGCCCAGCACCCTTGACGGCGGCGGAGACCGGCGCGAGAACAAGAGCATGACCCTGTGGGCTGCAGAGGACGGATGGCCGTATCCGGACGCGCTCGGCGACTTCGTCGATGTGGCCGGCGAAGCCGACGACGACCTGCTGTCCGTGACCGCCGACCGACACCTCCTCGACTCGCTCGACCCGATCGAGCGGGAGGTGGTGGCCGCCCGGTTCGGCCTCCGCGGTCACGAGGTCCGGACGGTGCAGCAACTCGGCGGCGACCTCCACCTCCCCAACGAGGAGATCCGCTCGGCCCTCGGAACCGGCCTCGAGAAGCTCCGTAACCACCTGTCCGCCTGACGCTTCCGACCCCCTCTTGAGGGGAGCCCCAACTTGTCGTACCCTGACAGCGTGCCGACGCCCTATTGGATGTCCATCGAGGTCTTCGACGGGGCGTCGTCGAGCGCTGGCTCGTGGCAGGAGGCGTGGGGCGATGCGCTCGTCGAGAACGCCATCGTCTCCGGAGCCACCGATTGGAACTGGCACCGCGGCTCGTTCGGCGTGATCTTCGAGGTCGCGTTCGCCGACGAGGAGGCGTGGGACGCGTATCGCTCCAGCCTCGGAGTCGAGGTCGCCCTGTCGGCGGTGCCCGATCCGGTCCGGGGCCTGATCGTCTACAAGGGACGCGGCGGGTCGAGCGGCACCCGCAAGCCACGCAAGCCCCGTCCCCTCATCGGATCGGGTGCGGCGACACTCCCGCTGCCGCTCGACGAGGAGTGGTTCCTGCTGCTCGAGCAGTCCTCCTCGCCGGAGCCCCGCCGCCTCCTCTGCGGTTAGCTGCTCCCGGCTAGCTAGCTGCTCGGGTCGCGCCGGGCCATCAGCTCGGCGATCTTCGAGAAGTCGACCGAGATGAAGATGCCCTCCGCCTCGGCCCGCAGCTCGCCGTCGGCGTAGGACCGGCCGGTCGTGAAGATCTTGCGCCCTTCGACCCGCACCAGCTCGCCCTCGAAGCGGATCTCGGTGTGCAGCGGGTGCGGCCGCCGATAGCGGATGGTGAGCGTGCCGGTCATGCCGGGCTTGCCGCCGAGGGACTGGGCCATGCCGAGGAGCTCGTCGAAGGCGGCCGCAACGTACCCGCCGTGCACGGCGCCGGGAGGGCCCTCATACGCGCTGCCGAAGCGGGCACGGCCGACGACCTTGTCGTCGAGGACGGCGAGGTCGAGCGGCGGGGCCAGCGGATTGGCCCGTCCGATGATCGGGCTGTGATCGAAGAAGGCGTGGGGGTCGCCGTTCGCCGGTTCGGTCTCAGAGCGGCGCGACGAAGTTCCGATCCCGCCGATGAGACTGGCCTCGGAGACGTGGTCATGATCGTCGGAACTTCGTCGCGCCGTTTCGAGACCGACGGCGAAGCCCTCGAAGGTGTGGCCTTGGGGGTAGCCGTCGAGGGAGGCGGCGATGCCCTCGAGCGCCTCCGCGGCCCGGGCGAGCTCGTCCTCGGGGGCGCGGGTGGCGACGAGGCGTTCAATAACGAGGCGCATGGCGTCGGCGAGGCGGCGCATCTCCTGACGCTGGGGCGTGACACCGGCGTTGCGCATCTGCTCCATGCGGGCGGCGAAGCCCGGGATCTCGTCGTCGGCGGTCATCGTGCGGGCTCCCGGTCCAGGTCGAGGTCGACGATCAGGGGTGCGTGGTCGGAAGGCAGCTTGCCCTTGCGCGCTTGGCGATCGATGAGCGCGAACGTGACCTTGGGCTGCAATTGGCGGCTGACGAGGACGAGGTCGATGCGCATGCCCTTGTGCTTGTGGAAGTCGCCGGCGCGGTAGTCCCACCAGCTGAAGAGCCGGTCACCCTGGTGCTGGAGGCGGAAGGCGTCGGCGAGTCCGTCGGCCTCGAGGTCCCTGAGGACCTGGCGTTCCTGGGGGGTGACGTGGGTGCCGCCGTTGGCGCGCTTCGGGTCCCACACGTCGCGATCGTCGGGGGCGACGTTGAAGTCGCCGCAGACGACGACGTTCCCCTCGACCGGGGAGAGGTGGGTGCGGAGGTCGTTCAACCAGCGCAGCTTGGCCTCGAAGTGCTCGGTGCCGACCTGGCGTCCATTGGGGACGTAGACGCTGCTGACCCGGACGCCCCCGCAGGTTGCCGTCAGGAGACGGCTCTCGACCTGCGGGTCCTCGGGCTCGTGGGAGAAGCCGCTGAGGGGATCGTCGAGTCCGATGCGGCTCAGGATCGCCACGCCGTTCCAGCGCCCTTCGCCGTTGTGAGCCGCCTCATAACCCAGAGCGTTGAAGGTCATCGTCGGGAAGGCGGCGTCGGCCATCTTCGTCTCCTGCAGGCACACGACGTCCGGCTGGGCGTAGGCGAGCCACTCCTCCAGCTTGGGAAGCCGCACCTTGAGGCTGTTCACGTTCCAGGTCGCGATGCGGATCGGCATGACGACGGTCATCCTGCCCCGCCGGCACGCAACGACATCGACGAGGACCGGCGCGCCGACGCTTGCGGGAGCCGCGCAAGGAGCTCGGTGCTACTTCTTGGCGGCCTTGGCTGCCTTCTTGGCAGGAGTCTTCTTGGGCGTGTTCGTCTTCTTCGTGGCCGTGGGGATCTTCTTCGCGGGCACCTTGGTGGCGGACTTCTTGGTCGCCTGGGTCCTGGTCGCCGGCGTCTTCGTCGCCGTGCTCGCCGGCGTCTTCTTCGCCGTGCTCGCCGGCGTCTTCGATCCCGCCGCCTTGGCCGCCGACTTCTTCACCGTCGCCTTCGTTGCCGCGGCCTTCGTCGACGTCGCCTTCGCCGGCGCCTTCGTTGCCGCGGCCTTCGTCGACGTCGCCTTCGCCGTCGCCTTCTTCGCCGTCGCCTTCTTCGCCGTCGTCTTCTTGGCCGTCGCCTTCTTGGCGGCCGTCTTCTTGGCCGTCGCCTTCTTGGCGGCCGTCTTCTTGGCCGTCGCCTTCTCGGCGATCGCCTTCTCGGCGCCGGCCTTCTTCGCCGGCTCCGCCTTCTTCGTCGCCGCCTTGGAGCGACCGGTGGGCTGCGGGACCTCGACGGGCTGCGCTCGCGATGCCTCCGGGATGATCGGGGCCGCCTCCGAGGACTCGGCGGCAGCGACCCTGCGACCGCGCCCGCCGCGCCCGCCGCGCTTCGACCCGGCGTGGATGGGCGTCGGCGCCTCCCCGATCTCGGCCTCGACGGTCTCCTCGGTCGGCTGTCCGGCAACCCGTTCGAAGCCGGGAAGAGCGAGCTCGATCCCCCGCCGGGGGGCATCGAGCGCCTGGAGGACGAACGTCCGGGTCTCGCCCCTGTTCAGCACCTCACGGGCCGAGCGAGGCGGCGGATCGCCCATCGCCGACAGCGGGATATAGCAGCGGGCGTCGCCGACCAGCACGAAGGCGCCGTGTGAGGCGAACGACTCGACCTCGCCCTCGACGGGCGCGCCCGGCTGGTGGTCGGCGATGAACTGGATGAACGTCAGTGGCTCGTTGACCGTCGGCAGCGACGACGTGGACTCGCCGCCACCACCGCTTCCCTCACCTCGGCCCTTGCCCTTGCCGCGCCGACGTCGCTTCCGCTTGCCAGCACCACCGGCGCCGCCCACCGCCTCCTCGACGGACACGGCCTCCTCGGTCGCCTCCTCGATCGCCGCCTTGAGGCGGCCGCCACCCTTCGAGGGACGAGGTGAGTCGCCACCCTTGGCGTCCTTGTTCTTCGGCGATCGGGGCGGAGGCGCCTTGGGCACGGGCATCGGCGCGGAAGCCTCCTTCGACCCGATCCGCGCCTTGCCCCGCTTCGCCTCCTTCACCGCCTCGCGCGACTTCGGACCGCGTACCGGCGTGCGGGGCACGAAGATCCACCCCACACCCGGCACGGGCGTCCCGCCGATGAGGCGGCCCTTGGTGAAGAGCCACTCGAACTCCCCGTGGAACTCCTGGAAGGAGTCGTTGGACAGCACGACGGCGTCGGTCTTGTCGGCGATGCGCAGCAGGAAGGCGTCACCCCGTCCGATCGCTCCTGCCGGCGGGTAGACCAGCTCGTTGTGGGCGGCGGCTTCCTCGAAGAGGGAGCGCTCGGACTCGTCGATGCGATGGGCGAAGGTGGCGTCGACGACGACGATGATCTCGGCGTCGGGGTGCTCGTCTCGATACGCCCGCACGGCCTCGTCCAGCTGCTTGAGGCTCGGGAGCGATCGTCCTTCGGTCGCGATGTTGGAGCCGTCGACGACGACTCGGTGGGATGACATCGCTGATCAGTCAACCATAAGGTTCCTGCGTGCCCGATGACCCTACGGCGGAGGTCACCGACCTTCTGCAGCACCTGATTCGCAACGCCTGCGTCAACGACGGCACCGCGGAGTCAGGCTTCGAGGGCCGCAGCGCCGACGTGCTGAGCGCCTACCTGGACACCCCTGGACTCGACGTCGACACGTTCTCCCTCCGCCCCGATCGGTCCTCGGTGGTCGCCCGCATCGAGGGGACGGACCCTGCGGCGCCGACGCTCCTCCTGATGGGTCACACCGACGTCGTGCCCGCCAACCCGGACGGCTGGCGGCGCGATCCCTACGGAGGCGAGCTGATCGCCAATGACGAGGGGTTCCGTGAGGTGTGGGGACGCGGCGCCGTCGACATGCTCAACCTCACGGCCTCGATGGCCGTCGCCACCAAGCGGCTGGCGCAGCGCGGGTTCCGGCCCAAGGGCACGCTCGTGTACCTGGCGGTCGCCGACGAGGAGGCGATGGGCACCTACGGCGCGCAATACCTCACCGAGCACGAGGCCGATGCCGTCGCCACGGACTACGTCATCACGGAGGCGGGCGGGTTCCCGATGGCCTCGGAGAGCGGAACCAAGCGACCGGTGATCGTCGGCGAGAAGGGCAGCTACTGGTGCACCCTGCGCATCAGCGGCACGCCTGGTCACGCGAGCACGCCGTTCCGCACGGACAACGCCCTCGTGAAGGCGGCCGAGATCGTGCGCCGCCTCGACGCATTCGTCCCCGAGACGCAGCTCCACGACATCTGGCGGAAGTTCGTCGAGGGCATCGACTGGGGTCCGGAGATGACGGCGGCGCTCCTCGACGCCGACGGGTTCACGGCACTGTGCGAGGGCCTGCCGCTGGGGCTCGCACGCCAGGCCCATGCCTGCACGCACACGACGTTCGCCCCCACGGTCATGCACGCCGGCACGAAGACGAACGTCATCCCCGACCGAGTCGACCTCGAGATCGACATCCGGACGTTGCCCGGACAGACCGCCGAGGAGGTGCGTGCCCAGCTCGACCTCATCATCGGACCCGAGCTGGCGACCTCGGTCGAGCTGATCTCCTCGAACGATGACCCGTCCACGGCGTCGCCGATCGACACGCCGCTCTGGGACACGCTCCAGCGGGCCACCGACCGCATCGCGCCCGGTTCGAAGAACGTGCCGTTCCTCACCGTCGGCGCCACCGATGCCCGCTTCTTCCGGCGCAAGGGCATCACGTCGTACGGGTTCGGGCTCTTCAGCGAGCGCATCGGCTTCGAGGAGTTCGGGACGATGTTCCACGGCGACGACGAGCGCGTCGACCAGGAGTCGCTCCGGCTCTCGACGGAGCTGTGGGGTGCCGTGGCCGAGGACCTGCTGGCATGACGGACGCCGACGTCGGGCTCAAGGCGGTCCTCTGGGACTTCGGCGGCGTGATCCTCTCGAGTCCGTTCGAGGCGTTCGGCCGGTACGAGAAGGCCAACGGGCTGCCGAAGGACTTCATCCGCACGTTGAACGCGACCAACCCGGACACCAACGCGTGGGCGAAGTTTGAGCGCAGTGAGGTGTCGTTCGACGAGTTCTGCTATCTGTTCGAAGCGGAGGCGATGGCGCTCGGTCAGACGTTCGTGGCGCGTGAGGTGATGCCTCTGCTCGCCGGCGAGATCCGTCCCGAGATGGTGGAGGCACTGCGACGTTGCCGTCAGCGGTTCAAGACGGCATGCCTCACCAACAACGTCGTCGGGTTCAACGACTTCCCGGAGCGGGCGCGTGCCACGGGGCGCGACGAGGTCCTGTCGCTGTTCGACGCCGTCATCGAGTCGAGCAAGGTCGGCTGCCGCAAGCCGGACCCCCGCTTCTACGAGATCGCCTGCGACACGCTCGGCATCGAGCCGCCCGAGGCCGTGTTCCTCGACGACCTGGGCATCAACCTGAAGCCGGCCCGCGAGCTCGGCATGCGGACGATCAAGGTCACCGAGCCATCGCTGGCGTTGGCCGAGCTCGAGGCCATCGTCGGCTTCTCGCTGCGTTGACCGGGTCCCGCACGCGGTTCTCGATCGCTTGAACGCCGTCGACCTCCGGCGCCACGCCGGCGCCGAGGCTCTGACGCTCGGCTTCTTCACGGTGCTCTCGGCGGCCTGGTGGTGGCCGCTGGCACTGCACCTTCGGACCCGCCAGCTCGAGCTCGTTCCCATCGACAGCGCCTACAACGAGTGGATCCTCGGGTGGGGTGCGCACGCCCTCGTTCACGATCCCTTGCACTTCTTCGCAGCCAACGCGTACCACCCGCACGTGGACGTCCTCTCCTGGGGCGACAACCTGTTCGCGCTCGTGGTGCTGACGGTTCCTCTCCGGCCGGTGCTCGGTCTGGTCGGCGCGTACAACCTGTTGCTGCTGGCGTCCTCGACACTGACCGGATGGTTCACCAGCCTGCTGTTGCGCGAGCTCGGAGCGATTCGAACCGCTGCCGTACTCGGCGGCGTGTTCGCCGCGTTCTCCAGCGTGCGTGTGATGGAGCACGGACACCTGCAGGTCCTGTCGACGCAGTGGATCCCGCTGGTGTTCCTGTTCGGCGAGCGAACGTGGCGTCGAGGCGGGTGGCGTAACCCTGTGGCGCTGGGTGTCGCAGTGACCCTCGTCTTGGCGACGAATCTGTACCTCGCGATGTTCACGGTCATCGCGTTCGGGTCCTGGACGGTCGTCCGTCTGATCTCGCGCGACCTCCGCCCCAGGCCACTCCTCGCGTGCACCGCCGCCTGGGCCGTCGCCGTTGCCGCTTGCGTTCCGTTGTATCTCCCGTCGGTGCGGCTCCAGGCCGAACGACACGTCGTCCGACCGCTCACCGAGCAACAGGGCTCGACGCTCGAGGCCTTCGACCCGCGACGACCGCCGGGTGCGCCGATCCGACGGTTGGCGGCTCACCTCGACGTGACGATCGGAGGCCGCGTGGTCCCTCCTGACAACTACGCGACGCCGGGGATCGTGTTGCTCTTCGCGGCCATCACTTCGATGGTTGTCCTCGCCTTGCGCCGCCGGCGGGTCCCGGTGGGTTCCGTGGTTGTCTACGGCGTCATCGCGGCCGTGTCGGGGCTCGCTTCGTTCGGTCCCTCCATGAGGTGGCGCGGCCGCGACGTCGTGGCATCGAACCCGTTCTTCCAGGCGCCCTACCGATTCCTCCCCGGATACGACGCGCTGCGAGTCCCGAGCCGATGGCTTCTCATCACCGCATTCAGCGGTGGGGTCGTCGTTGCGCTCCTCGCGTCACCGGCGCTCGCGACGATTCGCTCTCGGGCCATGCGCGTCGGTGCGGTCGTGACACTGGCGGTCGTGAGCCAGGTCGAGCTCAGCGCAGCTCCCTGGTCGCTCGGGACGGTGACTCGCCTGGCGGACCGTCCCTCGCTGGAGTGGATCGCAGGCCAGCCGGCGGACACGGTCATCGTCGAGCTTCCAATCACCGGGGATGTGTCGAGCGCGGTCACACAAGAGATCGAGGGTCGCCGCCTTCTCCTCTCGGCCGAACACCTGCGTCGGCGGGTCAACGGCGGGATCAGTCCGTACATCCCTGCGTCCTACGGCGACCCCGTCGAGGTCGTCAACGACCTCGGCGTCGATCCTCGGGCCTTGGGATATCTCCGCGAGTGGAAGGTCGATTACGTCCTCTTCGAACCGGCCGATCAGCTCCGGTACGCCGATCGGATGCGCTCGCCGGAACAGGTCGAGATCGATCTCGATGCGCTCGACGGCCTCGAGCGGGTCCGCGACTTCGGCGACGCGATCGTCTATCGGGTTCGGCGCTGAAGCAGTCCGGTCCGGATGAGCACCCAGACGGTCTCGAGGCCGTCCTTCCACGTGATCTTCTTGCCCTCGGCGTACGATCGCCCGTAGTACGAGATGCCGACCTCGTAGATGACGAGATCCTTCTGCGCGATGCGCACGGTGAACTCGGGCTCGAATCCGAAGCGGTCGCTCTCCAACTGCACCCCATCGAGCGCCGACCGCAGGAACACCTTGTAACAGGTCTCCATGTCGGTGAGGTTGAGGTTCGTGATCATGTTCGACATCGTCGTGAGGATCTTGTTGCCGACGTAGTGCCAGAAGTAGACGACTCGGTGCGGACCGGAGCCGAGGAAGCGAGAGCCGTAGACGACATCTGCCCGTCCCTCGAGGATCGGCCGGAGCAGCTGCGGGTACTCGGTCGGGTCGTACTCGAGGTCGGCGTCCTGGATGATGACGACGTCGCCGGTCGCCTCGGCGAAGCCCGTCCGCAGCGCCGCGCCCTTGCCCCGGTTCACCGAGTGGTAGCGGACGACGTAACGGTCCTCCAACCCCTGCAGCAGGTCACGCGAGCCGTCGGTCGAGCAGTCGTCGACGAGCACGACCTGCTTGTCGAGGGGACCGACATCGGCCTTCTCGACGGCGCCGACGAGGTCGAGAAGGGTCGCCACCTCGTTGTAGACGGGGATGACGATCGAGACGCTGGAGACCATGTGCGACTACAGCCCGTCGAAGACCCGGGCCATCAGGTCGATCGTCTCGAGCTCGTGCAGGTATTGCGACCCGGCCGCAGGCGAGCCCGAGGCGACCCGGGCGACGTGGCGCAGCTGGAAGTCCTCTCGGAGGAGCTTGTGCATCCGGCCGTGGACGAACGACCACGCCCCCATGTTCTCGGGCTCCTCCTGCAGCCACACCACCTCTTCGGTGTGCTCGTACCGCGCGAGCACCTCGGCGAGGTGATCCTCGGGCCAGGGATAGAGCTGCTCGACCCGCACGACGGCGACTGGCGCCGAGCGCTTGTCCCGCTCCTTCATGGCATCGAAGGCGACCTTGCCGGTCGCCAGCACGACCCGCCGCACGGCCGTAGGTTCGACACCCGTCGACACGTCGTCGATGACCTCGTGGAACGTGCCGTCGGTGAACTCGTCCACCGTCGAGCGGCTCCACGTCGCCCGGAGCCCGGACTTCGTGGTGAACACGACGAGCGGCTTGCGCTCTGTTCGCTTGACCTGGCGGCGCAGCGCGTGGAACAGCTGGGCCGCGGAGGTGAGGTTGGCCACCTGGAGATTGCCGTTGGCGCACAGCTCGAGGAACCGCTCGACGCGCCCGGACGAGTGCTCCGGCCCCTGCCCCTCGTACCCGTGGGGCAGCAGCAGCACAAGGCCCGACGTCTGACCCCACTTGTCCTCGGCGGCGGCGAGGAACTGGTCGATGATGATCTGCGCGCCGTTGACGAAGTCGCCGAACTGCGCCTCCCACAGCACCAGCGCCTCGGGTGCGGCCACCGAGTAGCCGTACTCGAAGCCGAGCGCCGCGTACTCCGACAGCAGCGAGTCGTAGAGGAAGAACCGCCCCTGGCTGTCGAGGCCGAGCTGGTTCAGCGGTACGACCTCGTTCTCCGTCTCGGTGTCGACGAGGACGGCGTTGCGGTGACCGAACGTCCCGCGGCTCGAGTCCTGCCCGGCCAACCGGACGTCGTGGCCCTCGGCCAACAGTGAGCCGTAGGCGAACGCCTCGCCGAGCGCCCAGTCCACCTGTCCCTCGGCGTAGAGCTTCGTGCGCGCCTCGAACACCTTGCCGAGCTTCGGGTTGAGGTGGAACCCCTCGGGCGCGGCGGTGACGACGCCGGCGATCCGGTCGAGGAGCGCCTTGTCGGCGACGGCGGTGGCGACGTCGGGCAGCAGGCGCTCGGGCGGCAGGGGCGGCACCGAGGTGAACTTCGGCGAGGCCGTCGACCGCGTCTCCTCGAGGGCGACGGACAAGCGGTTCGAGAAGTCGTCCATCGCCCGCTCGGCGTCCTCGAGGGAGATGTCTCCCCGCTTGATGAGGGCCTCGGTGTAGATCTTGCGGACGGTGCGACGGCTGTCGATCCGTTCGTACATCTTGGGCTGGGTGAGGCGAGGATCGTCGCCCTCGTTGTGGCCCATCCGCCGGTAGCAGACCATGTCGATGACGACGTCCTTGTGGAACCGCTGCCGAAAGGCGAAGGCCAGCCGGGCAACGCGGGCGCACGCTTCGGGGTCGTCGCCGTTCACATGGAAGATCGGCGCTTGGACCATCTTGGCCACGTCGGTGGCGTACACGGACGACCGGGCCTCGTCCGGGTTCGTCGTGAAGCCGACCTGGTTGTTGATGACGAGGTGGATCGTCCCGCCGGTGCGGTACCCGCGCAGCTGCGAGAGGTTGAGCGTCTCGGCGACGACGCCCTGCCCGGCGAAGGCGGCGTCACCGTGCAGCAGGAAGCTGAGCACGGGGTACTCGGCGCCGCGGTGGAGCTCGTCCTGCTTGGCGCGGGTGATGCCCTCGACGACGGGGTCGACGGCCTCGAGGTGGCTCGGGTTGGCGGCAAGGGTGACGGGGATGTCCTGGCCGGAGTGGCCGACGAACTTCCCGACGAACCCCTTGTGGTACTTCACGTCGCCCGACCCCTGGACGGTGGACGGGTCGAGGTCGCCCTCGAAGTCGCGGAAGATCTCCTTGTAGGACTTGCCGACGATGTTGGCGAGGACGTTCAGTCGACCGCGGTGCGACATGCCCATCACCGCCTCGGCCAGTCCAGCCTGGGCGGCCTCGTCGAGGACGACGTCGCAGATCACGATGGCCGATTCGGCGCCCTCTATCCCGAAGCGCTTGGCCCCGATGTACTTCGTGTTGAGGAAGCGCTCGAAGGCCTCGGCGGCGTTGAGGCGGGTGAGGATGTGCAGCTGCTCCTCGGTGGGGAGCGCGCCGGTGACGCCCTCGACCTGCTCCTGGATCCACTGCTTCTGCTCGGGCTCCTGGATGTGCATGTACTCGACGCCGATGGTGCGGCAGTAGGCGTCGCGCAGGGTGCCGAGGATGTCGCCGAGGCGGGCGTAGTCCTGGCCGGCGAGGCCGTCCGCGAAGAACTCGCGGTCGAGGTCCCAGATGGTGAGCCCGTACGTCGCGGGGTCGAGCTCGGGGTGCATGCGGGGCGGCTTCGCCTGCAGCGGATCGAGGTCGGCGATGAGGTGGCCGCGGACCCGGTACATGTTGATGAGCGTCTGGACGTGGACCTGCTTCTGCAGTCGGACGCGCTCGCCCGTGTCGTCCGGGTTGACGTCCTGGCGCCAGGCGACGGCCTCGTAGGGCACGCCGAGGCTGGCGAAGATCGACTGGTAGAAGCCGTCCTCCCCGGTGAGCAGCTTGTGCACCTTCTGCAGGAACAGCCCCGACTCGGCGCCCTGGATGATCCGGTGGTCGTAGGTGCTCGTCAGGGTGAGGACCTTGGAGATGCCGAGCTCCGCCAACTTCGCGGGGTCGGCGCCGCTGTACTCGACCGGGTAGTCGAGGGCGCCGACGCCGATGATGGCCCCCTGGCCGGGCATCAGCCGGGGCACGCTGCTGACGGTGCCGATCGTGCCCGGGTTGGTGAGGCTGACCGTGGCGCCGCTGAAGTCGTCGACGCTGATCTTGTTGGTCTTGACCTTGCGGATGAGCTCCTCGTAGGCCTCCCAGAACTGGCGGAAGTCCATCGTGTCCGCCTGCTTGATCACCGGGACCATCAGCGTGCGGCTGCCGTCGGACTTGGGGACGTCCACCGCCAGACCGAGGCCGACGCGCTCGTTGCGGATGATGAACGGCTTCCCGTCCCGATCCACGTACGTGTTGTTGAGCGACCGCACCTCCTTCAACGCCTGCACGACGGCGTATCCGATCAGGTGCGTGAACGAGAGCTTCCCGCCGCGGGTCCGCTGCAGGTGGTTGTTGGCGATCTTCCGATTCACCTCGAGCAACTTCGCCGGCACGGGCCGCACGGAAGTCGCCGTCGGCACCGTCAACGAAGCCGACATGTTCTTCACGATGCTGCTGGCCGCCCCCCGGATGGGCTCTCCCGGTTGCGCGGTTGCGTCCGCCGGCGCCGCCTTTTGCGCGCCATCGGAGACCGTGTCGGAGGGCGTTGTCGACGCCGCGGAGCCCGACGACGAGGCGGGAGCGGAAGAAGCGGGGGCCGACGGTGCCGCAGCGGAGGTGAAGCGGAGCCTCGGAGCGGAGGCATCGTCGGCCCCCGCCCCCGCCGCTGGCGCCCCATTCGTCAGCTCGGGCGCGTCGGCGCCCTGCTTGTAGTCCGCAAAGAACTCTTGCCAAGAGTCGGAAACCGACGTCGGGTCCGCCTTGTACTGGTCATACATCTCGTCGACCAGCCAGGCGTTGGGGCCGAACGTCGCGGGCTGTTCGTCAGGCATCGGTCCAAGCCTATGACGCGTGGATAACTTTGCCGGCATGCCCTCGCCCGCTCTCGCCCACCACGAGTTACCGGTCGTCACCACCTTCGAGCTGGAGGGCCAGACGATCACCACGAACCTCGGCACCTGCTTCGGTCTCGTGGTGCGGAGCATGGGGTTCGCCAAGTCCTTCGGGGCGTCGCTGCGCCAGCTCCGCGCCGGCGAGGTCCCGCAGTACACCGAGCTCCTCGAGGACAGCCGCCGTCAGGCGATCGACCGCATGGTCGACAACGCCCGGCTGATGGGTGCCAACGCCATCGTGGCCATGCGCTTCGATTCCTCCGAGATCGGTCAGTCCCTGACCGAGATCGTCGCCTACGGCACCGCCGTCGTCGTGTCGCCGCGTGACCCGGCTCACTGACGCGGAGGGGGAGGCGGTCGTCGAGGTCCTCCGACGTCATCTCCTCGACGACCGCATCACCCTCGACGACTACGCGGATCGGGTCGGTGCGATCTGGGCGGCCGATGGGCGGGAGTCCCTGGACGCCGTGCTCGCCGACCTCCCCCGACTTCCGCCGGCCGCGCCCGTGCGGGTGGCGGGTCGCCGCCATGGCGAAGGCGCCGTCCCCGACGTGACGTGGCGGCCGACGGCCGAGCGGTTCCGGGACCCGACGACCGGCCGGGTGATGCGGGTGTGGGTCGACGTGGCCGACGGAGCCCGCCACTACGTCTGCGACGACGAGCCGGGGTAGAACCCAGGCATGGCTGAAGAGCGCACGCAACAACAGGTCAAGGACGCGACTGCCGCCACGGAAGCGTCGATGTCGGCCCAGAAGGTGCCGGTCAACGTCTACGAGACGTCGAGCGCCGTGGTGATCGTGGCGCCGCTGCCGGCGGTGACGGCGGAGGACGTGAACATCGAGCTGCGCGAGGGCACCGTGCGGTTCTGGGCCAGCCTGCGCAGCGCCGGTCCCAGGGAGTACCTCATCAAGGAGTGGGAGTACGGCGGGTACGACCGCGAGATCGACCTGCCGGCGGGTTTCGGCAGTGGCGTCGAAGCCTCGCTCGCCAACGGCCAGCTGGCAATCCGCGTGCTGAAGGGCGACTTCGGCGGCGGCGCGTCGATCAAGCCTCAGGTGCACCCCCTGACCTGATCCTGATCCAGCCCGCCCCCCACCCCGTTTTGTCAGCGGAATCCCGCCGTCCACGGCGGGATTCCGCTGACAAAACGGTGAGGGGGTTCAGCACCAGTAGCGTCGCCGGTCATGACGGCGCAGTTCATCTACACCATGCGCGATCTCAAGCGGTTCTATCCGCCGGATCGGGAGGTCCTCAAGAGCATCAACATCTCGATGTACCCGGGGGCCAAGATCGGCGTGATCGGCGCCAACGGCTCGGGCAAGTCGAGCCTCCTGCGCATCATGGCGGGCGAGGACGACGGCTACACGGGCGAGGCCCGCCTCACGCCCGGCTTCACCGTCGGTCACCTCGCGCAGGAGCCGAAGCTCGACGAGACCAAGAACGTCCTGCAGAACGTCGAGGACGGCGTCGCCGAGATCAAGCAGCACCTGAAGGATTACGACGACCTGATGGCCAAGTGGGCCGACCCGGACGCCGACTACGAGAAGCTGGGTGAGCAGCAGGCAGCGCTCGAGGCCAACCTGCAGGCCACCGGCGCATGGGAGATCGACCGCACGATCGAGATCGCCATGGACGCGCTGCGCCTGCCGCCGCCCGACGCCGAGGTCACGCCGCTGTCCGGTGGCGAGCGCCGGCGGGTCGCGCTGTGCCGCGTCCTCCTGCAACACCCCGACCTGCTCCTCCTCGACGAGCCGACCAACCACCTCGACGCCGAGTCCGTCGCGTGGCTCGAACGCTTCCTCCAGGACTACAGCGGCACCGTCGTCGCCATCACCCACGACCGCTACTTCCTCGACAACGCCGCCGAGTGGATCCTCGAGCTCGACCGCGGTAACGGCTATCCGTACAAGGGCAACTACTCCGGCTGGCTCGAGCAGAAGCAGACCCGCCTCGAGCAGAAGGAGCGACGGGACAAGAAGCAGGAACAGACGCTGGCCCGTGAGCTCGAGTGGATCCGCATGTCTCCGAAGGCCCGCCAGTCCAAGGGCAAGGCCCGCCTCACGTCCTACGAGCAGCTGTTGGCCGAGGCGAACGACGGGAAGGACCGCGCCGAGAAGCTCGAGATCTTCATCCCGCCGGGTCCCCGTCTCGGTGACGTGGTGATCGAGGCCGAGGGCGTCACCAAGGGCTTCGGCGACCGCCTGCTGATCGAGGACCTTTCGTTCGACCTGCCGCCCGGTGGCATCGTCGGGGTGATCGGCCCGAACGGGGCGGGCAAGACGACGCTGTTCCGCATGATCACGGGCCAGGAGACGCCCGATTCGGGCGAGCTCAAGATCGGCCAGACGGTGAAGATCGCCTACGTCGACCAGTCCCGCGACTCGCTGGTCGCCGATGCGACGGTCTACGAGGAGATCACCGGCGGCATCGACAACCTGGTCGTCGGCGGACGCGACGTCCACGGGCGGGCGTACGTCTCGTCGTTCAACTTCAAGGGGACCGACCAGCAGAAGCGGGTCGGCGACCTGTCGGGTGGAGAGCGCAACCGGCTCCACCTGGCCAAGACGCTGATCGCCGGCGGCAACGTCCTTCTGTTGGACGAGCCGACGAACGACCTCGACGTGGACACGCTGCGGGCACTGGAGGAAGCGTTGCTGAGCTTCGCCGGTTGTGCGGTGGTCATCAGCCACGACCGCTGGTTCCTCGACCGGGTGGCGACGCACGTGCTCGCCTTCGAGGGCGACTCGCAGGTGTTCTGGTACCCGGGCAACTTCAGCGACTACGAGGTCGACAAGAAGAAGCGGCTCGGTTCGGACGCCGATCAGCCGCATCGGGTGAAGTACAAGCCGCTCGTCCGGAGCTAGGCGGTGTCGCCCACGATCCTGCGGCGAGTGGTGATCGCGGTCTGCGTGGCCGGCATCGCCGGGATGATCGTCTCATCGATCGCCGACAACGATGGCGCCGCCCTGACCGCCGGCCTCGTGTCGGCCGTCGCCGTCCTCTGCCTCATCGTGACGACGGCCGTCACGGGCCCCCTCGGCGTCGGCATCGAGGACCAGCTCGCCGAAGACCTCGAGACCAGGGTCGAGGCGCTGGTCGCCGACGGCGCCGACGAAGGAGATGTCCGGGCAGCCGTAGCCGCCGCCGTCCGGCTTGGTCGGGCCACCCGCTGAAGGATCCCAGCGGTTCGGACAGGCGAATAGCGCCGGGGTCGGGTGCACGGCGGACGCACCCGACGCACCCGGCGCCGCTTCGCACTTTCACACCGTTTACCTGCGTCGTCAACCGGAGAACCCGGACAGAATGCAGGCAAGACTTCATTTGTGAGTCGGGATGCCGATGATCCCTGTGTGGCGAAGACGACGACGATGACGAAGAGCCGGGCCGTGGTCCGCACGGTCGAGGCGGGCAACTCCGCGATGTGCGCCCACTGCGGGGCCCAGGTGAAGTTCGTGGCCCGCGCGCAGCTCAAGCAGGTGATCGCCAACGTGTACACCGCCGGCGTCTGGAAGCGCGTCGAGCACTTCCACAGCGATTGCTACACCGAGGCGAACGAGCCCTACGGACCGGCCGTCCTCCCCGAGCCTCGCTAGCCGCGACCCCGCGACCCCGCGGCCCCGCTGGCTGTGTGGAGCGAGGCGCCCCCTTCCGCCCTCAGGCGGAGACGTACCCCTTGATCTTCGAGAGGACCGCCTCGGCGTCGTCGACGAACTGACGGACGAGGTCGGCCGCCGGCACGAGCGAGTCGATGGCCCCGACGCCCTGACCGGCCGGCATGAACTCGCGCTCGGTGTCGACGCTCGCCGTCTCGTCGGCGCCGAGGTGGAACACGCCGTCCTTGATAGCCCGTCCCGCCTGCATCGGGAACGGCTGCAGCTCGTCGGGGTGCTCCTCGAAGTACTGCGTGTAGGGGGTTCGCACGACGCGACACGTCTTGCCGGTGTAGGCCCGGGACACGACGGTCTCGTCCTCGTGCAACCGTACGAGGGTGTCCTTGTAGCCGACGACCGCGCGGGCCTCGGGCGTGGCGATGAAGCGGGTGCCGACCCACACACCGTCGGCGCCGAGTGACAGTGCAGCCGCCAGGCCTCGTCCGTCGAAGATGCCGCCCGCGGCCACCACCGGCACGCGATCGCCGACGGCATCGACGATCTGGGGCACCAACGGCATCGTGGCCACCTGTCCCGTATGACCTCCGGCCTCGGTGCCCTGGGCCACGACGATGTCGCACCCGGCCTCCACGGCGTTGATGGCGTGACGCACCTTGCCGCACATGTTGACCACCAGCACGTTGTTCTCGTGGCAGAGCTCGATCACGTCGCGGGGCACACCGAGCCCGGCGACGAACACCCGCCCGCCGTGTTCGATGATCGAACGCACCTGCCCCGCCATGTCCCGCGCCGAGGCCGTCAGGAGGTCGACGCCGAACGGCTTCGACGTCAGCACCTTCACGGCTTCGATCTCGCGGATCATCTCGTCGGCCTGCATCGTCGACGCCCCGAGACAACCGAAGCCTCCCGCCTCCGAGACGGCGGCCACGAGGCGGGAGTAGGACACGCCCCCCATGCCGGCGAGCATCACGGGATGCTCGACTTCCAACACGTCCGTCAGTCGGGTCTGCAAGGCCATGCCGGACAAGTTAGGCAGTCGACGGGGTGAACGGCCATTGGCGCCACGTACGCGCGGCGCTGTGCCATCGTCGGAAGCGTGCCCCGCTGGCTTCGCCGTTGCTGCTACGGGCTCGTAGCCTTGCTGGGCCTCGCCATCCTCGTGGTCGGTGCGTGGGCCCTCGACCTGCACGCCCACGATGGCAAGGTGCTGCGGAGGGTCACGCTCGCCGGCCGACCCGTCGGCAACCTCGCAGAACCGCAGCTGCGTCGCGTCGTCGCCGACGTGGCCGCGAAGGTCCCCGGCAGTCCGGTCGAGGTCGTGGCGCCCGAGGGAGGGTTCACGGTCGATGCCGGGACCCTCGGCGTCGTCGTCGCCGAGGGGGCGACCACCCGCGCCGTTCTCGACATCGGCCGCACCGGCGGGCTGCGAAGCCAGCTCACGGCGTGGCTGCGTAGCTTCGTGACGGACCGAAAGGCGCCCGTCCAGGTGAGCGTCGACCACCGCGCCGTCTTCCACACCGTCGACGAGAACGACCCCGGCCCGCGCACGCCGCCAACCGAGCCGACGGTCGCCTACGACCGGGGCGAGCTCCACGCGGTCGAGGGCAAGGACGGGCTTGGCATCGACGCACGCGACGTCATCGCCAACCTGCCGACGGCGGCGATCGATGGGACGACGATCCGGGTCCAGGTGGACCGCGGGACCGTCGAGCCCCGATTCAGCGACGACGATGCCGACCGGTTGGCCAAGGAGCTGCAGGCGAAGGTGGCCAAGCCGATGCCGGTCAGCGCGGCGGGCACGAAGGCGACGGTGCCCGTGGCCACCCAACGTTCGTGGATCCGCAGCCGAGTGGACGACGACGCCATCGTCCCCACCATCGACGACGACTCGGCGCTCACCGATCTCCGGAGGCTCCTCGCGGGCGCCGGTGAGCCAGCGATCGAGACCCGCTTCACCGTCGACGGCGGCGCCGTGCAGATCGTCCCCGGAAGGAACGGGACGCGCTGTTGCGGGGCCAGTGCTGTCGAGCTCGTGGAGGGCGCGATGTTCGATGACGACACGACGCCGCCGAACGAGCTCCCGCTCACCGAACGGGAACCCGACCTCACCGTCGCCGAAGCCGAGCAGCTCGGCGTGAAGGAGGTGATGGGCACGTTCACGACCAAGCATCCGGCAGGCCAGCCGCGCGTCCTCAACATCCATCGCATCGCGGACCTCCTTCGCGGGCAGCTGATCCACCCCGGCAAGACGTTCTCGGTCAACGACACGATCGGCAGACGGACGGTCGAGAAAGGGTTCGTGCTCGCCCCCGTCATCGCCAACGGCGAGCACGACGAGGACATCGGCGGTGGCATCTCCCAGATGGCCACGACGCTGTTCAACGCCGCCTTCTTCGCCGGGCTCGACTTCGGCGAGTACCAGAGCCACAGCCTCTACATCTCCCGCTATCCCTACGGCCGGGAGGCGACGATGGGCTTCCCCCACCCCGACCTCCAGATCAAGAACACGTCGCCCTACGGCGTGCTCCTCTGGCCGACCTACGACGCCACCTCCTTGACGGTCACGCTCTACGCCACGAAGTACGCCGACGTCGTCCAGAGCGGCCAGTCGGAGGGCCCGCGGGGCGCGTGCAAACGCGTGACGACGGAGCGGACGCGCACGTTCCTGTCCGACGGGCACGTCGCCGTGGACAAGGTCTTCGCCACGTACCGACCGGCGGAGGGGGTCAAGTGCTAGGAGCCTGCTGAACAAGGCGTGATTTGCAGCGGCCGGAGCCCGGAGTGCTTCGGGGTTGAGTCCGCTCGGCGGGGTGTGGTTGGAGTGGCTGTTGGGTTCGTGCGGTTCCGCGGAACCGTTTGAGCGGCTTGGCCCA
>DATLED010000083.1:0-3635 GCA_035525495.1 Acidimicrobiales bacterium | reverse complement strand
GTCGGCACCGACTCCCACACCCCGATGGTCAACGGACTCGGCGTCGTCGGGTGGGGAGTCGGCGGCATCGAGGCCGAGGCAGCGATGTTGGGCCAGCCGATCTCGATGCTGATCCCCAAGGTCGTCGGCGTGAAGGTGTTCGGCGAGATGCCCGAGGGCGCCACCGCGACCGACCTCGTCCTGACCGTGACCCAGCGGCTGCGGGAGCACGGGGTCGTCGGTAAGTTCGTCGAGTTCTACGGACCGGGCGTCGCCAACGTGGCGCTGGCGAACCGGGCGACGATCGGCAACATGTCGCCGGAGTACGGGTCGACGATCACGATCTTCCCGATCGACGCCGAGACGCTGCGCTACCTCGAGTTGAGCGGACGGCCTCCGGAGCTCATCCCGTTGGTCGAGGCGTACGCCAAGGAGCAGGGCCTGTGGCACGACGAGTCATCGCCCGAGCCGGTGTTCTCCGAGACCCTCGAGCTCGACCTGTCGACGGTGACGCCCTCGCTCGCAGGCCCGAAGCGTCCGCAGGACCGAGTCCCGCTGTCGGAGTCGAAGTCGATGTTCCGGGCTGCGCTCACCGAGTCGTTGCCGTCGGACACGACGGCGCACGCCGTCGACGTGGCTTCGGCGCAGTCGTTCCCGGCGTCCGATCCGGTGGCGCCGGCCGAGAGCGTCGGCGGCAGCGGAGATCCCGACCCGACGGCGTCGACCGAGTCGACGCCCCGCTCGGCCGACCGTCCGAAGGCGCAGGTGCCCGTCACGTTGTCGGATGGGGCGTCGTTCGACCTCGACCACGGCCACGTCGTGATCGCGGCGATCACGTCGTGCACCAACACGTCCAACCCGTTCGTGATGATCGCGGCCGGGCTGCTGGCCAAGGCCGCAGTCGAGAAGGGCCTCGAGGTCAAGCCCTGGGTGAAGACGTCTCTCGCCCCGGGGTCGAAGGTGGTCATGGACTACTACGACCGCGCCGGGCTGACGCCGTATCTCGACGAGCTCCGCTTCAACCTGGTCGGCTACGGGTGCACCACCTGCATCGGCAACTCCGGTCCATTGGCGGCGGAGATCTCCGAGGCCGTCGAGCAGGGCGGACTGGCCGTGGCCGCGGTGCTGTCGGGGAACCGCAACTTCGAAGGGCGCATCAACGCCGACGTCCGGATGAACTACCTCGCGTCGCCTCCGCTCGTCGTGGCGTACGCGTTGGCAGGGACGATGGACATCGACATGGCGTCGGAGCCGTTGGGGATCGGCACGGACGGCGCGCCCGTGTTCCTCCGGGACATCTGGCCGTCGACGGCCGACGTCAACGCCGTGGTGGCGGAGACGGTCGAGTCCGACATGTTCCGCAAGAGCTACGGCGAGGTCTTCCTCGGCGACGAGCGTTGGCAGGGCGTCGAGGCGCCGACCGAGGACCGCTACTCGTGGGCCGAGTCGACCTACGTCCGCAAGCCTCCGTACTTCGAGGGGATGCCGGCGACACCGGCGCCGCTGGCCGACGTGCGCGGCGCGCGGGTGCTGGCGAAGCTCGGCGACTCGGTGACGACCGACCACATCTCGCCCGCGAACACGATCCGCAAGGACGGACCGGCGGCGCGGTGGCTGATGGACCACTCCGTGGATCCCGGCGACTTCAACTCGTACGGGTCACGGCGCGGCAACCACGAGGTGATGATCCGGGGGACCTTTGCCAACGTGCGGCTGCGCAACCAGCTGGCCCCCGGGACGGAGGGCGGCGTGTCCGTCCACCTCCCGTCCGGCGACGCGGGTTCGATCTACGACGTGTCGGCGCGCTACCTGCGCGACGGCGTGCCGCTCGTGATCCTCGCCGGCAAGGAGTACGGATCGGGCTCGTCGCGTGACTGGGCGGCCAAGGGCACGGCCCTCCTCGGGGTGAAGGCCGTCCTGGCGGAGTCGTACGAGCGGATCCACCGGTCCAACCTCATCGGCATGGGCGTGCTGCCGCTGCAGTTCCTCGAGGGCGCGACGGTGTCGTCGTTGGCGCTCAGCGGATCCGAGACCTTCGACATCACCGGCCTCGAGGGGTTGGCGCCGGGAGCGGGGATGCCGGCGACGTTGCGGGTCCTCGTCGACGGCGGCGCGTCGTCGTTCGACGTGGCGCTGCGGATCGACACACCCAAGGAAGCGGAGTACTACCGCCACGGAGGCATCCTCCCCTACGTCCTCCGCCAGCTCCGGGACGCCTGACCCCGTTTTCGTTCGATGGTCCCGGTTGGCGACCAGAGGGCCCGTGGAACGTCAAGCGTCGCGGCTGTCGTCTCGCTCGATGTCCCTGAGAGACTGCTGGGCGGCGGCGGCCGCCGATTGGGCAAGGCGGGCCGCGTCCTCGGCGATCCTCGACCTGGCCTTGGCGGTGTCGAGGAGCCCCTCCAGGCGGCCGACCTCCTGACGGGCGGCGGAGGCGTCGCGTGCGGCCCGCTCGGCTTCTGCCGTTCGGCGCTCGCACTCCCGGGTCGCGTCGGCGACGCGCCGGCGGCGAGCCGCGACGGCGTTCCGGTGCACCTTCGGGGCTGGCGCGGGCGAGGGCGCCGGAAACACGAGGTCGGCTCCGAAGCCCGACGGCGCGGACAGCTCCCTGGTGAGGCGGCCCTCCTGCACCGAGATGCCCGCTTCGGCGTCAGCGACGGCCGCGTCGAGCGTCGTCGAAATCGCGTCGCGTTGCGCCTCGCCCCCTTTGCCCACCAGGGCCACCGCCCGGTCCGTGAGGTCGGCGACGAGCTTGCGCCGGCGGGACGTGGCGAGCCGGATGCCCGCGTCGCCCCGGCCTTCGGCGAGCGCCTCGTGGGCGGTTCGCAGGTCACCCCCGACCTCGAGCAGCTCGGCGACGTCGCGAGGGGCGGAATGGGCCAATCGATTGACGGCGGCCGCCGCCGCCGTCGGCTTGCGCAACGCCTTGATCATGGTCGCCGCGTCCTTGTCGCCGGCGACCTTCAGCTCCCTCGCCAGGTCGTCGCGGTGCTCGATGAACGCCTCCGTCGGGCCGGCGTAGAGCTGGTCGATGCGATCGTCGAGAGCCGGGGGGAGCGCCATCGGTGGTCCTAGGTAGCACAAGGGCCGGTAGAGTGCTCCCTTCCGGCGGCGTGGCCGAGTGGCTTAGGCAAGGGCCTGCAAAGCCCTGTACATGAGTTCGATTCTCATCGCCGCCTCGGAGCCCCTGACCTGCTAAACATGCAGGTCAGGGGCACTTTCTCTTGGCGACCGAGAGTGTCCGCGAGAGCCCCGGGTCGACCCCGAAAACACGCGATTCCGCGTCCAAATGGCCCCCACCGCGTCCAAACCGCGTCCAGCGGGGGCCTCTCCGGAGGTCGAAAATGCCGCACGTCGAAAAGCGCGGTGGTCGCTACCGCGCCCGCTTCCCGCAGGAGTGTCCCCTCGAGTGGTGGGATTTGGGGGCCTGATCTGGCCGGTGTCTCCTATCGGGTCGAGTTCTTCCGAGGGCTCTGCGGCGATCTGAGGGGCCGGTTTTGGAGGGGTCCACCACGTAGGTGGGCCACCGCGTGATCTTCGACGTGTTCCTAGCCGGGATCACGAAGGAGAACGCCACGATGGCCCTCGACCAGTCTGCCCTGTCCGATCTACTCGACTCGATCCGCTCCGGCGGAGACCTCGACTTCATGCGCTCC
>DATLED010000080.1:0-57957 GCA_035525495.1 Acidimicrobiales bacterium | reverse complement strand
CGTGGACGACGTCGACCGAGATCTCGGGGTCAGGCGTCTCGTAGTTGGCGACGGGCGGGACGAGTCCGTGGCGCAGCGAGAGCAGCGAGGCGACGGCCTCGACGGCGCCGGCGGCACCGATGGTGTGGCCGGTGACGCCCTTGATCGACGTGACCGGCGGCGTCGAGCCGCCGAACACCTTCGAGATCGCCTCGGACTCGGCGGCGTCGTTGAGCGGCGTCGACGTGCCGTGGGCGTTGACGTGGTTGACCGCGCTCGGCGCCAGGCCCGCGTCCTCCAGCGCCAACGACAGGCACGCCACGGCGCCCGCGCCGCCGGGCGACGGCGCCGTGATGTGGTGGGCGTCGCAGTTGCGGCCGTAGCCGAGGAGCTCGCCGAGGATCGTGGCGCCGCGCGCCACCGCCCGCTCGTACTCCTCGAGCACGAGGAAGGCCGCGCCTTCACCCATCACGAAGCCGTCGCGGTCCTTGTCGAACGGGCGGGAGGCCCGCTTCGGGTCGTCGTTGCGACCGGACAGCGCGCCCATGCGGGCGAAGGCGGAGATGGCGGTCGGGGTGATCGACGTCTCGACGCCGCCGGCCAGCACGACGTCGGCGGAGCCCTCGCGGATGAGCCGGCCGGCCTCGCCGATGGCGTTGGCGCCGGCGGCGCACGCCGTCGTGACGGTGAGCGAGGGCCCCGTCCACCCGAACTGGATGCTGATGAGGCCTCCGGTGGCGTTCGTCATCATCATCGGGACGAGGAAGGGACTGACCCGCTCGGCGCCCTTCTCGGCGTAGAGCGTGACCTGCGACTCGAGGGTGATGAGGCCGCCGACGCCGGTGCCGCACATAACGGCGCAACGCGCCGGATCGGCCCCGAGCTCGCCGGCCTGCTTGGCGGCGTCGACGGCGGCGGCGAAGCCGAGCTGCGCGACGCGGTCCTGGCGGCGGGCTTCCTTGACGTTCAGGTACTCGGTCGGGTCGAAGTCCTTGACCTCGCAGCCGAACTTCACGGGAAGGACGTCGCCGTCGACCAACGTCCACGGCGCGGCCTGCGACTCGGCGCTCAGGATCGTGTTCCAGAAGGTGTCGAGATCGTTCCCGGCCGGGGTCTTCACCCCCATGCCGGTGATGGCGACCCGGCGGCGACTTCCGTCACTCATGCCTTCGCGGCCACCTTGCCGGCGATCAGGTCCAGGGCCTGACCGATGGTCTCGACGCCTTCGAGGTCCTCTTCGGGCACCGAGATGTCGAGCTGCTCCTCCAACGCCATGACGAACTCGACGAGGTCGAGGCTGTCGGCGTCGAGGTCGTCCTTGAAGCGGGCGGACTCCGTCACTGCGCTCTCGTCGACGCCGAGCACTTCGACGGCAGCGGCCTTGAGGGTGACGAACACGGCGTCGCGATCCATAACGGTTCTTCTCCTCGGGATTGAGAGGACTAGTGGCCCATGCCGAGGCCGCCGTCCACGGGAACGACGGCGCCGGTGATGTAGCCGGCGGGTTCGGAGGCCAGGAAGGCGACGGTAGCCGCCACCTCCTCCGGGGTGCCGAAGCGTCCGAGGGGGACGGCTCCGGCGAGTTCGGTGCGGCGATCCTCGCCGAGCGCGTCGGTCATGGCGGTGGTGATCGGTCCGGGCGCGATGACGTTGCAGGTGATCCCGCGGCTCGACAGCTCGCGGGCGGTGGCGCGGGTCAGGCCGATGAGCCCCGCCTTTGCCGCGGAGTAGTTGGCCTGGCCCGCTCCGCCGACGGAGCCCACGACCGACCCGATGTTCACGATGCGGCCCCAGCGGGCGCGGAGCATCTTCGGCGTCGCCCGGCGGATCATGTGGAAGGCGCCGTCGAGGTTGGTCCGCAGCACCGCGTTCCAGTCGTCGTCGCTCATGCGCATCAGCAGCCCGTCGCGAGTGATGCCGGCGTTGTTGACGAGCACCTCGGGCGGACCGAAGGCCGCCTCCACCTGCTTGAAGGCGGACTCGACCGACGCGGGATCGGCGACGTCGACCGCGACGCCGAGCGATGTCGCGCCGGCGGCCTCGACCTCCTTGCACGTCTGCGCGCCGCCCTCGGCGTTCCCGGACCAGGCGACGCCGATCTGCTTGTGCCCCGCTTCCGCCAGCGCGAGCGCGACGGCGCGGCCGATGCGCCCGGACGCGCCGGTCACGAAGCAGATGCGGTCGCCGGTGCTCACGCGGATGGTCCGCGGCCCCAACGCAGCAGCACGCTGGCCCACGTCATCCCCGCACCGAACCCGGACAGCAGCACGAGGTCACCCTCGGACAGTCGGCCCGCCTGCGCCGCCTCCACGAGCGCCAACGGGATTGACGCCGCCGACGTGTTGCCGTAGCGGTCGATGTTGACGACGGTCCTGTCCATCGGGAAGTCGAGGCGCTGGTTGACGGCTTCGATGATCCGGACGTTCGCCTGGTGGGGGACGAACAGGTCGACGTCGGCCATCGTCTTGCCCGCCTTCTCGAGGGCGAGCCCGGCCGACTCGACGACCGCCCGCACGGCCTTCCGGAACACCTCGTTGCCCTGCATGGACAGGAAGTTGTCGCCATTGGCCAGCGTTTCGTGGGTCGTGGGCATCCGGCTGCCACCCGCCCGCACCTCGATGAGGTGGGCGGCCGAGCCGTCAACACCGAGATCCCAACCGAGAAGACCGGGTCCGTCGTCCGTGCGGTCGCACGCTCGCAGCACCGCGGCGCCGGCGCCGTCGCCGAAGATCACCATCGTCGAGCGGTCCTCGGGGTTCAGGAACCGGCTGATCGTCTCGGCACCGATCACGAGGACGTTCTTCACGCCTCCGGTGGCGATCATGGACGAACCGACGACGACGGAGTAGGCGAAGCCGGCGCAGGCGGCGCCCAGATCGAAGGCCCCGCAGGTCAGCCCGAGGCTGTCGGCGACGAACGAGGCCGTCGATGGGACGATCTGATCGGGCGTGGCCGTGGCCACGATGATCAGGTCGATGTCCGAGGGCGTGAGCCCTGCGTCCTTGATGGCGGCGGCACCGGCGGCGGTGGCCATCGATGCCGTCGTCTCGTCTTCGGCCGCGATGCGGCGCTCCTTGATGCCGGTGCGCTCGGTGATCCACTGGTCGTTGGTGTCGAGGGTCGTCTCGAGCTCGGCGTTGGTGCGGGCGTGTTCGGGCGCATGGATGCCCCAACCGGCGATGGCGGTCTGGATCATGCCGCGACGACTCGGAGCCAGGCGACGGGCTCGCCTTCACGGAGACGCTCACCCTCGTGGGCGATCATGCCCATGAGGAAGCCGGTGAACGGGCTGACGACGGCGACCTCCTCACCGGAGCTCTCGATCTTTCCGATGGCTTGCCCCTTCTCGACCAGCCCGCCCTCGGCGGTCGCGCTGCAGGGCTCGAGCAACGAGAACACGCCGCGCGATGGTGCGACCACGACCCGTTCGAGGACTCCCAGGACCTCGCCGGCTTCCGGAACGAGGACAGCGGTCGGGCGGTCAGGCATGGGCGGTCTCCAGGGGCAGGTCGGCGGGGCTTGCGACGTTGCGAAGGGTGATCTCGGGATGGGCGCGCTTGGCGAGCCCGGTGAGCGTGGATCCGGGGCCCACCTCGACGAAGGTGTCGGCGCCGAGGCCGACGAGGGCGGGCATCGTGGCCGCCCAGCGGACGGGACGGATGAGCTGCTCGGTGAGGCGGTCGGGCCAGCCCCTGGCGTCGGTGTAGGGCTGGGCGTCGTGGTTGCTCATGACCGGGACGGCGGTGTCGGCGAAGGGCGCAGCGGCGAGGTCGGCGGCGAACGCATCGGCGGCCGCCTGCATCAGCGGCGTGTGGAAGGCGCCGCCGACGTTCAGGGCCATGACCCGCTTCACGCCGAGCTCCTTGGCCTTGGTCGAGGCGGCCTCGAGGCCGTCCGGCGTCCCCCCGATGACGACCTGACCGGGCGCGTTGTCGTTGGCGATCCAACAGGAGCCCGCGGCGGCCGCGCAGCTGTCCTGGGCCTGCTCGATGGTCGCGCCGAGGAGCGCGGCGAGTCGGCCCGGCCGGGCGTCGGCCGCGTCCTGGGTGTGACGGGCGCGACGGGCGGCGAGGCGGCAGCCGTCGTCGAAGGACAGCGCACCGGCAGCGACGAGGGCCGTCACCTGGCCGAGGGAGTGGCCACCGAAGGCGACGACCTCGACGTGGGCCTCCTCGAGCGCCGGCCCGGCGACGTCCCATGCCAGGAGGCTCGCCAGGAAGACCACGAGCTGGGCTTCGCGGGTTCGGGTGAGGGCTTCGGCCGGCGCGTCGGTGAGGAGGGGGGCGAGGGATTCGCCGGTCGCCTCCTCCGCACGCTCGACGAGCGACCACGATGGGGTGTCGATCCACGGGGTCCCCAAGCCGGGCGCTTGCGCCCCTTGCCCGGGAAAGATCACGGCGACAGCCACTTGAGACAGGTCCTCCACCCTCAGCTCGACCGATCCGACCTCCAGGCCTTCTCGATGGTTACACGGGATCCTCTCACGTTTCTACGGATCCGTGTAAAGATTGGATGAAACGAGGAGGGGAGGGAAATGACGGACTATCGCGTCGAGGGACTGGCGGAAGCGGCGGGTGTGAGCGTGGAAGCGCTGCGCTCGTATCAGTCCAAGGGTCTCCTGCCGCCGCCCCGCCACGAAGGCCGTCTCGCCATCTACGGCGACGTCCATCTCATCCGCCTCCGGGAGATCCTCGACCTGAAGCACCAGGGGTACTCCCTGCGGATGATCGCCCACCTCCTGAGCGATGCGGCGGCGCCCCCGCCGTCGGCTCCGGTCCTGGCCGACACGTTCTCCGCCGGTGATGGCGGCGAGGAGCGGTTGACCCTTCGCCAGGTGGCCGACCGGACCCGCGTCCCACCTTCGATGCTGCGCTCGCTCGAGGCTTCCGGCGTCCTGCAGCCGCGCAACGACGACGCCGAGCAGCCGTACTCCACCGCTGATGTGAAGGCGGTCCGCATGCTGCTCTCGCTCATCTCCGGGGGGCTCCCGATCGAGGAGTTCATGGCGGTGGCACGAACGCAGATCGAGACGAACGCGTCGGTCGCCCAGGGGGCCATCGACCTGTTCTTCCGCTACGTGCGGGAGCCGATGATCGACGGAGGCCTGCCGGCCGACGACGAGGCCGAACGACTCGTCTCTGCCCTCGCCCTGATGCTGCAGGCGACGACGACCCTGATCTCCTACAACTTCCAGCGGCGGGTGCTCAACGGGGTCTCGGAGGAGCTCGAGCGACGGGGCGCCACCCGCGAGCTCGAGGTCCTCCGGCGGGAGTCGAGACGACGCGGGCTCGAGGTGTCACCGGCGTGACCTCGGAGGAGCTCGTGGCGCTGCTCCCGCACCGTCCGCCGTTCCGATTCGTCGACGCGGTGGACGAGTGCGTGCCGGGGGAGCGCGTGGTCGCGCGGTATCGGGTGGTGGGCGACGAAGCGTTCCTCGCGGGGCACTTCCCCGGCAACCCGATCTTTCCTGGCGTCATCCAGGTCGAGGCCCTCGCGCAGGCCGGTGCCGTCGGCGTCCTCGCCGACGATCGGTTCGCCGGGAGGCTGCCGCTCTTCGGCGGCATCGAGAAGGTGCGGTTCCGCCGGCAGGTGGTTCCGGGCGACGAGCTCGTGTTGACGGTCGCGCTCGAGAAGCTCGGCGCCCGGGGGGGATGGGGGGAAGGCACGGCCACGGTCGGGGGGGCCGTGGCCTGTGCCGCGCGGATCTTCTTCGTTGTTGCTTCAATGCCGTGATGCAGATCACGTGCCCTCGGTGCCAGGCCTCCGTCGACGAGGAGTTCTACGGGCCGTGCAGCTCGTGCCGCACCACCCTGCGGGCGACGGGGCTCGAGGCGCGGGAGATCGATGCCGGCGGCTACGAGCCGAAGATGAACGTCACCCCGAACGCGGTCGCCACCAAGGACTGAGGCCTGGCTTCATCGCCGTCGGAGGGTTCCCTGGTACGATTTCGTCCAGCGTTCCGAGTTCTCACGCAGCCGGATCGTCGTTGCAGGTTTCCGTTGGGTTCCCGCAAGTTCACTGTGCGTGGAGCAAGGAAACACAACGATCATGGCAGTAGGCACCGTCAAGTGGTTCAACGCGACGAAGGGGTTCGGCTTCATCACCCCGGATGGCGGCGGCGAAGAGCTCTTCGTCCACCAGTCGCAGATCCAGATGCAGGGTTACCGCGAGTTGACCGAAGGTCAGCGCGTGGAGTTCGAGGTCACCAAGGGCCCGAAGGGCCTGCAGGCCGGCTCCGTCAAGCCCGTCTGAGGACGCAAAACGCAAGAAGCCCCCGGCCACCTCGGTGGCCGGGGGCTTCTTCGCGTCACTGTTCGCCTCGCTCCGTGACGGCGCCGGGAGAGCACCTCAGCCCATCCCGACGATGGGCTGGTTGAGGCGGAGGTTGCCGGTCGAGCCGCAGAACTCCGCGTCGCCGAAGCTGAAGATGCCACCGTCGTTGGCCACGAACCAGTACCCCTTGCCGGTCGGAGTCGCCCGCATCCCGACGACGGGACGGTTGAGGCGGAGGTCGCCGGTGGAGCCGAGGAAGGGTGCATCGCCGAAGCTGAAGATGCCGCCGTCGGACGCCACGAACCAGTAGCCCTTGCCAGTGGGCGACGCGGCCATCCCGACGATCGGCTGGTTGAGGCGGATGTCGCCAGTGGAACCGAGGAACGTCGCGTCACCGAAGGAGAAGATGCCCCCGTCGCGGGCCACGAGCCAGTAGCCCTTGCCAGTCGGCGTCGCGGCCATACCGACGATCGGCTGGTTGAGGCGGATGTCGCCGGTGGAACCGAGGAACGTCGCGTCACCGAAGGAGAAGATGCCGCCGTCGGAGGCGACGAGCCAGTAGCCCTTGCCAGTGGGCGTCGCGGCCATCCCGACGATCGGCTGGTTGAGGCGGATGTCGCCCGTCGAGCCGAAGAAGGCCGAGTTGCCGAAGGTGAAGATGCCGCCGTCGCTGGCGACGAACTCGTAGCCACCGCGGTTTGGCGATGGCGTCATCCCGACGATCGGGCGGTTGAGGCGGATGTCCCCCGTCGAGCCGAGGAAGGGGGCATTGCCGAAGCTGAAGATGCCGCCGTCCGACGCGACGAGCCAGTAGCCCGAGTTGCACGTGATCGGTGGGGCCTGGACCAGGTCACCCCCGATGCGGGCGGCGTTCTTCCGATGCATCGGCCACGGGACCCCTCGCGGAGCGGTGATGTCGTACGCGTAGATGACGCCGTCGTTGTTCGTGAGGTTGAAGCCGGTGGCGACGACGGCCCAACGGCCGCTCCCGAGTTGGCCGATGGCAGCTGCGCCCTTCAGGATGACGTTCGGCTGCTGCGCCACGGCCCGCTGGAGGACCGAGCCGTCCGGGCCGTTGAGGACGAAGAGCTGACCGGCGGCGCCCACGACGACCTCGTTGGTGCCGCCGCCGTTGACGTCGCCGAGGACAGGCGAAGCGATCATCTCGAGGTCGCCGGAGGAGCCGAAGCTCCACGTGCGACCGTTGCCGAGGAAGGCGTCGATGCGCCCGTCCTGGGGGCTCTTGTTGGCGTAGCGGGTGCTGCCCACGACGACGTCGATGCGACCGTCGCCGTCGATGTCGCCGAGAGCCGGGGCGCTGAGGAACGTGGCGTAGCCTGCGGGCACGGACTTCGGCCAACCGGCGACGTCGCCTCCGTCGTCGAGGTGGAACGCCCACACCTTGTTCGAGTCGCCGCACCGGCCGCCCTGGTTTCGGCAGTAGTCCGCGCCGGAACCGGTGACGGCTTCGAGCCGACCATCACCGTCGATGTCGCCGACCGCGGTGGCGCTCTGGAAGGTCTCGCTGCTGAGTCGCTGCCAGCGCTGACTGAGCGTGGTGCCGCCCGTGTACTTGAGGCTGCGGAAATAGCCACCGGAGTGCGAGAGGCCCAGCGCGGAGGCGGTGGCGTCGCCGCCGATGAAGATCTCCTGGGTGCCGTCACCGTCCGCATCCGCGAGACCAGGCGCGGACCAGACGGTGTCGGTGTTGTCGAACTGCGCGATCAGGCCGCAATCGCGGTTGATGGCATAGATGCGATGGTCGAAGGACCCGAAGACCGCATCCTTGTTGCCGTCGCCGTCGACGTCGCCGATGGCGGGCGCGTTGAAGACCGCCGAGACCCCGTACTGCCGGCTCGTGGCGAAGAAGCAGCGGCGGCGTCCGTCGCGGTTGAAGATGGCAACGCCACCCTGCTGGTCGAACTCGAGGCTTCCGACGCCGGTGATGACCTCGTTGGTGCCGTCGCCCTCAAGGTCGGCGACCGCGGGGCTGGAGGCGACGGCGCCCCCGGCGGCGGCGGGCCAGCCGGCGACGGGGACGCCATGCTGATCGTGGACGTGGACATTCCCGTCGAGGCCGCCGACGATGACGTCGTTGTTGCCGTCGCCGTTCACATCGGCGATCGCGGGCGAGCTCCAGTGGAAGCGCCCGCCGGGCACGGTACGGATGAAACGGGCCTGGTTGTTGGCGAGGGTTGCCCCAGCAGGTGTGGCGGCGGGGACGAGGACGAGGGCGGCGGTCGCCGCCGCCGAGGCGACGGCGGCGACGAGGGTGCGTCGGATGGTCATCGATGGAGCTTTCTCGTTCGGCTGACAGATCCCGCTGACCGCCAAGTTACCGGTGCCGACGCGGGCCTTCGTCCCGACGTCGCCTCAATTTCTCGCCGCCGCACATCGACCCGCGAGCGGTGCGGGCTTCGTCGCAGCTCCCGTCCGGACGATCTCACCGCCGCGCCGCTGCAGCAGCCGTGGTCGCGGGTTGCTCGCTGCGGGCACCAAGCGTTACCGTCGGTAACATGTTGGAGGACGAGGTACCGGCGAGGGTCGCAACGCAGGCGCTGGCGACAGAGGGGCGGCGAGCGGGGCGGCTGCCGGCGTTGAGTCCATGGCTCGATGAGACGCCCGGCCTCGGAAAGGCGATGGCGCAGTGGGCGGTCGAGTTGTTGCCGGTGCGGGCGGCGATCCCGGAGAGAGTGGAGAAGCTGCTCCACCCGGCGAGCGGTGCCGCGCGAGCGGCGCGCTTGGCCAAAGTGGCGGCGATCCTCGCTCGTGAGGGCATGCACATCGGCGGGATCGATGCACCGATGGCGGCCATCCACCGCCAGTCGGTCGGGCCCGCGGCGGCCCACCGCATGCGGCGCGCCTTCGAGCGACTCGGTCCGTCCTACCTCAAGCTCGGGCAGTTCATCTCGTCGGGGCGCGGGCTCTTCCCCGACGTGCTCGTCGATGAGTTCGGCGCTTGCCGCGACCGCTGCCCGAAGCTGTCGGCGAAGACGATCCGGGCGGCCGTCGAGCGCGAGCTCGGCCACCCCATCGCGGACGTGTTCTCGTCCTTCGACAACGAGCCCCTCGCTGCTGCGTCCATCGCTCAGGTGCACAGTGCGACGTTGGTCGACGGACGTGTGGTCGTCGTGAAGGTGCAGCGTCCCGGGATCGCCCAGGAGGTTGCTGCCCACACGAGCACCATGCCGGCGTTGGCGCGCCTGGTGGAGCGGCTCTTCCCGAACGCGCCCGTCGCCGACCTCCACGCCGTCGTCCGACTGTTCGCGACGACGATCCTGCAGGAACTCGACTTCCGCCTCGAAGCCCAGAACATGGTCGACGTTGCCCTCGACCTCGAGGCCGCCGGCGTCAGGGACGTCGTCGTCCCCCACCCCGTGCCCGAGCTCGTCACCGAGCGGATGCTGGTGATGGAGCGCTTCGACGGCCTCCGTTTCGACGAGCTCGCCGAGATGCAGGCCGCGGGCATCGACACCACGGCGCTGTTGCTCTCGGGACTTCGGGCACTCGTCGAGGGGGCCACGGTCTTCGGTCGCTTCCACGGCGACATCCACGCCGGCAACGTCATCGCGCTCCCCGACGGGAGGTTCGGACTTGTCGACTTCGGGATCTGCGCCCGCCTCGACGCCGACGAGCGCGCCGGCCTGCAGCGCCTTCTCACCGGCATCGCCAGCGGAGATTCGCTGGCACAGGTGCAAGGTCTCGACGCCCTTGGCGCCCTCCCTGATGCCGTCGACCGGCGCCGCCTCGTCGGGCTCCTGATCCTGGCGTCGCAGGACGAACGATCGTCCCTGTCAGTCGACGACCTTCGGGATGGCGCACCGCGCATCATGCGGATCTTCACCGAGCACAAGCTGCTGCTTCCCCCGGCCCTCGTCCTGTTCTTCAAGGACGTCCTCTACCTCAACGGATCGACTCGTCTACTCGCCCCGGATCTCGACCTGCTGTCGCTCTTCGGGGGGCTGCGCGCCCACTTCGACACCAAGTACGGCGCCGACCGCGCCAACGATCCGCCCTCGTCGGCGACGGCCAACGACTACGGCGGCCCGCTCAACGATCAGGAGCTGGCGAAATTGTCCGAAGAAATCGCCGCCGCAAAGGCGGAGGGAGACCCACTCGCAGCGACGCCAGCGGAGCCACCCACCCTGGCGTCGTCGCTCAAGCGCTTCGGTCCCGAGCTCATCCGGTCGGCGCTCGTCCCCATGGTGCTGTTCGTCGTGCTCGAAGGCAGGCTCGGACTGGCAGCAGCCATCGTCGGACTGACCGCGTGGACCCTCGGTCTCAGCATGATCCAGCGCGCCCGCGGCAAGAACAGCCCGCTGGCGTGGATCACCCTGTTCTTCGCCCTCACACGCGGGGCCCTCGGGCTGTTGAGCGGATCCGGCGTCCTGTACTTCCTGCCCGACGTCCTCAACAACTTCGTGTATGGCGGAGCGCTGCTGGTGACGGTGGCCGTCCGTCGACCGGCCATCGGCCTCGCAGCCCGTGCGTTCTACCCGTTCCCTCCCGTCGTCCGCCGCCTGCCACAGTTCCGGCGAGTCTTCAAGAGGCTCACGCTGGCATGGGCGGGTTGGCTCATCGGATCGGGCTTGCTGCAGCTCTGGCTCCTTCTCACCGTCGAGTCGGCCACGTTCGCGATCGCCCGCCGCGTCGTCAGCATTCCCGGGATGATCGTGCTGTTCATCGTCTCGCTCCGCTACCCCCGAAAGGTGTTCCAGAACGACCTAGAGATCGTTTCCCTTCTCGGCCGGGGCGCACCGGCCTGACGGAACGACGGAGGGAGTTCCTCGTGCCGGACAACGAGGACAGCGGGACCCCGACCAGGGTTGTCAACCCGGGAAGTACACGCCGACCTTCTCGGTGCCGATGACCCCGTTCGCGGTGGGGGCCGCGCCGAGCGGGTCCTCGCCCAACGCGGGAGTGACCTGGCCTCGGGTGTCGCTCGGCCCGCTGTTCGGGTCGACGGGATTGCTGATCGTCCCCGATCGGAACGCGAGCGGCACCGTCGTGTCCGCGCCCTGTCGCGCGGTATCGGGCACGTGCCACCCACTGAAGACGATCACCGCGTTTGCCGCGTCGTGCACGGCGTGGAGCAGGTTCGCGGTGTCGTCGGGCGGATTGGCTGCAACCGGCGCACCCGTCGCGTCCCGCGCCACCGTCCACGTCACGGCCAGGCTGGCGACAGCCGGCTGCCCGGTCTCGGTCGCAGTGAACGCCGCCGCGTAATCGGTGTAGTCGTAGACGCCGACGTCGACCAGCGTGAGTGTGGCCTTGCCGTTCGCGAGATCAACGCTGACCGACGCGTCGGTCACCGGCACGGTCCAGAACAATCCGGCGCGGATGCCGGGGTTGAGGTCAACGACCTGCGCGACCTGGAGCTGCTCGTACTTCGACGTCTCCGGCGCCAACTGGCCCGGAAGGAAGGCGTCGAGTCATATGAAGGCGAACGTGCCCCACTGGTCGTGGCCGCCGCGGTCGACGTAGGACCCCTGCATCAACCGCACATCGGCATCGAACTCGATGGGCACTCCGTTGCCCTTGTCGACCGTCCCCGACGGGAAGAGGAGACCGGGTCCACGGATGGCAGCGCCAGCCACGACTCCATCGAAGTCGTAGATGCTCGTGTTGGCCGCCCCGCGCCCGACCGAACCCAAGTGCCACCCGACGCCGCCGGGTCCGACGAGGCCATGTCGCGTCGGCTTCGGATCCGCGATCGCGTTCAACGCCATCGTCGTCGGCCGCTTCCGGGGCTTCGCGGTCGCGGGGAGACGCATACCGCCGGCGGCCAGTCCGGCCGCGCCCAAGGCCGCGCCTCCCAGAAGGTGCCGCCGAGTGAAACCTGTCCGCTCGGTCCCCGTCATGGTGCCGCTCCCCGCCCAGGGCGGCCCGCGCCACCCCGAGGCCAAAAAAGGCTAAGGCGCCCCGTTCGCGCCGTCAAGGCCCATCCCGACCGGAGGCGCTGTCGAAGCGGCGGACGGGGTGGTGGTCGTCTTCAGTGCCGACCCTCCACTCGGCCGGACCTCCATCCGTCGAGTCTGGGGGAGCCGAGCACCGCCACTTGGCGGGTCGAACCGAGGGTCGAGGTCTGTGCTGATCAGAGGATGGCGACCGGGTTGACCGGCGAGCCGGTCCCGCCGCCGATCTGCAGCGGGGCGACGACGAACAAGAACTCCCACCGGCCGCGCTCGGCGCACGCGTCGGCCAGCAGGTCGAGACGGAGGTTGTCGAGCAGGTGGATGCCCATGCCGACGATCGCGCACATGTGGATCGCAATCGGCCACGCGGGGTCCGGCCCGGGCATCACGTCCGACACGCCGTCGCTCCCGAGCACGGACGGGTCCTTCTCGTGCAGCCACCGGGCGCACTCGGGATGGAGGCCCGCCAAGCCCTCGGCGTAGGTGTTCCAGGGCCCGAGGGCGTCGCGTCGGCGATCGCGGCCGGTGTGCACGAGCACGATGTCACCCGGTTCGACGATCACACCCGTGGCCTCGAGCTCCGCTGGGGTGATGGCGTCGCCGGGATCGAGCCAGTCGACGCTTCGGAGCCGCGGGATGTCGAGCAGCACCCCCCGGCCGACGATGCCATCCTTGGCGACCTCGATCGAACTTCGGCGAGAACCGACGCTGGTGACCTCGGTGGCCGGCGCGCCGTTGTACATCCGTCCGTCGACGAATACGTGACAGAGGGCGTCGATGTGGCTGACGCTGTTGCCGTGGAACGCGACACCCACGAAGTCGCCAGCCCACTGCGGGCCGTTCTCGCCGGCTGCAACGTCGCCGGCCTGGATCATGTGGTGCAGCGCCGGGTTGGGGTTGTCGACGGCTGGCGCCGTCGCGAGTGGACGCCCGCACCCGACGGTGACGCCGTCGCGCACAAGGGCGGCCGCCTTCACCACGAGTTCCGGCGTCAAGAGGTTGAGGGCGCCTCGGTGATCCTCCTCGCCCCAACGACCCCACCTCTTCGTCGCCTCGAACAGCTCGGCGCTCACCTTTGCCGCGTCAGCTCTCGCAGAAGAGCGTGCTGGCGTCGTCGGCGATGTGCTCAACGATGCAGCGCTTGCCGCCGACGTCGATCTGGATCGTCGGGTCGGGAACAATCGTCATGCAGAGCTCCTACCCAGGAGCGCTGGTTGCCCACCTCGGTGCCCCGTCGGCGCTGGCAGGCGGTGATGGCGACCCGGCCTCCAGGGGAAGCGGCGTACCCGTCTTGAGGAGGAGGAATGGACACCCACCGCTCAGGTGCCAGCCGTGCGCCGTTCGTCGGGCGCGACTCCTCCTCGCCACGCGAGAATGTCGGCTCCGTCCACCTGGGGGTCTAGTGCTCGATCAGCTCGAACGCCACGCGTCGTACCTGGAGCCGTACACAGAGCTTCGGATCCACGTCAATCACACGAAGAACGTGCAGATGATGGGCGGCAACGTAGTCACGAACAGCGCGTCGTCGCGCGGCGGCATCTCGGCGCGCTCTTACCAGGACGGCGCGTTTGGTTTCGCTTCGCTCCCGAGCGTCAGTGACGACGTCATCCCGGGCGCGCTGCAGGCCGCCGGCGAGAACGCCGCCCTGCTGGGCCGTCGTACGCGGCTCGGCAAGGGAGACCTGCCCGAGGGCACCACCGGCACTGGGGTCTTCGACTACCACTCGACCAGGCCGCGGCTGAGTGACGCCGAGCAACTTGACGCGATTCGTTCCATGGACGCTTACCTCCGCGATACCTATGCCGATCTGGCCAACATCGACGTCAGCCTCCAGTACTTGGCCATGGAGAAGGGCCTCGCCACTTCGACGGGCGCCCTCACCTACAGCTACATCCCGCGCACGATCGTCATGGTTCGCCTCAGCTACCGCGCCGACGACGGCGTCATCGACCTCTACGACACCTTCGGCGGCTTCGGCGATCCTCAGGATCATCTCGGCGACGTCGCCGAGTTCCGGTCCGGGCTCGACACTCTCTACTCGCGGGTTCGTGAGAAGGCCGCGGGCACCTACTGCAAGCCTGGCGAGCACGACGTCATCCTCGACTCGAAGCTGGCCGGCATCCTCGCCCACGAGGCGATCGGTCACACCTGCGAGGCCGACCTCGTGCTCGGCGGCTCCATCGCGGGCGACTACGTCGGCGAGATGGTCGCGTCGGACAAGGTCACTCTCGTCGACTACGCCCAGCGCGGCCCCGATGGCAACGGGGGCATAGCGATCCACGTCGACGACGAGGGCGTCGCTTGTCGCGACGTCACCATCATCGAGAAGGGCCTGCTCAAGACCTTCCTGCACAACAAGGAGACTGCCCGCGAGATGGACGCCGAGCCGACGGGCAACGCGCGGGCCTTCGCCTTCGACGACGAGCCCCTCGTGCGGATGCGGAACACCGCGATAGCACCGGGAACGGACTCGCTGGATGACATGATCGCTTCGGTCGAGCGCGGCTACTACCTGATCCAGCCGACGAACGGGCAGGCCGACAACACGAGCGAGTTCATGTTCGGCGTCGGCATGGGTTATGAGATCGAGAATGGCAAGATCGCCAGGGCCGTCCGCGACACGACCATCGCCGGCGTGGCTTTCGACATGCTGAAGACGATCACCCATGTGAGCGACGACCTCACGTGGGGCAAGGGCGGCATGTGCGGAAAGAAGCAGATGATCCCGGTGGGCATGGGCGGGCCGGCCATCAAGTGCAAGATCAACATCGGCGGTCGTTCGTGACCGCCGTCCTCGACGCCACCGCCGGTGTCGACGTTGCCAGCGGCGCCGTCGAAAAGGCCGCCGCCCTCGGCGCCGACGAGGTGCAGGTCTCGCACGTCTTCAGCGACCTCTTCGAGATCACGTACGACAAGACCGACGTGACCATGGTGCGCACGACCGTCGAGGATCAGGTCTCGATCACCGTCTACGTGGGAAGCGCAAAGGGGCAGGCGTCCCTGACGGGCCGAGCACCCGACCTGGTGGACCAAGGTGTGCGCGAGGCGATTGCCGCCGCACAGGCAGGCCTTGCTGATCCCGCCAACGGGGTGACCAGCGGCCCGCCCACCGAACGCACCGAGCGGGGTGACCGCGAGCCCGACAAGGACTCGATGCTCGACGTTGTGGTCCGTCACCAACAGCACATGTGCGAGACGTATCCCGCGATCGTGATGCGCGACTCCACCTATCAGTTCCGTAACACCTGGAGGTCGTTCGCCAACAGTGCCGGTGTCCGGCACCAGGAGCGCCGCTCCGGGTACGCGGCGACATCGATCTTCTCCGCGCGCGAAGGGGCGAAGGCGACCTCGTTCAACTACACCTCGGCGGCTGCGCCCACCCCATTCGCCGAACTGATCGAGGTCGCGACCCTCCGGGACCTGCTCGACGCCACTCTCCGGTCGCTCGAGCCGAAGGCGGTTCCGGGAACCTTCGTGGGCGACGTCATCTTCACGCCCGACAGCCTCGGCACACTCCTCGAGCCCGTCATCCAAGCGCTCAGCGGGTACACGCTCATGAAGGGGACGAGCCCGTTCCAGGACGCACTCGGCGCCACGATCGCCGCTCCGATGCTCACCGTTGCCAGCCGCCCCTGTTCAACCGACTTCCTGGCGCCCTCGTTCGACGGTGACGGCGTGCCCTCGTCCAACCTGTCGATCATCGCCAAGGGCGCGCTCGAGAACCACTTGATCGACTGGTACACGTCACGCAAGCTCGACCGAGCTATGACGGCGGGGACAACCGCTTTCGACGTGGCTCCCGGCGACAAGACGTTTGACGAGCTGGTCGCGTCCACCGAACGGGGCATCATCCTCGGGCGGTTCTCCGGTGGCACTCCCAATCCCAAGCTCGACTTCAGCGGCGTCGCCAAGAACTCGTTCTACGTCGAGGACGGGCAGGTGCGCCACGCGGTCCAGGAGACGATGATCGCCGGCAACTTCGGCGACCTTCTCCAGGCGATCCGAGCTGTCGGGGCCGTCTCGGTGAACTTCGGAGGGCACCGCTTCCCCGCGGTCGCCACCAGCGGCGCCACGATCTCGACCAAGTAGCCGCCGCGAGCTTGATCGATCGGGAAGCGCCGTCCACGGATCGGCGACGTGTGATCTCGCGAACACGGCCTTCATCAGCACGATGATCAGGTCAGCCATCCGTACCGTCGAGAAGCGGTGCGAAACCGGGACGGTTATCGCCCCTGTCCGCTGACCGACAGGGCAGAAGTCGGGCCAGCAGCGTCGCCCTACCGATAGCAGGGCCAGTCCGACACCGGCGTCGGCGATTGTCCGGAGCGCCAGCCGGAAGCTGCGGCCCAACGACCGCAGATCGCGCAACCGGAACCAGTCGAGTCAGACCGCCAAGGCCCGCACGCTGACTACGAGACCGACGGCCCGCAGGACGAATTCTGCGAACTAGACGAGTGACTCGATCCAGGCCTGGTGCAGCGCTGCGTACCGTCCGGTACCACCGACCAGCGAGGCGGGAGACCCGTCTTCGACGATCACGCCGGCGTCGACGACGAGGACGCGGTCGGCGATCTCCACGGTCGTGAGGCGATGGGCGATGATGACGGCGGTCCGGTCGGCGAGGAGCGTCCTGAGCGCCCGCTGCACGAGACGCTCCGAAGGGATGTCCAGCGACGACGTCGCTTCGTCGAGGATGAGCACAGCCGGGTCGGCCAGGAACGCGCGCGCGAACGCGACCAGCTGGCGTTGGCCGGCGGACAGGCGGGCGCCCTTCTGGTGGACGTCGGTGTCGTAGCCTTGGGGCAGGTCAGCGATGAAGTCGTGGGCGCCGATGGCCCGGGCTGCACGTTCGACCTCGGCGCGGCTGGCTGACGGGCGACCGAGCCCGATGTTGTCGGCGACGGTGCCGTTGAAGAGGAAGCTCTCCTGCGTCACGGTCACGATGGCGCGGCGGAGGTCGGCGTCGGGCACTCGGCGCACGTCGACCTCGTCGAGGGAGACGGTGCCACTGGTCGGATCCCAGAATCGGGCGATGAGCCGGGCGATCGTCGTCTTCCCCGCGCCGGTGGCGCCGACCAGCGCGACGGTCTGGCCTGCGGGGATGTGCAGGTCGACCGGGTGCAGTACGACGCGTTCGTCGTAGCCGAACGCGACGGCATCGAAGCGAACGTCGCCCTGAACGTGGGCCAGCGGCTGCATGGTCGCGGGAAGCGGCTCGGGTACGGAGGGCTGTTCCTCCAGGACCCCGGACAGCTTCTCGAGAGCGGCCGAAGCACCCTGGAACAGGTTGTAGAACTGGCTGAGCTCCTGCATGGGCTCGAAGAACCGGCGGAGGTAGAGGAGGAAGGCGGCGAGTACGCCGATCGTGATGCCGTCCTCGATCACGCGGTAGCCGCCGTAGAAGATGACGCCGGCGGTGACCAGTCGGCCGACCAGCTGTACGCCCGGTCCGTAGGCCGACGCCAGGCGGTTCGACCAGAGGTTGGCCCGCTGGTATCGATCGTCGAGATGGTCGAAGATCTCCTGGTTGCGGGGCTCCCGTCGGAACGCGTGCACCGCCTGGATGCCGCCAAGGCTCTCGACGAAGTGCACGATCACCAGGGCGATCGAGTCGCGCGTTTCGCGGTACGCCTTCTCGGAGTGGTGCCGGAACCAGCGGGTCATCCCGTACAGCACCGGGAACGACGCCAGAGCGACGAGGGCGAGACGGAAGTCGAGCAGCACCAGCACGACGCCGATGCCGGAGATGAGCAACAACGAGGTGACCAGGCTGATGAGGCCGTGGCCGAGCAGCTCGCCAATGGCGTCGACATCCGACGTCTGCCGGGAGGTCACGCGGCCGGAGGTGTACCGCTCGTGGAACGCCATTGACAGTCGCTGGAAGTGGGCGAACAGGCGCTGGCGGATGTCGTAGATGATGTCCTGACCGACCCGTCCCGTGAGGATGAGGAAGCCGTTGTAGGAGGCGGCGCCGATCACCGTGATGAGCAAGTAGCCCAGGACCACGATGAGGAGCGTGCGGGGCGAGCCATCGGCGTCGTCGAGGAGGGGCGGGATGCCCTTGTCGATGCCCTGCTGGATCAGCCAGGGGCTGGCCAGCTGGGCGGCGGTGTTCAGCGCGATCAGAGCGGAGGCGCCGGCGAGCGGCCGTTTGTGGGGCCGCAACAGCGAACCGAGGAGCACTCGACTGCGGCTGCGCAGGAGGCCGGCCAGGCCGGCGCTCGTGTCCTCGACGTCCTCAGCCTTGACACCGCGCCAGGAGTCGACGAAGTCGTCGCCCGTGACGTCGAGCTTCGCGTCCGGGTCGATCTCGTGGACGATGTCCTCCTCGGCGGGATCGAGGGTCGTCACGCGATCAGCTCCTCGTCAGCATCTGCCTCCTGGCTGAGGATCAAGGCGTACCGAGGCTCGGTCACCATCAGGTCGTGGTGGGTGCCGACCGCGACGATACGGCCGCCGTCGAGCAGCGCCGCCCGATCCGCCAGCGCCACCGTCGACGGGCGGTGCACGACGATCAGCGCGGTGCTGTGGGCCAGCAGCGGGCGCAGCGCCTTCTCGACCAGCGACTCGGTGTGGACGTCGAGCGCCGACAACGGGTCATCCATCACGAGGACCCGCGGCTTGGCGATGATGGCCCGGGCCAAAGCAAGGCGCTGTCGCTGTCCGCCGGACAGCGACAGTCCCTGCTCGCCGATCCGCGTGTCCAGCCCCCAGGGAAGCTCATGGGCGAACGAGGCCTGCGCGACGCGCAACGCATCGTCCACCTCCTCGTCGGTCGCCCCAGGCTTGCCGATCAGCAGGTTCTCTCGGACGCTCGCACTGAAGAGCGTGGGCTCCTCGAAGGCGAAGCCGATCTGCGAGCGCAAGCTCCGCACCGAGAGGTCTCGCAGATCTTGGCCATCAAGCGTGATGCGACCGTTCGTCGGGTCATAGAGGCGCGCCAGCAGCATCGCGACCGTCGTCTTCCCGGCTCCAGTGGCGCCGACCAACGCGATCGTCTCGCCCGGGTGGATGGCGAGGTCGACACCCCGAAGCACCTCCCGATCACCGGCTGGATACGTGAAATGGACGTCCTCGAAACGGATCTCACCCGGCGTCTCGTCGAACGCAACGGCGCCCTCGCGGTCAGCGATGGCGGGCGGCGAGTCGAAGACCTCCCACACCCGTCCGGCGGCCGTCTCCGCCTCCTGAGCCATGGCAAAGATCCAGCCGAGCGCATCGATCGGCCACACCAGTGTGAGCACGTAGCTGACGAAGGCGATCAGGCCACCGATCGTCATCGAGCCGCGGCCGACGGCGAGTGCCCCGCCCAGCAGGACGCCGGTGAGGATCAGGTTCGGCACGAGACCGAGCACCCAGACGAACTTGGTGTGCAGCTTGACCCTGGACATCTGTGTGTCGTGGAGCATCCGACACTGCGCTTCGTACTTGGCCATCGCTTCCTTGGCCCGGCCATACGACTTGAGGATGCGGATGCCCTTGGCACCCTCCTCGATGGTGGTGGTGAGATCACCGGTCTGGTCCTGCACGAGCCGGACGATCTGGTGGTACTCGCGCTCGAATCGCCGGCACAGCTCGATGATCGGCAGCATGGCCACGAAGGTGGCGATCGCCAGAGGCACATGCAGGCTGAGCAGCAACACGAAGATGCCGGTGATCTGCACGCTGATGATCACGAAGAACACGGCGCCGAAGCCGGCGAACCGGCGCATGGTCGCGATGTCGCTCGTCGCCCGGGACAGGAGCTGACCCGACTCCCACGTGTCGTGGAATCCGAGATCAAGCGCCTGGAGCTTGGCGTACAGCTCATCCCGCAGCCTGGTCTCCATGCCGGTGGCGACGATGGCGAGGTCGATGCGTCGTCGATAGGTGAGGGCGATCTCGGCGAACGCGAGGAAGGCGGCGAGGCAGGCGTACGGGAGGATGGCTGCCTTGTCGCCCTCGAGGACGGGGCCGTCGATGACGGCCTTGGCGACGAGGGGAATTGCGAGCGAGGAGGCCATCGACAGGATCGCCGACAAGATGATCCAGGCGATGCGCCCTTTCATCGGCGCCAGGTACGGGCGAAGTCGCCAGAGCGCAGACGGGGAGTTGGCGGTGCTGCTCATGCGCTCCCTCCTCGTCGTCGCGACACGTTCGGAGGTCGAGCGCCCTCACCCCCAGGGGAGTCGATACTACGAGTGGGGCGCGCGGTCAGGCGAGCCTATTTCGGCGAGCTATGCCTCTGGTCTCGTGGGACTTGCGGCCGTCCAGATCCCACGGGATACGGTGCACTCGCGATAGTTCGCGAGTGACTGGGGATGCGATGGCCGTCGGACTGAAGACGCGCGTGCGAGAGGTGGCGCTCGACACGGCACAGCAGGCCGCGATCCGTTTGTTCGCGGCGCGGGGCGAAAAGGTTGCGAAGCTGATGACGCCAGCGGGCCTTGCCAACCCCTATCCCATCTATGACGAGCTCCGAGCGGGCCCCGGTATCCACGAGGCGAAGCGGTTTGGCGTCTGGCTGCTGGCGTCTCACGCACTGGTTTCGGCTGCGGTGCGCGATGACCGCCTCAGCGTCGACAATCGGCTCATCGCAGGCAACGACATCCGGCCGGGTGAGCACTTCAACGACCACGAGATGATTCTCCGGATGGACCCTCCTGACCACACGCGGATCCGCCGCCTCGTCGGGAAGGCGTTCACCCCCAAGGCCGTCGCCGCCATGAGGCCGCGGATCGAGCTCGTTTCCGACGAGCTCCTCGACGGAGTCGGTCGGTCATTCGACGTCGTCGACGACTACGCCGTGCCCCTCACTGTGCGGGTGATCTGCGACATCCTTGGCGTCCCCGACCGGGACTGGCGGCGCTTCCGCAGCTGGGGCGACGACGTCACGCGGACGATGGGCGTCAACGTGTCGCGCGCCGACGTGCGCATCGCCGAGGCGGCGCTGGGCGAGCTCGCGGAGTTCCTCGTCTCGCACATCCGCACCAAGCGAGTGGACCCCGGACCGGACCTGTTGTCCGCGATGATCGCAGCCAAGGAGGAGGACGGCGACCGCCTCACCGATCGTGAGCTGCTGGCCAACACGTTCCTGATCCTCTTGGCGGGCTTCGAGACAACCGTGAACCTCATCGGCAACGGCGTTGTCGCGTTGATGGAGTCACGAGACCAGTGGGAGAGGCTGTGCGCCGACTCCACCCTCGTTCCCAACGCCGTCGAGGAGCTGTTGCGCTTCGACAGCCCCGTGCAGTTCACCGGGCGGAACGTACCCGACGACGTCCACATCGGCGGCTTCATCGTGCCCAAGGGCAAGCAGCTCATGCTGCTTCTGGCTGCTGCCAACCACGATCCGGCGGTGTTCGACGAACCCCGCCGGCTCGACACCACCAGGGCCAATGCCCGCGACCACGTCGCCTTCTCCTCGGGTCCGCATTACTGCCTCGGTGCGTCGCTCGCACGCCTCGAAGGCGAGGTCGCCTTCCGAAGCCTGTCGACTCGCCTCCCGTCGATGCAGGTCTCCGGCCGCCCCGCCCGGAAGAGGACGGACCTGCTCCGCGGGTATCAGCGCATCTCCGTCGACGCGGCGACATAGGGGGCCGAGTCTTCGATTCGGTGTCCAGAGCGCATGTTGGCGACCTCCACCGTCCCCTTCGAGATGCAGCGAGCGACGCGCGAAGTGCTTGATTTGCACAACTGGGACGACTAAACCGGTTTACGACAATAACCACCGGTTCCGGGGCATTGGGCGTGGCGGGCGACGACCGATAGCAAGCGATCCTCGCTGGTTGACTCACGTGCGGCCCCTCGGCTGGCGGACGAGAGGAGACAGGTGAGAAAGCGACCACTGATTCTGGCGTTTCTGGCTGCGTGCGCGATGGGCGTCACATTGGTTGCACCGGTGAGTGCGACCAATGACGACAACCGATCGTGCCCGCCCGGTTGGGCGCCGCAGAGCGCTGTGTACTCGACCGGCAACCACGAGTTGTTCGACCGCAACAGCGATGGCGTGATCTGCAGCAAGGGCAACGAGACACTTCCTGGAAACGAGGGGCCGCCCAACGGTCAGGGCAACACGCACCTCGCCGACCCCGAGTCGTCGGGCCACGTCCACAAGGACAACAACCAGCCGACTCCATAGCTCGCAAGCGATCCGGAGGAACTGACCGGGGGAAACGCCGGCAGTTCCTCTGGGTCGCGACTTCCGCCGACGAGCGAACGCGATCGTGTCGTTCACCCGTCGCTCGCGCCGGCCGCCTGCAAGAACGCGGCGTCATCCCTGGGCGTGCACGGCGTGGTCACGATGCGACCGACAACAGCTCGTCGACGCTCAGCGCTCCGTCCATCGGCGACGGCGTCTCACGACACCGTGAGCGTCCCTCGCATCCGTGTCTCATGGCCCGGGATGGCGCACATGTACTCGTACACGCCGCGCGGTGCGTCGAAAACGGCCCGCCTGGTCCCACCGGTCGGGACGCGAACGTCAACGTCGAGCTTCTCGATGGTGAACGTGTGCCAGAACAGGTCGTGGTTCGTCACGACCACGGCCAGGGTGCCAGCCACCGCGTTGAGGTCGTCGGTGGAGAACTCGACGTTGCGGGCGCTGATGACGGCATCGCCCGCTTGCGCGACCACGCCACCACCTCGGGCGAAGACGGACAGCGCCCCGGCGAACGAACCGGCGAGAGCAACGATGGCGATGAGCGCGCCGACACCCCTCCGCGTAGCCCGCACCCTGATGAGTCGCACCGCCGACGCGAGCAGCCCGGTCGCTGACAACGCCGTCAGCGCGAGCGGCGTCATCACGTCGCCGATCGCCTCGCCCGCGGTCGTGTTGCTGACGACGGCGGGCGCCATCCATGCGGTCACGTCGAGGAACAGGACCACCGCGGCGACGCGACCGAGTGTGCGTGCCCAGCGTCGTCTCGGGTACCGCACCATGAGCACCGACGCGAAGAGAAGGATCGCGATGGCGAACGCTTCGATGTCGCGGGCAATGGCGGCGACGGACCACAGCAGCATGACGGCCATTGCCCCCGCTCCCGCCGCCACATGGTCCCACTCGGGTGCTGCCGCACCGAGAGGAGACGTGTCCGTTCGGGCGTGCACCGCCGGGGATCCTGGCATCTTCGTCTGAGGCATGCCCCTGAAGCTTCTCTGTCAAGGGTGATGCCGCCTGCGGCGTTGACTTCTCCTCGGGACGCCCTCCTCTCGTCGGTTGGGGTCGCCGTCGATGGGCCACTGGCAGAAACTCGCTCTCGGGCCGGGCGGTGATGCGGGTTGGGTCGGTCGTGGGACACTCCTGCAATGGAGACGGATGCGATCCCCGTGCTGGTGCTCGTTGGCGGCCCAGGCGGCGCCGGCAAGACGACCTTGGCACGCTCGCTCGGCGACCGGATGGGGCTCGTCCACCTCTGCAGAGACAGCGTGAAGGCTGCGATCGCCACCACCAACGCGGTGACGGGGTCCGGCGTAGCGGAGTTCGACGATGCGAAGGCGGGAATGGGCGGCGAGTATGGCCAACGCGCGTTCGCCGCCACCTACGCGGCGGCTGGAGCCTTGCTAGACGGCGGAGCCTCGGTGGTCGTCGATCAAGCGTGGCGCGCAGGGCTGTCTGAGGGCGAGCTCCAGCCGCTGTTGGCGTCCAGTCGAAGCGTCCTGCTCATTGCGACGGCGACCCACGACATCGAGGTGTCGAGAGCGCGGCAGCGCGGCGATCGGACCGGGCTGGCCCCTCTCGTCCAGGCTCTTTCCGATGCCGCCAACGATCGCCACGCCTTCCTCGAGTTCGACGTCGGTATACCTCGGCTAGCCGTCGACTCGACCGACGGCTACGACCCGTCGCTCAGCGACATCGAAGCGTGGATTTGGCAGCATGTCTTCTGAGACACCTTCGAGCACCGGGGCCGTCTACGACGAGACGTGCATGGCGCGCGCTTTGGCCGTCGCAGCCGAAGGGATGGCACGAGGCGAGATGCCGATCGGAGCGGTCGTTGCCGTCGACGGGGAAGTCGTCGCCGAAGCTCACACTCAGGAGCGCGCGCAACGTCGGCTGCTCGTTCACGCCGATCTCCTAGCCCTCGATCTTGCTGACCGGCGCCTGCGGGGGCGTCGATCGCGAGCGACGCTCCGCACACTCACGCATCCCCCAAGGCTCGTCGGTCGGCGGCTTCAGGACATCAGCGCCGGGACGCACCGCTCGGTCATGGAAGGCGTCGACATCGTCGACTCGAAGGTACGCGACGTAGCTGTGAGAGCCGAGCTCTGTGACTGGGACGTCGTCGGGGCAGCGTCCGAGCATGATGTCGACGTCACCGGACCGACAGAGGACCCAGTTGCGGCTCGGCATTCCGGGTTCGGCAACCGGGCACTTCCCGATACCAAGCCGCCGACCGTTCCAAGTCGTGCACCGCCAGGACGGGATTGGAGTTCAGCACTTCCACACCCGGAGCCTTCCATCCCGTTCGAGGACGAAGACGCCGCCGGCTTCGTGAGCCATGAAGCGAGGCACGGTCCTCCGAGGGTGGTGGCAAGGACGGCCGCCTGCGGCTTACGGGCGTGGTGACACCAACATGCCGAACGGCAGCAGTTCGGCGCAGCCGGCCTGAGGGGCAGCCGGCCACCCGCGCTCGGCGGCGAAGGCGAGCAGCTGAGCGCCGGATGGGCCTCCGACCAGGAGATCTTGGGGTGCGCCCCCTGGGATTCGAACCCAGAACCTGCGGATTAAGAGTCCGTTGCTCTGCCATTGAGCTAGAGGCGCAGTGTGAAGCGATGCAGCTTAGGGCAACGGGTGAGGGTGGCTAAGGGGACTCGAACCCCCGACCTCCTGGACCACAACCAGGCGCTCTAACCAACTGAGCTATAGCCACCAAGCGGCCGGCCATTCTGGCACACGTGCCGCTCGGCGCCGGAGCGATCAGGACAGGAAGTACCAGCGGGCGAAGAGACTCACCATCCAGACCTCGAGTGTCGCGTTGACGCCCAGGACAACCGCGGGCAACCATCGCCGAACCCCGCCCATCGCGCCCGCGGACCAGCGGAGCACGACGTCCGCGACAGCCGCGAATGCGGGGAGCGCGGGGAGCACGTAGCGGCCCATGCCGATGAAGTCCCGTGTCTCGGCGAACGCGATGCCGACGGAGACGAGGACGTAGGCCCCGTATGCCCAGCCGAAGCGGCGGACGACGGCCGGAACGGCGGCGAGGGCGACGACGCCGAACAGTCCCTGGGCGACGAGCCAGAACGTCACGATGTTCAGCCCGAACGCATCCAGCAGGCGGAACAGGTGGATCTTGAGGAAGACCTCCCATCCCGTTCCTTTCCACCACCCGGCGGCGCCCCCGACCTCGGCGAACGCGAACGGCTCGTCGAAACGCACCGCCAACAGCGCCATGAAGCCGACGACACCGAGCACGGAGAGGACGACGCCGAAGTCGGTCGGCCGCACCCGCCGCAGCGCCGAGAGATCGACCCGTTGGGGAAGCAGCGCCAGCCGATGGCCGCGCACCTCGGCGATCGAGTTAGGACGACCGGCCGACGGCCGGGCGTCGACGAGCGTCGCCGGCCTTCCACCCGGGAACACGCCGCGCAGCTCGAGTACCCGGAGCACGAGCAGGACGCATACTGCGACGCCGACCGGGCGAGCCGCCGTTGCGATGACGCCTGCTAGCCCGGCGAGGAGCGGCTTGTCCCGCTCGATGAGGACGAAGGCCCCAAGGACGGCCACCAGGAACAGCGCCTCCGAGTACACGGCGCCGCCGAGGTAGAAGGCGAACGGGTAGCAGAGGAACAGCGCCAGCGCGAACCTCGCCGCGCCGTCACCCAGGAACCCCGTGACCCACCGATGGAACAGCGCGGCGACGGCGAAGCCCGAGGCGAGCGTCACGAGGAATCCGGCAAGCACGAAGTTCCCGACGACGAGTCCGACGAGTCTCATCGCCGCCGGATACGCCGGGAAGAAGGCGACCGAGGACTGGAGATCGGGACCCGCGTAGAAGTACCCGCGGGAAGCGATCGAGTGGTACCACCCGCTGTCGTAGCGGGAGTACGCGTCCAAGAGCGAGGGGACGGGGAAGTCGTGGGTGCCAGCCTTGAAGGCGATGAGCTCCATCGACAGGCGGCCGTCCACGAAGACGACGACGGCGAACAGCGCGAAGAGCGCGATGGCGTAGGACCGCCCGCGCAGCCGCGTCACGAAGCGGGCTTGACCGCACTGGCGACGACCGAGACACCGAACGGGAGCTTCGACCGTTGGATGACGCGATCCTCGATGGCGAGGAGCCAGAGCAGCGCTCGGTTCGCCGACGCCGGCACCTCTCCGGTGTCCTTGTGCGGCTCCGCCGGCTTCGATCCGCGCCGCAGCTTCTGGATCACCCGGACGGCGAGGATGGGCAGGAACAGCGCCGAGTTCGCGTACGAGACCTTGGTGGGCTCGAGGCCCGCCTCCGCCAGCAGCGCCCGCACCTCTTTTGTGAGGTAACGGCGAATGTGGTGGTTCGAGACGTCGTGGCCGCTCCACATCCACTGGTACGCGCTGGTGAGAAGGACCAGGGATCCTCCGGTCTGGAGAACACGGGCCCACTCGTGCATCGCTTCGCGGTCGGCGTCGATGTGCTCGACCACGCCGAACGCCGTCACGGCGCCGAACGATTCGTCGGCGAACGGGAGCTGCTCACCGCGTGCCTGCACGAGGCGTTCCAACCCGCGCTTTCGGCAGAACTCGAGCGCCGTCCACGAGGGGTCGACGCCCGTCGCCTCGCCGAGTGGCTCGAGGTGCTCGAGCATGATCCCGGTCCCGCACCCGATGTCGAGGATCGGTGCGCCGGAGTCGACAAGGGCCGACCGGCCGAGCAGGGCGAGGGAGAGTCGTCGCATGCCGACGAACCACCAGTTGTGGCCTTCGAGCTCGTACGTCGTCCGGTAGTCCTGCTCTTCCACGGGCGATGAGCCTACGGCCGTTCAGCGCCGAGAAGATCACCGAGGAATGCTCCGACGGGATCGGCGACGAGCGTGGCCGTTGCCGATCGGCGCGCGAACGCATCGGATGTCTCCGGTGCGGGCACCGTCCGTTCGAAGGAGGAGAGCGCGAGGGCGAGGAACCGGCTCGGCTGCCCGTAGGAGTGGGCGTCGTCGAGCCCGGTGCGGCGATGGAAGTAGCGCTGCGGATAGGTGACGTAGAGCGCGTCCCGCGCCCGCGTCATGGCGACGTAAAGGAGGCGCCGCTCCTCCTCGAGGCCCTCGGGTTCGGACAACGCCATGTCGGAGGGGATGTTGCCGTCGGAGGCATGGATCACGTGCACGACCTTCCATTCGCTCCCCTTGGACGAGTGGATCGTCGACAGCACGAGCCAGTCGTCATCGAGGTGCGGATCACCGGCGAGGTCGCTGGTCGAGGCGGGCGGGTCGAGCACGAGCTCGGACAGGAGCCGGCTGCGCGACGGGAACGCGGAGGCGAGCGCGGCCAGCTCCGCGAGGTCGGCCTTCCGTGCCGGAGCCGCGTCGTACCGGCGATCGATGATCGGGCTGAGGAAGGCGCTCAGCCGCTCGACCTGGACAGCGGGCAGCGGCGAGTCCGGCTCGCCCCGGCAATCCCTGAGCGCGGCACGTAGCGCGGCGACGTCGTCGAGGGACGCGTCCGGCATGGTGACCGCTGACGGATCGAGGAACCGTCCGAGCGGGTCGTCGTCACCGAACGCCGCGAGAAGTCGCCGAACGGTGGCAGGCCCGATCCCGTCGAGGAGGCCGAGGGCGCGGTGCCATGCGAGCTCGTCGTGCGGGTTGTCGAGGATGCGGAGGAAGGCGAGCACGTCCTTGACGTGGGCCGCCTCGAGGAACTTCAGGCCGCCGTACTTCACGAACGGGATGTTGCGGCGGCCGAGTTCGAGCTCGACGGCGGCGGCGTGGTGACCGGTGCGGAACAGGACGGCCTGGTCGTGCAGTGCTACGCCGCGCTCGCGATGCTCGAGGACGCGGTCGCAGACGAGGTCGGCCTGCTCCGTCTCGTCGTAGCACGCTGTGAGCACTGGCCGCTGTGCGCCCGGTCGGTCCGACCAGAGGTCCTTGGTGAAGCCCTTCGACGCGCCCGAGATCACGGCGTTGGCGGCTGCGAGGATCGGAGACGTCGATCGATAGTTGCGGCTGAGTGTGACGATCGTGGTGCCGGCGAAGCGATCTGGGAAGGCGAGCATGTGGCTGGGCGAAGCGGCGCGGAAGCCGTAGATCGCCTGTGCGTCGTCGCCCACGGCGCTCACGTTGCCGAGGCGGCCGCAAAGGGCCGAGAGGATGTCGGCCTGCACCGCGTTCGTGTCCTGGTACTCGTCGACGAGGACGTGGGCGAACTGCTCCTCGAGGACCGGACCGACCTCGGGCGACTGCGCCAAGGCCCGCCAATAGAGGAGGAGATCGTCGTAGTCGAGGACGCCCGCGGACCGCTTCCGATCGGTGTACGCGCCGAAGAGCCGGCGCAGGTCGTCGACCTCGTCACGGCACCACGGGTACCAACGGTCGAGAACCTCGCCGAGGGGCACCTGCGCGTTGACCATTCGGCTGTAGACCGACGCGACCGTGTCCTTGCGTGGGAACCGGCGGCCCCGGGCGCCGAGGCCGAGATCGTGGCGCAGGACCGAGAGCAGCTCGCCCGTGTCCGCGGAGTCGATGACCGTGAAGGTGGGGTCGAGCCCGACGGCCGTTCCATGCTGGCGGAGGATCCGGTTCGCGACGGCGTGGAAGGTGCCGCCCGCGACGCGTGAGGCACGCTGGTCGCCCGTGAGGCGCGACGCTCGTTGCAGCATCTCCTTGGCGGCCCGACGAGAGAACGTCAGCAGGAGGATGCGCTCGGGCGGCGTGCCCTTCGCCACCATCCGCGCCACGCGGGACGCGAGCGTCCTCGTCTTGCCGCTGCCAGCACCGGCGACGATCAACAGCGGGCCCTCGTCATGGAGCACCGCCTCGCGCTGATCGGGGTTGAGGTCGTCCAACCAGGACGCGTCAAGGCGTGAGCGGGCGAACATGTGTTCGCACCGTACCTCACGGGCGCACACGGTGGTAGGCCAAGGGCATGCCCGGTTACGTCTGCCCTGAGTGCGGCCTCGCCTACGACACGATCAATCCGCCCGACGCCAAGGTGGCGATTCGCTCGTACCCACGGCGCTACCGCTCTGCACTGGCGGGCGCGCTCGACGCCGACGAAGGCCTCGTCCGGCGCCGTCCCGTGCCGGCGACCTGGTCAGCCCTCGAGTACACGGTCCACGTCGCGGACCTCTTTGAGGAGTTCGGCGCCGGCTTCGAACGGATGTACGAGGAGGACAAGCCGACGATCACCGACCTCTGGGATCCCGACGAGCGCGTCGTCAGCGAGCGCTACAACGAGCAGGACCCGAGCCTGGCGCTCGAACGCCTCGCCGCCGCCGCGGAGGCCTTGGCCAAGGTCCTCGACCGCGTCGACGCGGACTCGTGGGGACGGACGGCGACGTTTCCGTGGGGGGAGCGTGACCTCCTGACGATGACCCGCAACGCCGTCCACGAAGGTTCGCACCACCTGCGCGACGTCGAGCGCGTCCTGGAGTCGGCCCGCCGACGGTGACGGCCTACGGCGTGTTCTCGACGCCGCAGGACGACATGCCGCGCATCGGGTTCCTCGACGATGACGGCTGGGTGCTCGATCTCAGGTCCGCCGGCGCCGACGGCGCGCTCGGAGACGCCAACGACCTCGTGCAAGCACCGTCGCTCAATCCGCTCCTGGCGGCCGGCCACGACGCGTGGAGCGATGTGGCCGCCGCGGTCGAGGCGGTGGCCGCCCGGAGGGACCGGGCGCTCCTCGACCCAGCGGCTCTCACGATGCACCTGCCCTTCGTGGTCGGCGACTACGTCGACTTCTACTCGTCGATCGAACACGCGACGAACCTCGGACTGATCCTCCGGCCTGACGGCGAGCCTCTGTTGGACAACTGGCGCCACATGCCCGTCGGCTACCACGGACGAGCGGGGACCGTCGTGGTCTCGGGGACGCCGGTTCGTCGGCCATGGGGCCAGACGCGTCCGACCGAGGGCGACTCGCCGAACTTCGGACCGACCCGGATGCTGGACTTCGAGCTCGAGGTCGCCTTCGTGACCGGTGACGGTCCGCCCCTCGCCACACCGATCCCGACCGTCGCCGCCGAACGCCACATCTTCGGACTTGTGCTCGTCAACGACTGGAGCGCCCGCGACCTCCAGAGCTGGGAGTACCAGCCGCTCGGTCCGTTCCTGGCGAAGTCCTTCCAGACGTCCGTGGCGCCGTGGGTCGTCCCGGTGTCAGCGCTGATCGACCACCGCGTCGCCGGTCCGATGCAGACGCCCCTGCCCTTGCCTCACCTCCGCTCGCCCGAGCCGCGGAACCTCGACGTGCATCTCGAGGTGCACCTGCGCACCGCCCGCATGGTCGAAGCGGGCGAGCCACACGCCCCGATCGCCTCCACCAACCTCTCGGGGATGTACTGGTCGTTGGCCCAGCAGCTCGCGCACCTCACGTCGAACGGGGCGACCGTCCGAGCCGGTGACCTCTGCGCCTCCGGTACGGTCTCTGGCTCGACGCCAGGGAGCGAAGGGAGCCTGATGGAACGAACGTGGCGCGGGACGCGTCCCATCACGCTTCCCAACGGCGAGATCCGACGCTTTCTTGAGGACGGCGACGAGGTGAGGATGACGGGCCGGAGCGGTGTCATCGACTTCGGGTCCGTGGTCGGGCGGGTGTGGGAGTGACTGTCGAGCAGTCGGTGCTCGCCGCGCTCGATGCGTCGGGAGTCCCCTACGACGTGGTTCCCTGCGATCCCGCGTTGGCCGACACGGCGGCGTTCTGCGAGCACTACGGCTACCCACCCGAGGAGTCGGCGAACACGATCGTGGTGGCGTCCAAGCGGGAGCCGAAGCGGTACGTCGCCTGTGTCGTGCTGGCGACGACGCGGCTCGACGTCAATGGCACGGTGAAGCGACGACTCGATGCCGGGAAGGTGTCGTTCGCGTCGGCCGAGGAGACGGCTGAGCTCACGGGCATGCAGCTCGGCGGCGTGTCCGCACTTGCTCTGCCATCGGACCTGCCGTTGTGGGTCGACGCGGAGGTGATGAAGCGCGAGCGCATCATCCTCGGGGGTGGGAGCCGCTCCATGAAGATCCACGTCGCGCCCGAGGTGTTCTCGAAGCTCCCGTCGGTCGAAGTCGTCGACGGGTTGGCGCAACCGGTGCCGATGACATGAGGGACATCGAGCCCGTCCGTCAGGTCCGGTACGAGCGGCCGCAAGGTGCTACCGAGCTCGTGCTCGTCCGCCACGGCGAGTCGGCACCGGCCATCGAGGGGGAGTCGTTCCAGCTCGTCGACGGCCACGGCGATCCGGCGCTGGCGCCCGAGGGCGTCGAGCAGGCCGAGCGCGTCGGCGAGCGCCTCGCCGCAGAGGGTGGCATCGACGCGGTCTACGTCACCACGCTGCGACGAACGCACGAGACCGCGGCACCGCTCCTCCGTTTCCTGGGGAACGCCGCACCTCCCGTCGCCGTCGAAGCGGATCTCCGCGAGGTCCACCTCGGTGAATGGGAGGGTGGCATCTTCCGCAAGAAGGTGATCTCGCGTGACCCGATCGCCGTGCGGATGATGACGGAAGAACGGTGGGACGTCATCCCGGGCGCCGAGCCCGCGGACGACTTCGCGGCGAGGGTGAAGAAGGCCATCCAACGATTGGCTTCGGCGCACCCGGATCAGCGCGTGGCCGTCTTCACCCACGGGGGGGTGATCGGCCGCATCCTCTCCGAGGCGTCGGGCGCGCGGCCGTTCGCCTTCAACAATGCCGACAACGCATCGATCTCCCACGTCGTCGTATCGGGTGACTGGTGGGCGGTGCGCCGGTTCAACGACACGGCCCACCTGCACAGCGGGTTCACGGTCCGATCGGCACCGCTGACATGACGGTCGAGCTCTGGACCTCGGGCGTCGGTCTGCCGCGGTCGACGGTGCGCCAGGCGCGGCGAGCCGAGGACGAGGGGTGGCATGGCATCGGACTGGTCGACTCGCAGAACCTCGCGGGTGACCCCTACGTGGAGCTGGCGCTCGCCGCAGGCGCCACGACGACCTTGCAGTTGGCGACCGCGGTCACGAACCCGGTCACGCGACATCCCGCGGTCGCCGCGACCGCCATCGCAACGGTCCAAGGGGAATCGGGTGGGCGCGCCGTGCTCGGCATCGGCAGGGGCGACTCGGCGCTGGCGCACCTCGGACTGTCGCCGGCTCCGGTGTCGGTCTTCGAGCGGTACCTCGAGCGGCTGCAGGGGTACCTGCGGGGCGGCGAGGTGGAATTCGACGTCGCGACCGACGGGGCCGGTGGCGTGCGCTCGTCATCAGCGCTGGGGATGGCGGGCGGTCCCACCTCGAGTCGTGTGCGGTGGATCCGCCCCGGGCAACCGAAGGTGCCGGTGGACGTGGCCGCAACCGGCCCCAAGGTGATCGCTGCAGGAGCGCGGCACGCCGAGCGGGTGACCTTCGCCGTCGGCGTCTCACCCGAGCGGATTGAGTGGGCCGTCGACCTGGCGGTGTCGGTGCGCGCCGACGTCGAGCTGGGCGCGTACGTGCCCCTGCTCGTCCACCCCGACCGGGACGAGGCGCGCCGGCTGATCGCCGGGTCCGTTGGTTCATACGCGCGGTTCTCCGTCATGCACGGCAGCGTCGCCGGCCCGGTGAGCGACTCCCAGCGGGAGCGCCTCGTCGCCGTGCACCATGCGTATGACATGGGTGCCCACTTCTCGCACGGATCTCCGCAGTCGCAGGAGCTCGACGACGACGTCATCGATGCATTCGGGATCGCCGGACCCCCTGGATACTGTGTCGAGAAGCTGCTCGAGCTCGAGGCCCTCGGCATCCGGCGGGTCTTCGTGATGGGGGCGGGGATCGGGCTCGATCGGGAAGAAGCGTCGGCATCGCGAGCGCGGTTCGTCGCCGAGGTGTTGCCGGCGGTGCGGGGATGATGTTCGGCGATGTGACGGTGTCGCTCGACCAGACGACGTTCGTTGCGACGGTCGAGATCCACCGGCCGCCGAACAACTTCTTCGATGTCGAACTGATCCGTTCGCTGGCGGAGGCCTACGAGGCGCTGGACGGGGACGTGGCTGCATGCCGGGCCGTCGTGCTGTGCTCCGAGGGCAAGCACTTCTGCGCCGGCGCCGACTTCACAGGCCGCGCAACCGGCCCGGGCAGTACCGGCGATCTGTATGCCGAGGCATTGCGGCTGTTCCGCGCACGCACGCCGGTCGTCGCTGCCGTGCAGGGCGCGGCCGTCGGTGGGGGGCTCGGTTTGGCCTGCTCGGCCGACTTCCGGGTCGTATCGCCGGCGAGCCGGTTGACGGCGAACTTCTCGCGACTCGGGTTCCACCAGGGGTTCGGGCTGTCGGCGACGTTGCCGCGGATCGTCGGGCCGCAGCGGGCGACCGAGCTGTTGTACACGGGGCGGCGGATCGACGGGTCCACGGCGGCGTCGATCGGGTTGGCGGACCGGCTCGTCGACGACGGCAATGTGCGAGCTGCGGCAACGGAGTTGGCGGAGGAGATCGCGTCGGCGGCGCCCTTGGCGGTGCGATCGATCCGGGAGACGATGCGGGATGGGCTCGCCGATGCCGTCGCCGTCGCAACTGCCCGTGAGGACCAAGAGCAGGGCTGGTTGCGCCGGACGGCCGATTGGACGGAGGGCGTGCGGGCCAGCGCCGAGCGCCGAGAACCGAGGTTCGAAGGTCGCTAGGTCCGGCCGGTGTTGCGAGGCACGTCCCGGAAGGGCAGGTCGCGATCGAGCTGGGGTTCCTTTGGCAGGCTGAGGATGCGTTCGCCGAGGATGTTGCGCTGGATCTCGTCGGTCCCGCCGGCGATCGAGACGGCCGGCACCGACACGAGTACCTCGGCGACGACCCCTCCTGTTCCGTCGTCGTCGCCCTGGAGCATCCCGTGTGCACCTGCGATGCTGCCGTGGAGGTGCGCGGCGGCACGCGCGATGTCACTGCTGCCGAGCTTGCCAAGCGACCCCTCCGGACCAGGCGGTCGTCCCAGAGCGCGCGCAATTCGCGCCCGTTGCGCCGTCCATTGCGACACGCGCACGAGCTCGCTCAGGCGCGCCATCTCCTGGCGGAGCACGGGGTCGTGGTTCCTGCCGGTCGCCCTGGCCCGCTCGGGGACGAGGTCCACCCGTCCTGCGCGCTGCGGGTACCACTTGTACGGCTCGTAGTGCTCGAGGGTCTCGGCGGCGGCTTCGCGGTGCGCTCTTCCTTTCTTCGCACCCGGACGCCGCCCAGTGGTCCGCGGCGCGGGGTTGAACCGACGCTCGTGGGCCAACGTCGCCAGCGCGACGGCCCAGCCGTTCCCGACCTCGCCGACGACGTTCGTCACTGGTACGCGAGCCTCGTCGAACCAGACCTCGTTGAACGACGCGTGTCCGTTCATCTGTCGGAGCGGACGCACCTCGACGCCCGGCTGTTGCATCTCGATCGCGAAGTAGGTGATGCCGCGATGCTTCGGTACATCCCAGTCGCTTCGGGCGAGAAGCATCCCGTACTGGGCGTGGTGCGCGCTCGTGTTCCAGACCTTCTGGCCGGTGATGACCCACTCATCGCCGTCGAGGTCGGCGCGCGTCGTGAGGCCGGCGAGATCCGACCCGCTTCCGGGCTCGCTGAAGAGCTGGCACCAGGTGTGCTCGCCCGTGACGATTGGTCGCAGGAGGCGACGCTTGAGATCGTCCGATCCGTGCTCGAGGATCGTCGGCGCCGCCAGGCCGATGCCGCCGCCGGCGGGCGTGCCCACGGCGCCGGCGCGTTCGAACTCGGTGGCGACGCGCTCGGCCAGGGCCTGCGGCAGGCCGCGTCCGAACCAGGTTTGAGGCCACGTCGGGCATCCCCAGCCCGAGTCCGCGAGACGGCCGCGCCACTCGACCAGGCTCAGCTCCGGATCCCACTGGATCTCGAGCCAGGCGCGCACTTCATCGGCGATGTCTGCGGCTTGCGTCATCGTGTCGCACCCTACGCGTGACCATGCAGAGGAGGCCCGTAGCGAGCGTGCCCGGGCGCGTTGCCGTCTGGTGTTCCCTGACGAACGCACTGACCAGCCCGGTGCTCGACGCCGGCTTGTACGCTCCTTCCCGACAGGGCGGTCACAGGCCCTGACCAAGCCTCCGTAGCTCAGCTGGATAGAGCGGTTGCCTTCTAAGCAGCGGGTCGCAGGTTCGAGTCCTGCCGGAGGCGCCCGCAAAAGAGCAGGTCAGAGGGATTTTCCGAATGTTCCGTCCTCCCTGCGAGTCGTCCGAGATAGCCTTCGTGCCACAGGCGTGCCACAACGAAACGGCACAGGGGAGGCCTGCATGCCACAGAAGCGAAGAGCAAGGCGCACGGCGGGCAGCATTCGCCGGCTGCCGTCCGGTCGATACCAGGCCCGCATCCGAGACGAGAGCGGCGAGATGCAACCCGCGCCCGACACGTTCGCGACGAAGGCGGAGGCAGACCGATGGCTGGCGTCCGCCGTTACCGATCAAGCGCAAGGCAAGTGGGTCGACGCGAGGGCAGGCAAGATCCCGCTGCGCCGTTTCGCCGAGGAGTGGATGGAGGGAAAGGCCGCGCTCGCACCGAAGACGATCGAGCTCTACACCTACCTCTTGAGTGCACTGCTGCTTCCGAAGTTGGGCGACATCGACCTCGTAGACGTCACACCCGCGCGAGTGAGGACGTGGCGCGCCAACTTGTTGAGGAGCGGCCGCCCCGGTCCGTCGACCGTGGCGAAGGCGTACCGCTTGCTGTCAGCCATGATGGCCACGGCCGTCGTCGACAACCGCATCGCCCGCAACCCCTGTGTGGAGAAGGGCGCGGGAGTGGAGCGGGCGCCGGAGATCCTGATCCCGACGCCGCAAGAGGTGGCGGCCATCGCCGCGGCGATCGATCCTCGGTACCGGGCTCTGGTCCTCACTGCGGCCTACGCCGGGTGTCGGTGGAGCGAGCTCGCTGGGCTCAAACAGAAGAACCTCGACCTGTTGCATCGCCGTCTCTCCGTCACCGAACAGCTCATCGAGCTCAAGGGTGGCGAGCTCCTCCGGAGCGAGCCGAAGTCGGCCGCGGGTCGGCGCGTTGTGCACCTTCCGGCCGGCCTTGTGGCGGAGCTGGAAGTCCACTTGTCGCAGTTCGCACGGACCGACGCCGATGGCCTCGTGTTCACCAGTGCCAGTGGAGGGCCGCTTCGCCCGAGCAACTTCCGGAATCGGTATTGGTATCCGGCTGTGCGCGCCGCCGGTGTCGAGAAGATCCGCTTTCACGACCTCCGCCACGTCGCCGGCACGTTGGCGACGATCTCCGGGGCGACCGTTCGTGAAGTGCAGGGGCGCCTCGGTCACGCGTCACCCGCAGCTGCGTACCGCTACCAACACGTCCTCGAGAGTCGCGACGCGGAGATCGCCGAGCGACTCGACGAGATCTTCAAGAACGAGCGAGTCGGTCTGCCGTAACCGTCACGCAACGGTGGCAAGGAGTCGGCGTGCGGCCGGATCGTCGGGCCCGAGTTGGACGAAGTGGACCTGGCCGTCGGTATCGACGCCGGTGATGCGCACGACTGACCAGTAGCGGGGTGTGCCGGCGACGAGGACGGCGCCGGCGATCACGCGGGCGGGATCGACGGCGTTGGCAAGGAGGGCCCAGTTGTTGCCGTCGTCGTCCTCGGCGTTGAGGTCGGAGCGAAGATCGATTGAGGGTCTCATTGCTCGACTCCTCGGCGAGACGGGTTGGCGATCACGCGGTGTTCACATCCCAGGATACGGCGGACGAGTTCGTCGACGTCGTCGTGCACGATGTCGAAGTGCGGAGCCTGGCCGGTGTCCCACAGCTCGAGCCCGGCATCGAGCAGGGCGCGGGCGGTGAACAGCACGATCCACTCGGCCCTGCCAAGCTTCGTGGCCGCGATCTGCTCCCAGGTCGCTCCGCCCACTTCGGCGAACACCGACACGCCGTAGAAGCCATAGATCGCGTCGTTGTCGCGGGCTGCCTCTGCGAGGAGGTCGGGGTCGAGCAGGTCACCGCGCACGATCAGCGCGGCGTCGTCGGGCAACGGCTCGCCGCGGCGTTTCCGGCGCTTCTTGGGTTCGGTCATCGCTTCCGCCTGCTGTCGCGCTGTCGACGCGTGTCAGCGATCGCGGCGACGGTTCGGTCGTCGAGGAACTCGCCGGGTCGGTAGTTGTTGAAGGCGGTCAGGGCGTCGGCGAGACCGCGAAGGTTGTCGGCGAAGGTGGTGACGTCGTCGCCAGCATGTGGGGCACCTCGGATGCGCCGGGCGGCGAGGCCGTGGAAGACGGCCGCGAGCACGTCCTCGGGGAGGAGGGGTTCTCGTCGGAGGCTGCCGGCGATCTCAGCTAGGACGGCGTCGGGGTCCGGGAGGGCGTCGGATCGCGGGATGTCGAGGCCTTGGGCGAGGAGTTGGGACCAGTTGGCGGTCCGGTCGGCGAGCACGTTGAAGCTGTCTCGGTGGCCGAGGAGCAGTACCAGCAGGTACTCCCACGGCAGCCCGGCCTTCGCATCATCCGTTAGGAGACGGCCCTCGCCGTCATCGGGCGGCAGGAAGAAGAACAGCACGGGCAGGTCGAAGGTGCGCGCGAGGGCGACGAGCTCGTTGGCGGTGAACTGCCGCACTCGTTGGCCGCTGACGGACCCTTCGGCTTGGGCGACGGTGGCCTGGCTCCAATTCGATCCGGTGAAGCGGCTGAGTCGTTCGGCGACCTCGGTCTGGGTGAGGCCCCGAAGGTCGCGGGCGCGGGTGAGGTTGTGGGCGACGACTTGGCTGGCGGTCCATCGCTGCTTGCCGTTGTCGGTGGTTCGTGCCATGGGCCTCCGTCGCAAATGGGGGACAGGTCGAAGCTGATTTGGGGTTGCGTCGTCCGTCCCTCTCCTCCATGATGTTATCTAGCATTACAGCAGCGTAATGTCAACGATCACTTGGGGGTGGCGATGCGGCACGAGGATCTTCCTCCGTTCCTGCGGGTCGAGCAGGCACAAGAGCTGACCCAGCTGGGCCGCTCGCAGCTGTATGAGCAGACGCGGCGGTGGCTGGCGACGAACGGCGCCGAAGGGATCCCGGTGGTGCGCTTCGGCCGCTGCCTGCGCATCCCGACGGCCGCCCTGTTGCGCCTCGCCCTGATCGACACGGGCGACGGCGATGCGGCCTGAGGTCCGCATCGAGCACCGCTACCCGGCGGCGTTCGGGTTTCTGTCCCAGCACGGACCCCAGGCTTTGGCGGTCCTCCACGATCTGATCGCCCGGGCCGACATGGTCGACGGCCGGCTGGTGGTCGAGGCGACCACGCGGAGCGTCGCCGAGCGGCTGGGCTTCTTGTCCAAAGACTCGGTGCACCGCCGGCTTCGCCAACTCGCCCTGGCCGGCGTGATCGAAGCCGTCGACCGTGGGGACCGCGCCGCGCCGTTCGGAGCGACCACGTACGCGGTGCACCTCGAGCACTCCGGTATCACCGTCGTCGCCGACGACGAGAGTCGTTCGGCTTGATCGGTGGCTGAGCGGCCTCGCCGTTCCATGCCGGACGGGGCGCCCTCGTCGAGGGCCCCGTCCCACGAGCTGGTGTTGACCACCGCGGCGCGGTCGCTCCGTCGCGCCCTGGGCCCGACGGCGTGGGTCGTGCTCGAGGAGCTCACCTCGCGGGGATCCCGCGAAGCCGAGACCGACGTCGTGGTGGTGGCGACCAATGTGCGCGACCTTGCCGATTCGCTGGGCCTGGGTCGCGACGCCGTGGCCAGCGCGCTGCAGGCCCTGGCGTTGGCCGGGTGGGTGCGCTGCGAGGCAGAACGAGGATCAGGTGGCCGCTTCGGTGCCGGGCGTTACCGGGTGTCGACGAGCTCGGCGCTTCGACGCGCTCGGGAGGCGACGACGCCGCGGCCAGGCGACGCCACCGTCTCGGTGACCACCCGACCTCGGCAGCGCGATCAACAGCTGTCTCTCCTCGACCTCTCCACCATCACCACCAAAGCAGACAACACAGCAACCGACGACCCACTCAGTTCAGCAACGAACAACGCCACCGACACAGCGACAAACCGATGACGCACTCCACCATCATCAAACAGCCATCAATTCGCACAGACACATGCCACCCCTCCGGGGAGGCCTTGCCTGACCGCTCCCGCGGCAGGTTGGTCACCGGGCTGGAGCCTCGGTGTTGACGGTGACCAAGCTCCGCGACGCCGATTACCTGATCGAGCAGGTGGCCGTCGGCCTCGACGACTACTACCTGGGCCGCGGCGAGGCGCCCGGCGTGTGGCACGGAGCCTGGGCAGCCAAGCTCGGCATCGAAGGCGTCGTCGATCACGCCGCCCTCCGCGCGCTGTTGGACGGCCGAGACCCCACGACCGGCGCAGATCTGCTGGCGGGACGGCCGATGCGGGACGTGGCCGCCTTCGACGCCACCTTCTCGGCCCCGAAGAGCGCCTCGGTGTTGTGGGCGTTCGGGACACCCGAGGTCGCCGCCGCGGTGTCGATCGCACATGTCGAGTCGGTCGCGGCGGCCCTCGACGTGCTCGAGGCGAAAGCCGCGGTGGCACGCCAGCAGAGCGACGGGGTGCGGCGACGGGTGGCGACGAGCGGGCTGGCGGTGGCCACGTTCGTCCATCGCACGTCGCGGGAGGGCGACCCGCAGTTGCACACCCATTGCGTGATCCCGAACATCGTCGAACGCGGCGACGGCACCCACGTCGCCTTGGACGCCGGGGCGGTCTACGAGTGGAAGCGGGCCGTCGGTTGCATCTACGCCGAGGAGCTCCGCACCCGCCTCTCCCGCCGTCTCGGCGTGGAGTGGGGACCGGACCGCAACGGCACCCGCGAGATGACCGGCCTCACCGCCACCCAGCTGCGCACATTCTCGAAGCGGACCGTCGCCATCGAGGAGCACCTCGCCGCGCTGGCCATCGATCACGCCGACCGGGCCGCGGTGATGCGGGCCGATGAGGCGGCGTCGCTGGCCACCCGGCCGGCCAAAGACCCGTCCCGCACGCCCGAGGAGATGGCGGCCACCTGGGCTGCCGAGGCGGACGCCGTCGCCCTGCCCACGGGCGCCGCCCTCACCAAGGCGGTGTGCGGACGGGACACGCCCGGCCGCGGCGTCTCCAAGGAGGAGGTCGGAGTACGGCTCGTGGACCCCGAGACCGGCTTGTGTGCCCGACGATCACGGTTCGGGGAGGCGCACGTGGTCGAGGCCGTCGCCTCCCTCGGCGGCGGCCGCCTGGACGCCACCGGGATCGTCGCCCACACCCGCGAGTTCCTGGCCTCACCCCATGCCATCCGCCTCATCGACCCCGATCCCGGCGCTGGCCGGACGAGATCCCGCCAGTGGTCCACCGCCGCCCACCTCGCGTTGGAGGCCCACGTCCTGGAGCGTCTCGGCCAGCTCGCCGCCCTTCCGGCCGCCGGCGTCCACCCAGGGGTTGTCGAGCGGGCCCTGGCCGCCGAAGGTTCACTCGGCGCCGACCAGGCCGAAGCGATCCGCGCGCTATGCGCGCCGGGTGCGGCGTTGCGACTGTTGGCGGCGCCGGCCGGGTTCGGGAAGACCACCGCCGTGCACGCCGCGGCTGCTGCCCAGGTGGCATCGGGCTGGCGGGTGCTGGGCCTGGCGACCACGAACCAGGCGGCGTCCGAGCTGCGCGACGTCGGCCTCGACGCCGTGACCCTGGCGCGCTTCCGGATCGACGTCGAGGCTGGGGGCCTGGCTGCCGGCACCACCCTCGTACTCGACGAAGTGTCCCAGGTCGCCACCGCCGATGCCGCCTGGCTTCTCGACCTCGCCACGACGGTGCCCGACACGACGCTGTGGTGCCTGGGCGACTCGAGGCAGGGCCGACCGGTGCGGGCCGGGGGGTTGGCGGCCGAGCTCGAACGACTCGCCGCCCAAGGCGTCGTCGCGGCGGCGGCGTTGACGCAGAACCGCCGCCAACAAGAGCCCGAGGAACGCCGGGCGCTGGCCCGCTACCGCGACGGAGCGGTGGCCGAGAGCCAGGCCGTTCGCACCGCCAACGGGTGGGAACACGACCACGGCACCCCGGCCGCCACCCGCCAAGCCCTCGCCGGAGCGCTCGTCGGCGATGCCGACCGCCTCGGAGCCGACAACGTCGTCGCCCTGTGCGTATCCCACGCCGATGCCGAGGACATCGCCGACCGCGTCCGCGAGATCCGACGCGGCCGCGGCGAGCTCACTGGCCCGTTCCTGACCGGTCCAGGGTGGGGGAGTGCCGAGCGTGTCTACGCCGCCGGCGATCGCGTGCTCGTGCACGCCACCCTGCGCGTCGGGAAACGGCGGCTCCACAACGGGACCGTCCTCACCGTGACCGGCGTGACCGACACCGGCCTCACCGTGTCCGGCCCCACCGGACACGGCTTCGAACTCCCGGCCGCGTTCATCGCCGGCCACCGTCGCGACGCCGCCCCCAACGTGTCCCACGCCGTGGCCCGCACCGTCGACGGCGCCCAAGGCGGCACCTGGACCCAAGTCCACTTGCTCGGGACAGCGGCGCTCGACCGCTACACCGGCTACGTCGCCCAAAGCCGAGGCCGACACGCCACCAACACCTGGAACGTCACCCGCCTCTCCGACATCGACCACGGCGGCATCGTGGTCGAGCGCGATCCCGCCGAGGACGTCCTCGCCGCCATGGAACGCCAACCGCCCGCCGGCTTCGCCGCCCACGACGACCCCCACGTCCTCGACCGGGCCCTCACCGCTGAACGACTCGAACACCTCGAAGTCATCTTCCGCCGCCCACCGCTCCGCCCAACGGCAATGGCCGAGGTCCACCGCGACCTGGACCGAGCCGAGTCCGGCCTGGCCGCCGCCGCCGCCGAGCTACGCAACGCCCAGGAGACAGTCGCGTCGGTCGGCCCGCTCGCCCGCACCCGCCGCCACGGCCGCCAACAACTCGACGCCGCCCGAGCGCGCGCGTCCTCTGCCGCCGAACGAGTCGACGCCGCCGAAGCGGCGCGGCGAGCCGCGGTGGTCGAGGTCGTGCGGGTCGAACAGATCGCCAAAGCCGACCAGGCGTGGAAGGTCGAGCACGGCTGGCGGATCGACCGGGTCGCCGGCATCGACCGTCAACTCGACGAGCACTGGGCCCGAGCCGTTGTCGCTGCCACCCGCCAAGGCGACCCGCTCGCCTTCGGCGTCGACCGCCTCCGCCGAGCCCGCCGCACCACGACCGCCGATCTCCGGTTCCTCGAAGCGGGACTCCCGCCCGACCAGCGCGACCGGCTCGCCCGAGCCGAGGCCGAGGTCGCCCACCGCCAAACCAACCTCGCTCACGCCCGCCGGACCCTCACCGACGCCGAGGGCCAAGTTCAAGCCGCCAGCCAGCGGCGGTGGGGTCGACGCGACAACGACGCCCTCGCCCGAGCCGAGGTCCGCTACTCGGCCGCCCGCAACTTGGTTGCTCAAGCCGCCGAAGCCGTCGACGCCGCCCGCTCCGACATGGAAGGCCACCGCCAAGCAGTCGAGCGCTACCTCGAGGCCGTTGAGCGCACTGCGCCCGAACGCCAACAACTCGAGCGGGACGCCCGAGAACTCGCCAACGCACTCGCCGAGACCCGGCCCGAGCGTGTCGTGGCCGCAGCTCACGGCGACCCCGCAGGGGAGCATCTCGAGATCGCCCTCGGTCCCGCCCCCTCCGATCCAGCCCGCAGGGTCATGTGGTGCGCAATCGCCAACGAGATCGAAGCCCACCGGGACCGGACGAACCATGCCGACCATGTCGGCACGGGGCGACTCTCCTCGCTCCTCGGCGCGCGCCCTACCTACACGACCAAGGAGTGGGACCGCGTTGCCGGGCTCGTCAAGGATGCGCCGGCGCTACTCGACTCCGCGACGACGATCGGCCGATCGGCCATCGACAACATCGAAGACCAACGGCTCTGGCGGGAAACCCTCGAACGAAACGTCAAAGCGATCGACGCCCGCCGGGCTGTGCTCGAGCCGCCGGGCAGGGGCATGGAACTCGGCTGGTGAACATCGCCTCTCACAGGGCCCTGCGGCGGCATGGTCGTGTCCGTTTGTGCCTCCCCTGCAACGGCCCATAGGGGCGATGCCCCAGGTCAATACGCAGCGTGTGCGGATAGCGACCTCCGCCTCGTCGGAGCTCGAGCACCGAGGCTGGCCCTTGGTTCATGGGCTGACACCGAGGGGCTTGGTCATCACGGCCATCGTCTTGCCCACGGTCATCGCGAACCGGTCGCCGAGGTCCGAGAGGTAGGCGGGGTCCCGTCGGCCCACCGGCAGCCCGGCCGTCGTCATCCCCCTGCGAGCCAGCACCTCGAAGGCGCCGCCGACGAGGGCGGCGCCGACATCGAGGTCGGCAGGGCCGCGGCCGAGGGCAACGCGCTTGATCCAGCCCCGGTCGGGGAAGGCCCATGCCACCAACGCGCCCACCGCCTCTCATCCGACCGCGCCGAGTAGCCACAGCTCGGGATCGAAGGTCCACATCGTGATCCAGGCCCGCCACCGGTCGAAGTCGGGCTCGTCGGCGTAGCAGCTGGTCACCAGTTCGAATACGAGCCGCTCGTCCTCGTGGCCCTCTGCCGGACGGACGTCGATGCCCGCCGGCACGGGCCCCCGTGGGCCGGTCAGGTCGAGCCGCAGATTGAAGTAGCTGTCCTCCTCGGCGTACGACCGTCCCGCAAGCGTGCCCCACAATGGACTCTCGGCCTCAGCCAGGAAGCTGACGGTGTGGTCGCCGCGGTCGATCGCGCGCGTCTCGACCAGGTCGAGCAGGGATGGATACAGCGACGCATCGAGAGCCGCCGCCTCTCCGAACGCGCCCGGGTAACAGGCGGCGAAGCCGACGACCTCGCCTCCGTCGCGGGCAACCCACGCATCCTTGCCTGGGTCGAACCCCTCGCGGGTGGTCCAGTCGCGCCGAAGGACCTCGACGCCGAGCCCCAGATCGAGCCGGTCGAGGACCCGGCTCACGGCAGGCACGTCATCCAACCCAGCTGGCGCGAGGCGGGTCACAAGGGTGACGACGCTACGCGGGCCCCCCGCTGACGGCACTCCAAAATTCGACCCAAGGTCCATGCGAGCAGGTTGACGGTGCGCGCAACGCTCCTCGGCTCGACGGCTGCCGTGTCTCCGATGGCCGGGAGCGGGCACCGCTCGCGAAGGAACGTTCGGCGAGGGTCGCATGATTCGGGCGGCGAGGAACGAACTCCAGGACAACCCGCCTGTCATCCGGCAATACCGCGCGGTCGCGCCGTCGGCTCGGTCTGCGATGCTGTCCGAATGGGGTGGGACGCTGGGGCGACCATCGTCATCTGAGACGTGTTGGATGGACGATGTGTCCGCGCGAAAGCCGTTTCGGTCGTTCAGGACAGCGAGAGGGTCCTCGTCGTCTGGACGCCCTTTGGTGCCCAAATGCTGGACATGGATGCGTCTGGCCAGGCACAGCGATTCGAGTGCTTGGTCAGCAGGTCGTGGAGCCTCGCCCCGAAGACGTGGCAGATGACCGGCGTCCTCACCATCGTCCTGGACGGAGCTGCGTTCTCAGTGCAGAGACTGCTCGGATCGCACGGCGGGGCGGACGTTTCGGGTTGGTACATCAACTTGCAAGACCCGTTGGTGCGGACGGAGCTCGGGTTCGACACCATGGACCGGCAGCTGGACATCGTCGTGAGCGCAGATTTGCAAACGTGGAGCCTGAAGGACGAACACGTGCTTCAGGACGCGTTGAGGACGGGACTGCACGCCGTCCAAGATCACGAAGCCGTGCTGAAGGCTCGTGACGACGCAATTCGTCTCGTCGAGAGCGGGCATCCCTTGTTCAACGAGTGGAGAGGATGGTTGCCACCGGAGTCCTGGGAGCCGCCGACGTTGCCGCTATCCCTGCAGACCGAATAGCGGCGAAGTGCCGGTATCTGGTGGCCACGCGAAGGTCACCGCGGGACTTCACCAGCGGGCGCCGAGCGCACCGATCAGGAACTAGCGGCGCTTGCCCCCGATGACCGGTCTCGGGACGTCGCGCGACGGTGGGCCCGAGCCTCGGGACCACTATGAGGTGACATGCTGTCAACGAAGTCGGGGCTGGATCCCTACGGTCGGCTCGGCGAAGTCCGATCGAGCACGAGACCCATAGCGACCGCATCCCAAAGCGCCCCACTCTTCCGCCGGTAGTGCCGTTTCAGGTAGCCCTCGTCCTCGAAGCCCGCCGACCTATACAGGCGATGCGCCCGCTCGTTGTGAGGCCACACCTCAAGAGTGACCTTGTGGCACTCACGATCTCTCGACCACTGCACGGCGCTGTCCAGCAGGAGGCGGCCGAGGCCAACGCCCCGATGCTCGGAGGGGATCGCCATTCCGAGGTGCGCCAATCCTCGCTCCTCTTGAACAAACACTGCCCCGATCACTTCTGAACCGGACTCCGTGACCATCCAAGCCTGCGTTGCACTTGTCAGACCCTGTCGAAATCGGTCCTGCCAGTCCGGCCGAAGCGGGAGCTCGGTTCCAATCCACTCCCCTTCCGCTGCCACCGCCGCCCACACCGCCTCAACCCCAGCGGCATCCTCCGGTATGGCGTCTCTCAAACCGAACACCACGAGATGTTCGACCAGTGGCGATGACTTCGCACGCGATTTGTGCGCCCAGGCTGCGGGGAGACCCTGCCCCCAAGGCCGGTCCGAGGCGCCAGCCGTCGCCTCGGTGCAGCATGTGGACATGCAGCTTGTACTTCTTGGCGGAGCACCTGGAGTCGGGAAGTCCACGGCCGCGCACTATCTCCTGGAAGAGGCGTACCTCCGTGGCGGAGACGTCCTCGTGCAATGGGTCGAGGTCGAGGGCCTGTGGCGGCATCAGCCGTGGCAGGTCAACGAGCGAACTACCCAGCTTCGCGACGAGAACCTTCGGGCCGTACTCGCCAACGCAGAGCGAGCCAACGTGGACGTGGTCGTCGTTACATGGGTGTTCGCCGCAGTCGATCAGTACGACCTCGTACGGGCGCTGGCGCCGGCCGGCGTCGATGCAACAACCGTGCAGCTGGCTGCAAGCGAGCCGACGTGGCGACAGCGGTTCGGATCCGACCCGCTGCGGAGGCCGATCGCCGATGTCGACCTTCAGCGATGGGCAAACCACTCAAGCGTCGCCTGCGACCACCTGGTTTCGACCGATGGCCTCGAGGGTCAAGAGGTCGGACGCCTCCTTGCCAAGCTCCTTCTCTCAGCCTGACGGTCGATGGCCGCCGACGACGGCCCTTGAGCATCGCCGTGGTTCGGGGGCACGTCTTCGCGATGGCGCCGCCCAAGGCCGACCGGCCCTTCGGGGCGTAGGCGGCGCCTCATGGGACCCGCAGTTCTGGGACAGCCTCGCGTCCTGGATCGTCTCGGTCGGTCGGGGCGCTCTGACTATCCGGCCCCATGGGGGGGCCTAGCCATCAAGATCTCGCGCGGTCCACCGGCTGGAAGCTCAATCTCCTCGGTGACGCGAAAGCCGAAGCTCTCGTAGAACGCGACGTTTGCTGGTTTCGACGTTGCCAAGAAGCACGGCATGGCGGCGCTATCGCACTCGGCAAGCCCGGCGGTAAGCAGTGCAGTAGCGCGTCCGCGGCGTTGCGCATCGGGGTGCGTCGCTATCGATCCGAGGGTCCAGTGGGGTTCCGCGGGACGATGGTGGCGGAGCAGCCCGTCCGCGTTGAGGGCCGCTCGGAGCGGAGGGCCGAACCTCAGCAGGAGCGGCGCCAGAGCGATCTGACCGAGGAGGCCGCGGAGTTGGCCAGGTGGTGTCTCGCCCGGGCGCCTCCATGTCGCTGTCGCCGATCGATCGGACGTACACCAGCTTGCGCCGAGGGAAACCGACCTGCGAAGACCGTGGCGGGCGGCGCGACGGAGAGAGTCGAGGCGTGTCCGATCATCGGGGAAGAGCCATCGCTCGGTGGGGTCGTCGTAGAAGGCGCGCGCTCTGACTTCGGTGAGCGGTGCTATGTCCTCGGCGCGAGCAGGCCGTACCTCGATCACGAGGGCTCCTTGGGCACGGCGCGCTGGTTGTCGTCGCTGCGGAGCGATGTGCCCCGGCGGATGCGGTCGCCCATGTGGTCCGCGATCGCGGCGGGAACCTTTAGGACACCCATGACCACAAGTTCGTCGAAGACGGATTCGAACAGCTCGGGAGGGACGTCGTCGTCGATTCGGACGTGACCGATCACGCGGAGCCGAAATCGTTCGCCAGCTTTCCGCCGTCGCTCGAGCGACTCTCGCGTGTAGTGCATCACGCCCCACGAGTACGCGTCCCGCGCTGCGGTCTCGTTGATGACCGCGGCGTGGTCATCGAGGGCGCGGCGAACAGCGTTGCGGAGAAAGTCCGAGCGCGTGGAGTACATGCCTTGGTCGACGAGGAGGTCGATCTTGCCCAGGTCCACGGGGGTGAGGTTGAGAGTGATCTTTTCGGTTTCTCCAGGCATGCTCGACGCTACGCGGACAGGGGTTCGGTCGCCGGCGCGTGGGCGATGCCTGCGGGCGCGATCAGTGCGGCCAGGAACGTCCCGGCGAGGACGGCGAGAACGATGGAGCCGACCCACAGGTCAGCGGCGAACGCGACCCCACCGAGGGCGAGCGCGACCACGGCGTAGTACGTCGCCCAGGTCGCCAGCGGAACAGCGCATCCGACCGCGATGAGGGTCGCCGGTTCACGCCAATGGCGGCGCTTGGCGATCGCAATCATGGCGTCGGCAGCAGCGCCGCCGGCGACGAACGATGTGGCGAGGAGCCCGGCCTTCGTTCCGGCGAGGAGGACGGCGGGCACGGCGACGAGTGATCCGAGGATCGTGCAGCAGCCCGGTTGGGCCCTGAATCGGCGCACGAGCAGGAGCACCGGAGCGGTCCATAGGAGGTTTGTCACCAAGATCTCGGCGAGGACACGCACGGTCCACAGCTCATGGGCTACGTCGGAGCGGTAGACCAGCCGCGCGAAGCGGCCGAACGCTGGACCCGACGGAGGGGTTTGCAGCACAGCGCTGATGTAGAGAAAGAAGAACATCACGACCTGCGTCGCGACGGCGAGGGAGACGATCGCTGGGAGCAGTGATCGCGGTGTTCCGGACGCGGTTCGAGCCGAACGGGTTCGCAGAGGTGTGGTGAGGACCAGCAGCGCGCCGACGAACAGCATCAGGTGTGTGGGACTGAGCAAGGCTTCGATGTTCACCTCGACCCCGAACAAGGTGTGCCACAGCCCGTCGCCCAGCCCGCCAAGAGCGAACAACGCGACACCAACAAGTCCGAGGCCGTAGCCCAAGGGGACCGCGTCAACGGTGCGGACTCGCGGTCCGAGGCGGCGATTCACGACGACCAACATCCAACTGGCGGCGGCGGCGAACCCTGAGTACAGGACGGCGTGCCAGGGCGTCAGGAAGGTCTCGAGCCGCGCACCATGCGTGTTGTGCGCCCAACCATCGATGGCAATGCCCGCAGACATCCACACGCCGAGCGTCGCAGTTGCGGCGTCCTCCCGGCGCGTTGACCCCTCGACCTGTATGCGGTGGAACCGTCCACTCCATGTATTGACCATCTATATGGATGATATAAACCAGGAACATGGAGGTCAAGCGCGCTCATGCGCCCGACGCCGGACGTAGCGGCTTTCCATTTGCGCGCCAAGAGGCAGTTCACGCTTGTACGAGAAGGTGAGTCCGAGGTGGGACCGGGCGAACGGTGCGGGAGATTGGGCACCCTCCGGGACAAGCCCGTCAGCGGAAGTCGGTCGGAGTCGTCGCTTTTGGGGGCAGCCCAAGCCGCGATCTTGCAGCGCCCGGGTTCGGCCCATAGGGGCGACGCCCCAGGTCGCTTTGCATGCATGTTCGGGGACACTCCCCAGTCCTCGTCGCGTGTGCGCGAGCCGTGCATCGGGTCGATTTGACGGCGCCCGCAGAGGTCAGTCTTCACGGGTTGATCAGCTGCCGCTTTCGACGTCGGTGCCGGCGGCTGCGGTTCCGGCGCGCATGAGTGCTCGGCGCCGGAACACGATGCCGGTGGCGGCGATGATTCCGGCGCCGATCCCGACGACGAGGACTACGGCGGCGCGGGCCGCGTCGGCGGGCCCGGCGTAGGGGACCTGGGAGTGGGTGAGGGTTGGAAGGTCGGAGAGGCCTCCGTAGAGAGCGATGAAGATGGCGACGCCGCCGGCCCCGAGGAGCGCGTCCTCGTTGTTCCGGTCGAGCGGCCCCAGGCAGAACAGGCCGGCGATCCACGCGGCGGTGCCGAAGAACCCGCCGACAAGGACCTTCATCAGCATGACGAGCGCGGGGTCGCGGGCGGCGACCGCCGTCGCGAAGGCGTGCACGACGTCGGTGGCGATGAGCGCGGCGAGCGCGGCGTGGACCAGTGGGCCCCACCGGCGTGAGAAGCCGGCGAGTGCGGTGATCGCGAGCGCGGCGGCGCCGAGCAGCAGCCAGGGCGTGAGCGGCGGTGGCGGTTCCCAGATGATCCGCCCCGTCACGATGATCGGGTCGCCGCCGTAGACGAGGCCGATGGTGAAGGTCCCTGCGGTGTGCGGGACGCTCGGGTCAGCGGTGACGGCGGCTGGGGGTTGGCCTTCCCATCGGGTGCGGCGGTCGCGCCAGGTGACAGTGGTGCTGCCAGATCGTTTGTGCCACGACGGTGTCGCGCTCGGGTCCGCTGTCGCGGGCAGCGTGGTCGAGGTCGTCGCACCGCCCGGGGTGGTCTTGTTGAGGTAGACGGCGGGCGAATGGGTGTTCTCGAAGGTGCCGCGGGGACCGACGCGCAGATAGGGCTCGCCGTTGTAGCCGTAGACGATGACTTCGACGCCGCCGCGGTTGGTGAGTCGCACGCGCCGGCCGAGGTCGAGGAGCCGCACGGTGAGAACCGGCTCATAGGAGGGCTGGACGTCGGTGATCTCGCTGCGGTAGTTGCTGGCGGACACGCCGGCAACGGTGTGCGCGGCGGCCGGCGACGCGGAGAGGATGACGAGCGCGACAACGATGGCAGCGGCGGCGAAGACCTTCCGGGTCATCGGCGGGGTCGGTCGCGCTTGCCCGTGCCGGTCGGCCGTCGTCGTCCCGGCCGTGCCGGTATCGGGTAGGTCCGCAGGCGTCGCCACGCCGCGGGCCCGAACAGCAGGACGAGGGCGAGCGCCACGGTGAGACCGGCGATGAGGACGATCCTCGCGGTGTCGGACATCTTGTCGGCGGGTGCCGCGGTTGGTGGCGTCGCGCCGAGGAAGAAGCCGGGTCGGTCGAACGCGGCCGCGATGGCTGCGCTGCCGCCGGTCTGTTGGGCGTCGAGTTGTTGCCAGACGTTGCCGTCGGGACTGAACAGCAGCGACGTAGCTGGTTCGGGCACGACGAGGAAGATGTTCGCGGGCGCGCTGAGCTTGTCGACGGGTTGTTTCGAGGGTTGGAAGGTCGCCTCGACGCGGTAGGCGTTGCCGTCGGCGGCCAAGCCCGACGGTGTGGGGCCGAGCGTTGCGGGGTCGAGCGGGGTGATGTGCAAACCGATAGCGGTGTCCGCACTATGAGCGGGGAACGCGTTCTGCGGGAAGTTGAGCGAGACCTGACCGTCGTCGGTGTTGACCGATGCCTGCGCCGATCCGTCGGGGCCGAGTCCGACGGTGCCGTCGGTGGCGGACGGTTTCTGGTTGCCGGCGCGGAACTCGGCGGGCGGGTTGACCCATTGATAGGGCGGTGGCGGCGTGAACCCCTCGAACAGCGGGCGGACGTGATGGGAGGTCAGCTGGATCGTCGCCGCCGCGGTGACGACGTAGACGGCGGCGATGACGAGGCCGACGCGGGATCGGTACGACAGGTTCATGCCGCGAGGGGAAGAACGACGATCGGGTGCGTGGCGTAGGCGGGCGGCCACACCACGGCCCGCGTCTTGGGTGCGACCCACTCCCAGATGACACCGGCCGCGGCGCGGTTGGCGCCGGCGTCGGGCTGTCCCGGCGGGGCGAGGTCCACACCGGCGCCGTTGGCGAGGGCGCCTTCGGGGAGCTTGGTGGCCAGCGCGGCGGCGGCAAGATCGGCCGGCTTCATCGATCCGGCGTTCGGCAGGACGTGCACGAACAGCGCGTAGGCGTTGGAGAACCCCGACAGCGCGGGGGCGCTCATGTCGGCGTGGTAGCGGTCCTTGTAGCGGTCGCGCGCCCACTCGAGGCTTCGTCGTCCCTCGGGGGTGAGGGCGTCGGCGCGTACGTCGGCGGCGTCGGGTTTGTCCGACGCGAACAGGCCGACGGCGTCGGTGCCGAGCCGGTCCCCGAAGGCGGGGTGGCAGTAGCTGGAGCTGGTGCCGATGCTGGCGGCCAGATGGATGTGATGGCGCACCGTGGCTTCGCGGAGCGCGACGCCGTCGTCGAGGTAGGCGGCGACGAACAGTGCGTCGGGATGGGTGTCGCCGATCCGGTCGGCCAGCGCGTCGTAGTCGCTGCCGGTGAGCGGATAGATGATGCGGCCGGCGAGCTCGGCGCCGTTGTCGGTGATGCGAGCGGCGGCGCCGTCGGCCACGGCTCGTCCGTAGGCGTCGTCGACGTTGGCCACCGCGATGCGCAACGGCCGGTCCACGCCGAGCTTGGGCTGCAGGGTGTGGGTGAGGAAGTCGATGGCGGCGCCGCCGAGGTTGGCGCCCATGGGGGCGAGCCGGAAGAAGTTGCTGCCGCCGGCGACGTCGGGGGCGAGCTGGCCGACGGCGCCGGTCTCCCAGAACACCATGTCGTTCTTGGTGGCCGCCTCCCCCGCGGCAGCCGACACGGCGCTGCCGTGGCTGCCGACGACGACACGGATGCCGTTGTTGGCGAGGCGGGTCATGGCGGCGGGAACGGCTTCCGCCCGGGGTGTGTCGACCCGTTCCAGCTTGATGCGGTCGCCGTTGACGCCCCCGTGATCGTTGGCCCAGTCGGCCGCGAGGCCCACACCCCGCGCCTCTTCGGTGCCCTGCATGCCTTGTGGCCCGGTGAGCGGGTACAGCACGCCGACCCGCACGGAGTCGTCGTGGGAATCGCAGCCGGCCAGCACGGTCGCCAGCGCGATAGAGGCGATGACGAGTCGGAGGGTGCGCATGTCAGATCACCACCAGGATGTTGGCGAGCACGTGGGTGACCGCGGGGACACGCCACGAACCTGACGCCCATCGCTGCCAGGACAGGAGCAGGCCGGCGCCGAGATCGATCGGGAGCACCCAGGCGCCGTACACGGTGATGTGCACGAGCGCGAACAGCGTCGCCGAGCCGACGACCGCAAGGGTTGCCCCGTTGGGTTCGAGGAGCCGGTAGACGAAGCGGCGGAAGAACGCCTCCTCGGCGATCGCCGCGAGCGTGTTCAGGACGACCAGCCGCGGCACCGCGGTGTGAGGTGCATGGCCGCCACCCAGCACGCGGGCGGCCGCAAAGGCGATGATCCCGATGGCCAGCGTGGCCGCGACCCTTTGATGTTGACCGCCGTCGGCATTTGGCCATAGTCCACCGACTGCCAGGAGGGCGGCGAACAGCGCGATGAGCAGTGGTGTCGCCGGCGCGCTCGTCTGGAGGAGTAGCGGGCGCAGCACGAGCAGCCCGCAGCCGACGGCGGCCGCGCACGCAGCAGTGCGGGGAGCGGCGACGCTGGTGGCGGCCGTCGTGGTGGTCATGCCTTCACCGTGAACAGCACCGCGGCGACGACCCGATTGCGGAACGGGGCGTGGTCGATGGCGACGAACTCGGCTTGGACGGTGTGCGGGCCGGGTTTGAGGTCATGCAGATCCTGGGTGGTGCCGTAGGCCATCGACACCAGCTGGCCGTCGAGTGACACGTGGATGTGGCCCTTGTCGGGCGTGAGCTTCCCGCTGGCCTGCGGGACGACCTCGGCGCCGGTGAGCTTGACCACCAGCTTGATGTCCGCGCCGGTCTCTTCGTTGGCCGTCGGCTGGACGATCTCGAGTTTCGCCGTGGTGGTTGGCCGCGTGTCGCTCGTGGTCGCGGTAGGGGACGACTTGCCGCCCCCGCAGCCGGTCACGGTGACGGCCAGGGTCAGCAGGGCGCACAGTCCAGCGAGCCGGAAGCGAGGTCTGGTCGGGGTCACGGTTCTTCTCCAGGGGCGGGTGATGGCGAGAGCGACTGCCGCGCTGATGGCCGCGGTCGTGGCCGTTTCGGGGGCGGTGCAACGACCGGCGTGGGCATAGGCAGGTGTAGGGACGAGCCAGGCGGCCATCGCGGTGGCTGCCGCCACTCGCGCCCGACCCCGTCGCGGTCCGCGCGTGGTCATGGCACCTCGATCGACAGGGTCACGCGGATGGCGGCGTTGAGATGGTCGGTGGCGACCAGCGTGAACCGGTAGCGGCCGGTTCTCGCCTGGAGGTCGGCGACGTAGTGGCCGAGGTCGTCGAGCTTGCGCTGGGTGAGCGGCTGGGCCGAGGTGACGCCGGGGCCGTCGGCGGTGACGCTGAAGTCGAGGATGTGCAGTTCCTCGCCGGACGCGTCGAGGTAGGTGACGTGGAGCTCGTTGAGGCCGGGCTCGCCGGGGTCGAGATAGACCTGCGCTTGGCGTCCGTCGTTGATGGTGACGGTGTAGATGGTGGGCAGGCCAGGTGTCCGTTGCGTGTCGACCTTCTGTGGCGGTGTGCGCGTCTCGAACGTGACCGGCACCTCGAGCCCGGCGGCTGATCGTTCGATGACGGCGGTGGCGCGCCAGCGGCCGTCGAGGGCGATGGTGGTGCCGTCGCCGATCCAGCGGCCCGACGGGGCGCGCTTCAGCGAAACGGTGGCGGCGGGTATGTCGGCTCGATCGAGGTACTGGAACCGGAGCGCGACCGCGGTGGCGTCGACCGGGTGGCCGGTGTCGTAGTCGACGACAGCTGCGTCGAAGTGGTTGGGGCCGACGGTTCCCGGGGTGATGGTCAGCCGCACTCGTGTGGTGGTCCCGAAGTCATGACCTTCCGCCACGACGTTCGCCGGCGTCGCCGATCGGTTGGTCTTGGCTTCCGATGCCGCCGGCGCGAGACCGGTGAGGAGCGCGGTGACGCCAAGCACCGCGGTGACCGCGGCGATCTCGACAATGACGGTTCGCCGGAGTGCGCGGTCGCCGTCGGGAGCGGCGGTGGCGCGACGGATGTTGCGGAACCGGTTCAGCGCCCCCAAGGCGACGACGACCGCCACGATGCACAGCTTGACGAGAAGCGTCTTGCCGAACGAGGTGCCGGTGAAGCGGCTCCAGGCGCCGAGCTCGTCGAGGGTGCGGAGGACACCGGTGGCGACGACGACGGCGAGCCCAACAGTGGCCATCGCCGAGAACCGGCGCGCAAGACGCCCGCGATCCTCGAACTCAGCCCGAGCGAGTGCCGCCAGCAGGAACGGCAACCCTCCGGCCCAGGCACCGACGGCGACGAAGTGCAGCCATTGGGTGCCGACGGTGAACCACGGTGCCGAGGAGCCGCCGGCGTGTCCGGCGTCGGCCCGGGCCAACATCGCCAGCGCGGCGGCGGCGCCGACTGCGGCCAGCGCCATCTGCGAACGCAGCGCGGTCCACGCCGCGACGGCCACGATGACGAGCGCGGTGGCGGCGAACTCCCAGCGAATGTGCCCGCCGGTGTGGGAGCGGAGCAGCGCTCCCAGTCCGACCCGGGCGACGGCGCGCTGGTCGAGCACCATGACCGAGAGGCCGAAGGTCGCGGTGAGGGCCGCGACGCACAGCGGAAGACGACGCCACACGCTGCCAGTGGCGAGCCCGAATGCCGAGGCGCCGACGAGCAACGCGAGGCCGAGATACAGACACCAGCGGCCCATCACTCCAGCGGCGGTGGGCGACGGCGACTTCGGCGCCGTGACCTGCTGGCTGCTTGGGGCCGAGCTCGGTTCGACGCCAACGCCGAAGGAGAAGGAGCCCGCGGTGGTGTGGCCGTCGTCGACGGAGGTGGTGCGCCAGGTGACGGTGTAGACGCCCGCAGCCAGCGTCGGCACCGCGACAGTGAGCGTCTCGGGCTGGCCCGGTGACGGCTGCGCCGCGCCGCGCTCGACCGACCGGCCTGACCCGTCGAGCACGTGCACCGACGACAAGCTCGTGTCCGGCCGTTCGGTGAACGTGAGGGTGATCTGGGTGGGCGACGCCGCGACCGTGGAGCCCGCTGCCGGCTGCGAAGATGCCAACAGGGCATGGGCCGACGCGGCCGGAGTCGCCAAGGCGAGCCCGACCACGACGAACGCCACGGCCGCGGCGAAGCGTCTCACCGCTTGCGGGTCAGCCCGATCCCCCCAGCCACCAGGCCGAGGGCCCCGACAATGATGCCGATCACGCCGAGCGTGGTCGCCGTCCCCGCCTTGTCGTTGCCGTCCTTCGCCTTGGCGGTGACCGAAGCGAGCTGGTCATCGACCCGCTTGGTCTCCCGCTCAACCCGGTCGGCGAGCTGACCGGTGGTCGGATCCTTGACCGGGAACTCGAGCTCGGCGACATCCTTGACCGGATCGAAGGTGGTCTCCGACGACGTGAACTGCTCGTCGATCTTGTCGCCGTGGATCGTCCCGACGACGTGGAACGTGTAGTTCCCAGTTCGGGTTGGGACGATCCAGGCCCGGTAGTCGCCTGGGGTGCCGAACTTGCCGACCTCGAAGTCGGCTTCGATCGGCAGTGTGACCTTCTGGTCGCCGCTGATCACCTCGACTTGCAGGGTGTCCCCCAGATCGGTGATCGGACTGTGGGCTGCATCGGACAGGATCAGCTGGACGCTGTTCTTGAATCCGTTGTAGGTGGGCTCGTCGCCCCAGCCGACGACGAAGTTGTACTTGTCCGCGACCAGTCGCCGTTCGTGGGCCCAGGCCGGTGTGCTCGTGGCGAACACGGTGGCGAGGGAGAGCACGAACGTGACGGCGGCGAGCTTCGCAGTGATGCGTTGCATCGCGTGAGTCCCTTCTATTGGAGCGCGCCAGACGGCGCGCGTCGGAGGTCCGCGCGCGGGCGGCAGTGAACTCGCTCTCGCGCGTGTGAGATTCGTTATGAGTCGAAAATCAAACGAGCGCGGGCGGGGCCCGGCTCGGGCCAGGCCGATCCCACGTCGCCAGGTACCGACCGACATACGCGATGGCGAGGTAGCGCGTCTGTGGTGCACGACGCGGAAGCCTCGGCACAGCCAGACGCTTTGCGACGGCGACAGCGGCGCGCCCAACAAGACGAAGCAGTTGCACCAGCGTCGCTGCCACCAACACCTGCAGCGCCACGCCAATGACGAAGATGTGATGAGCGAACAGCCTGGCCACGGGCTCGTGGGCCGCTGCCCGCTCGGCGAACTCCATGATTGCGTAGACCGCGACCTGGAACACCGCGAGCCGCACACCGGCGCGGCCGATCGTCTCGGCCGATCGCCGGTACCCGCGCGCCTCGCGAAACTGGGCGACCGCGTGCGAGACAAGGGAGAACGAGCCGGCGACGACAGCGGCCGCGATCGCCGCATGCCAGTACGCGTGGCCGGTGTCGTGAAGGAGCGAAGCGCGCTGGTGGCCATCGGGCTCGGCCACCGCATAGGCCAGCATGTGGGCGACGACCGCCCCGGCGGTGCCGAGTGCGGCCAGACGACCGCCCGCGAGACGATCCCGAACAGGTCGGGTCACCGTCCCACGGGAGTCAGACATCGACGTCATTTGAGCACGGTGGCGCAGAAGACGCTTGACAGGGCTCAACCGGCGCTCTCGAGCGATCGCCACCGAACTGTGGCCCCGATGGTGTCCCTGAAGGCGCCGCAGATGTAGACGGGCGCGCGTCGCCCCGAAGACCGGCTCGGAGTGACGCTGGGGCGCCCTCGATTCGGCGTCGGTCGGAGCGACGATATGGCCACGCGCTTAGGAGTGAACCGTAAGCTGCAGCTGTGTCGGCTGCGCCCTGGACCGATGTCTCACAGAGAGAGGCGCTTGCTGCGAAAGTCCGCGAGTTGCTGGAGCGCGATGACCGAGTCGACACGGTCGCTTTCTTCGGCAGCCTTGCGACGGGGAAATCCGACGAATTCTCAGACATCGATCTCGTTGCCAAGCTCCGGCCAGGGATCGTCGACCGTGACTTTTTCGCAGATCTTCCGCTCGTCGTCGCAGATGTTGGTCCGTCGGTCGCCGGCTGGTCTTTTCAGGCTCTCAGCACCGGAAGCTACGGGGGATCATTCCTCTTCGACGAGTACCCGCTGTTCTGGGAAGTTGACATCGCGTGCATCTCCACCGATCCCACGGATCCGACTGACCTCCTGCAGACATACCGGTGGGAGCAGATCTACAAGGTGTGGCTGTCGGCGGTGAAGGCAGTCGCCCGAGCGCAAGCGCGGGTCGACTACGTCGAGGGTCTCGTAGCCCGACATCAGCCGGTAGCGCCTACGCCCGCGCACAACGGAACGACGCGTCTACGTGCTCTCCTCGACGCGATCCGACTGCGCAAGGTCGAGAAGGGCGACCCGTACCAACGACTGCACGAGCGCTGCGAGGAGCTCCTTGACCTCCTCTCGCAGATGTAGCCCTGCCGCAATCGGATCGCGGCGCCACGGCGCCAGAGCCTCGTACAGAGGACGAGTGGAGGTGCCCCAGATGGCCGGTAGACCGCCGCCCGCCAGTTCAAGCGGGCGCCTTTAACCTCGATCCACCGTTGTGGATCTGATTGCGGGGCTTCCTGGGGTTGAGGCTTCCGCGCCGATCGCAGCTCTCGGTCGTCGAGGTTGGGTCGCGTTGAAGCAGGCGGTCTTGGTCGGTTGAGTTCCTGACGCCGTCGGGGATGGCGGGCGTCGTCCACTGCTGTTGTTCAGCAGACGAGCGGCAGGTTGCGGAGCCGGACGGCGGCGGTCATGAACTGGAGTTGCCATGGCCATCGGCGAGGCAGG
>DATLED010000075.1:0-40150 GCA_035525495.1 Acidimicrobiales bacterium | reverse complement strand
CGATGCGGCAACGACGGCGACGCCGCGATGGCCTCCAACGCCCTGCGTTCCTCCAGCAACAACGTGAGCGGTTCTGCTGCGGGATGAGCCATGCACCCATCCAACCACAACCGCGCGCTCAAAACGTGGACACTACACTAGCGACGGTTCTTGGTGCGAGCGACGCCGCCGGGCAACGGGCCCAAATCGCGAGGAACGCGGCGGCGATGGCGACCGCGAGCTCGCCGCGTCCTCCCGCCGCGGCCGCGGTGGTAAGAACCACTGCTCCCTTTCGCCGTGAGCCCGGCAGATCCTGGTGGAGACTCGCGGCTTGAACTCGGAACCCGCCGGGTTCAACCGCGAGGCTCTGGTGTCGGCGTTGGAATCTTGGGATCTCGAAATCGACGAGATCAGGTACCTGCCGGTGGGTGCTGGCAGTCACCACTACCGCATGATCGACGTGGAGGGAGGGCGTTGGTTCGTCACGGTCGACGAGTTGATCGTGAAGCTGTTCGGCATGATGGGGCCGACATACGAGTCATGGCTCGAGGTCGACCTGGACGCAGGCTTCGACGTTCTCGATCGGGCCTTCCGTACTGCGCTCGCACTTCGCCGCGCGGGACTGGAATTCGTCCATGCTCCGATAGCGCGTGCCGACGGCGAGGTCCTCATCCGCTTGGAGGACTACGCGGTGTCCGTCTTCCCTTCATCGACGGCGCTGTGGAGGCGCCGCCCCCGGGTGCCCGTGAGCGCGTGCTGTCTGCGCTCGGACGGCTGCACGCCGCGACGCGCACTCTCCCGTCTGGGGTCCCTCAGCACGACACCTTGACCGTGCCGCTTGTCCCTCGCTTCCTGATGTTGCTCGACGACGTCGAATCGCCGTGGACGAACGGTCCGTACGCCGAAGCTGCACGCCAGCTTCTGCAACAGAGCGTCCATCCCCTCCGAAGGCTGGTCAGCCGGTGTACGGAGCTCGCCGACGCCGTCCGCGGCGCGGGCAAGCCGTGGGTACTGACCCATGGCCAGATGCACGGAGGGAACATCGTTTGGACGAAGAAGGGCGACCTTCTCCTCGTCGACTGGGACTGCGCCACGATAGCCCCGCGCGAGCGCGACTTGGGAACCTGGGCGAACGATCTCGACCCGAAGACCGATGATGACCGGGCGGCGTACAGCGCTGCAGGCGAACCTCCAGAACTCGATCCAACAGCCATTGAGCTCTACCGGAACGTGTCGCTTCTCTGGACCATCTGCGCAGACACCGAGGTCTTTCGCTCTCCTCACGACGACGACGCAGACGCTCGGCACGAGTGGAACAACCTACGAACCGCTCTGTCAAGCCTCGAGGTTTGAGCGATCTTGAACCCCGACCGCGGCGACGCGGCGGCCTCAGACGCGGTGAGGAACCACCCGAATCTCGCTCACACCGGGCTGGTCCCGACCGCTTGCGTTTCGGGCGTCCTACTATCTCGATCAGTTCGACGAGAGGCAGGGATATGGCTCACGAGCTGCTGGAGGCTGCGCGCGCACTTGCGCCCGAGCTCAGTCGGCGCGCGCTGGAGGCCGAACAGCTACGGACGATGCCCCCCGATCTGGTCGAAACCATCCGGTCCGTCGGCCTGTTCCATTTCGCGATGCCCGCCGACCTCGGAGGTCCGGAGTGCGACGCCGAGACGATCTTCGAGATCGTCGAGGAGTGTTCGCGCGCCGATGGTTCGGCCGGGTGGACGATCTTCATCAACAACAGTACGTCGTTCGTCGCCTGGCTCGATCCCGAGGTGGCAAAGGACTTCGTCGCCGCCTATCCCAAATTCATCGCGGCGAGCATGTTCGGTCCATCCGCAACCGCGACGCCGACAGACACTGGCGAGCTCGCGATCAACGGTAGATGGCCGTTCAACAGCGGTAGCCCGCACGCCGACTTTCTCATGAACGGCGTGATGATGATGGACGGAGACAAGCCACGCATCCTCGCCAACGGCGTGCCCGACATGCGCTTCGCGATCTTTCCGCGCTCCGAGGCGGAGATACTCGATACGTGGCACGTATCAGGACTACGGGGCACCGGTAGCCACGATGTCGTCGCGAGAGACATCGTGATTCCAAAGGAACACACGATCGCACCGCTGACGGAGCCCGCGCGGCTTGGTGGGCCGCTCTTCCGTCTGCCGTTCACGACGATGCTGTGTACGTTCATGGCTGGGTTTCCACTCGGAGTCGCGCGCCGGGCGATAGACGAATTCGTCGAACTCGCCGGCGCCAAGGGGCGAACGATCGGAGCTCCGGGCGGCCCCATGGCCGATGATGAGTCGATCCAGGTAGAAGTCGCGCGTGCGGATGCCGCGGTTCGGTCAGCGCGCGCGTACGTCCTCGACACCATCGGAACTGCTCTCGATGTCGTGGCTCGGGGGGACACGCTGCCGATGTCGTTGAGGGCCCAAGCGACACTGGCGACTCTCAACGGCGCGAGGGTTGCCCGACAGGTCGTCGACGCGATCTGCGGGCTCGCGGGGGGCGGCGCGCTTTACGATTCGAGCCCCTTGCAGCGATGTGCGCGTGATGCAGCCGCTGGAACAGCCCACATCTTCCTGAGTCATGGTCGCTGGAAGGAAGTTGGCAAGGTGTTGCTCGGCAAAGACCCGAACACCCTCTTCATCTGAAGGACTGCTGCTGCCATCGCAAGCGCTCTCTCTGCAGCGGCGACTCGGGGCCCGTCGGCCGGAGGTAGCTCATCAGGGCCGTGTGGCGAGGTGATCGAGTGCGACGGCGCTGTACATGGCCACCCCTGTAGCGAGCGCGGACTCATCCAGGACCATGGTCGGCGAGTGAACGGGCGAGACGTTCTCAGGACCCACGCCCGGTGGTCGGGTGCCGAGCACCACAAATGCGCCCGGGACCTCGTTGAGGACGTAGCCGAAGTCCTCGGATGCATGGATCGGGTGGTCGAGCACGACGACCCGGTCGTCGCCGATCAGTTGCCGGGCGGTGTGCAGCACGGACTCGGCCGCGTCGACGTCGTTGACCGTTCGGTCGTAGCCGACGAACAGTTCCACGTCCGCGGTGAGGCCGTGCGCCGAGCAGATGCCGGTCGCCAACATCGTCAGCTTCTGGCGGAGCTGATCACGGGCGGTCTCGGTGATTGCCCGGAAGGTCCCCTGGATCTCGGCGGTCTCGGGGATGACCCCGCGGGAGAAGCCGGCAGAGACCTGTGCCACCGTGACCACGACCGGATCGAACACGTCGAACTGGCGGGTGACCAACGTCTGCATCGCCTGCACGACCTCACAGGCCACCGGTATCGGATCGAGGGCGCTGTGGGGCGTCGCGGCGTGACCGGCCTTGCCTCGCACGGTGATGCGAAAACCATCGACCGACGCCAGGATGACACCGCCCCGCGAGTGGATCTCTCCGGAAGGAACCATCGGAACCTGGTGGATGCCGAAGGCCAGGGTGACATCGCCAGCGAGATCGGAATCCAGCAGCCCCTCGGCCAGCATGCGCCGCGCACCGTCATGCCCTTCCTCGCCCGGTTGGAACATGAAGAGCACCCGCCCGGCGATCTGGTCGCGGCGGGCATGCAGAAGTCTGGCGGCGCCCACCAGCATGGCGGTGTGCGCGTCGTGGCCGCAGGCGTGCATGACCCCGGCGATCTCGGATCGGAAATCCAGATCGGTGAGCTCAGGCAGCGGGAGCGCGTCCATGTCAGCGCGCAACAACACCGTTGGCCCAGGATGGTCGCCGTAGAGGGTCGCCACGACCGAGGACAAGCTCTGGCCCAAACGGATCTCGAGGTTCAGTCCGTCGAGTGCACCGAGCACCGTCGCCTGGGTCTCCGGTAGTTGGAGCCCGAGCTCAGGCCGGCGATGCAACGTCCTCCGGATGTCCAACACGACGGGAAGGAGCGCCTCGGCGTCGGCGATCAAGGTCGACATGGTCGGAGGGTACCGGGCACGCGTGAGCGCGGCTGCGGGCGTCGCTACTCGCCCGACTCGACCACTGAGCCCAGTCGTGGTCTCGGCTGATCTTTGGTGCGGAGAGTTCGCTCACGTTCAGGTAGCGACAGAGCGCTTCTCGTACGACATCGGAGGGCTCTGTGGTGTTGGAGGACTTCGTCCGTCCGCCGACGAGGTCGTGTGGCTGGACCTGCCAGCGAGAATCAGTCCCCCGGATACTCCTGCGCCACGTGCGCCTCAGCCTCGCACGCACAAACCCTCATCTGGGACGCACTGAGCAGGTCAGCAACCGAGCGTCTCCTTTCACGGCGACCGGGCGCATTACGGTATTGCGGACACCACGAGAGGTTCGGCGGTGGCGACGCGGCGTCGGCATTTGACGACGCCATGACCTGGGCTCGGTTGGACGCGCCCGTAGCCTTGGTAGCGGGTCGTACCCGGACCGCGCCACGGCCGCCGGCGCTCAGCCGGAAGGGTACGGCGGGACCGCGGCGATGAGGAGGTCGCGGTCGATGGCGCGCACAGCCGCTCGAGCGATCAGCTCGTCGACGGCCTCGGCGTACCGTTCGAGGTAGTCCGTCTCCGAACCGAACCGGGCCCGAACGGCGGCATCGTCGTGAGGGAGGGCCCAGCCGAACAACCGTCCGAAGCCCGGAGCCTGGCTGTTGGCGCCGTGGTACTCGGCGGTGGGCGCCTCGAGGGCCGGATGCCTCAGGTCGCCCGTGACGTTGCCGAACTCATCGCGTACGAGGTGGGCGCGGCCGTCGTCGGAGAGGATCTTGTCCATTCCGGCGAACACGGGCGGTGTCGTGCCGTCGTCGATCCACCGGACGAGGTGCTGCAGGGCCATGGCCTGGAAGGGCATGTAGCTGAGGGGGTTGAGGATTCGGCCCTCGCCGCCCTCGGCCTTGCCCGGGGCCATGCGGCTGTCGTGCGGCGTGCCAGCGACTTCCCAGAAACGGAAGGTGTCGTCGTCGGCGCGCCGGTTGGCGTGGTACCCGCGAGACTCGCACTCGCTGTTGACGAGGAAGAGCGGCGTCGGCAGGTCATCGCGGAACCGCACCCCCGTGCGGCCCATGGCGGCGGGCCCGCCCTCGCCCGCAGCCGCGGCCGCGGTCTTGCTGTGCAAGGACGTGGCGAATCCGCCCGAAATCGAGGGCAGGAAGCCGTCGAACACGCCGGCCAGGGGATGGATGGCGTTGTAGTAGGTGGTCAGGCGTCCGCCCGACTGGGAGGCCCCGGCGGCGATCACCCGCCGCACGGCGAGCCCACCCATCGGGTCGACGGCGCCAACCGTCCGACGCGGACCCACGATCGCCGCCGCCTGGCTGAAGATGTCGTAGGACCAGTCATCGCCGGGATGTTTCAGCGTGCCGTAGCGCTCGGGCTCCCACGCAGTGAGGTGCCACTGGACGACCGGCTCCTCGCCCAGGGCGTTGCGATTGCCGGGGAACCCGTGGATGCCAACGGCCTGCGCGCTGACGCCGACCCACGCGGCGCCGTCGAGCACGCCAGCATCGTCCGCGCTGCCGAGTTCGTAGCCGGCGGTCACGTTCTGCCAGTTGCAGACCACCGTCCCGTCGAAGTCCTCTGCCCGTTCCGGACGCACGACAAGGATCCTCGTGCGATACGGCGCCGGCTCCGACGTGACGGCGTCCCATCTGCCGTCGCGCCCGTGCGTCGCTGTCGGCGCCGGAAGGTACGCGACTGCCACGCCGTCGACGATGAACTCCTCGACGATGTAACCGCGGGCGACGACATCGGTCCGCGGGCGGCAGAAGGCGATGCCTCGCCGCCCCCCTTCGACAGGACCGGTGACGGTCGGTGCGTTCTCCATGGCCGAAGAGTGTGGTCGAGCGAGGCGAGCTCGGTCGACTCCCGCGGCCGACGCCGTCGGTTGTCGGACACGCTCCCGGGCGCCACCACGGCGACCATGAAGTGGAGGTGCATGCCTGCTGACCCGGGCGACCGTTGTTCTGCATGATGGTGGTGCACAGATCTACCCGCGGAGCGAACGTGTACCCTCGGCCCCAGCGTTCGGGAGGCCCTCCGAGCGGTGAGACCGAACGCGGCCAGGCGGGGAGACTTGGTGGCAGCAGGGACAGGAAGCGAACGTCACCGGGCGCAGGACTCGCAGTCGGAGATAGGGGACGCCAGTCGGCCCGATCGCCGTCCGGACGGGCAACGCGGTAGCCAGAACACGCACGCGCTGCTGAGACTCCAGCGGCTCACGGGGAACAGGGCGGTCGCCCGACTCGTCGACCCGGCGCAACGAGGTGAGGCGACGTTGCCGTCTGCGGTTCAGCGCTTCGTTCCGGGGACAGACGGCGAGGACAGCCGCACCGTTGCCGCCGACCAGGGTGCGGCGGCGCGAGCCACGCGAGACCGGGTCGCACAGGACGCGAACGTCGCGCGTCGAGCCCTGCAGACCCGGGACACCGACGTTCTTCACGTGGTGCAGGACTTCTCTGGCCTGACCGCCGCCGAACGCCTCGCACTGATCCGACTGATCCACCAGAACACGTGGGTCGGACCGAATGACGAGAGCGCGTTGGAACGCATCTGGCGCGCGCCCGGCATGGACGAGGAGGCGGCGCGGAACCAGGCGCTCTACGCCGAGTCACGCGAACGCGGCGCCGACTTGCCGGCGAGCGCGACCACGTTTGGCCGGTTCACGAATCGCGTCGCGCAGAACATGACCGAGGGGGTGACGACGGTCGTCGAAGGTCGATTCGACTGGACCCTCACTGATCGCCTCCGCGTGCAGGTCGGAGTGCACTTCGTCGCAGACTCGGGCGTCACCGCGCCGATCGCCGAGTGGCGCGGACAGATCGACTCTTGGTGGAACCAGTTCAGCGTCATCGACGGCGCGGCGCCGACCACGGCGATCCCGATTGACTTCAATCTGGTCGACAACGCCTCGGACCCGCGCACGATTCGTGTACATCAGAACCGGCGCCCGGGGCGGATCAGCCCCGAGGACCGCGCTGACGCCGCCAACTACTACGTGACGATGAACCCGGCGACGGCACCGCACGAGTTCGGCCATCTGATCGGTCTCCAGGACGAATACCAGCGAACGCACGGCGACTTCCGACGCGTGACCGGCATCACGCCGACGGCCGGACCTGGCAACACCTCGGCAGCCGTCGCCGCCGACGTCGCCACGGAGCTCCACAACGCGCTCAGCGGTCCGGCCGCGCAGCGCGCCACGACCGTGCAGAACGTGTGCAACACCTACAACATCGTCGAAGGGAACTGGGCTCAGGAGGTCATGCGCGCGTACGACACGGCGCACCCGGACCGCACGCTGTACCAGGCGATCCGTCACTATCTCGCCGTGACCGACCGCTTCTGGATCTCGCAGAGGTTCGCGTACTCGACGCGATCCGTGATGGGACTCTCGAACGATCCGACGGCGACATCGCACTCCCACCCGGTCGAGCCCCGGCATCTCCGGGAGTTCGCTTCGATCGTGCGCAGGCGGTTCCCAGGGCGCAACTGGCTGGTGCGGCACCGATGAGCCCGCGTCTCATGCGTCTCACTCGTACGGGCGGCATGGGTGTCCCCTTTCGCGAGATCGTCGACGTCCGCACCGACGGGTCGTTCGACATGTGGCGATCCGTCAGCAGCGGGGCCGTCGGTTCGTTCGCCGGAACCGTTCCCGCGGCGTCCCTCGAGCGTCTTCACGGCGTGATCACCGCGGCGCTGGGTTCGGGTGCCATGCCGGACGAGGAGCTCCAAGCGGACGCGGTGGTCGACACCTACACCTTCGATGACGTCGAAGTCGAGATGTCGCGCTGGGGTCCAGCCGGCGGCGGTCCGTGGAACGACCTCGCTTCGACGAGCGGATCGCTCCTCGACGAGCTCCTCGACCAGCCCGACGCCGCGCTGACCATGCGAGTCGACCCCGGCCTGGAGTCGGTCGCTCTCGAACGGCACGGAGAGGGCACTCTCGTCCTCCGCTTCGATCAGGGCGCGACCCTCACCGCGACGGTGTGGCAAGGCGGCGCTGCTGCAGGGAGCTGGTCGACAGGCATCGCAGAGACACCAATTCGCACGGAAGCGGGATGGGCGGTGACGCTTCCGCTGGGTCACGATCTCGACGTGCCCGCCGGGGCCGTCGTCGGTGTCGACCTCGTCGGCTGGCTGGAGCACGACGGCCTCATCGTCCAGATGGAGCTCGGCGACGGCTCCTGAGTTTCCCGCAGGCGAGGCCGTACCACGAGAGGAGCGAGGCCAGGTCGCCTGTTCCATGGCCTACGTCCACGAGCTCGAAGTTTGACGAACTCCACCGTGGCCGAGGCGCTCGTGTAGCCACGAGACGGCCTTCGGACATTGTTTGTCGGCAAGGGTTGCCGGTCGAACTAGATCGCGCCTTCCAGCTGGAGCAGGTGCTCCTTGATGTGGACGCCGCCGGTGTACTGACCGATCGTGCGCGCCCCCGCCGGCAGCACTCGGTGGCACGGGACGACCACGGGCACGGGGTTTTGCCCGAGCGCGGTGCCGGCGGCGCGGAAAGCCTTGGGACTGCCGGCCTCGGCAGCGACGGCGCCGTAGGTGCTCACCTCGCCGTAGGGGATGCGCGCCGCGGCGGCGAGGACCTTACGAGCCCACTGCCCGACGAGTACCCAGTCGATGGCGACGTCGAACTGGCGACGGGCACCATCGAAGTACTCGTCGAGCTGGCGGCGGATCGGGTCGACGCGCGTCGGCGTCTCGAAGATCCGCGGCGAGATGCGCGCCGACAGCTCCTGCATCGTCGCCTCCTCGTCGAACCAGCTGGTGCGCACGAGGCCCTTCTCGGTGGCGGCGACGATCAGCTCGCCGACCGGCGTGTCGACTCGGCCGACGGCGACATCGAGCAGACCCTCACGTTCGGCGAGAACGGCGAGGTCGAGGTCGGGAGGCGTGATTTGCAGGCGGGACTCGACGGTCATGAGAGCTCCTTGCGAAGGCGGGCCAACGCGGCCCGGACGTTCTGGCGCGCCGCCGCCTCGCTCGTGTCGGTGAGCTCGGCGACGGCGGCGTAGGACAGATCTCCCACGAAGCGCAGGACGACGGCGTGGCGCTGCTTCTCCGGGAGGTCGGCGACGACGGACCACAGCTCGTCGTCACGCTCGCTGGCAACGACGGGCGAGCTGTGCTCGGGCGGATCGCCGAGCACCTCCGGTCGCCGCGCCCGGGCACGTGCTCGGTCGACGACCCGCGAGTGCGCCACCGACAGCAGCCACGACCGCAGGTTCGACGCGTCGTGCACCTTGGGATAAGCGCGCAGCGCGCTGAGCACGGTGTCCTGGTAGAGGTCGGGGGCGTCTGCGCGCCCGACGAGCGCGACGAGGTAGCCCCACACCGCCGTGCGGTGCTCCTCGACGAGCGACGGGAACGGCGGCAGGACCACGTCTCTATGAACGCCGCGGACATACGGGATGTGAGATCAAGCGATGATCAACAGCAGGTCGGCCTCGCACTCGACCCGACCGTAGACAGACGCGACGCATCGACGATCGTACGCACCCCGACGTCGTCGGGAGTGTGGAGGACACGCCGATCCCGTCACACCCGACGGCCGTCCTCCAGCGCGATCACCGAGTCGGCGCTGGACAGCGCGATGGCGCTGTGCGAGACGACGAGGGTCGTGACCTCGCCGCGCCGATGGAGCAGCCTCCGCCAAAGCTCGCTCTCGGTGTCGACGTCGAGCGCCGACGACAGGTCGTCGAGCACGAGCAGCTCCGTGCCCTGCAGGAACATCCGGGCTGCCGCCAGCCGCTGGATCTGCCCCCCCGAGAGCTTCACCCCGCGCCTTCCGACGAGCGTGTCCAGGCCCGACGGCAACGACTCGAGGTCGCGCTCCAGCACGGCCGCGTGGATCGCCCGTTGCACGGACCCGTCGTCGGCTTGCCGGCCGAACAGGAGGTTCTCCCTCAGCGTCTCGCTGAACAGGCGCGGAACCTGGGGGGTGAACGAGGCGCGTGGCGGGACGAGGAACGAGCCGGGGTCCTCGACGGCGCGGCCGTTCCAGCGGATCTCGCCCTCATCGAGGCGCAGCAGGCCGAGCAGCGCGTGGAGCAAGGTGGACTTCCCACTGCCGATGCGACCGGTCACGACGTTGAACGACCCGCGTTCCAGCGAGAAGCTGACGGCCTGCACGCCGCGCCCGCTGCTCGGGTGTACCGATGACAACCCCGTGACCTCCAGCCGTTCGAGCCGGTCCCCGCGCGTGGCTGGTGCGGGCTCCGGCGCCGCCTCCCGCACGTAGATCGGCGCCGGTGCGACGACCGCACCACGCAGCTCCCCCGGCATGAGTGCGTTGAGGCGGTCGAGCGAGACGCGGGTCCGCTTGAGCTCGGTGAGCACCCGCCCGATCTCGGCCGGGAGGTACGTGAGCTGGTCGAGGTACACCACGAACAGAGCGAAGTCCCCGACCGAGAAGGAGCCGGACCGAATCCGTCCTGCGCCGAGCAGGAGCACTGCGCCGGTGGCGACATGGACGAGGTGGTAGTTCATCGAGTTGACCGTCTCGGCGAACACGCGGTCCCGCAACGACAGCCTCCGGCGGCCGTCGCTCATCTCCGCGAGGCGGTCGACCACGTGGGATGCCGCACCCGCGACCCGCACGGCCAGACTGGCTCCGACGAGCTCTCCGAGGAAGGCCGAGAGCCCGCCGGTGGCCTCGCGAGCGGCCGCGCCGTAACGAGCGGAACGCGTGCCGAGGGCGTCGCTGACCGCGCTGGAGACGATCACGGGCGTGAACGCGGCGATCGTCAGAAGCGGGTCGATTCGCCACATCACGGTGCCACCGACGAGGGCGAACAGCCCACGCCCCACGAGGTCGGCGATCCCGTCCATCGACCCCATGGTGATGCTCGGCGGCTCGTCCCGGAAGCGGCTGATGGCGTCGCCGGGCGGGACGGGGAGACCGAAGCGGCCGAAGCCACGCAGGATCCCCGCCATGACGTTGCGCTGCAGCAGCGTATGCGTCTCGTAACAGAAGCCGCTCCACGTGCGCCCGATCGCGAGCTCCGCAAACACCTCACCCGCCAGGACCGCGCCGACGTAGGCGACGGCGATCCAGACGACGTGCCTTCCTTCGCCGGCGACGGCGTCGAAGAACTCGCGCGTCGCCAGGCCGAGCAGCAGCGGGGCGACGCAGAAGAGCAGTGCGCCGAAGACGGTGCAGGCCGAGAAGTAGCGCCAGGTGAAGCGGATGAGCACCGCGACGTGCCTCATGCCGGCACCTCCCCGAGTCCGCTGGCGAGGAGCCCCGCGAACCGCGACGTCGCACGGGCGACGAGGTCTTCGCGCCTTCCGTGCTCGACCACGCGGCCGCGTTCGAGCACGAGCACGTCGTCGGCCCGCTCGACGGTCCGGAGGCGGTGGGCGATGACGATGCCCGTCCGACCGGCGAGGAGTCGGTCGACGGCGTCCTCGAGCAGTGCCTCGGTGTGGGGATCAAGGCGTGACGATGCCTCGTCGAGGACCACCAGCCCGGGGTCGCCGAGGAACACCCGGGCGAGCGCAACGAGCTGCGCCTCCCCGGCGGAGAGGCCCCGGCCCGTCGGCCCGAGAACGGTGTCGAGCCCCTCCGGCAGCTCGCGCAGCCACGAGTCGAGACCGAGGGAGGCGAACACGCCCTGGAGCCGGACGTCGTCGACGACCGGGTCGAACAGCCGGATGTTGTCGCGCAACGTGGCGCTGAAGAGCTGGACGTCCTGGGTCACGAGCCCGATGCGGCGTTGCAGGTCGCGGAGGCGGAGCGCGCGGACCTCGGTCCCCCCGATCCGGACCGCGCCGGCGTCGACGTCGTACAGCCGAAAGAGCAACCGCGCCATCGTCGTCTTCCCGGATCCCGTCCTGCCGACGACGCCCAGCACGTGGCCGGCCTCGAGGCGGAAGGACACGTCCTGCAGCACGGGTTCTGCGTCGTAGGCGAAGCCCACGTGGTCGAACTCGACGGCCAGTGCGCCCGACACCGGCGTCGCCGTGCCGTCGTCGACCGCCGTGTCGATCGCCAACAGCTCCCTCACGCGGACGATGCCGCCCATCGCTCGCTGGAAGCTGTTCAGGTGCCGTGCGAGCCGTTCCAGCGGCATCCGCAGCATCCCGGTGTAGCGGAAGACGAGGTAGACGCCGCCGAGGGTGATCGCGCCGGACTGCTGCAGGATGCCTGCCAGCGCGAGTGCGGCGACGGTGGCCGCGACGAGCGCCGCGCTGGCGCCGCTCGAGAAGAGCGAGGAGGCCAGCAGCGCTCGGCGGTCGACGTGGAACCGATCCGCCAGACGGGTGTGGAGCCCGCGCATGGTCGCGTCGTCGCCTCCGTTCGCCTTGATGTCAGGCAGCGCCGAGAGCCGCTCCTCGAGGTAGCCGCTCAGGTCGGCGTTGACCTCACGCGAGCGTTGAGCCCGGCGTCGCACGAACGGTCCGCTGTGGGTGAGGTACAGGAGTGCGCCGGCGGCGAACCCGGAGAGCACGAATCCGATGCGCCAGTCCTCGCGCCACAGCAGGGCGAGCACGCCGACCAGGAACACGGCGCTGCCGGCGACGTGGACGACGAAGCGGGCGAAGAACCCGGCGATGGCGCCCACGTCCCCGTCGATGCGCTCGAGGAGCTCGCCGGCACCGTGGTCGGCGTGGAACCCCGCGTCGAGGGCGAGCACGTGGGAGGTCAGGTCCACCCGCAGCGCGTTGGTGGTGCGCCAGCCGAGGTCCTCGGCGACGTACACCTCAGCGACGGTCGCGAGCTGTGTCAGCAGGGCGATGGCAAGGAACGCGGCGGCGATGCGGACGAGGTCGCCCGTCGCCACGCCCGCCGAGGCGCGGTCGATGAAGGTCTTCGCGAGCAGGGGGTTGACCAGCTGCAGGCCGACCCCGGCGAAGAAGAGGATGGCGAGCAGCGTGAGGCGCAGCCGATGGGGCCGCAGGTACGCCGCAACGAAGTCGCGGACGGTCTTGTCTGGCACGGAACGCTCCTGAGATCAGCACGGGACATCGGGGTCGGTGCTGTCCAGGCCGACCTGGCGGCGGCGCACATGCGCCGCGGACGGCTACCGCACCCGAGTGGTGGCGGCGGCGGGGGCCTGGACGGAGCGCGATGTCATGCTGAGACCTCCGGGTCGTCGGAAGCCGTTACCCTGCTCGCATTCGCTGTGCCACGCAAGCGGTTTGCGAGCGGGACCTCCGTCGCCTCGAGGCGGTCGAGGTCACGGACGGCGTATCGGTGGTGCCAGAACTCCTCCTCCAGCACCGTCTGGAGGCACTGCCGCAGCGAGCTCGCACCGTTCTCGAGCACCTCGACCGATCGGTCGAGGTCGGCGTCCTCGACGGCTGCGACGTGCTCTCGGAACCGCGCCGTCCGGTTGGCGCGGACCGTGAGGACGTCTGAGAACGAGGGTTTCCGGTCGAGGTCGAGCCCGGGCCACGGAAAGTCGACCGACCCGCCGTTCGGCAAGCCGATCGGGTCGAAGGCCCCCCCGAGGACCGGCGCCGTGAACCACTTGTCCATGGCGAACACGAGGTGGCGCAACGTCTCCACGAACGACCACTCGCCGTCGACCGAGTCGTGGACCAACTCCCCGGGCAGGGCCAGCGCTCGGTCGACGGTCGCGGCCCACTCGGCTTCGAGCGCCGCCCAGCCGGCGCGAAACGACGGTGGGGTCGAGGCCCGCAGCACGGTGCGCAGCGGGTACCAGGGGTCGTGCTCGTTCACGTGATCGGTGACGTCCACGCCGTTGATCACCAGCCGATCGACCAGCGCGTCGATCTCGACATCGATCAGCCACGCATGGCTGATCCTCACACCGGTGAGGTCGACGTCGCGGAACCTCGACCCGCTGAGATCGGCTCCCCAGAACACGGATCCGGCGAGGTCTCCCCCGAACTCCTCCGGCATGCCGCCTCCTCCTCACGCGGTCTGGTTCACTGGCTCGGCCATGCCCGACGACCCGACGGTCAGCATGCTTTGGGAGGAAGCCGACGTCAACGAGTGCCTCGCGAACCGGTTCGGCTTCGCGAGCCCCGGTGCCGCGGTCGAGTGGCTCGGCGAGACGCTGGAACGCCGCTGGGGACTCGCGGTGGTCGGCTGCGACCGGCTCGTGATCAGCGCCTGGAACGTGTTGGCGTGGATCACCGCGGATGACCGGCGCCTGATCGCGAAGTGGTCGGCATTCCCACCGAAGTTCTCGCGGCTTCGCCGATCCGCGCGCGTCACGGAGTGGCTGGACGCGCACGGCGTGCCCGTGGCACTCCCGATCCCGACCGTGGGCGGGGCGCCGTTGGTCGAGATCGGGAACGAGTTCAGAGGCCGGGCACGGGCACGCTTGCCGCTCCCGGGTAGCCGCTTCTTGCTCGGCCTCCTCCCCGTGATCGACGGCGATCTCCTCGACGTGGGGGATCCCGCTCAGGTGAGGGACGCGGCACGGACGCTCGCCGCCGTCCACGAAGCTCTGGCCGTCTTCCCGGACCACCGCCGGCCGAGAGGGCAGCAGCTCGTTCACAACGATTTCCGCTCGGCGAACCTGCTCCACGACGGAAGTCGTGTCAACGGCGTCCTCGACCTCGACGAGGTTGCATACGGCACGAGAGCCGCTGATCTGGCGAAGGCGGCGGTGTTCCTCGGGACTCGTTACCGCGACTGGGCGCCCACAGCCGAGGAGGTCCGAAGGGCATTCGTGTCTGCGTACCAGGAACTCGCTCCGCTCACGGGTGCCGAGCGGCGGACCCTCGGTGAACGCATTGGCGCCGAGCTGACGAAGCAGGGGTGGTCGTAGCGGTCGACGCGGCCGCCACGGGCACTTCGGCCCAGGGATCACTGGTACCCTTGCCGCAAGCGCCTCCTCCTTCTTCCCTTTGACACCAGGGGCACCAGCGAGTTCACCATCCGCTCAGGAAGAAGAACGGTCACCATGACCGATACCCGGTCCCCGCTCCTGCGGTGCCTCCGCGAGCTCGCCCAGCTCTCGGTGCTCGATCACTCGCTGCCCGAGATGCTCGATCGGATCGTCGCCATCGCCAACGATGCCGTCCCTCCGTCGGAGAAGGTCGGCCTGACCCTCGACGTCGCGGGTGCGGTCTCAACGGCGGCCTTCACCGACGACGACGTCCCGGAGATCGAGGCCGACCAGTACGGCGCCGACGCTGGTCCGTGCCTCGATGCAGCTCGACACGGCCTGGTGTTCTCCGTGCCGTCGACGGCGACGGACGATCGCTACCCGGAGTTCTCTCGCTCCTGCGCGGCCCACGGGATCAGGAGCTCGCTCTCCACGCCGGTGATCGCTCGGTCCTCGAAACGCGCGGCCCTCAACTTCTACGCGACCGAAGCGGACGCGTTCACGCCCGACGACGTCGACCTCGCCGAGGCGTTCGCCAAGCACGCGGCAGTGGCCATCGAGAATGCGGAGGCCTACTACTCGGCCAAGCAGCTGGCCAGCCAGCTGGGCATCGCCCTCGAGACGAGGGTCGTCATCGAGCAGGCGAAGGGGATCCTCATCGCGCAGGGCCGCACCGGCGACGACGCCTTCGACGTGTTGCGCAAGGCGTCGCAACGGGAGAACCGCAAGCTTCGGGACATCGCCGCCGACCTCGTCGGCGCGGCTGAGCGCCGTGCGGGCTCGCGCAACGGGCACGGCGGAGCCCTCGCGCCGCCTGCCGCATCGTCGGGTCCCTAGGCGGCGGGCCGGGGGACGATAGGAAGAGCGGGTGCAACGTCGTGCCATCGCCCTGATCTGCCTCGCGCTCGCGCTCGTGCTCGTGATGACGTCCTGCAGTCGCGACCGTGACGACCGGACCACCATGGCAACGACGACGTCCACGACCGAGGCCACGCCGACGACGGACCCCACGATCGCCGTGGTGCTCCTCTCTGGGCGGCTCAACGTCGGAGGCAACGCCCTCGTGTTCGGCGCCCCGCGCAGCCAGGTCTCGTCCTACCTCGGCCGCGCCCTCGGCCCGCCGCGCAGCGAGCGCGAGCAGTCGTGCGATGCCGGCGAGCTCCACACGATGACGTGGCCTGGCATCGTCGCCTACGTCGGCGACGAGGGCTTCGCCGGGTGGTCCGCCGACGGCCCGACGTTCACGACGGACACCGGCGGGGTCCGCATCGGCTCGACGCGACAAGAGCTCCTCGCCGCCTACCCGGCAGCGACGATCACGGAGTCCACCCTCGGCACCGAGCTCTCCATCGAGACGCCGCCGCCGGGGCTCTCCGGCATCCTCGACGCCGACGGTCACATCACGGCGCTGTGGAGCGGCGCAACCTGCGTCGCCCGCTGACTTCTAGCGGAAGAGCGGGGGTGCTTCGGCCGGGCGGACGAGCTCCGGGGCGAAGGCCGTCGGGAGCACGCTGTCGTCGGAGCGGCGGCGCAGGCGGTAGCCCTGTTCACAGGCGTTCTCGACGACGAACCCCCGCTTCCAGTTCTGGTCGAAGGACGACTGCACCTCCACGTCGGTCCCCGGCTCCAAGGAATACGTCACGTCGCCAACCCCCCCAAGATGCTCGTCGGTCTGAACATCGATGCCGCACCATCCAGTGTGCGGGCCGCGCGCCGAGGAAGCAAGACAACCGCCGAAGAACGCTGTGACCAGCAAGACTTGGCCCTGATGACGCCAGCGACCGGCAGCGAAGGCCTCCGCCTCACCGAGTGGACGGCATGCGGTGGGTGCGCCGCCAAGTGGGGTGCGGCCCCACTCGCCGCTCTCGTCCGTGACCTGGCGGTATCGGCCGATCCGGCATTGCTCGTGGGCCTCGCGCCGTTCGACGACGCCGCCGTGTACCGGTTGAGCGACGACCTCGCGATGGTTTCGACGACCGACTTCTTCCCGCCGCTCGTCGACGACCCGTCCGACTTCGGCGCCATCGCGGCAGCCAACGCGTGCAGCGACGTGTTCGCCATGGGCGCGCGGGTCGTGCTGGCCCTCAACATCTCCGCCTTCCCGGAGCGCTTGCCGATCGCCGCGGTCGAGGCCATCCTGTCGGCGGCGGGTGCGGTGGTCACCGAGGCCGGCGGCGCCGTCGCCGGCGGACACACGATCCGCAGCGAGGAGCCGATCTTCGGCCTCGCCGTCCAGGGGCTCGTGCACCCCGCCCGCATCTGGACCAAGTCAGGCGCCCACGCGGGCGACGTCCTCGTTCTCTCGAAGCCGCTGGGGACGGGCATCGTGCTCGCCGGCGGATCCGAGGCGGACAAGGCCACGGCCACGGCGCGGATGCGCACGCTGAACCGAGCCGCCGCCGAAGCGCTCGCCGACCTCCCGGGAGGCGAGGCGCCGCACGCCGTCACCGACGTCACCGGCTTCGGCCTGTTCGGTCACGGCTGGGAGATGGCCGAGCGCTCAGGGGTGACGCTGCGCTTCGAAGCCGAGCGCCTCCCGCTCTACCCCGGCGCCCTCGAGGCGGCGGCCGCCGGCACCCGCACCGGCGGGGATGCCCGCAACCGGTCCCACCTCGAAGGCCGGGTCGCGACGTCGGGTCCGGAGTCATCGGCCTTGGAGGCCATCGGCTACGACCCGCAGACGTCGGGGGGGCTGCTGGCCGCCGTCTCTCCGGCGGCGGCCGCGCATCTGGAGGGGCACGGTTACGCGGTGATCGGGGAGGTCGTCGAAGGACCGGCGTCGGTGGTCCTGGCCGGTAGCCTCGCTTCCCGATGACGGCGATCTCGCCTCCCGCGCTACGCATGAAGCGCAAGCCCACGAAGAAGGACGCGCCCTCCCTCGTGCTCGAGCGTGAGTTGTGGGCGACCGGTCACGACGTTGTCGTGGGCATCGACGAGGTCGGGCGGGGCGCTTGGGCGGGACCGCTCACCGTCGGCGCAGCCGTCCTCCCGAAGGACCGCCGCGTGTACAAGGTGCGCGACTCCAAGATGCTCACGGAGCTCGAGCGGGAGCGGATGTTCGACCGCGTCGCTGACTGGTGCCGCGCCTGGTCCGTCGGGCACGCCAGCCAGCAGGAGTGCGACACCCTTGGCATGACGGCCGCCCAGAAGCTGGCGGCGGTGCGGGCGATCGACGGCCTCGGGCTCGGCGAGCCGCACAAGGTGCTCGTCGACGGCCACTGGGACTTCGTCGGCCGCGGAACGACCCAGCGCATCATCAAGGGCGACGCCACGTGCCTGTCCATCGCCGCGGCCTCGATCCTCGCCAAGGTCACCCGCGACCGGATGATGCGCGAGGAGGGTCCGCACTTCCCGGGCTACGACTTCGAGCTCAACAAGGGCTATCCCTGCCCCCGCCACAAGGCGGCGCTTCGCGCCTACGGTCCGACCTCGATCCACCGCCGCACCTGGGTCTTCATGGACCACCTCGTCTGGGGCGTTCCCCGGCCGACCCGGCCCGCCGACGCCGCCCAGCTCGACCTGTTCACCGACGAAGACTGAGAGACCCCATGTCGACTCGCCCCGTGCTCCGCCTCCCCGCGCTCCTCCTCTGCGCAGGACTCCTGTTCGCGGCCTGCGGTGGCAGCGACGACGCCGACACGTCGTCCGCGCCTGCGAAGAAGAAGGCCGCCGCCGACGTCGAGCACCTCGTCAAGGACGGGAAGCTCACCGTCTGCTCGGACATCCCGTACGCGCCGTTCGAGTACGAGGACGGCGGCGCGCTCAAGGGCGTCGACGTCGACCTCATGAAGGGGATCGCCGGTGAGCTCGGTCTGGAGGCGGACTTCCGCGACACCGACTTCGACGGCATCTTCGCCTCGCTGGCCGCAGGCAACTGCGACGTCATCGCCTCGTCGGTCTCGATCACCGACGAGCGCAAGCAGGCGAACAACTTCACCGAGGGCTACTTCGAGATCAACCAGTCGATGCTCGTTCGCAAGGGAGAAGAGTCGAAGTACAAGGACTTCGCCAGCCTCGAGGGCAAGACGATCGGCGTCCAGTCCGAGACGACCGGAGCCGCCTTCGCCACAACCGAGGCCGCAGACGTCGGTGCGCGGATCAAGGAGTTCACGGGCGCCGACGAACTGTTCACCGCCCTGAAGGCGAAGCAGATCGACGCCGTCGTCCAGGACTTCCCGATCAACTCCTACAACGCCGTGCAGACGGGTGACACCGTCGTGTCGGCCACGTTCGACAGCGACGAGGCCGAGCAGTACGGATTCGTCGTTCCCAAGGACAAGCCGAAGCTGCTGGCCGCCATCGACGACGCTCTCCGGTCCCTCCACGACAACGGCAGGTACGACGAGATCATCGAGGAGTACCTCGGCGACGTCACGGCGACCAAGAGCTGAGCACCCTCCTCCACGAGTTCTTCAACCTCGACGTCATCCGGGACATGCTCCCGGAACTGCTGACGGAGGGCGCGAAGAACACGTTGGTGTTCACGTTCTTCAGCTTCCTCGGGGGGCTGGCGATCGGCCTCGTCGTGGCGTTGGCGCGGATCAGCAGGCGTCGCTCGCTCCGCTGGCCGGCCGCAGTCTTCACCGACACCCTTCGCGGGCTCCCGGCGCTGCTCACGATCCTGTTCATCGGCTACGGCATCCCCATCGGGACCGGGTGGCAGTTCCCGTTCCCGAAGTACTTCCCGGGATGCCTGGCGCTGTCGCTCGTCGGTGGCGCCTACATCTCCGAGACGATCCGAGCCGGCATCGAAGGCGTAGCCCGCGGCCAGATGGAGGCCGCGCGGTCGCTCGGCATGAAGCACGGCGTGGCCATGCGCCGCGTCGTCCTCCCCCAGGCCTTCCGGATCATCATCCCGCCACTCACCAACGAGCTGGTGTTGCTGTTCAAGGACACGGCCCTCCTCGCCGCGTTGGGCACGCTCGCCGGGGGCAAGGAGATCACCAAGTTCGCGAGGGACTTCGCCAACGCCCGCTCGAACTCGTCGGCGCTCGTGGCCGGCGGCATCGCCTACCTCGTCATCACGATCCCGTTGATCCGCCTGGTCGGTCAGCTGGAGCGACGGGCGCGCGCGGGTTCGGCGACTTCGTGATCGCCATCCGGGGGCTGCGCAAGGCGTTCGGGACGAATGAGGTGCTGCGAGGCATCGACCTCGACGTGGCCGAGCGTGAGGTCGTGTGCGTCATCGGCCCGTCCGGGTCGGGGAAGTCGACCTTGCTGCGGTGCATCAACCGCTTGGAGGAACCGACGTCGGGCTCGATCCACGTCGGCGGCGTCGAGGTCACCGCACCGAACTGTGACCTCGACCGCGTCCGGACGCGGATGGGGATGGTCTTCCAACAGTTCAACCTGTTCCCGCACCGCACCGCGCTCGGCAACGTCACGTTGGCGCTGGAGACGGTGCTGAAGCTCGACCGACGGGCGGCGACCGAACGCGCCCGTGAGGTGCTGACGACGGTGGGCCTGGGCGAGCGGGCCGACGTCCATCCGGCGCGGTTGTCCGGTGGACAGCAGCAGCGCGTGGCGATCGCGCGGGCGCTGGCGATGCAGCCCGACGTGATGCTCTTCGACGAGGCCACGTCCGCCCTCGACCCCGAGCTCGTCGGCGAGGTGCTCGCCGTCATGCGGCGACTGGCAGAGGAGGGGATGACGATGGTCGTGGTCACCCACGAGATGGGGTTCGCCCGTGACGTCGCCGATCGCGTCGTCTTCATGGACGCTGGGGTCGTCGTCGAGCAAGGGCATCCGGACCATGTGCTCGGCGCGCCGCAGGAGCCGCGCACGCAAGCGTTCCTGAAGAAGGTGCGGTGAGGCCATGACCGCCTCGTCCCGGATCGTGCTGCGGGCCTTTGCGCTCTGGACCGTCTACGTGTGGGGTACCCGCATGTGGAACATCGCCCAGGACACGACGACGTCGAGCGCCTTCAAGATCGTGCACGGGATGCTGGCGCTCGTCTCCGTCGCCTTCGCCGTCGCCACGTGGGTGATCGTGCGCCGCACGCCGAAGACCTGAGGGGTCCGCAGCCGTTCCTGGGAGCAAAAGGCGGCGACGAGATCGCCGCTGCGTGGCAAGCTCCTGGCGTGACGTCGATGTCGTGCACGCGACGATTTCCCCGCCCCCCGGCCGGTTCCCGGCGCCGGGTGGGCGATCCGTCGCTGCCATAGTCCCGACGCTCCCGGACCTCGCTCCGACCGGCCGGGGGGACCAGCAGTCGTCCTCCGTTGGTCGTCGTCGAACAGGAGCCCCCCATGTCCGTCCTCTCGCCCGTCGCGCTGGCGCGCGACCTCGCCATCCCCGACCTCACCGCCGTCCCCTCGGCCCTCGCGGCGATGGTCCACGCGATCACGGTCGCGTTGCGCGACGCGTGGTCCGGCGTCCACGTCCGCACCGTCCGCAATCATCCGATCGTCTCGATGGACGACAACTACGACCGCCTCGGCTTCCCGCACGATGCCGTCACCCGCGACGCCCGCTACAGCCGCTACGTCAGCGAGACGTGCCTGCTCCGGACGCACACGTCTGCCATGGTTCCGCCGGCGCTGCGGTCGTTGGCGGCGGAGGGAGACTCCCGTCCCGACGACGTGCTGTTGGCCTGCCCAGGGCTCGTGTACCGCCGCGACGCCATCGACCGTCTGCACACCGGCACGCCGCACCAGCTCGACCTGTGGCGGATCGCCGACCGAGGAAGTGCGCAGGCGATGTCGGTCGACGACCTCGAGGCGATGATCGCGACGATCGTGGCCGCGGCGCTGCCCGGCGTCGAGCGACGCAGTGTCCCCGCTGAGCATCCGTACACGACGGCGGGGCGGCAGATCGACGTGCGGGTCGGCGACGAGTGGGTCGAGGTCGGGGAGTGCGGGCTGGCGGCGGGTTCGGTCCTGACCGCCGCAGGGCTGCCACCGACCGCCAGCGGGCTGGCGATGGGCCTCGGGCTCGATCGCTTGGTGATGCTGCGCAAGGGGATCGCCGACATCCGACTGCTGCGCTCGACCGATCTTCGCGTGGCGTCGCAGCTGCGCGACCTCGAGCCCTACCGGCCGGTGTCGAACCACCCGGCGATCCGTCGCGACGTGTCGGTGGCGGTCGGCGACGACGTCGATGACGAGTCGCTCGGCGACGTCGTGCGCGAAGCGCTCGGGTCCGACAGCGACTGCGTCGAGTCCGTCGCCATCCTCACCTCGACGCCCTACGACGTGCTGCCCGCCGTCGCCGTCGGTCGCCTCGGCATCCGCCCGGGGCAGCGCAACCTCCTCGTGCGGGTGGTGCTGCGCCACGTCGACCGCACGCTCACCGACGCCGAGGCCAACGCGCTGCGGGATCGCATCTTCGACGCCCTCCACCGCGGGACGTCAGGGCCGGGCGGCGACGTCCATGACGAGGTCGGCCACGCGTGAAACGACGCCGTCCTTCCACGACCACAGCGTGCCGGGTGAGTCGTCGCACGAGCGACCGCGGTCGATCAGGAGGAGGGTTCCATCCGGGAGCCAGTCCACCGGCTGCGCCGTGCCCGGAAGGCCCCTGACGACCTCGGTGCGGTCGCCGACGGTCGCTTGGACGACCACGGAGTCGTCGCCGCAGCCGCCACCGGAGCTCCACGCCAGCACCGCCGCGTCCGTCTCCGAGGTCGCGGCGAAGATCCCGTTGAACCGCGGGCCGCTCGCCAGCTCGGTGACTGCTCGGGAGGCGACCTCGAGTCGGCGTAGCGTGGTCGTGTCGGCTCCCTCATCCGTCGAAGACCACACGACGTTGCCGTCGGCGGTGGCGTGGATGTCTTCGGTCGTGTCGGCGGCGACGTCGACGAGGCGTTCGGCCTCGCCGGTGGCGATCGTGAGGAGATAGAGACCGGACAGGCCGCCGACGGTCGCCTCACCGACGATCGTCCGATGATCGGGGAGGATGGCGAACCTGCCGATCCGTCCGTCGATCGGCACCGTCTCGTCGCCCCCGCCGGGGCGCCGGACGACGAGCCCACCGTCGTCGCGGCCGAGGAGGTCGTCGCCGGCCCACTGCCACTGCCGTTCGGTCCCGAGCTCGACCCTCGCCTCCGCTCCGATGACGGTGGCGCCACCCGGCCCCTCGACCAGGAACCGATCGCCTGCGGCGTTCCACGCCAGTCCTCGCACCTCGCCGTCCGGGAAGCGGACGAGGCATCCGTCGGGCGCGCGGAGCTCGTTGCCCTGGATCCAGGTGAGCTGATCGCCGGGTCGACGGACCGTCAGTCCGCGACACCCGGACTGGTCGACGGCGGCGTCGCCGAGCGTGGCCGGTCCGGCGTCCGCAGAAGGCTTCGGATCGGCGACCGGGTCCCTGGCGCACGACGACGCGACCACCGCCACCGCCAGCGCGACGGCCGCGGCGACGATGCCGGGCGGGCGTCTCAACCGAGCGACACGTCGAGGGCCAGCGTCAGGCAGCGGCACGCGCCCCCAGCCTTCTGGAACTCGCTCACGTCCACGACGACGACGTCGAAGTCCCATGCCTCGAGCTGGCGGCCCACGTCGACCGGGCACGACGGCATCACGATGGTGCGACCGACGACCACCGAGTTGGCGCAGAACGCGAGCGTCGCCTCCTCGTCGAGCACGAGCGGCTCGGGCACCAGCGACTCGATGACCTTGCACCCGTACCGGTCCCACCCCATCGGCGCGATCAGCGCCCGCCGGTCGTCGAGCGGGCAGAAGGTGATATCGAGGTGGTACAGCCGGGGATCGACGAGCTCGACCGAACGCACGGCGGCGCCCGTCAACCGCGACAGGTACGCATGTGACGCCGCGTCCGTCCTCATGCGGTAGCCGGACACGAGCACCGGCCCGAACGGGAGCGCGTCACCAGCGCCCTCGTGCGAGACGCCCAGCGGCAGCTCGTCGACCGTGAAGCCGGCCGCTTCGAACCAGGCGATGTCATGCGGCGTCTCTCCCTGACGCTCCGGATGGCGGAAGCGTGCGGGCACGAACTGCGTGCCGTTGACGATGCCGGCGTTGGCCGTGAAGACGAGGTCGGGCAACCCCTCGACCGGGGGTTGGATCTCGATCAGCGCGCCCGCCGATCGCAGAGCAGCTACCAGCTGCTCCCACTGCGTCATCGCGGCATCGACGTCGACCTGCACCTCGGTGTGCATCCAGGAGTTGATCTCGTACAGGATGCCGAAGTGCTCCGGCGGGCACATCAGGTACCGGCTCCCCCAATCGAGCGGCGAACCGTGGTCAGCCACCGAGCTGCTCGGCCAGGTCGCCGACGAACAGCCCGACGTCGGTGACGATCCCCAGCGCCTGGTGGCTGCCTCGGTCGGCGAGCTTGGTCACGACGGACTGGTTGATGTCGACGCAGAACGTCTCCACACCGGCCGGCAACAGGTTCCCCGTGGCGATGGCGTGCAGCGTGGTCGCCAACATCAGCGCCACCGACACGCCGGGAACGAGGTCGCGCATGGCGTCGGCGGCCTCGATCACGTTGGGCTGCACGTCGGGCAGCGGCCCGTCGTCCCGCAGGGAGCCGGCGAGCACGAAGGGCACGTCCCGCTGGACGCACTCGTACATCACGCCGCCGTCGACGTAGCCGGCCTCGACGGCGGCTGCGATCGAGCCGAAGCGCCGGACCTCGTTGATGACGCGGAGATGGTTGGCGTGCCCGCCCTCGGACGCGGTGCCCTCGTCGACCGAGACGCCGAGCGATGTGCCCATCACGTTCGACTCGAGGTCGTGGGTCGCGAACCCGTTCCCGGCGAACAGCACGTCGACCCAACCGGCGCGCACGAGCCGGGCCAGCGGGGGACCGGCCCCGGTGTGGATCACCGCCGGCCCGCACACGGCCAGCAGCTTCCCGCCCGCGTCCTTGGCCCGGCGGATCCGTTCGACGACCCGGGCGACCAACAACGCCTTGGGCTTCTCGGACGACACGTCCGACGTCATGAACTCGAACGTCGACGCGCCCCGCGGGCGATCCGGGGCCGTCACCCGCACGCCGTCGAGACCGACGACGACCAGGTCGCCGGCGAGCACGCGGTGCATGGGTGCCGTCCGGGCGGTCGCACCCTCGACGACGATCGAGCAGTCCATCTCGGGGTTGGCGACGTCGACCCAACGGCCCTCGACCCGCACCCGCGTCGCCAGGTTGGTCGTCGCGTAGAAGCCGGCGGGGAGCACCCCGTCGCGGTCGGCGGCCACGAGCTCGGCATCCCCGCCGCCGACGGGGTTGGCGCCGTGCACCTGGAGCTCCACCAGCAACGCCGCCAGCGCGCCTTCGTCCTCGGCCGTCACCTCGAGTCGGGCGCGGCTCGGGTCGGTGTTCGTGCGGCCGATGTCGACGTCGAGCAGCTCGTACTCGGCGCCGCCGGCGAGGATCACGTCCATCACCTTGGCGAGCGTCAGGGAGTCGATGATGTGCCCCTCGAGCTCGACGACCTCGGTCGCCGCCATCAGGCGGACTCCTTCGCGTCGGAGATCGGTACCTCCTCGGTGCCGATCGTCGGCTCCTCCTTGGGCTCACCCATCGTCGCGTTGTAGAGGTCGCGAGCGATGACCTGAAGGATCCCGGCGGCGGGGATGGCGAGCAGCGCACCGAGGATCCCGAACAGCTGGACGCCGACGAGCACGCTGACCAGCACGGCGAGGGGGTTGAGGTCGACGGTCCTCGACATGATCGTCGGCTGGAGGACGTGGTTCTCCAGCTGCTGATAGACGACGTAGAAGATCACGGCGGCGATGCCCTTGCCGGGTGACGCGAGGAAGGCGACGCCGACGGTGGGGATGGCGCCGAGCGTCGCGCCGACGAGCGGGATGAGGTCGGCGAAGGCGACCCACAGCCCGAGCACGCCGGCGAACGGGACCCCGGCGATGGCGAGGAAGGCGAAGGTGCACACCCCGGCAACCGCGCTGATCGCCAGGTTGCCGGCCATGTAGCCGGTCACCGCCTTCGCGCAGTCGGCGGCGACCGCCCGCAGGCGCCCGCGCTGGTCGGGGTTGACGATGTTGAGCACCGACGACGTGAGCTTCGGACCCTCGAGCACCATCAGGAACGTCAGCACGAGGATCGTCAGGAAGGCGAAGAGACCGCTGGCGATGCTCCGGGCAACTGTCAGGGCGGGCGCTCCGGCGTTCCGGAGGCTCGCCTGCCAGCGGGCCTGGTTGCGTTCGATGTAGGTGTCGATGTTGAACCGCGTCACGAGGTGGCCGATGGGGCCCCGCCCGTTCTTCGAGTTCTCGACGAACCGAGGGAAGTCGTCGATGAACCCGTTCACCTCCCGGACGATGGGCTGGATGAAGGCCGCCAGCATCCCGCCGAAAGAGGCGAGGCCCAGGAGGAACACGATCAGCGTCGCCATCGAACGTCGCATGCCGCGCCGCTCGAGCCAGTCGACGGCCGGCGTGAGCAGGATGGCGAAGAACCCCGCGACCACGAGCAACCCGATGATGTGCGACAGCTTCTGCAACACGACCAGGAGGATGAGTGTCGCCAGGACGAGGCCGATGGTGGCGAGGATCGTCCGGACAGGGACCGGCCGCCGTTGCCGAAGTCCTTCGGGGAGGGCCATGAGTGAAGTTACCCCCTCCGGCTAACGTTCCCGCCGCCATGGGCCAGCCGATCAACGTCGTCCGCAAGCCGTCCTCGACCCCGAACCGCGTGCGCTTCGAGATCAACCGGACCCTCACCGGAACGGGGCACGAGCGCTACTCGTCGTCGGTCCCGGTCAGTGGTGACCGTCCGCCCGACGAGCTCGCCCGGCGGCTGTTCGAGAAGGGCGGCGTCACGGCCGTCCACGTCCACTCGAACGTGATCGACGTCGACCTCGAGCCCGGGGCCGACCCCGACGACTTCGACGAGATCATCCGCTCGCTCTACATCCACTACCGCCCGGGAGTCACCCCCACCGTTACGGGCTGAGTCCTAGCCTGGGTCGCTGGTGACCTGGGACCCGTGGTCGGCGATGCTCGAGCGTCTCGACGACGCGGCCACGCTCACCAAGATCGACCCGGACGTGCACCGACTGCTGCGCACGCCGCGGCGCGTCCTCGAGGTGGCGGTGCCGGTCCGCATGGACGACGGACGGGTCGAGGTGTTCACCGGTTGGCGCGTCCACCACGACACGACCCGGGGCCCGGCGAAGGGCGGCATCCGCTTCCATCCGGCCGTCGACGCGTTGGAGGTGACGGCGCTCGCCGCCGGGATGACGTTCAAGACGGCGGTGCTCGGGTTGCCCTTCGGCGGTGCGAAGGGCGGCGTCCGGTGCGACCCGTCGAGGCTGTCGCTCGGCGAGCTCGAACGCTTGACCCGCCGGTACACCTACGAGATCTCGCCGCTGCTCGGGCCGGACAAGGACGTGCCCGCGCCGGACGTGAACACCGACGGGCGGGTGATGGCGTGGCTCTACGACACGCTGTCGATGATCGGCGGCATCGACCTGCCGGCATCGGTGACGGGCAAGCCGCTCGCCGTCGGCGGGACCCGAGGGCACGCGGGCGCGACGTCGACGGGCGTGCTGTTGACGGCGCGGGCGGCCTTCGCGGCGCTCGAGTTGCCTTTCGTCGGCGGGCGGGCCGTGATCCAGGGCTTCGGGAAGGTCGGCGGCCCGCTGGCGTTCCTGTTGTCAAGCGCGGGCATGCGGGTGATCGCCGTGAGCGACATCGGCGGCGCCGTGCACAACCCCGGCGGACTCGACGCTGGAGACCTGTCCGACCACGTCATCGCGACGGGGTCGGTGGTCGGCTTCGAGGGTGGCGACGACATCCCCGAGTCCGAGCTGTGGCGCCTCGAGTGCGAACTGTGTGTCCCGGCGGCGCTCGCGGGGGCGATCGACGACCGGGTTGCCGAGACGCTCGGCGCCAAGGTCGTGGTGGAGGCGGCGAACGGTCCGACCACGACGACGGCCGATCCGGTCCTCGACCGCCGTGGCGTGATCGTCGTCCCGGACATCCTCGCCAACGCCGGTGGCGTCACCGCCTCGTACTTCGAGTGGGTGCAGAGCCGCCAGGGGATGGCGTGGGACGAGGACGAGGTCGCGGTGCGGCTGCGGTCCTACATGGACGACGCGTTCACCGCCGTGTGGGCTCGCTCCGAAGCCCTCGGCGTGTCGATGCGGCGGGGAGCGTTCGCTCTGGCCGTCGAACGCGTTGCCGAGGCCATCGCCGCACGAGGCCTGTTCCCCTGATCGAGGCATTTGTCAGCCGGAGCCCGCCCGGACGGGCGGGCTCCGGCTGACAAAACGCTTGTTGCGGAATACTTAGCTGAACTAATAAGTTGAGCGAACTGATGGCCACCGTCCCCGCTCCCACCACCACGACGGCCTCGTCGGACGCAACGCTCGTCGCCGGTCTCCGCCTCGTCGTCATGCGTCTCGCCCGCCGGCTCCGCCAGCAGGCCGAGGGTGACGTCACGCCGTCGCAGGTCTCGGCTCTGTCCAGCATCGAGCGGCTCGGCCCGCTGACGTTGGGCGAGCTCGCCGCCGCCGAACAGGTCCAGCCGCCGTCGATGACCAAGATCGTCGGGGGCCTCGAGGCCCACGGCTTCGTCATCCGCGAGGCCGACCCGAACGACCGCCGCATCGCCCGGGTCCGCGTCAGCGACGACGGCCGCCGGTTCGTGGCCCGCAGCCGCACCCGCAAGAACGCCTACCTGGCCGAGCGGTTGCGGAAGTTCGATCCGGACGAACGGGCGCTGCTGGAACGGGCGTTGCCGTTGCTCGAGCGTCTCGTGGACGACGTCCGGTGAAGGGCATCGCGAAGCAGACGTTCGCCTCCCTGGCGGAGCGCAACTACCGGGTCTTCTTCTTCGGGATGCTCGTGTCGGCGACGGGCACGTGGATGCAGAGCGTTGCCCAGGGCTGGCTCGTCCTGAAGCTCACCGGCAGCGGCACCGCCGTTGGTCTCGTGACGGCCGCGCAGTTCCTGCCGATGATGCTCGGAGGGGTGTTCGGCGGTGTCATCGCCGACCGCTTCGACAAGCGACGCACGCTGTTCTTCAGCCAGTCGCTGCTGGCCTTCGCCGCCGGGCTGTTGGCGATCGTCACGCTGACCGGCGTCGTGCAGGTCTGGATGGTGTTCGCCTGTGCGCTGCTGACCGGGTGCGGGACGGTCGTCGACAACCCGACCCGTCAGGCGTTCGTCAGCGAGCTCGTCGGGCCCGACCTCGTGGCCAACGCCGTGGGGTTGAACAGCGCCATGTTCAACGCTGCCCGCATCGTCGGACCCGCGATGGCCGGCCTGCTGATCCTCGTCGCGGGCACCGGCACCTGCTTCGCCTACAACTCGCTGTCGTACCTGGCGGTCCTGTTCTCCCTCACCCGGATCCGTCCGGACGAGCTCCATCGGGGCAAGCGGGCGACGCCGGGCAAGGGCCAGGTGCGGGAGGGCCTGCGGTACGCGTGGGCGATGCCGGAGCTGCGCTCGACGATCCTGCTCGTCGCCGTGGTCGGGACCTTCGCGCTGAACTTCACGGTGCTGACGCCACTGCTCGTGGAGTTCACGTTTGATGCCGGGCCGGGGACGTTGGGTGTCCTGACGTCGCTCATGGGGGCCGGTTCGTTGGTGGGCGCGCTGGTCGCCGCCGCCCGTTCGAAGCCGACGCCGCAGCTGCTGATCGGCGCAGCCGCGGCACTGGGAGTCGTGATGATCGGCGTGGCCTTGTCGCCGACGCTCGTCGTGGCGGGCGTCCTGTTGGCGCTGACCGGGGCGGCGACGATCACGTTCCTGTCCACGGCGAACTCGACGTTGCAGCTGTCGTCGTCGACGGAGATGCGGGGGCGGGTGATGTCGCTGTACCTGCTCGTGTTCCTCGGCAGCACGCCGATCGGTGCACCGATCGTGGGGCGCATCGCCCAGGTGTTCAACCCCCGGCTCGGGTTCGTCGTGGGGGGCGCGGCGTCGTTGCTCGGTGCGGGGTTGGCCGCGGGCAGCCTCGTGCGGGGCCGGCGACGGTCGGCGGTCGCAGCGGCCGACCAGCCGCTCGAGGGCGAGCCCGCTGCGGCCTAGTGGTCGTCGCCCTCGCCGTTGCCGGGGGAGAAGTAGCCGAAGCCGGCGAGGACGACGGCGAACACGACGACGAGGATGACCGCCAGGGCGATCAGGAGGCTTCGGCCGGAGAGCGGCTCGACCTCTTCGGCGGCGTCGACGACAGCAGCGGCAGCGGCACCGGCAGCGGCAGCGGCAGCGGCGAGCGACATGCGCCGGATGCTACCGACCCCACTCCGGACGACGTTTGACAGGGACGAACACACGTTCGATAGTGAGGGAGTGGGATTCCCGGCGATCGACCAGCCGAACCGGCGGAGCGCGCCCGTGGCCGAGCTGCGGGAGATCGCGGGTCGGGTGGCGCCCGTCGCCATGGCCGGCGATCAGCTCCTGCCGGTGGCGGCCGAGCTCGAGGAGCTGTTCCCTCGGCGGGGCCTGAAGCGGGGGTCGGTCGTCGGGGTCGCCACGACCGCCGGGGGGCCGGGGGCCACGACACTTGCGCTGGCGCTGCTGGCGGCGGCGTCGCAGGAGGGGTCCTGGACGGCGGTCGTCGGCCAACCGTCACTGGGGGCACTGTCGGCAGAGGAGCTCGGCATCGACCTCGCCCGGTGCGCCCTCGTCCCCGATCCGGGTCCGGCGTGGCCGACGGTGGTGGCGGCGTTCCTCGATGCCATCGACATCGTGATCCTGTGGCCGCCGGCCGGACGGGCGCGGGTCGCCGATGCCCGCCGGTTGTCCGCTCGGACGCGGGAGCGGGGGGCGGTGCTCGTCGTCGTCGGACCGTGGCCCGAGGGACCGGACGTCCGGCTGCAGCCCGTGGGGGCGACGTGGACAGGGCTCGGTGACGGTCACGGAGCGCTGGTGGCGAGGCGCCTCGAGGTGATGGCCTCGGGACGGGGGGCGGCGACGCGGGAGCGCCGCGTTCATGTGGCGCGGTGAGCGAGGCGAAGGCGGTGCGCACGCTGGTGGTGTGGTGCCCGGACTGGCCGGTGACGGCGGCGGGCGTCGGGCCGGACGAGCCGGCGGCGGTCTTCCACGCCAACCGCGTCGTCGCCTGCTCGGCCGCCGCCCGCACCGAGGGCGTGCAGCGGGGGATCCGTCGTCGGGAGGCGCAGGGACGGTGCCCGGAGCTCGTCACCCTCGACCACGACCCGTCCCGCGACGCCCGCGCCTTCGAGCCCGTCGTGGCGGCGCTGGACGAGCTGTGCCCCCGCATCGAGATCCTCCGTCCGGGGCGGTGCGCATTGGCGGCCCGTGGTCCGGCGCGGTACTTCGGTGGCGAGGAGGCGTTGGTCGCGCGGATCCATCAGCTGCTCGACCCCGTCGTCCCCACGGGGATCCGCACCGGCGTTGCCGACGGACCGTTCGCCGCCATGCTCGCCGCCCGTTCCGCGGCCCGGCCCGAGGCAAAGCACTGCATCGTGGCCGCAGGGACGAGCCGGATGTTCGTCGCCCCGTTCCCCGTGACGGCCCTCGAACGCCCCGAGCTGGCAGACCTGTTGCAGCGCCTCGGCCTCCGCCGCCTCGGGGACCTCGCAGGGTTGCCGCCGGCTCAGGTGCTGGCGCGCTTCGGTGCCGATGGCGAGCTCGCCCATCGGTTGGCGCGGGGCCTCGACGAGCGTCCGTTGCAGGCCCGCATCCCACCGCCCGACTGGTCCGCGTCGGCCGAGCTCGACCCGCCGGCGGACCGGGTCGACCGCGCGGCCTTCGTGGCCAAGTCGCTGGCGGACGAGCTGCACGACGAGCTGGCGCAGCGAGGGCTGGCATGCACCCGCATCCTCATCGAGGCGGAGACCGAGCACGGCGAGGAGCTCGCCCGGCCGTGGCGCCACGACGGTGCGCTGACCGCACGAGCGATCGCCGAGCGGGTGCGGTGGCAGCTCGACGGGTGGCTGAACGCGCCGACGTGGAGTGATCGGCCGACGTCCGGCATCGCACGGGTGCGGCTGACGCCGGACGAGGTGCGCCCCGACACCGGCCGGCAGCTCGGGTTCTGGGGTGGTTCGACGCTGAACGACGAGCGGGCGGCGCGGGCGTTGGCGCGGGTGCAGGGGATGCTCGGACCGGCGGGGGTGGGGACGGCGGTCGTGCAGGGCGGGAGGTCGCCGTCGGAGCGGGTGCGGTTCGTGCCGTGGGGCGATGCGCGGGAGGCGGAACGTCCCGAGCTCGACGCCGACCTGTCCCCCTGGCCGGGCGCGGTGCCGCCGCCGGCGCCGGCGCTCGTCCACTCGCCGGCGTTGGCCGCCGAGGTCGTCGATGGTGACGGCGTCACCGTGGCGGTGGCCGGTCGGGGGTGGTGCAGCGCGCCGCCCCGTCGGGTCTCCGTGGGGGGCGGTCCGTGGGCCGACGTCGCCGGGTGGGCGGGACCGTGGCCGGTGGAGGAGCGGTGGTGGGACCCGCCGGCGCACCGCCGGCGCGCCCGCTTCCAGCTGGTGACCTCGACCGGCGCCGCCCACCTCGCCACCGTCGAGGGCAGCCGCTGGTGGATCGAGGCCACCTACGACTGAGGTGGTCAGGTCCCGACGCCGCCGGCTCTTGCCCGCTTTGGGCGCGCTCAGTTCGGCATACCGAACTGAGCGCGCCCAAACCGGAGGAGGTGGCTAGGTCTCGAGCTGGTCCAACAGTGCGCCGACGACCGACAGGCGGCCGGACGAGCGCTCCCACGCATCACCGATGGGTTCGTGGTCGACCAGACCGCAGGCGTCGGGCTCGACGCCCAAGGCGTCGACGCACGCCGCCCGCAACGGCGCCGGCTCCACCTCGTCGCCGTAGGCGGCGAACGCCTCGAGCCCGTCCCACAACGACGCCACCGGCACCGACGGCGTGTCACCTGCCACGATCGCCGCCGCCGTCACCGGGAACACGTCGTAGGTGCCCAGCGTCGGCGGCCGCTCGTATCCCGGCACCGGATGCAGCCGCCACTCCACCACGATGTCGCCGGGACCGTTCTCCAACAGCCACGTCTGCGAGCCGTTCACGTACGCGTCGACCGGATCGCCGAAGCGTTCGTCGAGCGCTGCGATCAACGGGTCCGAGATGCGCCACACGCACGTGGCCACCCGGCTCACGTCGCCGACAACCGCAGCGACAGATCCGGTGTGCCCACCGGGAACCGAATCTTCAGGACGTCCCCATCGCCGTGCGCCTCCTCGAAGCCGGACGAGACCTCTACGTCCAGTCCCGGCAGCGACCACGCCCGGCCGACCGGCCACGCATCCGGCGCCCGCACCCAGAGCTCCGGCGCGACCGGTCCGCGCTTCGGCGACGGGGACAACTCGATGTCGAGCCGCCCGGCCGATGCTCGGGCCCGAGCCGGGGCGTAGTGGGCCAGCCGGATCCATCCGACATCACCGTCGGGCAGCAACCAGTGCGCCGTGGCCGGATGGAACTGGCCGCGCGCCGAGGCCGTCAACGTGCCCCACTCGCCGCCGCACATCACCCGCTCCGACAGCCAACCGGTGGCCACCCGCGACGAGGTGATCCTCTGCTCGATGAGGTGCTCACCCGCGAAGTGCGAGAGGTCGACGCCGTCGGGCACCACGGGACCAAGCACGTCCGCCAGCGGCCCGTGCGACAGGTCGTGCGCGTGCTCGAACGGCTTCGACGTGTCCGGGAACGGCACGGCCGAACGTCCGACCGCCGGCCACATCCAGACGCCCAGCAACGAGGCGTAGGTCCGCATGTCCATCCCGTAGGACCTCGACCACGGCCCGCACAGGTTGCGCATCCCGGGGTGGTACCACCGCGAAACGTCCCGCCAGAGCGCCGCTTCGATCCGGGCGCCGGCGGAACGCAGCACCGCCGACGACGAACGGTCGCGCCACAACGCCAGCGCGTACAGGTCGATCCCGTAGTACGTCGCCGAGTTGTACTCCTCGAAGGCGCCGTGCTCGTCGAACCGCGCAACCACCTGTGCGGCGTAGTCCTCGGCGCCCGGACGGCCGTGCTCGACCTCGAGCCACGCCCGCATCAGCGCGATGTTCGAATAGCCCGGGGAAACCCGGTCGAGCGGTTCGCTCTTCACCGCCAGCTCGATCGACGAACGCACCCGCGCCGCCAACGCTGCGTCCGAGATCAGCCCGTCCTGCAGCAGCAGCTCGAACGTCGTCCCGATGAACTGGCGCCAGTTCGGGTCGAAGTCGATCCACATGACCGCACCGGAGGTCGACGGAAGGGGCGTCTCCAGGAAGCGGGCGAACGTCCCGTGCCACTCGGTGCCCTCGCCGACATCGACGTACTGACACGCCAGCAGAGCCTCGATGCACTGCATCGCCCGCGCCTCGTCGCCGCGATCGCCGCGGTGCAAGAGGCCCGCCGCATACCAGGCGGACTGCGGCACGAGGTGCAGCGAGCGCGCCGGCGCGAGCTCGTCGAACGACCCCTCCATGTTCCACAGCAGCCCGACCTCCGGGTCCCACCACTGGTCGAGCCAGCCCATCGAGACGTCGAGCAGCTCACCCATCGACCCACGACCTCGCTCGGTCCCCGCCCGCCCAGTTCGTCCACGCTCGATCACACGTCCCGACGGCCCACGCGCCGTCGTGGGCGATCACCCGGTACCGCAGCGTCAGCTCCTCGCCGGCGCGCAAGGACAGTGGCTCGTGGAAGAGGAAGGCGGCGTTGAGGTAGTTGGACCAGCCGTCGTCGCCGTAGACCCGCGATCGGGTGGCGCCGTACCACGGCACGGGATGGCGGACGTTGGATGGGTGGTCGAGGAACAGCAACCCGCACTCGTCGCTCGACAGGTCGCACCACGGCGATGGCACGCCCTCGGGACGGCGGTGCACCGAGCCGTCGGCCACCAGGATGCGGGTGTCGGACCAGTCGGCTGCCCCCCGCAGCGTCAGTCCGCCGTACCCGCCCCACGTCGTGTACGGCGTCCGATCGAGGACGACGTCGACGCGCGGCGTCAGCGTGGTCGTCCAGTCGGTGACGTAGCCGTCCGTCACGACCGTGCGGGTCTCATCGATCACGACGTCGCCGCTCGGGCGCCGCCACTCGATGCGTCCATCCCCGACCTCGAACTGATCGCCGAACGGTTCGACCTCCTCCCAGAAGTTCTCGCCGTTGACGTACTTGATCGCGAACCAGAGCGCGCGGTGCCACCCGTGATCCGGCGGGGACACCCGCGTCAGCAATCGACCGTTGGGCGCCTGCAGCTCGACGTGCGGCTTCGTCACCGTGGGACCTCGCAAGGGGGGGCGAGGCCGTCGGTTCGTGCCGGGAAGCGGGCAGTCATTCGTCGGCCACCGACGTGCGGCTCGCCTTCTTGGCGGCGGCCAGCAGGGGACGGTCCGGGCGCAACTTGTAGAACGGGTCGAGCGGCCAGCACCCGGAGACGAGTCCGTTGCGGGGCGCTGTCGTGCAGTCGCTGAACGTCCGGCAGATGCGGCGGCGGTCGAGCGGCTTCCCGTTGCGGAGGTCGTCGGGGAGGTCGTGATAGCTCAGCGCCATCCGCCCGAGGCCGATCCAGTCGGCGCCGCCGTGACCCGCCTCGATGCCGGCGGACGGGCGGAGCACGCCGGCGGCCACGTGCGGCAACCACTCCTGGAGGTACGAGTAGCCGGTGCCGACGATCGTCAGCTCGGGCCGGTGCGCTTTGAGCTCGGCCGTCGCCGCCAGCAGCCGGGCGACGCCGACGAGCGGGTCCTCGGGCGGGAGGTACCCGTCCGATGGCGGGAAGAACGCCGGCCGTTGGACGTGGGGCACGTAGTACGGGCTGCCCGCGGTGATGCAGACGAGCGAGACGTCGAGGTCGACCAGCAGGTCGAGCAGCGCCTCGGGCTCGGCGAGGTCGATGCCGAGCCCGGTCCCGTCGCCGCCGAAGGCGTATCGGTACGGCGCCGTGGCGCCCGGCTCGGGCTCACCGATGCTCGTGTCATCCGCCGGCCGATGGGGGACGAGGTCGAAGGCGCTGAAGCGCACGGCCACGTCGATCCCGGGCGCCGCCGAACGCACCGCCTCCACACATCGGCGGAGAAAGGTCGTCCGCTCGTGCAGCGATGCGCCGCCGTACGAGCCGGGTCGATCGACGGCGCTCAGCAGCTCGTGGCCGAGGTACCCGTGGCACGCCTTCACGTCCACGAAGTCGAACCCCGCATCGCGCGCGATCGCGGCCGCTCGGCCGAAGTCCAAGACCAGGTCGTCGAGCTCGCCGTCGGAGAGCACGTGCACCGGCGCGGCCGCGCGCGCGTCGAGCAGCGGGTGGTTGTAGGCGACGAGCGGTCCGGTGACGGCGTAGCGACCGGAGTGCGTGAGCTGGAGCCCGACCCGTCGGACGCGGTCGCCGACGGCATCGCGCAGGGCGGCGACCTCGGGGCCGATCAGCAGCTGATGGGGGTTGGCCCGCCCGTCGGCGCGCACCGCCGTCGCCTCGCCCCACACGAGGCCGGCGCCGCCCTCGCCGAATCGGCGCCAGCGACGGAGGACGAGCTCGGTCGGCTTGCCGTCCTCGGTGCCGTCCCACCCCTCCATCGGGAGGATGGCGTAGTGATCGGCGTGCGCCGCCGGCGGGTCCTCGACGAACGGGAGGGTCACGCCGAGCGAGGCCACGTGGGCGAGGAAGTCCTCAGCGGTCCTCAGCTTCCGGACCTGGATCACCGTGGCAACCCGAGCACGGCGGCGATGTCCGCCAGCAAGGGCACGTCGCTGTCCGGCCGGCGGGGCGCGCCCGGCGGCGTGGCGTCACCGTCGAGCCATCGTCGCAGCACGAGGAACTGCGCCGCACTGTGCTTGTACGCGGGCACCGGCGGACGGAAGGCGAGTCGACCGAGGTACTGCAGCGTGTCGTTGAGCTCGTAGAAGTCCGGGTCGCCTGCGGCCCACATGGCGTCACGACGGGCGAAGGCGTCCGGGGCGAACGACGACAGACCCAGGAGGTAGTCGCTGCCGTACATCACCATGTCGATGGCGAGGTCGTTGCCCGTGTAGAGGCGGAAGTCGGGGCGGACCTGGTCCCGCAGCGCCAGCCGGTCCCACTCGAGCTGGCGCTGGAGCGACGAGTGCTTGGCGCCGACGCACTGAGGGATGTCGAGGAGACCGGCGAACGTGTCGAGGTCGTACACCTTGCCCGCCGGCGTGAACGCCGGACCGAGCTCGAAGGCGAGGAAGGCATCGACGTCGGTCGCCAGCGCCGCGTGGTTGGCGACGACGTCGCCGCTCGTGAGGCCGCGGCTCGGGAAGAGGATCGGCGTGCCGCCTGCGGCGGTGATGGCCGCGAGCTCGGCGCGGTAGCGGTCGGGAGCGAAGGCGTCGCCTTCGGCGTCAGCGACCCACGCACCGGCGATGAAGCGACCTCCGCCGACGATGCCCTTCGTCCGGTCCAGGACCTCGAGCCGCTGCGCCTCGTCGAGGAGCTGGACGTAGCCCGTGTCCATGTTCACCGCGGGGGTGAGCCCCGCGTCGAGGGTGCGGGTGAGGTGGCGCTCGAATCCCGACCAGTCGATGGCGCGACCGCCATCGGTCCACGGGAGGAGGACGGCGCTGATCCCGTCGATCTCCCGGCGGGGCCGGATGCGCTCGTGCACGAGCGGACGTTATCGGGCAGGTGGAGCGGCGCCCGCGGTCCCCGCCGCGGGATCCCCCACCCGCTGGCCAGTCGAACGTATGTTCGCTAGTTTCCCGGACGTGGGGTGGAACCAGCCGGACCTGTCGTGGAAGGAGCTCCATCGTCGACTGGATGACGGCCCGCCGGCTCGAGGCAATGACGGTCGGGCCGACCCTGTCCCGCCCAACGCCAACGGCGGCGACAGCCCGGCGTGGTCGCGCAAGCGGGCCGCCTACGAGCCGCCCCCGCAGACGCAGAGCTACGCGCCGGCGGCGCCCGCCGGCAGGGTGCCCTACGCCGAGCTCCACTGCCACTCCAACTTCAGCTTCCTCGACGGCGCCTCCCACCCCGAGGAGCTGGCCGAGGAGGCGTCCCGACTGGGGCTCGAGGCCCTGGCCCTGACCGACCATGACGGGATGTACGGCGTCGTCCGGTTCGCCGAGGCGGCGTCCGCCATCGGGTTGCCGACGGTGTTCGGGGCCGAGCTGTCCCTCGGGCTGTCGAAGCCGCAGAACGGGGTGGCCGATCCCGAGGGCCGTCACCTGCTGGTGGTGGCCCGCGACCCGCAGGGCTACGGGCGGCTGTGCCGCGCCATCACCGCCGCGCAGCTCGCCGGCAAGGAGAAGGGGAAGCCCGAGTTCTCGCTGTCGGCGTTGGCGCAGGCGTCGGCCGGGCACTGGCTGGTGCTGACGGGGTGCCGCAAGGGGACGGTCCCGGCGGCGCTGATGGCCGACGGTCCAGCAGCCGCGGCGCGGGAGCTGGCCGACCTGGTGATCGCCTTCGGACGGGAGAACGTCGTCGTCGAGCTGTGGGACCACGGCGATCCCCTCGACTCGGCCCGCAACGACGCGCTGGTCGACGTCGCGCTGCGGACCGGGGTGGACGTGGTCGCCACCAACAACGTCCACTACTCCGTCCCGTCGCGCCGGCCGCTGGCGACGGCGCTGGCGGCGGTGCGGTCTCGCCGTTCGCTCGACGAGATCGACGGGTGGCTGCCGCCGTCGGGCGCCGCCCACCTCCGTTCGGGCGCCGAGCAGGCGCGGCGGTTCGCCCGCTATCCCGGCGTCGTCGAACGGGCGGCGGCGTTGGGCCTCGAGTGCGCCTTCGACCTCAAGCTCGTGGCGCCGAACCTGCCCGACCACCCGGTCCCGCCAGGCCACACCGAGATGACGTGGCTGCGCCAGCTGACCGAGGAGGGCGCCACCCGGCGGTACGGAGCTCGCGGCGCCGAGCGGGTGCCGGGGGCGTACGCGCAGATCGACCACGAGCTGGCGCTGATCGAGCAGCTCGACTTCCCGGGCTACTTCCTGATCGTCCACGACATCGTCACCTTCTGCCGCGACGCCGACATCTACTGCCAGGGGCGGGGGAGCGCCGCCAACTCGGCCGTCTGCTACGCGCTGGGGATCACCGCCGCCGACGCCGTGTCGCTCGGCCTGCTGTTCGAGCGCTTCCTGTCACCGGAGCGCGACGGTCCGCCGGACATCGACGTCGACATCGAGAGCGACCGGCGGGAGGAGGTCATCCAGTACGTCTACGAGCGGTACGGTCGCGAGAACGCCGCGCAGGTCGCCAACGTCATCACCTACCGGCCGAAGTCCGCGGTGCGGGACATGGGCAAGGCGCTCGGGTATGCCGCCGGGCAGCTCGACGCGTGGTCGAAGCAGGTCGACGGGTGGGGGCCGATGTCGGCGACGGTGGCGATGACCGGGGGCGGGCGTGGCGGGGGAGATGTGACGATCCCCGCGCCGGTGCTCGAGCTCGCGTCCGCGGTCGAGCACTTCCCTCGCCACCTCGGGATCCACTCGGGCGGGATGGTGATCTGCGACCGGCCGGTGTCCGAGGTCGTGCCCGTGGAGTGGGGGCGCATGGAGGGACGGACGGTCCTCCAGTGGGACAAGGACGACTGCGCGGCGGCCGGGCTGGTGAAGTTCGACCTGTTGGGGCTCGGGATGTTGAGCGCGCTGCACTACGCCGTCGACCTCATTCGCTCGGCCTACGGCGTGGACATCGACCTGGCGACGATCCCGCAGGAGGACGCGGTCTACGACATGTTGTGCAAGGCCGACTCGGTCGGCGTGTTCCAGGTCGAGTCGCGCGCGCAGATGGCGACGCTGCCGCGGCTCAAGCCGCGCACGTTCTACGACCTCGTCGTCGAAGTGGCGCTGATCCGGCCGGGGCCGATCCAGGGCGGCTCGGTCCATCCGTACATCCGGCGCCGCAACGGACGGGAGCCGGTGACGTACCTCCACCCGTTGCTCGAGAAGTCGTTGGCCAAGACGTTGGGGATCCCGCTGTTCCAGGAGCAGCTGATGCAGATGGCGATCGACGTCGCCGGGTTCACGGCCGGGGAGGCCGACCAGCTGCGCCAGGCGATGGGGTCGAAGCGGTCCAAGGAGCGGATGTTGCGGTTGCGGTCACGGCTCTACGAGGGGATGGCCGAGCGGGGCATCACGGGCGACGTCGCCGACCAGATCTACGAGAAGCTCGCCGCCTTCGCGAACTTCGGGTTCCCGGAGTCGCACTCCGTGTCGTTCGCCTACCTCGTGTACTCGTCGTCGTGGATCAAGCTCCACTACCCGGCGGCGTTCTGCGCGGCGTTGCTCAACGCGCAGCCGATGGGCTTCTACTCGCCGCAGTCGTTGGTGGCCGATGCCCGCCGCCACGGCGTGGTGGTGCACTCGCCGGACGTCAACGCCTCCTCCTGGGACGCCACCCTCGAGCTTTTGTCACCAGCAAACGGCGCCCTGGCGCCGGTTCCTGGTGACAAAACGGAGTATGCGGTGCGGATGGGGGTGTCGTCGGTGCGGACGATCGGGGTCGACGTGGCCAAGGCCATCGACGCGGGGCGGCCGTACGCGTCGATGGAGGAGGTCGTGCGGGCGGCGGGGCTGACCGAGCCG
>DATLED010000093.1:0-37640 GCA_035525495.1 Acidimicrobiales bacterium | reverse complement strand
GAACCTAAAAGGGAGCCGCCCCGCGTGCGCGTCTTCCGCGTCGGCGGCCAGGGCCACCTCCACCCGACCCCACCAGCACCAACACCCGCCCACGCCCGCCTCGACCATCCACACAAGGTTGAGGAGGGGAACACATGTTCGAGGCATTGGTGGGAGCGATCGAGGCGATGGAACCGCCGTCGCACAACGCCACCCTCGTCGAAGCGCTCCGTCTTCGCGAACGGTTCGAAGCCCGGTTGGCGATCGGCGTCGGCGCCTTCGACGCCTCCGGGCTGTGGGAGCTCGACCACGCGTCGTCAGCCGTTGCGTGGCTCCGCCAACAAGGCCTCACCGCCGGCGCCGCAGTTGCGTTGGTTCGCGCCGCTCGCTGCGTCGCCAACGCCCCCGCGTTGGGCGACGCGTGGCTCGACGGCCGCCTGAGCGGCGGCCAGGTCCAGGCCGTCGTTGGCCAACGTCAGCGAACGCCACTCGGAGCTGTTCGCCGAACACCACGCCGAGCTCGTCCCGACCCTCGTCGGACTGTCCGTGCGCGAGACCGCGCTCGTCATGCAGGCCTGGCGCGCCCGCGCCGACGCGCTCATCGACCGCCGCGAACCACTCGACCCCGAGCGATCACTGCACCTGTCGCGCACCTTCGGCGGGCGGGCCGAGCTCTCCGGATCGCTCGACCCCGAGTCGGCCACCGTCGTCGAAACCGCCCTGCGAGTCGCATCCACCGACGACGACGAAGCCACCGGGGTCCGCACCGCCTCGGAACGACGGGCCGACGCCCTCGTCGACCTGTGCCAATGGTTCCTCGACCACCAGGACACCACCGGCACCACCGGCGACGATGGCGTCAGGACCTCGCAGCAGACGGCACCCTCACCATCACCACCCCCGACGGCCAACACTCGACGACGTACCCCCGCGGCGCGCTTCGGCTCGCGATGGCGAGCTGATCCATCGCGGTCAAGTGTTCGTCGCCTCCGGCGGGACGTCGGCGGGGTCGGGAAGCGGTGCCGCTCCGCCGCCCTCGATGGGCACGGTCAGCACCGCATCGCAACCGATGGTGTAGGCGCTGATCGACAGCGAGCCGTACGCGTACCCGTCCACGAGCACGTCGGCCGGTGATCCGGCGGCGTCGGCGAGACCCGCGGCGACGTCCGGCGTCACCCCGCGTCGGGTACTCGACGGCGCACAGCTCGTCGGTGTAACGGTTCTCGGTGAGCGCGTTCATCGGGCTGCCGTGGCCGAGGAAGGCCGCCGGCATCACCGTCGTCGTCATGGAGCCATCATGTCCGGCAGTGAGCCCGAGCCCCAGCCTCTTCGACCGGATCTTCCGGAACCCGAAGTCGGGTGACGTCGTCATCGCGCAGCTGCCGAACGTGCCGCTGGGGATCTACCTGGCGGCGACGGCGGCGCGGCTGGCGCTACACCCGCGCGGCACCATGGGCACGATCGTCTCGATCGTCGGCGCGTTGGCCTTGGCGTGGTGGGCTGTCGGTGAGATCGGTTGGGGCGAGAGCCTCTTTCGTCGCCTCCTCGGCGCGGTCGTGCTCGCCGGTGTTGTCGTCAGCTGGGCCGGTCGCCTGTTCTGACTCCGCGAGCGACAAGGACGTGGGCCACCATCGAGCCGGCGACGTCGCCGTCGCCGAGATCGTTCGTCATCGCCTCGGCGACTCTGGTCAGGGTCACGTCGAGGGCGGCCCGTCGCTCGATCTCGAATCGGAGCGGTGAACCAAGGCAGTAGCCCTCGGCCAATCCGGCCGCCGACTCGCCATGACCCTCGAGCGTCAGCGCCTCCGACACCACGTCGTCGAAGCCCCCCTCGTGCAGATCCGCCGTGACGAGCGCGAGGTCGGCGTAGCCGTGGGGGCCGGTTTGCATGAACGTCGGCGGGTCCTCGGGAAACACGGCCCCGAGGGCCCGCACCAGCGAAGCTTCGAACGCGTGTCGTTCGAGGGGGCCCCACACGTTCTGGACGAACGACCCGTCGGCATCCAGCACCCGCCGCGACTCGGCGAAGGCGGCCGGCTTGTCCGGGAAGAACATGGCGCCGAACTGGCAGGCGACGACGTCGAACTGGCCGGCATCGAACGGCAACGCCATGGCGTCCGCTTGACGCCAGGTCGCGCCCGGCGCCTGCGCCCGACCGAGGTCGACCATCGCGTCGTTGAGGTCCGTCGCCATCACCTCCGTGCCGTCCGGCAGAGCGGCGAGGAGCTCGCGGGTCAGCGCCCCACTCCCGGCCGCGAGCTCCAGCACACGTCGGGGATGGAGCGCCGCGACCCGGCGGGCCAGATCGACGGCGAACGGCTGAAACAGGGCCGGTACCAACCACCGCTCGTACGCCGAGGGCATCGAGTCCACCCATGCCGAGCTCATCTGCGCTCCTCCGGTTCCGCCACCGGCGCGACCGTACCGGTCGAGGTCAGGCCGGCGCCGACATCTGGGCCGCCAAGTGCTCGAGCACCGGCGCCAGCTCGTCCGCAGGGCTCAGCTCGAGGAAGGTCACACCCTCGTCGGTCCATCCGGTGTGCCCGCCAGGCCAGTAGAAGGCGTCGCCCGCGCGGCTGACCTCCTCGGACCCATCGGCGAAGCGCAGATGGATCGATCCGGCAAGGACCATCCCCCAGTGCGGGCACTGGCAGAGGTCGCCGGGGAGCCCCTTGAACAGGGGCGTGAAGTCGACACCTGCGGGCAGGTCGATGTGGCGGACGAGCTGCTCGCCCCACGTCACCCCTCGTGTCTCGATGCCTTCGACCTTCATCTCGAGCGGGATCTCCAGGAGCGGAGTGCGCACGGTGTTTCTCCTCATGGACGTGGTCGGGATCGTTCCCGACACCACGCATGATCCGCCGCGGTCGATCGTTGCGCATCGGACAGATGGCGCATCGGCGTGGGGTTCGCCTACGCCTTCGATGGGGCGTCTGCCCGATGCGCCGACCCCGGGTCGGGTCAGGCCGGCGCGGCCATCTGCCGCGTCAGCGGTTGGCCAGGTACTTCGCGTAGCCGTCGGCGATGGCCTTGAGCTCGGGATCGGCTTCGAGGCGGGGCGCCCACTTCTCCTGCGCCGCCTTGCGCTTGGCCGGGTAGTACTCGGTCGGCCAGTAGCCCTCGTGGGGTCGATAGTTCTTGAGCACGTTCCGAGCCACCGTCGCCTTGTGGACCTCGTCGACGCCGTCGGCGATGCCCATCGTCGGCGCGCCGGCGTACATCGCCTGCAGCGGCGTGAGATCGGTCGTGCCGAGCGAGCCCATGATGTGCAGCGCGTTGAACGACACCTCGCGAAGCACCTTGGCCATCGTGTACTTCACGGCGGCGATGTCGGTACGGGTCTCCTGGGTCGATGTGTTGTCGATCTTCCACGCCGTCTCGAGGACGAACAGTCGGAGCATCCGGATGGCGGCATAGGAATCAGCGATCTTCTCCTGCACCATCTGGTGGTCGGCGATGATCTTGCCGTGCGACTCGCGGGAGAGCGCACGCTCGCACATCATGTCGAAGGCGAGCTTGCACTGGGCGATCGTCCGCATGGCGTGGTGGATTCGGCCGCCGCCGAGGCGACGCTGGGCCAGCACCTTGGCGCCGTCCTCCGGACCGAGCAGGTGGTCGAGGGGGATGCGGACGTCCTTGTAGATGATGTGGTTGTGGTTCCGCGGCTCGGGCTGGATCTCGACGCCGGGGGTGTTGCGGGGCACGACGAACATGCCGTTCGTGCACATGACGAAGAGGATGTCGGCGACGCGACCGGCGCTCGTGAACCACTTCTCGCCGTTGATGACCCACTCGTCACCGTCCTTCTGCGCGTGGGTGCGGAAGAGGTTGGGGTCGGAGCCCCCCTGGGGCTCGGTCATGGAGTACGCCGACCACATCTCCTGGTTGAGCATCGGCTTGAGCCAACGCTCCTTCTGCTCCTCGGTGCCGTAGGCGGCGAGCATCTCCATGTTCCCCGTGTCGGGCGCAGCCGCGCCGAACATCTGGGGCGCGGCTGGGTAGCGACCGAGGATCTCGTTGAGGAGGCCGAGCTTGAGCTGGCCGTAGCCCGGGCCGCCGAGCTCCTCGTCGAGGAAGATCGCCCAGAGGCCCTGCGCCTTGACCTCGTCCTGGAGCTTGCGGACGATCTCGCGCACCTTCGGCTGCGGCGAGCGGATGGCGTACGGGAAGACGTAGTTGAGGGGCTCGACCTCCTCGCGGCAGAACTCCTCGACCCAGTCGAGCTTCTTCTGGAACTCCGGCTCAGTGGAGAAATCCCAGGCCATTTGTCGGTCCTCTCGTACGGGCTCGCCAGCGCGTCAATGCGCGTGCATTACTCTGCAGTATAGGGGGCGGGATCGAGCGCCGTTCGGGGAGCGATTGCACCCGCCGTAGGTGTTCGGTCAGAAGTCGTCGTTGCACCACGGCGCGTGATGCGTTGCGAACAAGCGGTCGGCGCGGGCGAGGGCCCGAGCGTCGCCTGCTTCGACACGGCCGGCCCGCGCCAGCATCGACGCCGAGCGATGCCCCGACAGGAGGACGGCGAGGCTCGAGGCGGGCATCGTGAGATCCGGAGTCGCGTCGATGCGCCGGCACGTCGACTCCTCGCCGGTCGTCTCGAGCACGTAGGTCCCGTCGTTCCACGGGCACACGTCGTCCCGGACGGCGATGGTGAGTGCATCGGCGTCGCCGTACGGACGCTGCGGCAGTGCCTCGACCACGTCGGTGACCCGCATCCAGATCCCGTCCGCCGTTCGGCGGTGGAGCTCGCGCGGCTCGAGGAACAGGAACGGCGCCGGATCGTCCTCCGGCACCCGCGTCCACCGCACCCAGCCCACGAGGTCGTGCGCGCCGAAGAACTCCCACAGGCCGCGGTACGCATCCGCATCCATCGCGGCCCAGTCGTTGATCGTGATCGTCTGGTTCGGGGATCGTTCCGGATCGGTGCCCGTGTCGAAGGCGACGAACCCACGAGGCGCGCCGCTCACATCCCGGTAGACGCCGAACTCCTTGCGATCGCCGGCCTGCCGGATGTCCCACATCGCGCCGGCGCGCTGGATGACGAGGTTGCGCGGCCGGCTGAACTCCTTGAAGACCTCCTCGAAGATCGGACGCGCCTCCTCTCGCGAGTGCAGCCGGACGGTGCCGGCAGCGGGGCCCCCGTCGGCGAACTGGATCCGCCGCGGATCGATGTCGTAGCTGACCGTCGACGACGCCAGCCCGAACCCGTATCGCTGGTAGATCGCACCCATGCTCGCCCAGAGGATGGCGATCGCCTGACCGCGATCGCGCTGCTCGGCGAGCGCCTTGATCATCACCTGGCGCAGGAGGCCGCGGCGTCGGTACTCCGGCAGCGTCGCCACCATCGTGATCCCGGCCATGGCGACGGACCGACCGTTCAGGCGGACGCGGAACGGCCATGCACCGAAGGTCGTGGCCAAGCGGCCATCGACGAACGCACACATCGTCCAATCGGGGTTGATCCACGGTGCGGGCCCGCCGTCGAAGCCTCCGAAGGCGTAGGAGGTGATCGTCTGGAGCGCGGGAAGCTCGTCGGTGGTGATCGGCCTGAGGACGGCGGTCATGGACATGGTGTTCAGACCCTCGTTGGGTTCGACGGGAGGCGCAAGCCGTGCATCCCCCCGTCGACGTCGACGATCGTCCCGGTGACGAAAGAGGCGGCGGATGACGCCAGCCACGCAACCGTCCGGGCGACCTCGTCGGCACCGGCGAGCCGGCCCATCGGTTGACGGGCCTCGAGCTGCGCCCGGGCGGTCGCAGGGTCTGGCGCCGAAGCCAGGAGGCGACCGACCCACGGCGTGTCGGCAGTCCCTGGCGCGACGGCGTTGACGCGAATGCCTTCGGCGATCCCGTCGGCTGCCATCGCCAGTGTCAGTGCATGCACGGCGCCCTTGGTCGCGCTGTATGCCGCTCGCAGTGGAAGCCCGGCGTGGCCGGCGATGGAGCCGACGTTGACGACGGCTGCGTCTGGCGAAGCGACCAGGTGCGGCTTGGTCGCGCGCATCACCCGGACGATGCCGAGCACGTTGACGTCGAACAGGCGATGCCACTCGTCGTCGGCGTTCTCGGTGACATCGCCGACGGCACCGATTCCGGCGCAGCACACGACGACGTCGAGGCCCCCGAACGCCGAGACGGCCTCGACGACGGCATGGTCGATGCTGCCCTGATCGGTGACGTCGGCGACGAGCGCGAGGTCGGCCTCGCCGGCGAGCTCGAGGTCGAGCCCGGCGACCCGCATCCCGAGCCGCTGCAGCTCGACGACGCAGGCGGCGCCGATCCCTGACGCCGCACCGGTGACGATGGCCGCGCTCACCGCCACGCCGCGCCGGACGGGAAGCGGAACTCCTCGATCGAGGCACCCTTCATCTCCGAGCTGAACCCGGGAAGGAGCGGCGCGACGTAGGACCCTCGCCGGATCTGAACCGGGTGCACGAAGTGCTCGTGCAGGTGATCAGCCATCTCGACGATCCTCCCCTCGACGTCCCCGGCGACGGCGACGAAGTCGAACATGGCGAGGTGCTGGACGAGCTCGCACAGCCCCACGCCTCCGGCGTGCGGGCACACCGGAACCCCGAACTTGGCGGCCAGCAACAGGATGGCCACGTTCTCGTTGACTCCGGCGACCCGGCAGGCGTCGATCTGGCAGACCTCCATCGCGCCCGACGCGAGGAACTGCTTGAAGACGACGCGGTTCTGGCAGTGCTCGCCTGTCGCGATGGGGACGTCGACGGCGCGGGCGATGGCGAGGTGGCCGAGCACGTCGTCGGGGGACGTCGGCTCCTCCACCCATGCGAGGTCGAACGGCTCGAGCGACCGGATCCGTGCGATCGCCTCGTCCACCTCCCAGACCTGGTTGGCGTCCACGGCCAACCGGACGTCTGGTCCGATCGCCTCCCGCACGAGTCGCACCCGCCGCAGGTCGTCTTCAGCGTCGGCGCCGACCTTGATCTTGACCTGTCGATACCCCGCATCGACCACCTCGCGGCACCGTTGCACGACGAGGTCGTCGGCATATCCGAGCCATCCCGCGGACGTCGTGTACGCCGGTACCCCCTCCGAGAGCAGTCGCCGTTCCCGCTCCTCCCGTCGGGGCGCGGCGCGCTCGAGCAGGTCGACCGCCTCGTCGGCGGTCAACGCGTCCGAGAGATGGCGCCAGTCGACGAGGCTCACGAGCTGGCGAGGCGACAGATCCGAGAGGACCTTCCACACCGGCTTGCCCACGGCCTTTGCGTGCAGGTCCCACAACGCGTTGAGCAACGCCCCAGCGGCGAGGTGGATGACACCCTTCTCCGGCCCGAGCCAACGCAACTGCGTGTCCCGCGTCAACAGCTTGGCGATGACGCCGAGCTCGCCGTCGAGGGACCGCACGTCGAGGCCGACGAGATGGTGGCCGAGGGCGTCGATGGCGGCGACGCACAGGTCGTTGCCGCGTCCGATCGTGAACGTGAACCCGTGGCCGGCAACGTCGCCGTCTGTTTCCAGCACGACGTAGGCCGCGCTGTAGTCGGGATCGGGGTGCATGGCGTCGGAGCCGTGCAGATGACGCGAGGTCGGGAAGCGGACGTCGGTGCTGACGACGCGGGTGATCCTCATCCGATCGTCATGAGCTCGGCCCACAGCTCGTCGGGAACGTCCGTCGCGAGCAGCGCGACGTTCGCCCCGACCTCGGCGGCTCGACGGCAGCCGACGACGATCGACGTCACCGCAGGGTGGCGGAGCGGGTGTTGGATCGCCGCCGCCGCGAGGGGGACTCCTGCCCGTTCGCACGCAGCGGTCAGGAGGTCGAGGCGGCGACGGACGGCCGGCGGGACGTCGCCGTAGGCGTAGTGGCCTCTTGCAGGGTCGGCGAGCGCGCCGCTGTTGAACACTCCCCCGGCGACGACCTGCACACCCAGATCGGCGCAACGCGGCAGGAGGTCGCGCTCCGCAGAACGGTCGAGGAGCGTGTTGCGTCCCGCGATCAGCACGACATCGACCGGCGCTTCCTTCACGAAACGCTCGGCCGTCTCGACCACGTTGGTCCCGACGCCGATGGCGCCGATCCTGCCCTCCTCACGCAGATCGAGCAGCGCCCGCATCCCTTCGCTCAGGGCGGCGTCGAGATGACCCTCGGGATCGTGCAGGAAGGCGATGTCGACGAAGTCTCGCTGGAGGCGAGCGAGGCTCTCCACGAGCGATCGTCGGACACCGGTGACCGAGAAGTCGAACGTCGCCGCGCCCGGAGGCGCTCCGAGGAAGATGTCGTCCGGATCGCGTTCGGACACCGGCCGGACGAGACGTCCCACCTTGGTCGAGACGACGGCGTCGCTCGACGTCGCCGCCAGCGCCGCACCGACCCGCGTCTCCGACAGCCCGTGCCCGTAGAGCGGTGCGGTGTCGACATAGGTCCAACCGTGCGCGAGCGCCGCGCTGACGGTCGCCGCGGCGTCGTCGTCGTCGACGGCGTCGAAGAGCCCGCCGAGAGGCGCCGTCCCGAGACCGATGGGTGGCAGCGGTCGCACGTCGCCATCCTGCCGCGGGTCAGCGGCCGAGCGCTGCCTCGGCCGCCTGCTGCACGAGCGCGGGCACGTCGTCTGCCGGCCGGACGCCACGGAGGGCTTCGTTGATGGCTTGCCATCCCGCGTCCTCGACCTCGGGGAACCGCTCGAGCGGCGGGTACGTCAACATGCCGCCGGCGACCGTCGCTCGCGTGATGGCGAGGCGACGCTCGTCCACCTCGTCGACGGGCGAGACGGCGGCGAAGGCATCGACGTGAGCCGGCACGTTGCCGCCGGTCGCGTCGAGGGCGGACACCTCGAAGGAGGTCAGCCGCTCGACAAGGGCACGCGCCGCGTCGCGATCGCCGCACGTCGTCGGGATCGCCCACGAGTGACAACCGGCGTAGGACACGCCACCGGGGTACGGGTGAGGGCCCAGGCTGCGCCCGGCGGCGCGGGCTCGCCGGATCGCGCCGAACCCTCCCGGCCAGACGCCGGCTGCGTCGATTCGACCGGCGAGGAGGGCGTTGTCGACGTCGTCGTAGTGCCAGCTCGACAGGTCGTCGGGCGCGCGACGAGCGAGTCTCACGAGCGCGTCGACGGCCCACCGCGCCGCGTCGCTGTCGATCACCGGTGCCGTTCCGTCGAAGAGCTGGCCGCCCCGGCTGACGACGAGCTCGAAGAACGTGCCGAAGAGACCCGACTCCTTCCCAGGGAAGCCGAACACGATCGGCGACTCGACGAGCTCGTCCCACGTCGCGGGCACCGCGTCGTCGGTCGCCGCCCACAGGACCCGCACGTCGATGCAGCGCGGAACCGACAACAGCGCGCCTTCGAACCGACACATGGCCACGGCCGCCCGCGACAGCGCGGAGGTGTCGACGAGGTCGTCGAGGGGAGTGAGCCAATGGCGTTGCGACGGCGCGTACTTCGCGTGTGTCGACAGGACGTCGATGCGCTCGCCGCGAGCGAGGAGCGCCGCCACCGTTCGGTTGAGCGTTGGGTGGTCGGCATGGACGACGATGTCCACGTCGTCGCCGAGGGCACCCAGGAGGTGGTCGTACATCGGCCCGCCGACGAGGGCGACCCGAAGCCGGACCGCGCTCAGCGGAGCTCGGCCCGGTCGGCGGGCACCTCGAACGCCTGCCGAGCGGCGTCGGTCACCACGGAGACCACGACCATCGCGCGTCCGGGATCGACCACGGCGGCATCGTACGTCGCGCCCCGCGGGGCTGCTCGAGAGGGACCAGCACGTAGGGTCGGGCGGTGCGTGGTGCGCTCGGAAACTGGGCTCCTTCGGCGCTGGCACGCGCCACCTGGCGGGCGAGCAGACCCCTGGCGACCGCATGGTGGGGGCTCGTGGCGATCCGGTCGTTGCTGCCGGGCGGCTTGACGCTCGGGCTGGGGTCGTTGGTCACCGCCATCGCGGGCGGGAGATCGGTGACCGGACCTCTGCTGATCGTCGGCGCATCCTTCGCCCTGCTGAGCATGTCCTCACCCATCCACACCCAGATCGGATCGATCCTCGGTGACAAGACGTCCGGTTGGTTGCAGGCCGCCTTGACCGACGCGTGCGCCGATCCGCTGGGGATCAGCCACCTGGAACGACCGGGGTTGGCGGACGAGCTCACGATGGGTCGCGACTTCGACCTCGGCATCACGGGCCCGCCGTTGTCGGTGGCCCTCGGGTTCATCTCCGCGGGGATGGTCGAGCTGGGCGGCGGGGTGACGCAGACCGTCGTGCTCGGAACGGTTCTCTGGTGGGCGCCGATCGTGATCGGCGGGGCGTGGCTCTCGACGCACTGGCTGTTGCGGGAGAGCTCCGTGTGGTCGAACCGGACGGACCCCGACGTGATGGCCGAGCAGCGCCACGCCGACTACGCCTACCGTCTCGCCGTCGAAGCCCAACCGGCGAAGGAGCTGCGGGTCTTCGGTCTCGGCGACTGGACCGTCGAGCGCTTCGCTTCCAGACGACGGCGCCTGGTCGAGCTGCAATGGAAGGCGATGCGGCTGCGCCAGCGATCGCTGTTGACGGTCTTCGGGGTACTCGGTACCGCGCACGCCGCGGTGCTCGCGCCCCTGGTGATGTCGGCCGTGCACGGACACCTGCGCCTGGGCAGCCTGGTCGTCGGCGCGCAGGCGCTTCTCGGCGCCAGTGCTCTGGCGGTCGGCGGGTTTGCCTGAGCGCTCGAAGCCGCCGCCCAGCCGGTGCTCATCGTCGAACGGCTGGGCAGGCGCATGGCCGAAGAGGGAGCCCTCGACATCTCGGAGAGCACGCGACCGGCGTCCGGGCTGCCAACCGAGTCGATTCGGTTCGACGACGTCGGCTTCACCTACCCGAGCGGCGGGGCACTCGTGTACCGCCATCTCGACCTCACGATCCCCGCGGGGAGGTCGTTGGCCATCGTCGGGCGCAACGGGGTGGGCAAGACGACGCTGGTGAAGCTCCTGTGCCGTCTCTACGACCCCACCTCCGGGGCCATCACGGTCGACGGGCGCGACCTTCGCACCTTCGACGTGGAAGCTTGGCGTGAGCGCGTGAGCGTGGTGTTCCAGGACTTCGTCCGCTTCGAGCTGTCGCTTCGCCGCAACGTGGTCCTCGATCGCGGGTCGGTCGACGACGCCGAGCTGGTCCGCCTCCTCGAGGTCGCCGGTGCCGGCGGACTGGCGCACCTCGACCAGTCCCTGTCCAAGGCCCAGCCCGGCGGCACCGACCTCTCGGGTGGGCAGTGGCAGCGGGTCGCACTCGCTCGGGCTCTGGCGGCCGTGCACCTCGGTGCCGGCGTGATCATCCTCGACGAGCCGACCGCCCAGCTGGACGTGCGGGGCGAGGCGGCGATCTTCGAACGGCTCTTGCACGCCACCGCCGGATGCACGACGATCCTCATCTCCCACCGGTTCTCGACCGTGCGCCACGCGGACCGCATCGTCGTGATCGAGGACGGGGTCGTCGTCGAACAGGGATCCCACGATGAGCTGATGGCGGCTGCGGGTCGCTACCGAGCCATGTTCGACCTGCAGGCCTCCCGGTTCAACGACGACGACGTTCCCGACTTGGACGACCCCGACCTCATCGGGATCCTCGATGCATCAGAGGAGTCGGAGGTGGCCGGATGAGCCTGACCGTCGACGACGCCCTCTCGGAGCTCCCCGGCCAGCGACCGGCCATCCTGCACCTCTTGCGCCTCGGCTTTCGGTTCGAGCCGGCGTTGCTGTGGATCTCCCTCGGGTCGACCGTGCTCGGCGCCCTGCCCGATGCCCTCGTCGCGGTGTGGCTCGGTCTCATCGCCAAGGCATTGCGGACCCCGGGAGCGCCCGACCGCACGCGGCTGTTGACCGCGGGCGTCGGCATCGCCTTCTCCTGCGTCGGTGGATGGGTCGTGACGAGCGGGAGCCAACGCCTGCACGATCGGTTCCGGCAACGTCTCGCCGTGGCGCTCGAAACCCATGTGGCCAGGCTGCAGGCCACCACCGTGGGCATCGAGCAACACGAGCGGCCCGAGGTGCTCGACCGACTGGCCATGCTGCGCGACCAGGTCTTCACGCTCGACCACATCTTCTTGTCGCTCTTCGGATCGCTCGGCATCGCCATCCGTCTGCTCGTCGTCATGGGGGTGCTGGCGACGGTGCATCCCGCCATGTTCCTGCTCGGCGTCGCCGCCCTTCCGCCGGTGATCGCCGCCGCAGGGGTCGGTCGTCGGGTCACTGCCGTCTGGGAGGGCGAGGCGGCCAACCGCCGGCTCGCCCGTCACCTCTTCGTGCTCCAGACAGAAGCTCCGTCGGCCAAGGAGCTTCGGGTCGGTGGAGCCACGCGGGCGGTCGCCGCCGATCGGGCGGCGGCGTGGAACGCGTTCCAGCGGCCGCTCCAGCGCGTGCGCCTCCGGTCAGGTCTCGCCCAGACGGCCGCGTGGGCCGTGTTCGCTTCGGCCTTCGTCGCCGCGGTCGCGATCTCCGCCCGGACCGCCAGCGACGCGTCCGCGGCGCTGATCGTCGTTGCCGCAGGCGCCCGCCTCACCGCGTACATCGGGTTGGCAGCGACCGAGGTCAACACCTGGGGCTTCTTCGTCCAGGGCTCGCAGCGCCTGTTGTGGCTCGAGGACCTCGTCGAGCGTCGGCGTAGGAACGCGACGGGGACACCGCCGTCCGAACTGGCTGACGGCATCACGCTCCACGACGTGTCGTTCCGGTACCCCGGCCTCGATCAGCCGCTCGTCCTCGAGCACGTCGACCTGCGTTTGCCGGCAGGGTCGGTGGTCGCCGTCGTCGGTGAGAACGGCGCTGGGAAGTCCACGCTGGTGAAGCTGTTGGCGAAGCTCTACGAGCCGACCGACGGTCGCATACTCGTCGATGGCGTGGACCTCCTCACCATCGACGCGGCGGCGTGGCGGGAGCGGATGGCCGGCGCGTTCCAGGACTTCGTTCGATTCGAGTTGCCCGCCCAGAGCGCGGTCGGGCTCGGCGACCTCCCACGGGTCGACGACCCGGTGGCGGTGACGGGCGCCGTTGAGCGCGCCGGCGCGGTTGACGTCGTCGAGCGGTTGCCCGACGGACTCTCGACCCAGTTGGGACCGAGCTGGCCGGGGGGCGTCGACCTCTCCGGCGGTCAGTGGCAGAAGCTGGCGCTCGCCCGTGGGTTGGTGCGGGAAGACCCACTACTCGTCGTCCTCGACGAGCCGACCTCGGCCCTCGACGCCGAGACCGAGCACGCCCTGTTCGAGCGTTTTGCGGAGCAGGCGAGGGGGGCATCGGACGCCGGCCGCGTCACCGTGCTGGTGTCGCACCGCTTCTCGACGGTCCGCATGGCCGACCTCATCGTGGTGCTGTCCGGGAGCAGGGTCGTCGAGGTCGGCACCCACGACGAGCTCGCGGCTCGCGGCGGCACCTACGCCGAGCTGTACGCCATCCAGGCTGCTGCCTATCGCTGAATCGATCCCCCGGGAGGCTCTCCAAGCGTTCCCGCCGGCTCACTCGAGGACGGTCACCAAGCCCTCGAAACGGGACAGCTCAGTTCGTCGTCACCCGTCGGAGGAAGACGCTCGCGGTGTCCGCCGCGTGCGGCATCGTGAACGCCGCGAGCACATCGCTCCCTGCGGCGACGAGGCCGGTGTAGTCGCCCACGAAGTATCCGCGCGCATACGGCGCCTTCCGCAGGTCGAACGGCACGTCCGTCAGCATTCGCTCCTCCCATCCGGCCGGGCTCGCGCAGTCCGCCGTCGACTGGCAGAGGGCCATGGAGACCGACGTCGCGAGCTGTGGTGCCGGGTCGTTGGTCCGTAGGTCCGAGTAGCTGACCGCCACGGCGCCGTTGCTGGAGACGGCGACGGACGGATTGAACGCCTGCTGCGCGCCCATGGGGACATCGGTAGGCGTCCGGTTCACCTTCATGGGGGCCGACCACGTCCGCCCGCCGTCGCCGGACGTCGAGAGCGCGATGCTGTCGACCGCCGAGCCTGGGAACGCATACGTCCACGCGACGTGCAACCGCCCACTCACTGGATCCACAGCGACGTCGAGACCGCCGGCACGGACGGGCCGTCCGCTCTCGGGGTCGGTCGTGCCGACCCTGCCGGCGGGCGCGATCGCCTTCGGCCTGCTCCACGTGAGGCCTCGGTCGGTCGACCGCGTCATGCTCACATGCAGCGTGTGCTCGGTGCCGTTCCCGTTCGGCTTGGAATATGGGAGGCGCGATTCCTCGAACACGTCGACGAGGTCCCCGTTGGGGAGCACGACGATCTGGGCGAAGGTGGGAAGCAGGTTCGTCGACTCGAAGATCATGCGGTGCGGCTCCCACGTCGCGCCGCCGTCGGTCGTGCGCGAGATCGCCAGCCCACCGCGGATCGCGCGTGACCATGCGTACGCAGAGTCGTCGGCGACCCCGTTCGGCGATGTGAACCTCGACCACGTCAGATAGGCGACGTCGGCATCGTGCGGATCGGCGGTGACCGCCTCCTTGTCATTGAACGAGTTCCCATCGGGGCCAGATGCGACGACCGCGGGTGCTCCCCAGGTCTCACCGCCGTCGCTCGACGCACTGACGGTCACGGCGTCCTGGCCGGCCGTGCGGTCGAACACATAGGCGCTCAGATACACCGTGCCGTCGACGGAGATCGAGACCCAGGGGTCCGTTGCTCGCTCGAAGACCCCACCCGAGCAGGCGCTGAGCCCGGGCACGAACGTGGATCGCCAGGTCGCGCCCCCATCTCGGCTCACGGCGGACCCGATGCCCCGCGCCGCCCCGTTCGACCACCGGTCCTGCTGCCACGCCGCCACCAGGTGGCTGGCGTCGGACGGATCGACATCGACCCAAGGCTCGACCTCCGAGCCGACGAATGCCGCTCCGTTCTGGGTCGAATCCGCGGTGCAGCCGTCGAACAGACTGGGCCCCGACACCTGGACGAGGGGCCCGACGGTCGGATCGGCGTCGACACCAGTCGCCGCCGCGATCAGCCAGAGTGCAGCGGCACAAGACGCGAGCAACCGCGCATGCCTTCGAGCTCGGGGCCGTCCGTTCCTGGGGTGCTCCATGTCCTGTCTCCGTTCGAGGACGCAGGCTCGCGATCCGAGTCCGCTCGAGTTCCCCAACCGTCGCCCCCAGAGGCACGCGGCCACATCGGGCGCGCGCACCAATCCCCGTCGCACACCGCGCCCTTGAAATGGGGCGAACACCGCACGACGCTGGTTGCACCGTCGCGCGGCAGGGGTTCTGCTACCGCCGCGACTCCACCAGCCGGTGTTCGAACGCGAAGGCAGTGGCGGCGGCTCGCGAGGAGACGCCGATCTTCGTGAAGATGTTCGACGCGTGCCGTGAGACGGTCTTCGCACTCAGGTACAGCTGGGCGGCGATCTCGTTGTTCGTCAACCCCGCGGCAACCAGGCGGAGGACCTCGACCTCTCGTTCGGTGAGACCGGCGGGTAGCGCTGCTCTCGAGTCGCCGGCGACGAGCAGGGCGTCGGTGTGCGCGCCGATGCGGTCGAAGAGCGCGGCCGCCGCGGCAAAGGACTCGATGGCCGCCGTTTCCTCACCACGATGCCGTAGTGCCTCGCCCAGCAGGGTGCGCGTGGTCGCGACCTCGTACGGCACCTCGAGCGCCTCCCAGCCTTCAACCGCTTGTCGCAGGGTCGCGACCGCCGTCGTGTCCTGCTCCATCAGCTGGAGGCGGCCGCGCGCCGAGAGCGCGGTGGCGCGCAGGAACGGCGTGTCGAACGCGCCGGCGATCTCCTCCAACTCGCCGAGCGCGTCTCGAGCTGCGTCGATGTCACCGGCGGCGGCGGCGACCTGGATGACGATCGGGAGCAGGGAGGCGCGCGCCAAGCGATTCGTCGTGGTCTCACCGAGGCATCCGGAGACGATCGAGGTGGCCGCGTCCACTCGACCCTCGGCGAGGCGCAGCAGCGCCAGCGCGCCGCAAGGCCGACCGGTGAGCTGTTGTGCTCGTTCGAACGCGTCGGCCGCTCCGTCGACATCCCCGAGACGGCGGCGGATGTCGCCGACCTCGGCGTAGGCGGCGGCACTGTTGCCGATGTGGCTCTCGGCGAGCTCGTCACAGGCGCGTTCCGCCTCGCGCTCCGCCTCGACGAGCGATCCGCGCCGCTTGAGCACCACCGCCCGGTGGACCCGGCAGACGCCGGGAAAGATGGCGAAGGGGCTCTCCTGTGCCCACCGCATGGTGGCCTCCGTCCACTCGGCGGCGCGGTCGGTGTCACCGAGCTCCTCACACGCGCTGATCAGGCTGCAGTACACCTTGCCGGTGGAGTAGGCCCCGAGCCGACCCTCGACCGCGAACAGCATCGCCTCGTCCAAGTGGCCCATTCCGTCGGCCACCTCGCCGAGGTGGATCAGCACCCGACCTTTCGTCTGGAGCGCCTCGGCCTCGAGGTCCGGTGAACGGAGCGCCCGACCGAGGCCAATCACTTCGGTGGCCAGCGCCAAGGCGCGATCGAGATCACCCCCACCGTGCGCGGTCTCCGCCTCCCGCAGCAACAAGGCACCGTGCTCGACGCACTGAGGATCGGTTTCCAGCGCCCTCCGGGCCCGCCGCAGCCACGCGCCGGAGCCCGCCGGTCGGGCGCGGAACGCGTGGTGTTCGTAGAGCCACACCGCACACTGACCGGCGCGGCGGTGGTCACCCAGCTCCTCGAACATCCGGTACGCGACCTCCCGGGCGGTGATGCACTCCTCGAGTCGACCGAGCCACCAGGCCGCGTCGGCTCTCATGTCCGCCAGCTCGGCCTCGAGCTCCGGGGAATCGACCGAGGCGGCCGCGGCCGCGTCGAGCGCGGCCTGCCATTCGTGCCTGCGAAGCGCCTCCCGGATCGCGGTCAGCTCGTCAGTGTCCACGACTTCCAGCCTCGCGCTGTCGCCGGCGGCGGCGCCGAAGTGTCCCGATGGTGCACTCGCCCCACGCGTCGCCACGCCGAGATCGCGGAGATGGTGTGCGCGGCCGATGCCCGAAACGCGGCTGCCCGCGACAATCGACAGATGACCGAGCCAGATCGAAACGACGCCGTCATCAAGCTGATCGAGGCGGGACGCGACCGAGAGGCGGCCTTACTCGGGGCGACTCCGGCCCGTAGCGTGGACGATCACGTGAATCCACGCAACGGAGGACCCATGGACGCCCTGGCGCAGTTCGGCCAACTCGCCCCGCTCCTCGGCGGTGTGGTCGCGGGCATCAAACCCGACCAACTCGACCGACCGACGCCGTGCGCCGACTTCGCGGTCCGCGGCGTGCTCGAGCACATGATCGGCCTCGCCACGTCGTTCGCGGCCGCCTACCGGGGAGAGGCGCCCCCCGACCCCGACCTCGAAGACGTGCTCGGCGGGTTCGGGCCGGCCCTGGCGGATCTGGGTGCTGCCGTCAGCGCACCCGGAGCCCTCGACAAGACGGTCATCGCACCGTTCGGCGAGGTGCCGGGTGAGACCTTCGCCCGGTTCATCGTCCTCGACGGACTCGTCCATGGATGGGACCTGGCCAGCGCGACCGGACAGTCATACGACCCACCAATCGAGCTGGTGGCCGAGGTCGACGCATTCGCACGCGAAGCCATCGACCCGCTCCGAGACGGTCAGACCTTTGCCGACGCGGTCGACGCTCCTGCCGGTGCGTCGCCGATGGAGCGTCTCGCGGCGTACACCGGCCGCCGGCCGTTGAGGAACCAGAGCTGATCTCTTCACCGCCCCTCGCGGCGCGCCGAGGCGACACGCCGGCAGACGGAAGGCTCGCCGGAGCGCTCGACGCGAGGGAGACTGCACCGAATGGTGGAACGTCTCCGCGTGCGGGTGCTCGGCGGCTTCGCGGTGGACGGGCTCAGCGAGCGTGGGCTCGGAAGCCTCAAGGCGCGGCGGCTGGTGAAGGTCCTGGCGTTGGCCCGCGGACGGCCGGTGTCTGCCGACCGTCTCGCTGACATCCTGTGGGGCGACGAACAGCCGGCCCGGCCCGCCGAGCAGGTGGGCGTGCTGGTCTCGCGACTGCGAGGTGTCCTCGGTGCCGACCGCCTTGCGCGCACCGACGCCGGTTATGCCCTCGCCGTCGACTGGATGGACCTGGACGAGCTGGCTGCGCGGGTTCTCGAGGCCGAGGATGCATTGCAAGGCGGCCGCCTCGGCGCCGCGCGGGCCGCTGCGGCTGCCGCCGCCGCGCTCGCGCGGGGAACCGTGCTGCCCGAGGAGGAGGGTGACTGGATCGAAGTCGAGCGGGCGGCCGCTGAGGCGCGCTCGCGCTCGGCTCGTCGCATCGCAGTGGAAGCCGCCGGCCGCGCGGGCGACCACGCGGCGGCGGCGGCGGTCGCCGAGGATGCCCTCGCCCACGATCCGTACGACGAAGCTTCCTTGCGGGTGTTGATGCGTGCCCACGCGGCCACGGGCCGTCCGGCGTCAGCACTCGCCGCGTATGTGCGACTTCGGGAACGCCTTTCGGAGGACCTCGGGATCTCGCCGACGGCGGACACCGAGTTGATCCACGATGCGATCGTGTTGGGCGAAGCTCGGCCCGCCTCCGTTGCGGACGCTCCGGCCGCGCGCGCCCCGCTCCCCGGTCGCTCCGCCGAACTCGCCGCCCTGAACGCCGCACTCGATCGCGTGGTCGCCGGCGCGACGGTGACGGTGGCCATCGCCGGCGAGGCCGGCATCGGCAAATCCGCTCTTCTCGATGACTGGACGGCTCGCGCCGCGACGGGGGCCCTGGTGCTCTTCGGCCGGTGCGATCAGCTCGGTCGCGATCTTCCGCTCCAACCGATCATCGACGCGGTCGACTTGCACCTCTCCGGGCGCTCGAGCGACGAGCGGATCGCCGTGCTCGGGGCCGACGCCGCCGCCATCGGACCCCTCCTCGGCATCCAAACGGCCGGGGCCGAGGGTGGGGCGACCTTCGTGGCCGACCCGGAGCTCGGTCGGGCACGACTGTTCGCGGCCCTCCTGGGTGTCATCGGTCGGCTGGCCGACGGTCGTCCCGTGGTGCTCGCCATCGACGATCTGCACCTCGCGGGGACGTCGACGCTCGCCTGGCTGGCCTTCTCGGTGCGACGAACACAGCGGCTCCTGGCGGTCGTCGCCACCCGCCCGACGGCGGAGCCGCTCGTCCAGGCCGACGTCACCCTCTCGCTCGGACCGCTCGATCTGGAAGCCACCGCCTCACTCGTCGGAAAGGTCCGGGCCGCCGAGTTGCACGCCCGGAGCGGCGGCCACCCTCTCCTGCTCACTGCGCTGGCCAAAGGAACCGACGACGAACTGCCGGCTTCGGTGCACGATGCCGTCGACCGACGCATCGCCGGGCTGGGACCGGCCGCGCTCACGATCCGGACGGCGGCCGTGCTCGGCGCGGACATCGACCTCGATCTCCTTGCCGAGGTGATGGGGCGACCAGCCGTCGAACTGCTCGGTCACCTCGAGGCCGCCGCCGCCGGCGGCGTTCTCGTCGAGCGGGGTACGGGCTTCGCCTTCCACCACGAGCTCGAGCGCGAGGCCTTGGACCTTGCGGCCGGGAGTGCGCGCCGCGCACTCGCCCACCGCGAGGCGGCGCGCACCCTCGCCGCCCGGTCGACCCCCGATCCGCTGGCGGTGGCCGTGCACGCGCGCCTCGGCGGCGACGTCGTTCTCGCCGGCGAGTGGTACAGGCGGGCCGCCGAGGTCGCCATCTCGCGTCATGACCTCGACGCTGCCGACACCCACTTGAGTGCCGCGCTCGCGCTGGCGGACACGGCTGCGACGAGCGCGGCGCGGGCACGCGTGCGCATGGCCGGCGGGCGCCTCGGCGAGGCGGCCGACGACGCAGCCCGGGCGGTGACGAGCGGCGGTGGAGCCGCCGCCCTGGAGGTGGCGGGGTGGGTCGCCTACTACCGTCGGCGCTACGACGAGGCGCGCCAGCGGGCCGACGAGGGGTTGGCGGTCGCCGCCGACCCGGCCCTGCGCGTGAGCTGCCTCGCCCTGGCGGGCCGCGTGCGCCATGCAGGTGGCGACGTCGCCGGTGCCGTCGCGCACCTGGAGGCGGCCGTGGTCGAAGCCGCCCCCGCCCCGGTGCGCGGTCTCGCGGGCGTCTGGTTGGCCCAGATCCGACTCCATCAGGGACTCCCGACGGACGCATTGGCGCTGCTCGACTGGGCACTGGTCGAGCCCGAACGACTCGCCCATCCGTTCGCTCCGCTGCACGGGCGCTTCGCCCGCGCAGTGGCCTTCGGGCAATCCGGTCGGGTGGACGAAGCGCTCGCTGCATGCGACGATCTCGAAGCCGCCGTGGCGCGTGTCGGCGATGCCGGTTTGCGCATGGTCGGGCCGGCGATGAACACCCGCGCCTGGCTGTTGCGCTGGACGGGACATCCGGAGCGGGCCGACGACCTCAACACCGAAGCGGTGGAGCGCACGGACCCGCGCGGTCCACTGGCCGAGCCATATTTCGCCGGACTTCTCGATCTCGCCGACGGTCGACTCCTCGCCGACGACCCTGATGGCGCGGCCTCGCTCGCCGAGAAGCTGGCGACGATCGAGACCTGGCAGGGAACGATGGCATGGCATCAGCGCCACCGATGGGGACTCGTGCAGGCTCGGCTGGCCTTGGCCGTGGGTGACCGCGGTACCGCGGCCGAACGCAGCGCGGAGGTCGCAGCTGATGCCGGAGCCCGGGGCGCCCGCCGTTACCAGCTCCTCGCCACCGCGCTCGGTGCGCTGGCCGGAGGCGAGCCGGCGTCCGACCTCGAGCAGCTCGACGAGGTGGTGCGTGGACTCGCCGATTGCGCGGCGCTCGAAGGGTGGCCGCTCGTCGGCGCGCTGGCGGCCGCCTTCGACGTCAGGGCGTGGCGGACGGAGGCCGAACGGGGTGTCCTCGCCGTCATCGCGTCGGCCTCGGATCAGGAGTCGGCTCGGGCCTTCGCCGCCCGGGTGCTCGGCTGACGGACCGCCGTCTCCTCACTCGGGGCGGCGCCAGGCGAGGAGGACGAGCGAGCTGACGAGGGCGGGCGCGCCCGGCCCGAGTCGAGCGACCGCGTCCGCCGCGAGCGCGACCTGCTCCGACGGCGGCAAGTGACCCACGAAGGGCGCGAGATGCGCCATGCCCAGTCGCCAGGCCACCAGATCGTGTGGTCCGAGACGCGGAAACGGCACCCGGACGTTGGCGACGTCGGCACCGGTCAGTCCCGCGGCGGAGGCCACACCAGCCGCCCGCTCGAGCGTGGCCAGTCGGGGCACGATCTCGGTCTGGAGGGCCTCGTACCACGGTTCGCGGCGCCATCCTCGGGCGGCGGCCGCCGCCTCGGTCGCCCGCTTCACGGGGTGGTCGTCGTCGGAGGCGTAGGTAGCCACCACCAGTCCGCCGCCAGGTCGCAGCACGCGGGCGGCCTCGCGCAGTCCCGCGACCGGATCGGCCAGGTGATTCAAAGAGAAGGCGGCGAGCACGACGTCGAAAGCTCCCCCGGCGAACGGCAACCCGAGGGCGTCGCCGACCGCGGCCGGCGGCCGCGCGTCTGCGTCCACCTCCAGCATCCCCACCGCCACATCCACCGCGACGACCTCGGCGCCTCGGCGCTGCGCGGCGCGCGAGCCCGCGCCGGTGCCGGCGCCGAGGTCGAGCACCCGCGCCCCTTCGAGGCGCACCGGGCAACGCGCCGCGAGCTCGTCGGCCAACCGGTCGTACACCTTGCCCGGTCCCGCCTGCCACGCTTGTCCGGTGGCGCTGTAGGCCTCGCTGAGCGAGGTCAAAGCTCCGCCATTCCCTCCCGGGCCCGTTCGCACCACCAACGCAGCTCGTCATCGTCGCCGAGGGCCTTCTCCCAGCCGTGCTGCACGAGCGTGCCGAGCAGGCTCAGGTGGAGCTGGCGTTCCCACCACCCACCAGTAGGCACGCCGTGGCGCTCGAGTGCGACCCGGAAGTCCTCGATCGCCCGCTCCTTCAGGTGGCCCGCCGGCAACTTGGCCCGGTTCAGTGCGAGGTACCACCCCAACTCGTGGCACGCCGGCCCCTCGCCGAGGTACACCCAGTCGATGAGCACGGTTCGCCCGTCGGGCGCCGTGCCGAGGTTCGATGCCTTCCAGTCACCGTGGAGGAAGCACGACGGCGTTCCCGCCAGCGCGTCGCCCAACGGCGCGATGTCCCGGCGCAGTCCGGCGACCGCATCGAACACGTCGGCCGGGGCTCGTTCGGCGAACCGCGACCAGCCCTCGGCCGCGATCTTGGGAACCCGCTCCGGCCACCCGAGGCGACGCTCGCTCTCGAGGGAGGCGATGTCGAAGTAGGTCCAGCGAAGGGCGTAGGGCAGCAGACCGACGTCGTCGTGCCACCCCCACGTTCGGGCGCACATGGCGGCGAGGTGGTCGATGAAGGAAGCGTGCTGGTCCTCTGGGAACGGGTCGTCCCCGACCGCCACGAGGTCCCGGGAGACATCACGCATCAGCAGCGCCGAGCCCCAGCCGTTGCGCCCCACGCCTCGAGCTACCGCCACGACGGTGTGGTCGATGAACTCATCGGCGACGTCGAAGAGGCCGGCCGCGAACGCCCCGAGGGTCCGGCACCCGAGGTCGCCCGTGGACCGCAACATGCAGTCGTCGTCGACGTGGAGATACTTGACGATGAAGGTCTCGCCTTTGATCCACACCCGCTCGAACCCGACGGTCGAGCGGGTCTGGGCGGGCTGAAAGGGCTCACGCCGACTGGCGTCGGCGAGCAGCTCCTCGACCGACGCCGCCACCGGCCGAGGCCGCAAGTGGAGGTCCACGTCAGCCAGCATGCTCGGCCTCCTCCATCGCCGCGAGCAGGGTCGCGTCCCAGCGGCCACCGCAGAAGACCTGGTCGACAGCGATCAATCCCTCCGCGTCGAGGGTGAGTCGGTGACAGTGGTGGGCGGCGTGGGGAACGCCGCCTTCCGTCCATGCCAGCAGGTAGGTGAGGACCTCGCCGCCGTCGACGGGCTGGCGGTCGAGCTCCTCCAACGTGCCGGGGTCGGCGAACCACTCGGCGTACTGCGCCGCGATCGCCTCACCGCCCCGCTCGCGGAAGCGCCAGCCGGGAACGGTTGCATCGAGGACGGCGCCCTCGGCGTACAGGCCGGCAACGGAGGCGCCCCGTCCGGCGACGATCGCCTCCAAGAGTCGATCGACGGCGGTGAGCGCGGGGGTGGTCGTGGTCATGGATCGAGTCTCGCCCAGCCCCCTTGCAGCCGCCTTGCACTGCGGGCACCTCCAAGCTGCAGGTGGAGTGCATGGTCCCCGGCCGAAGGTTCGTCCTGTCCAATCGACCGGAGGAAACCGACATGACCACCACCCCCGATACCACTGCCGTCGAGGCGTTCCTCGGCCAAGTGGCTGCCGATGCCGCTACCGCGTTTCACGCCGCCACCGTCGTGCTCGGCGACAAGCTCGGCCTCTACAACGCGATGGCCGAGGCGGGACCAGCCACGCCCGAGGAGCTGGCCCGCCGCACCGGTTACGACGCGCGATACCTCGAGGAATGGGCCAACGCCCAGGTGGCCGCCGGCTACTGCCAACTCGACGAGGCGACCGGACGCGTCAGCATCACCGCGGCCCAGGCGGCGGTGCTCGCCGACGACACCAGCCCCGTGTTCTCCGCGGGACTCTTCGCATTGGCGGCCGTGCTCTTCAAGGACGAGGAGCGGCTCAACCGCGACGCCGTGCGCACCGGCGCAGGCGTGGCGTGGCACGACCACCACCACGACCTGTTCCATGGCACCGAGCGGCTCTTCAAGCCCGGCTACATCGCCAACCTCGCCTCGTCGTGGATCCCGGCGCTCGACGGTGTCGAAGCCAAGCTCGTGGCGGGCGGGACCGTGGCCGACATCGGCTGTGGGCACGGTGCCTCGACGATCGAACTCGCGCGGTCGTTCCCCAACAGCACGGTCGTCGGCTTCGACTACCACCCCGAGTCGATCGAGGTCGCCCGCAAGCGGGCCGCCGAGGCCGGCGTCGCCGACCGGTGTCGCTTCGAGGTCGCGAGCGCGTCGGACTACCCAGGCGACGCCTACGACCTCGTCTGCGTGTTCGATGCCCTGCACGACATGGGCGATCCCGTGGAAGCCGCAGCCCACATCCGCGCGTCGCTGTCGCCTGACGGCACGTTCCTGCTCGTCGAGCCGATGGCAGGCGAATCGGTGGCCGAGAACAGCCATCCCATCGGCAAGCTCTTCTACTCCGCTGGGCTGTTCATCTGCGTCCCGAACGCCAAGGCGCAGGGCGGCCGGGCCCAGCTGGGCCCGCAGGTGCCCGAGTCCACCTGGCGTGCCCTGCTCGGTGATGCCGGCTTGACCCGGTTCCGCCGGGCCACCGAGACCCCCTTCAACAGGGTGTTCGAGGCCCGCCCGTAGCCGTCGACGGGCCCGCGGAGCTCGATGGCGACACGGTCGATCAACGACGCCGCGCTCCGAGCGTCGCCGAAGGTTCGACGGCTTCGCCCGACTCCTCTCCAAGCCATCGGCGAAGGGTCCTGTCCAGGGCCTCGAAGCTGATCGGCTTGGTGAGGAAGTCGTCCATGCCGGCCCCAAGGCAGCGCTCGCGCTCGCCTTCCATGGCCCCCGCGGTCAGAGCGATGATCGGCAACCGGGGCCGGGTCCCGCCGTGCTGACGAATGCGTTCGGTCGCCTCGTATCCGTCCATCTCCGGCATCTGGCAGTCCATCAACACGGCGCCGTAGCGCCCACGCATCACGGAGTCGACCGCTTCCAGCCCGTTGGCGACCACATCGGTTCGGTAGCCCAGCTTCCCCAACATGGCGACCACCACCAGTTGGTTCACCGAGTTGTCCTCGGCAACGAGGATCCGTGGCAGTCGGCCAGCGCGGCCCTCGGCGAGCGTATGGCGTGTTACGAGCGCAGGCGCCTCCCCCGACCCGAGGACCGTGGCAAGCGCTTCGAAGAGCTGGGACTGGCGAACCGGCTTCGGCAGATAGGCCTGGATGCCGGCGCGGCGCGCGGCTTCTGCGGTGCCACGCACCGCCGCGGACGTGAGGAGCACGAGGGGAAGCGCGGCCGTCGTCGGCTCGGAGCGGATCCGGGCTGCCAACTCCAACCCGTCGAGGCCGGGCATGTCGAGGTCGAGGAGGGCGACATCGAACCCGCCGTCGCTCGTCTCGTCCAGGATGTCGAGGGCGGCCTCACCGGAGTCGGCACTCACGCTGGTCATGCCCCACGACGCGACCTGGTGTTCGAGGATCGTTCGGTTCGTCGCGTTGTCGTCGACGATCAACACCCGCAACCCGCGGAGGTCGCTCCGGGGCGTGGGCGCAGCGGGCGCGGGGGCGGTCTCGGTCACTTTGGCGAGGGCGAGGGTGAACGAGAACGTGCTCCCCCCGCCGGGAACGGCTTCGGCTCGGAGATCCCCGCCCATCATCTCCGCGAGACGCGCCGAGATCGCGAGTCCGAGACCGGTCCCCCCATAGCGACGCGTTGTCGAGGCGTCGGCCTGGGTGAACGGCTCGAACAGCGCGCTGAGGCGCGCCGGATCGATGCCGACGCCGGTGTCGCTCACCGCGACCCGCACGCACACTCGGGTGGCGGACTCCTCCACTCTGGTGGCCCGCACGACGACCTCGCCCGCGTCGGTGAACTTGATGGCGTTGCTGACCAGGTTGAGCAGCACCTGCCGGAGCCGCCCCGGGTCGCCCGCCACGACATCGGGCACGTCTGGTGTCGTATAGGAGACGAGCTCGAGGCCCTTCGCCTGCGCCCGCTCCGCGAGGATCTCCGCAACGTCATCGAGAACGTTTCGCAGATCGAAGGCGATGCTCTCCAGGTCGAGCCGTCCGGCCTCGATCTTGGAGAAATCGAGGATGTCGTTCAGCACCGACATCAGCGCTTCCGCCGATCGCCCGGCGGTGTCTGCGTACCGCCGCTGCTCGGCGTCGAGGTCGCTGTCGACCAGCAGGCCGATCATCCCGACGACGCCGTTCAACGGCGTACGGATCTCGTGGCTCATCGTGGCGAGGAACTCCGATTTCAGCCGGCTCGCCTCCGTCGCTTCGTCGCGTGCCGCGTTCAGCTCCATTTCCAGCTGCTTCTGTTCGGTGATGTCATGGGCGATCGTGGATGCGCCGACCACCGTGCCGGCCGCGTCCCGGATCGGGGAGACCGTGAGGCGGACGGGCACGTGCGTCGCGTCCTTGCGCACCCGCACCGTCTCCAGCTGTTCAATGATCTCACCGGCCCGGATCTGTCCCAGGATCGAGTGCATCTCCTGAGGTCGGTCCGGCGGGATCAGGCGGCCGGCCGAGGTGCCGACCATCTCGGTGGACGTGTAGCCGTAGAGCATCTCGGCGCCACGATTCCAACTCACGACCTCACCGCTCAGCGTTTTGCTCAGGATCGCATCACGCGACGACTCCACGATGGCTGCCAGATGCGATCGAGCGGCAATCGCCTCCCGGGCGGCGAGCGCGCGACGTCGGATGTCGAGTCCGTCGGCGACCATTGCAGCCACATCCGTCAGGACGTGGCGCTCGATCGGTTCCAAACCGGCTCGCGGTTCGGTGTCGATGACGCAAACCGTCCCGAGGCGCACGCCTTCATCGACGACGATGGGCGCACCGGCGTAGAACCGCACATAGGGTGGCCCGACCACCGACGGGTTCGCCTCGAAGCGGGCATCCTCCCGGGCATCGGGAACGACGAGGACTTCGTCGCTCAGGATGGCGTGCGAACAGAACGCCACGTCACGAGGAGTCTCCGCAGCTTCCAGACCGATGCATGCCTTGAACCACTGTCGATCCTCGTCGACGAAGGACACGAGCGCCATCGGCGCCCGACACGTTGCGGCGGCGATCGCGGCGGCGCGATCGAAGAGCGATTCCGGCGACGTGTCGAGAACCTCGTACGACCGCAGTGCAGCGAGGCGCCGCCCCTCCTCGCTACTCACGCCGATCGACCCATCGCTTGCTGACATTTCCGTCCCATCCTCCGCGTACGCCGGAGCAGCCAACACGCTCGGTGCGCTGTCACGTGACAAGCGCGGACCCGACCAAGTGGCAACCAGCGTAAGGCACGACAAACGGATTCGCGCAGCAGAAGCGCACGTCGCGCGAACCTCTCTTGCCACGCGTCGAGAAGATCCGAGCGCGCTCGATACGGATTAGACCTAGCGGATGGCGATCACCATCGACTTGAGCGGGAAGACGGCGCTGGTCACGGGCGCGGGACGCGGGATCGGTCGAGCGATCGCGCGGTCATTGGCGGCTGCCGGTTCAAGAGTGGCGGTTGCGGCCCGCACAGAGCCGGAGCTGCGGGCGGTCGCCGAGGAGATCGGCGAACCCACGTTGGCATTCGTCGCTGACCTCGGCGGGCAGGGCGCACCGAAAGATCTGGCGGATCGCGTCCTGTCCGCAGTCGGCCGCGTCGACATCCTCGTCAACAACGCGGGCATCGCCTACACGCGCCGCACCGAGAAGGCCGACCCGGTGGCGACGGGTGACGTGCTGCGGATCAACCTGGAGTCGGCGCTACTCCTGGCGAGCGCCTTGGCGCCGGCGATGTTCGACCGGGGAGGGTGCATCGTCAACGTCTCCTCGGTGGCGGGCGTCGTCGGGACACCGGCGCAGGCGATCTACGCCGCGTCCAAGGGTGGTCTCGACGCCGCCACCAGATCGCTGGCATGCGAGTGGGGACCGCGAGGCATCCGCGTCAACTCGGTCGCTCCCGGCTTGATCATCACGGACATGTGGGAGCGGGGACGGCAGCAGCCCGGTCTTGCCGATGCACTCGAAGGTCACCTCGCCCTTCGGCGATGGGGGCAACCCGAGGACGTGGCGAACGTGGTCACGTTCCTCGCATCCGATCTCGCCGCCTACGTCACCGGTGAGACGATCCTCGTGGATGGTGGAATGGCTCGCATGTTCGACGTCGTGCGGGGCTGACGGAGCGAAGACGCGGTACCCGCTGCCGGCGAGCATGCAACGTCGAGGTCGGCTCGTCGCCTCCGGAGTACCGTCGCCCCGGTGGACGAGCTCACGACCGCCCGGACAGCGTTCGCAGCGCGCGACTGGCAGGCCGCTCGCGAGGCCTTCGAGGTCGCTCGACACGAGACCGTCCTCGAGGCTGACGACCTGAACTCCCTGGCAGAGTCCGCGTGGTGGCTCGGGCTCATGGACGAATCACTGGCGGCGCGAGAAGCCGCCTACGAGCGGTATCTCGAAGCGTCTGACAACCGGCGTGCGGCCATGCGGGCGTTCGACATCGCGTACGCGTACTTCCTGCGCGGGAGCGAAACGGTCGGCAGTGGATGGATCAACCGCGCGCAGCGCCTCGTTGTCGACGAGTCGGACTGCGCCGAGCAGGGCTACCTCCTCTACTTCTCCGTCGAGACCTCCCTCGACGGCGGCACCGAGACGATGGCCAAGGCGCGCGAGGTGCAGGCATTCGGTCGCCGGCACGCCGACCCCAACCTCGTCGCTGCGGGGATCGTGGCCGAGGGCCGAGTGCTGATCAGGCTCGGTCGCCCGCTGGAAGGCGTCGCCCTGCTCGACGAAGGCATGTTGGAGGCATCGTCGGACGACCTCGCACCCAATTGGGCGGGGAACATCTACTGCCACCTCATGGCGGCTTGTTACGAGCTCGGCGACATCCGCCGGGCGGCGGCCTGGACCGAGTCGACGTCGGAGTGGTGCGACCGACTGTCTCCCGCGGTTCTGTTCAAAGGCATCTGCCGGGTCCACCGAGCGCAGGTGATGCAGATCCGCGGTGCCTGGACAGAAGCTGAAGAGGAGGCCGAACGGGTGTGTGCGGACGCCGCAGGCATCCACCTCGGCATCGTCGCCGAAGGGCATTACCAGATCGGAGAGATCAGGCGGCTGCGTGGTGATCTCGATGGCGCCGAGGACGCGTATGGCCATGGACACGCGGTTGGTCGCGACCCGGAGCCGGGACTCGCCCTCCTCCGTCTTGCCCAGGGGCGCGTCGATGCGGCAGTCGCGTTGATCCGGTCCGCCCTCGCCGGTGTCACGGACCCTCTGGCACGAGCGCGATTGCTGGCCGCGCAGGTCGAGATCGCCATCGCCGCCGCCGACGCGGTGACGGCGTCCGCGGCCGCCGACGAGCTCGACGCGGTTGCTGCCGTGTACCAGAGCTCCGGCCTCCAGGCCACGGCCAAACGGTGCCGCGGCGCGACGATGCTCGCCAATGGGCTCGTCGAGGAGGCCCTCTCGACGCTGCGCACGGCCTGTTCTGGCTGGACCGAGCTCGAGGCGCCGTACGACTGCGCGAAGGTCCGTCTGCTCCTTGGTCGGACCTACCGACAGTTGGGCGACTTCGAGTCGTCGAATCGGGAGTTCGACGCCGCCCGGGTCGTCTTCGAGCAACTCGGAGCCGCGCTCGACTCGGCCCAGGCCGGCGCGGAGCGTCGTGGCGCGCTCCCGAACGGGCTCACGGGGCGAGAGGGCGAAGTGCTGACCCTCGTGGCCGCCGGCAACACCAATCGCGAGATCGCCGACGCGCTCCTCCTCAGCCAGAAGACGGTGGAGCGCCACCTGTCGAACGTCTTCACGAAGCTCGGAGTCAACACCCGCACCGCGGCGGCGCGGTTCGCCTTCGAACACGGGCTCGCCTCCCCTCGGCATGGGTAGATCCACCCATGCCATAGGGGGAGATTGCGGCATGGTCCCGATGATGGAAGTGCCCCCGATTTCTTACCGTCGCAGTCATGACCACGATCGAAGTGCGCAGCTCGTTCGACCAGATGCAGGCGCTGGCGATGCGGCTCATCACCGGCGCGGAGTGCCTGGCCGCGCTCATCGCACGCCTCGAGTTGGACGCTGCCGGCGAGGCCGGTGATCCTGCGATAACCGCGCAGCTCGACCGCGTCGTCGAACTCATGGGGGCCGCCGACCTGCGCATCGACCTCGGGGAGCGGGAGCGCGCGACGGTGATCGGCCACGCGACCACGATGCTCCGCCAAGCCATCGACCTCATCGACGATCCCCTCCGCAGTGGCGGTTGGTACTACACCGATCCGCAGATCCTGCAGGGGCAAGGAGCCAGCTCCGTCGTCATCGCCCAGCTGATCGCGGGCGCCGGATTCGGCGGAGAGGGCGTACGCATCCTCGACATCGGTACCGGTGTCGGTGCGCTCGCCGTGGCGTTCTGCCGCACCTTCAAGAACTCGAGGGTGGTCGGCCTCGACACGTGGGAGCTCTCACTCGAACTGGCGCGGCAGAACGTGGCCGCGGCCGGGCTCGGCTCGCGGATCACGTTGCAGGCGGCGGCCATCGACGGGTTCGACGACGAGGACGGCTTCGACCTGGTGTGGATGCCCGTGATCTTCCTGTCCCGCGCGATCCTCGAAGACGCCGTCGCCCACGCGACCTCCGCGATGCGGCCGGGAGCACAGATCGTGCTGGGCCGCTACGTCGGACCGGAGGACCCGATCGCGGGTGCGCTCGGCGATCTCAGGACGATCCGCTCGGGCGGAACGTTGCTCGACGGCTCCGAGACCCGAGCGCTGCTCGAAGGCGCAGGCCTCGTGGACGTGCGCGAAGTCGATCGCACCTGGCCTGCGCCGGTCGCGTTGACCGCCGGCCGCCGGCCTGAGATCTGAAGAGAAGCCCTCCCTTCAGTACAACCCCTCGGCCGCGGGCCGGGGCTCCACGAAAGAGGAAGTCATGTACGTCGCAGCCATTCACGAAATTTCCAACCCGGAGGCGTTCTGGGGTGGGCAGCTCGACCTGCCCCAGGGAACGGCACTGCGCGTTGCTGTGCCGAGCACCGACGGCAAACGCGGCGTGTGCCTCTTCACGTCCGATTCCGTCGACACGGTGCGCAGCATCGTCGACGGTGCCACGTCACCGATCAGCAAGAACGAGTTCTTCTCGATCAACGACGCCAACGCCCTCGGGCTCCCGTCCTAGCCATCGACGGGGCTCAGCGAAACGGCCGGCGACGCGCGGCATCGGTGGGGCCAGCAGGTCAGCCGACGGTCATGTCGATCGTCCGGAACTGGTTCGGGGCCAGCGTGAAGGTCACCGTCGAGTGCTTGTTCCCGACGCTCGCAGTCAGCGTGTAGTACGAGCCTCGCGGTGCCGACTGATCCGTCGCCTGGAGGTTCTGGTTCTCGTAGTGGAACCGGATCTGCTGGCAGGAGACCGGTTCGTCGATGGTCGTCAGCAGCGAGTTCTTCACGTTGAAGCTGGCATTCGGCGTGACGCCGACGCTCGCCAACTTGATGGAGTCCACCTTCGTCACGACGTTGCCCTGCCGATCACGGACCAGCACCCGGAATCCACGACCGACGGACTCGCCGCACAGAAGGACGTCGCGCGCGACCACGTTGCCCGGGTCCAGGGGGAACGAGTCTTGGATGTGCAGGTTGGACTCGAGCCGGCGGGCGGAACCACCCGACGGAGCGAACTTCACCGGCTCGCTGAGGGTCGTTCCGATCTGCTTGCGGGTCGGGGGGGTGGTCGCCGCCGGCGCCGAGAACGCCGGGCTGGCCCCCAGCGAGAGCACGTCGAGGATGAGCTCGGCCTGACCAGTGTTGGTGATCACCACCGGCGAGGTGACGCCGCAGCTGACGCCGCACATCGGCGAGTACACGGTCGGGCCGAAGATCAACGGCGACGGTGCCGCACCGATGGCGGGCTTGAGCCCGCTTCCCGTGAGGCTCACCGGGAAACTGGGGGTCACCGGGTCATCGGTGTTGACCGTCAGGGTCGCCGACCGTGGCCCCTCGACGGCCGAGTTGAAGCGGACGGTCAGCTCCAGTTGCGTGCCGGCGGCGACCTTGGTCGGGAGCGCGGGCGGCGACACCAGGGTGAAGTCGACGCTATCCGCACCCGTGATCAGGAGGGACTCGACGCTCAGGTCGCACAGTGGGCACGACGCCTGGTTGGCGATCACGAGCGTCTTGTCGACGAACGAGGGCGTCGTGCGGTTGTCGACGGCGACCGATCCGAAGCCGATCGACGACGACCCCACAGTCGCCGCGGGCACGCCCGGCGTACCACTGGCCGGGACGTCCACGCGACCGCAGGTCGTCGTGCACGTCGGCGGGCTGTTCGGGTCGTCGCTCTGGATCCGCAGGGTGCCCGTGCGCTCTGCAGGGCCGGAGTTGGCCGGCGGTGCGAACTTGATCGTGAACATCAGGTGCTCACCCGGTTGGACCGCCTGCGGAGCCTGAGGGTTCACGACGGAGAAGGCGGAGTCGCTGCCACCCACGAAGGCGACCGACGACAGGTTCAGCACGCCGCCGCCCGTGTTGAACACGGTGACCTCGCGGATGGCCTGGGTGCCACGCGCCACCGTGCCGAACCGGAGATCGCCGGAGACGACGATGTTGCCGACAGCTCCCGTGCCACTGGCGGGGATCTGCTTCACCGGCTCGAACTGGTCGTTGCTGTTGACCTGGAACGAGGCGATCTCATCGCCCTCGTCGACCGGTGCGAACCGCACCGTGTACTCGATGAAGTTGCCCGGCTCCACGGCGACGGGAGTCGACGGACCGGAGATCACCTGGAACTCTGCGCTACCGGACGACCGGAAGAAGCTGTTGATGTTCAGGGTCTCCGAGCCGACGTTGAACAGCTGCACCGGCCTGGTGAGGCTGCTGCCGACGGACACCGTCCCGAAGGAGAGGTCGCCGTTCACGGCGAGGAGCGGCCCCTTGGCAGCGGTGAGCTCGAACGCGCTGCGCCCGTAGGTCCCGAGGCGCAGCAACGACGGCTGGACGGTGTAGTCGATCTGCAGCGACGTCACGTTGACATTCGGCAGGCCGAGACCGAGCTTCTGCCACGTCACGCCGTCGTCCGACGAACGCAGCACGCCGAGGTCTGTGGACACGATGATGCTGTGGGGGTTCGTGCCAGGGTCGATGACGACGGAGTACAGCGGCAGGTTCGGGACCCGGTTGTTGGCCTCCGTGCCGCTGATGTCGGCCCACGTGACGCCACGGTCGGTCGTGCGGAACACGTGCCTGGTCGGCGACGTGGTGGCGAGCCCGGTCGGCTGCCCCTGGTACACGACAACGGCGATGTCGGTGTTGGTCGGGTCGACGGCGATGCCGGCCACGGGCTGGCCGCCCGGCTTCCCCGTGACCGTGCGATGCGTCCAGTCCGGGTCGGCAGCGAGCACGTTGTTCGAGAAGGCGACGTCGCCGTCGGCCTTCCCCACCCACATCGTGGCGGAGTCGATCGGCACCAAGTTCATGGCGACGACCGTGGAGCCGCCGTCGGCGTTCGTCGCGCCGTTGGCGTAGATCGGCGTCGCGGCGAAGTCGTCGCCCCTCGGACCCGTCGCAGTCGCGTCCGAGCTGCGGAACACGCCGCCGCACTGGGTGCCGCTCATCGAGACGAACACGTTGTAGCCGTTGTTCGGATCGACGGCCGGGGCACCCGTGACGCCACGGTCGCCGTTGCCGTCGCCGTCGCAGTCGCCGGAGAGGCTGGCCGATCCGGGCCGGTTCCAGCTGGCGCCGCCATCACCCGTGCGGATGTAGCCGCCATTGCTCTGCCCGTAGGCGTTGCGCGGGTCCTGCCAGTCGACGGCGACGGGGCCACCGTCGGCGTCGACGGCCTCGTGCCATTCGGTGCCGGCGTGCGTCGGGTTGCGATGCGCCGTGCCGGTGTCCTGGAAGCCGCCGTACATCCAGCCGTTGTTCGGACCCCCGATGCCGGTGCCGTCCGTCGCGCCGCGCCCCATGTCCATGGCGCGGAACAGGTTGGTGGCGATCTTGCCGTTGATGTGGCTCCACGAGGTGCCGCCGTCGTCGCTGTAGCTGATGCCGCCGTCGGTGCCTACGTACATGCGCGGCGTCGTGTCGCCCGGAACCCAGTGGGACGAAGGGCTCCAGATGATCTCGTGGTGGTCCCAGTGGACCAAGCCGTCGGTGACGTTGCTGAAGGCGCCGCCGCTGTTGGTCGAGCGGAAGAGCTGCTGGTACCCGAAGAAGATGCGGGTCGCGTCCGCGGGATCGACGCCGGCGGTCTGGTCGTACCCGCACTGGCAACCGCCGCCGGCGGCGACGGTGCTGCCGGCCGTGCCGATGGTCGTCCAGTCGGCACCGCTGTTGGTCGAACGGACGGCTTGCGCGCTGTTCGGCGGCGCCGGCGTGGGCCCGCTGCCATCGGGGTCGGGGTCGGGCACATCGAAGTTGGCGTACATCGTCTGGTTGTCGGGTGCGCTGGACTGGGTGAACGACACGTAGCCGTAAGAGGCCGGGATGTTCGGCTCGCCCGCGGGGGTCAGGTTCGTCGGCCACGTGGCGCCCCCGTCGGTGGACTGGAATATGCCCTGCCCCGAGCGTCCCGCGTAGACCGTGTTGGCCGCCGTGGTGTCGAGGTCGAGGTCGGTGATGCTGCCGCCGAGGACGGGGTCGCCGTCGTCGAAGGCGGGGCTGTTGTTGCCGAAGCTCGTACCGCCGTTGATCGAGAGCATCAGGCCACAGGTGTTGGTGGCCACGAGCAGGCGGTTCGCGGCCGGCATGACCATGTCGTGGATACCGCAGCCGTTCAGGTCGGCGCTCCCCGCCGGAATCGACCAGGTGTCACCGCCGTCGATCGAGCGATAGATGCCGATGCCCTTGAAGAAGCCGTTGTTGTAGATGTTCCCTGTTCCGGCGTAGACGATCGAGGGGTTGCCGGGATCGAGGACGACCGAACCCATCGAGAGCGAGGGCATGTAGTCGGTCTTCGGCCGCCAGTTGGCACCGCCGTCGGTCGTCTTCCAGATGCCGCCGTCGTTGAACGCGGCGTAGATGACCTGGTCCGAAGTGTTGCGCGGATCGATCGCGATGTCGACGACCTGTCCCGCGTCGGGCCCGGTGCCCTGGTAGTTCTGCTCGGCGTCGATCACCTTTGGCGCGGGACCGACCTGGGTCCACTGCGCGCCCACGACCCCGTTCCCCCCGGCACCCACGGGCGCGTCCGCGCCTGTAGCACCGGCCGCGCCACTGGGCGCAGAGGCGTCGATGGCGATGCCGCCCCACTCCTTGGCGGCCTTGCGCCACTCGGAGGAGTTCACCTTGCCGTGCTGGTCGGCGTGTGCCCTCGCGTTGAGTCGCCGCTGCTCCTTCTTCTCGTGGGCCTCGTTCTCGGGCTCCTCCGAGTCGAGCGTCGACCTCGGTGACCTCGCCGTCGAAGTGAGCACGCTGATCGTCGACCCGGACACACCCAGGATCGCAACGATCGCGGCAAACAGCGCGACCTTCAGCTTCCTCGTCATCTCTGCTCCCCGCCGCAACGAATGCGATTCGTTGCTTTTGTGAGCATGTCGCTCGACCGGTGGCAAGTCAAGTGTCCGATCTGTCCACAATCGTTGCCGGCTCGGAACCACGTGCGCGGCCAAGTGAGCCGCTACCCCGAATCGGGACGACCAGGGCGCGAACGCCCGCGTCCGATCAGTTGACGGTCACGGAGCCCGTCATCGAAGGGTGGATCTCGCAGTGGTAAGCAAACGTGCCCACGCGGGTGAAGCTGTGGGTGAACGAGCCTCCGGCGACGATCCGGCCCGAGTTCCACTCTCCGCTGTCCGACGTCCACGTGTGTGCTTCTGCGTCGCCGTTCGTGACGGTGACGCGGGTCCGCTGGCCGATGACGAGGTCGCTCGGGTCGAACCGGCGGCCCTGGATCCGAAGGCTCGTCTGCGACTGGAACGGCACGGCAGTCGTCGTCGTCGACGCGCTCGTGGTCGCCGTGGTGTCCGATCCCGTCGCCGAAGAGGCGGTCGTGCTCGAGGCGCCTGTGGTCGCTGTGGAGGTGGTCGTCGCACTGGCGCCGCTGGCCTTCGCCTTCGCGGTCGTGGTCATGGTCGAACCCTTTGCCGCGACGGTGGAACCGTCGGCCGCGACCGACGTCGCGTCGGTCGATGTGGTCGATTCGTCGGTCGTCGCGTCGATCGCCGTCGTCACCTTGGCGGACGATCGGGGCGCCTTGGCCTCGGACGCGCCGTCGGAGTCCGAACACGCCCCGATCGACAGCACGGTCAGCAACGTGGCACCTACCGCCCAAACCCGCATGATCGAGACGGTAGCGTCCATCGACCGCCAGCGACGTGGTGCGCGACGGCTGCCCCCTCCGTCGGGACGCCGGCGGATTCCTCGATTCACAGCTCGGAAGCGCCCCGATCGACCAAACTGGCTGGATGCGCTACTTCCGGACCGCGTCGCTCGTGGCTGTCGGCTTCGGTCTCGTGATGTTCGTCCTCTCCGCAGCAACACCCGCGGCGGCGGCAACGACGTTGACCGTGGAGGCCATCACCTGGAACGTGCTCGGCCTCGACAGCAACGACGTGAGCGTCGGCCCTGCGACGTATCCAGTCGGCGGGCGTGTGTGCAACACGGGCAGCGAGGCTGCCACGGTCAGCGCCTCCTTCGTGTGGACAAGCTCGAGCCCTGCGATGTCGCTGGAGGGTCCTGCGACGATCGACCTCGGGCTGCTCCCTGCCGGTAGCTGCCGTGACGCGTACTGGAACGTCACCGTCGCGCGCGCGGCGTCCTCCTACGACGCGACGAGGGGCTACGTCATCGAGGCAACGTCGACCGACGGGGCGTCCGCGGCCACGCCGACGCCCCGTGAGCTCTTCGTCGAAAGGCTCGTCTCGCAGAACCGCAACTCCGTGAACTCCATCACTGGGCCGTCCGCGGTCACGGTCGGCGACGAGGTCACCTACGTCGTCGACGCGGACACCGCGCTGGCCGGTTTCGAGCAGCTCGAGTCCTTCTTGACGTTGCCGTCCTCGATCTTCCAGGTCCTTCGCGTCGCCGTGACGTACGAGAAGCCTGTTGGGGCGACGAACGACACGGTGTACGCCGACGCCTGCGGGTGGGATCCCATTCCAACGAGCCCGACGTACCTCACGTGCATCGGCCCGGCGCGATACGAAGGTGGCAAAGTCGGCGGAGCGCTCCTCTCGAGGGTCACCGTCAAGGTGATCGGTACTGGTACGGCAGAGCTCGCCAGCGCGATCTATGACAAGTCCGGGTCCAGCTACCACTACAACACGGACTTCTCGGTCCGCCCGAACCTCCTCGTCGTGACCGCGTCGGCACCTGCCACTCCGACGACGACGACCCTCCCCGTCGACATGACCGCAGTGCCCGCCGCCGCGCCGATCACGACCACCACCACCACCGCCGCACCGACCCCGACCGGAGCACGAGACCCCGGATCGGTGTCGACCGGCGTCGCAACGACCGGGACGAGCGACACTGGGGCGCTGTCGCTGATCGGCTTGTCCTTGCTGTCCGTCGGGATGCTGGCGTTGGCGGGGTCGCGGTTGGAGCGCCCCGCCGTCGCGACCCCGTTCCAGCGGTCGCTGCACGATCTCCGGCGCAGCTTGCACGAACACGACGCCGGAGCGGAAGCCTGGCTCCTGATGGACGCCCTCGACCGGGTGGCGGGGTCACTGCAAGACAGGTAACCGTCCGATCCGGACAACGCCGAACCGACGCCGCGGCACCGGACTGTCGGACCGGGACCTCGTCACCTCCTGGCCTGCGCGCGAGGTCTTTCTGCCGAGCGGCATCGCGAAACCCATTTTCGGGTTTTGACTCGGTTTCGTCATCCGTGTGTGGTGTCGGTGTCGTTAGTAGGGCGAGCCCGGGGATCCGGGGGCGGACTCTTCCCACAAAGGATTTCACCTTGCGGATCGATGACCGATCGCTGGCCGGGCTGCTGACGGAGTCCCAGGACTTGCAGTCCGACGCTCTCCGCGGCGCCAAGGCCACCCTGCCCGACCTCGCGGACCTTCGCGCCGAGCGGGGCGACGCCCGTCCCG
>DATLED010000092.1:0-22941 GCA_035525495.1 Acidimicrobiales bacterium | reverse complement strand
GACTCCGTTTGGGCGCGCTCAGTTCGGCATGCCGAACTGAGCGCGCCCAAACGGAGTCAGCGGCACGACCAGGTGAGCTCGTCGCCGGTGCGCTCGATGTGCTTCCCGCGTGCGGGAAGGCCGCACGCGAACACCCCGGTTGCGGAGCCGAGGTCGATGACGGATTGGGCGACGGGCCCGTAGACGTCGCGGGTCCACCCGCCCCACACCTCTCCCGCACCCCCACGACCGCCACAACCTCCCGATAGCACCAGACCTCCGACGCGAACATGTCGAGCACGTCGGGGGATCGAACCGGCCGGCGCCCGGTCCCGGCGCTTCTCGTACGTCTGCACGGGTCCGTCGTAGGACGACGGAAATTCGTGGGCGCCACCGTCCGCACCGGTCCTAGGTTCGGGTCCGTGCGCGATCCCCATCGCGGCCGAACCCGGCCGTGGCGTTCGAAGGCGACCACACCGCCACTCGGCGCCCGCCGCTTCCACCAGTTCGTCGGAGGAAGCGGCGGGAGACTCGACGCGACGGCCCCACCCACCTCTTGAGGTGAGCCCCGGCGCGCGCTGAGCCCTCCTGCCTCGAGCAGACAGGAGGAAGGCGATGCCTGCATCGCGACCGCGGGACCTCGTTCCCGTCGGAATCAGCCACCCCCGGGTCGAGCAGTTCCGAAACACCAAACGCAACCGCCGGCCGCACCCCACCGGCGGCATCGCCCTCGAGGGGTTGTGGGCCATTCGCAGCGCCCTCGCCGCCGGGCTTCGGCTCGACGCCGCCTTCGTGTGCGTCTCGCTGCTGCGCGGGGACGCCGCCGCCAAACTTTTGCCGGAGCTCCAAGCTGCCGGTGTGCCCGTGTACGAGGTGAGCGAGCGCGTGCTGCGGCGGATGGTGGAGCGCGACGGACCGGATGGCCTCGCCGCCATGGGACGTTTGTCGTCGCGCACGCTGGCCGATGTCCATGTCGGAGCCTCCACCCGGGTCGTCGTCGCCGACGGCTTCGAGCTCGCCGGCAACCTCGGCACGATCATCCGGACGGCCGACGGGGCGGGCGCGTCGGCGGTGATCCTCACCGACCGGCGCGTCCGGTTGGCCCATCCGCTCGTGCTGAAGGCGAGCATGGGCACGGTGCTGTCGATGCCGGTCATCGAGGCCGATCGACCCGAGGCGCTGCGCTGGCTGCGGTCCGCGAGCTTCACCATCGTGGCCGCCCATCCCGCCGCGGGATTGTCGTACCGGGAGGCCGACTACCGCGGGCCGGTCGCCGTGGTGTTCGGCAGCGAGCGCTACGGCCTGGCGGGATTCTGGCGGGAAGCGGCCGACACGATGGTGTCCATCCCGATGCTTGGCATGGCCGAATCCCTCAACGTCGGTCACGCCGCCGCACTGCTGCTCTACGAAGCACTCCACCGGCAAACGGACGGCGATGGCGACGAGTGTTCGACGTGGGCTTGAGCGTCATCGTGCCCTCGGTCGCCTGCGATCGACCGCGGCTCCCGGACGGCCGAGGGGCATCCCTCGATGCTCAGGGGCGCGCCCGACGGCACGACATAGGTGACGAGGAGCACAACGGACTCCGTTCCATGGTTGGCACCCATGTGGACGTTGGTCTCACCTGCTGGCTCGATGATCGATTCACCTGGAGGGTGGACGTGGGCGTTGCCCTCGGCGTCGTAGCGAGTCAAGGTGCCGGACTGGATGGCAACCAGCACGGGCCCGGAGTGGAAGTGCCAGCCTGTCGAGCCACCCGGCTGGATCGTCGAGCGAGCGAACACCAGGGAGGCCGGGCCCTCGACGTGGACATCGACACCGTGGTGGTTCTCCCCCATCGCCAGGACCTCGGTCTTCGGGCCTTCGGTCCCGGCACTGGTCTCGCCTGCGGGCTTCATGTCCCCATCGAACGCCGCGCGTGGCGATGTGTCCAGTGCATGTTCTGCAGATCTGTGATTCGTTGGTGGTATCAACCGCGACGTGGTCCTGGCCGGCCGGTCAGCGGCTCGAGGAAACGGTCGTCCAGAAGGCATCCACGACCCGGGTGGTCAGGTGGTCGGGATGTGTGCAGACCCCGACATCGAAGCTGGGCAGCGGGGAAGGGGGACGCAACGTCCGGAAGCCACCGGCCAGTGCGCTCTGCGCGGCGACGAGGTCGGGGACGATGCCGACCCCCCATCCGGCAGCGACCAGGGCCAGGACCGCCTCATGACCCACGGCCTCAGTGACGGACGCAGGTCGCATCGAGTTCCGGGCGAGCCACTGGTCGATGAGGTTTCGTACGAGTCCTGACGAAGGAAGCACGAACGGCACGGACTTCCATGCTTGCTTTCGACCGGGCGCGGCGTTGTGCCCCACTGCGGCCACAGGTACGAGATTCGCTCGGGCGATCACCTTGACGAGAAGATTGCGAGGCATCCTGTCCGGGAGCGGTGCGATGGCGACCTGCACGGTGCCGTCGTCGATCTTGGCCAAGGCGTCATCGGCGTACCCGGTGTGGAGGGCGAGACGCGCCGCCGGGTGCGCGGCGTGGAAGACACGGAGCAGGTTCGGCAACAGGGTCTGGCTGGCGGTCACCGAGCAATACAGGGCCACGGTGCCGCGCACTTCGGTTCCGCTGCTCGGATCGCCCTCGGCGAACGACTCCCACGCCGAGAGGATCTCCTCGGCGACCCGTCGGAACCGCGCTCCTTCGCTGGTCAAGTAGACGCCTCTGCGGTCGCGCTCGAAGAGGCGAGCGCCGATCTGTCGTTCGATCCGGGTGATCGTGCGGCTCAATGTCGGCTGACTGATGTGACAATCCGCCGCCGTACGGCCGTAGTGCAAGGTCGTCGCCAGGTGGAGGAACAGCCGGAACTCAGCGAACTCGTTCATGCGGATAGTGCATCACAGATATAAGAAGATTGCTCTCGACACATGGTGCAACAACCACGACCATGACGGCATGACGACGAATCACTGCCCACCACTGTCCTCCCGCCACTTCACGATCGAGGAGGTCGTGCTCGACGGCGCGATCGAGCGATTCGTGCGCGGCGGACGGCACCTTTTCCCGCGGCTCGCCGACGCACTCGAGGGCATCGAAGAGATCGGAGTGCTCGGCTGGGGCTCCCAAGGCCGAGCGCAGGCGCTCAACCTTCGCGACGCGCTGGCCGGCACCGACATCCGCGTGACCGTCGGGCTTCGCGCAGGATCGGCGTCCCGCGAGGACGCCAGGCGATGCGGGTTCATCGCTGCTGACGGATCCCTCGGGGAGCTGTCGGACGTGGCCGGCCGAGCGGACCTGGTGCTCTTCCTCGTGTCCGACGCCGCTCAGGTCGAGCTGCACGGCGAGGTCTTCGCGCGGATGAAGCGGGGAGCGACGCTCGGCCTCTCACACGGCTTCCTCATCAGCCACCTGGCCAATGCCGGGGAGGGGCTGCCGGCGGGCGTGAACGTGGTGGGAGTGTGCCCGAAGGGCATGGGCCTGAGCGTGCGCCGCTTGTTCGAGCAGGGCACGACGAAGGACGGCGCGGGCATCAACGTGAGCGTCGCGGTCGAGCAGGATGCCGACGGGCGCGCCGCGGACGTTGCGCTGGCCTGGGCGATCGGCCTGGGGGCGCCGTTCGTGTTCACGACCACCATGGAGGCGGAGTTCCGCTCGGACCTCTTTGGCGAGCGAGGCGTGCTGCTGGGGGCAGTACATGGTCTCGCGGAGAGCGCGTACCGGCGACTTCGCGACCAAGGTGTCGGCGCAGATGAGGCGTTCGCCCGCTCGGCGGCGGCGATCACTGGCCCCATCGCCCAGACGATCTCGAGATCCGGCATCGAAGGTCTCGTCGCTGCCATCCTTCCTGCCGAAGCCGCGAGCTTCGAATGTGCATATGCCGCCACATACCAGCCTTGCCGGCGTGTCCTCGAGGAGATCTACGACGAGGTTGTGTCGGGCCGCGAACTGGCTGGCGTCATCGACGCTGGCAAGCGGCTCGAACGATGGCCCATGCCGCCCATCGAGCGGACCTCGATGTGGCGCGTCGGAGCCGAACGCCGCGCCCGCGGGCTGAACGATGGCGAACTTGATCCTGTGACCGTCGGAGCGTTCGTCGCCACGATGATCGCCCAGATCGATGTCCTTCGCGAGCGCGGTCACTCGTGGTCCGAAATCGCCAACGAGTCCGTCATCGAGGCCGTCGACTCGCTCCTGCCGTACATGCGGGCCCGAGGGATCGCCTACATGGTCGACAGCTGCTCGACGACTGCCCGACTTGGCGCCCGCAGATGGGGGCCGATCTTCGAGGCGGCCTACACGCGCGAAGCCTTCGCCGCCGTCGACGATGGCGCGGCGCCGCCCGCCGCCCGGTCGCTCGAGTCGCATCCGATCCATGGCGTGCTCACCGCTCTCCGCGACTTCCGTCCCTCCGTCGACATCGCCGTCGCATGACCGAGCACGGTGACGATGCCGCCCGCCTCCTCCGGCGCGCCGCCGAACACGCCATCGACTTCCGGCTCGGCGTGGACGGCCGACCGGTGCGCGCCGGCGCAGACGCAGCCGAACTCCGAGATCGACTCGGTGGCCCGGTGCCGGAGGCGCCTATCGACGCGGGCGCCGTGATCGACGACCTCGTCACCGCATCGACGGACGGACTGGTGGCAATGGCCGGGCCTCGCTACTTCGGGTTCGTCATCGGCGGCAGCCTCCCGGTAGCGGTCGCTGCCGATTGGCTCACGAGCGCCTGGGATCAGAACGCCGGACTCTTCGTAGGAGGCCCGGCCGCCGCCATCGTGGAAGAGGTCGCCGGCGCCTGGATGCTCGACCTTCTCGGGGTGCCTCCAACCGCCTCATTCGCATTCGTCACCGGCTGTCAGATGGCGCACGTGACGGCCTTGGCGGCAGCACGACAGCATGTCCTGGCGGCGACAGGTTGGGACGTGACCACCCAGGGCCTCGCCGGTTCCCCGCCCATCACGGTCTTCGTCGGTGAAGAACGCCACGTCACCATCGATCGCGCTCTTCGGCTCCTGGGCATCGGCACGGCGGGGATCGTTTCCGTTCCAGCGGACGGGCAGGGTCGCATGATCGCCCCCGAGCTCGCGAAGGCGATGGCGTCGGCCGACCTCGGCCCAACCGTCGTGTGCGCGCAGGTGGGAAACGTCGACACCGGGGCGTGTGACCCCCTGGACGAGATCGTTGATGCTGCCCAAGAGAACGGCGCCTGGGTCCACGTCGACGGCGCGTTCGGTCTCTGGGCCGCCGCAAGCCCGGAGCGCGCCTACCTCGTCGCCGGCTGCGAGCGCGCCGACTCCTGGACCACCGACGCCCACAAGTGGCTCAACGTCCCGTACGACTCTGGCTTCGCCGCCATCGCTCACCCCGAACCGCATCGGACTGCGTTCGCCGTCCGACCCCCATACCTCGAGTTCGCGGCGGGTGACCGGCCGCCGCGCGACCAGCTCGACTGGACGCCCGAGTTCTCGCGGCGGGCCCGAGGGTTCCCGGTGTACGCGGCGCTCCGCCACCTGGGCCGGTCCGGCGTCGCCGAGCTCATCGAGCGGACGTGTGCACACGCCCGACACTTCGCAGCACGATTCCAGGCCGGAGGCGCCGAGGTTCTGAACGAGGTCGTGCTCAATCAGGTTCTCGTCGACTTCGGAGGTCTCGATCGGAACCGAGCTCTGATCTCCGCAGTTCAGGAGGAGGGGACGTGCTGGCTCAGCGGCACGACCTGGCGGGGACGAAGCGCGGCGCGGGTTTCGGTGAGCGGCTGGTCGACGACGGAGGAGGACGTCGACCGATCAGCGGATGCGATCCTCCGCGCCTTCGCCACGCTCCGGTGAGGCCTGGTCTCAGGTGCAACGTCGACGCCAGCGCAGTGGGAACCCATGCCCAAGGAACACAGCGAGATGCAGACCAGCACCGCCGCTCGACGGTGTTCGCCTGGACGGTCCGGGGTCACAGCGATGCGGCGACCTCGATGGCACGACGTACGCCGAGCCGGATCGACGACCCGGCGAACGACTCGTGCAGTGCGATCAACCGCCGGTTGTCTCCGGCCGCGAGCTCACACGCGTGACGGCTCGAATCGTCCCACGGCCGGCTCGTTGTCACCACGGCGCCGAGGGAGCGGGCCCCTACGTCGGCGATCACAACGGCGTGGGCGCGCTCGCCTCCGAACCAGCCGCACTTGACGCCGATCGAGATCGCAGGGATGCCCAGAGCGGCGCCCGCGACGGCGCGCACGCCGAACGTTTGCTCCGGGGGCACCGCCCTCATCCAGTTCCGCAGTTGCTGTGCGGCATCGCTCACGTCGAAAGCGAACGACGCATATGCCGCTGCAAGCTCCTTTGCCGTGACGAGGAGACAGAGAGATTCATGCTCGCCACCTCTTTCGGCCGTCCACGCGACGCCGGACAGGGCATGGACGGCCGCGAGAAGGCGGCCTTCGCCGACTCGTGCCCACAGCTCCGCAGTTGCCTCATTGTCCGAGACGGTGACGGCGGGTCGAGCCAGCGCTTCCCACTCGGCGCGACCGGTTGCGAAGGGCTCGGCGGTGGCGCCAGCCCAAAACAACAGTGGCTTCGTCACCGACGCCGCCCGTACCCGCGGCGCGGGCTGAACCTCGCTCGACCTCGCGCCGGCGACGTCAACGGCGAAGGCTGCGACTCCGACGGTCAAGGCGGCATTCACGGGCGGTCAGGGTCTGCGGCGAACGAAACCGATGCCTCGACGAGAGTCGACCCAGTAGGCCGCCGGAAGAGGCGGATCGTCACCAGAGCGCGCTCACGAGCTACTGGAGCGCGGTGCGCTGGGTGGCTGGTCACGCTTCGGCAATCACCGAAGGTGAGCGGCGACGGTGAGCGAGCGTGGGGCTGCGGAGGAAGCGCGGCTGGGAGTTCGCATTCGGTGGTGCGCAGTGGATGGTCCAGGGATGGCACACGTAGACATCACCGGGCATCCCGCACGCTTCGACGACTCGTGCGGTGATACCGTCGACGTCGGTGGTCGTGGCCATGAACCGATCCACGCGGCCTGCGGCGGTCGCGTCGCCATGGGTGAGCTCGTGCAGCCAGCCATTGCTTGATTGGCACGCCAGTCGAGCGAGCTTGGCTCTTCCGGCGGCGACCTCGGGATGAGCGTGCACGAACCGTTCAACCATTCGATGCGAGCCCTCGACCAGGAGAGTGCCGCCTCCGTGGGACGGGACCTCACCGAACACCGCGAACACCCGCAGGCCGGGCAATGGATCCATCGGCGTCCTGTAGCCGTAGTCGCTGTGCCACATCCCGTCGCTCGACGGCAAGTGCCACTCGGTCACGTTCGGGAAACTGGTGAGGAGGTTCCCGAAGCCATTCGAAGTGGACCAACCCGGACCGAGAAGTCGATCGGCGAGCGATCGCAAGTCTTCACCCAGGATCGCGCGAAAGCTCGAATGCCGCTTGGACTCTTTGAGCGTCTTGTACCGTGGAACCGCAATCCAGGTGGCAGGGTCGTCTTCGCGCACCCCGTAGGCCTCGGCCCAGCCGCGCCACACGACCTCGCGCATCGCGGCCGCGCTCTCTTCCGAGAACACACCCGTCAGTTTCACGATCCCGGTTCGCTCGAAGGAGTCGACGAGCGTGGCGTCATCGAGCGCTTCTGCCGCGCTCGTGTCGGGGCGAAGTTGGCGGAGGGCCGTCTGGTAGGACTCGCCGGTCCGCGCAGCACGGTCGCGCACATGGCGCTTGAAGTCACCGTCTTTGGTCATTGGTCGCTCCAACAGCGCCTCCGCTCGCCCCCAGCCCCGGCGAATCGCTGCAGGGTCGAACCGGTCGATCTCTCCCGGAGCGTGTTCCGCCCTTCGCCTTGTCGAGGGACCGAGCTGGGGTCGGACCATCAAGGTGTGGCGTCGGGAGACGCCGCACTCATCCTTCGTCAGACGACATGGCCGCCGCAAGCCGATTTTCACCCGCCGCGTGGGAGGCACAAGGTAGCGGTCCCGAAGGACACCGGCGTGGGCCTGTGGCGCCGAAATCGAGATGCCTACCCAGAGATCCAGGTGCTTGTGCGGCGACCGTCACTCACCCGTCACGTCGCGCATCTCACCCGACGATGACGTCGCGCGGCGCCGCAGAAACTCGATGACGGTCTGCCAGTCTGCGCCTGATGCCTGAGGGGCCGCCGAGCCGCCGAGCCGCTGAGAGACGAGCTCGGCCCACGCCAGCGGCGTGGCGTGAAACCGGTCGTCGGCAGCTTCGGTACTCGCTCCCGCCTCGACGAGGCGGCGCACCAGATCCATGCGTCCGAGACCGGCCGCGAAGTGCAGCGCGGAGGGACCCGGTGGCAGCTCGGGTGCGAAGCCGAGATCGAGCAGCAGATCAGCGACCGCCCACCGGCCGACGGATGCTGCCTCGACGAGGAGCCCCGCACGTTCCTCTCGCAGCGTCAACACCGCGTCGTCGCCAGCCTGAGCGACGGCGTCGCGGTCGGCCCGCAGCACCGCCCCGAGCAGCCCGTGGCTCTCGCGACCCGCACTCCAAAGGTCGCGCAACACGCCGATCTCAGCAGCGTGGTGGACGAACTCGTCGATGATGTGGTGGACGAACGACAGGCGGGTGCCCCATCGGTCAACCGCGTGCAGCAGCGCGGCCGGGTCCGTGCGCGACAGGTACCCTCGCCATGTCGCGTGCGCCCTCTCGAGGTAGTCGAGCATCTCCTCTGGTCGGGTCGTGAGCCACAACTCGCCTGCGTTCGCCTCGGGCTCGAGGTCGAGCACGGTGGCGCAACGGTCCTCCTTGAGCAGGTCGACGATGTGCGCGACGCGCCATGCAATCGTGGTGACCGGGGCGGGCGTGATCGCAGGCACCATCGACGTGCCACCGAGCCCGAAGTCCATGAACGCCGAGCCATCTTCGCGGGCGCGCACCGACCAACTGCCAGGAGCCGGCTCCCACAGCAGTTCGTCGACCTCGATTCCTTCGAGCCTGCGCCGAAGCCGCTCGTAGGTGTTGTCCGAGAAGGCAATCAGCGCCTCGACGAGATCCACCGCCGGAGTGTAGAAGCCACGGCCTTTCTCCCGTTGGGACCGCGCGCAACAACTGTGCGAACCGTTGCCATCTTGTCCTGGGCACACGACCGACGCCTGGAGTGTCGAGCGGACCGCCAGCACTCTTCCCTTCCGTTGGCGGGTCAGGTGTAGGCCCGAGCTTGGAGGGCGAAGAGCTCGGCGTAGGTGCCGCAGGAGGCCATCAGGTCGACGTGGCTACCGACCTCGGCGACCCGGCCTTCCGCGAGGACGACGATGATGTCCGCTGCCCGGACGGTGGAGAACCGACGCGACACGAGCACAGTGACCGCGCCCGTCGTGGCGCGGGTGCGACGTGCGGCATCGACGAAGCGCTCGAACAAGGCGTGTTCCGTCTCGGCGTCGAGGCTCGCGGTCGGCTCATCGAATGAGCAGAAGCGGGTCGTCGCGCATCATCCCGCGGCCGAGCGCGAGCTTCTGCCACTGCCCTCCGGAGAGCTCTCGTCCCTCTGGGAACGATCGGCCAAGTTGGGTGGCCAGACCATCGTCGCCGAAGCCGTCGACGACGTCGATCGCGCTGGCCCGCTCGAGCGCTCGATGCACTTGTGCCAGGTCGTCGATGTGCGGGAGGTGGCCGACGCCGACCGTCTCCGAGGCGATCAATTCGAAGGCAACGTGGTCTTGGAAGGTCGCCGTGGCTCGCTTTCGCCAGTCATCCGAAGCGATCATCGTGAGGTCAGTGCCGTCGACGGTGATCCGGCCGGTGGTCGGGCTGTACATGCCGGCGAGAAGCTTGACGAGCGTTGACTTTCCGGCGCCGTTCTCCCCAACCACAGCGACGCTGCTACCAGCGGGCAACGTGAGGTCGACGTCCCGAAGGATGATCGCATCCGTACCGGGATATCGAAACGTGACGTTCTCGAGGCGAATGCCCACGTCGAGTCGCTCCGGCGCGGTGACACCCTCGGTCCCGACGGGGGCCGACGACGCGTAGTCCTCCAGCCACAGCGCCCGCCGAGCCGTCCGGGCGGTGGTGAGCAGCACCGCGACGTCGTTGGCGATGACGGCCAGGAGCTGGCGGACCTGCTGGGCCAGCACGACGGCGAGCACGACCTCGCCGGCCGTCGCGTCACCTTGCACGGCACTCCGCATGACCAGAGCCAAGGCGCCGACGAAGCCGGTGACGAAGACGAGCCAGCCGGTGGCGGACACCAGTGAACCCCCGATGGCCGCTCGCGACAGATGGGTGCTTATGGCGTTGCCGAGAGCACGGTGCCGAGCGAGAAGCTCCGCCGTCAGTCCGTAGACGCGGAGTTCCTTTGCCGGCGAAGCGGTCGACGTCAGCTCGAAGAAGGAATCGGCGAGACGCTTGTCCTCGGCGACGCGCTCCTCGGCCCGCTGTCGGATCCGGACCGAGCGACCCTGGGTGAACGCGGGCGCGAGGCCGAACACGGGGAGGAGCGCCATGACGGGATGGACGCTGGCGAGCAGCCCGACCATGGCGGCTCCGCGAACCAGGGACGAGATCGCCGTGAGCGTCTGCCGTGGACCGGCGCGCAGCAGGTATCGGTTCTGGTCGAGGAGGTCGAGCTCCTGGAGGTACTCGGGACGCTCGAAGTGCTCGATCGAGCCGACGGCGTTGACCCGCTCGGCGATGCGCAGCGAGACGAACAGCTCCATGCGGTCGAGGAGCCCGAAGCCGATGTTGGCGTCGAGGGTGGCGGCGAACCAGAACACGGCGATGAGTGCGCCGCTGACGGCCACGCCGCCCACGAGGGCGCGTCCATCGTGGGCGATGGCCGCGTCCACGAACAGCTTGAAGCCCAGCGGGAACGTCGCTTGGGCCAGTCCGTTGACGATCGTCAGGGCGAAGGTCGCCCACATGAGGGCCGGAGCCGCCCGGAAGCCGTCGAGGAAGACGAGGTCGAGGACGCGTCGGTACCGGCTCATTTGATGGGCTCCACGGCGTCGGTGAACCGTGCGGCTTGGAGACGGAACATGTGGGCGTACCTGCCTCCTTGACGGACCAGCTCGTGGTGGGCTCCCACCTCGGTGACCGCGCCGTCCTCGACCACGCAGATCTGATCGGCGAGGCGAACCGTCGAGAACCGGTGGGAGATGATGAGCGTCGTCAGCCCGGCGGTCAGCTCGAGGAACCGTCCGAAGAACTCGGCCTCGCCGCGGACGTCCAACCACGACGTCGGCTCGTCGAGAACGAGGACGGTGGCGCCGTGGCGGGCGGCGAACAGTGCGCGCGCCAGGGCGAGGCGTTGCCACTGCCCGCCCGAGAGGTCGACGCCACCGGTGAGCTGACGGCTCAACGGCGTCTCCCACCCGTTCGGCAAGGACTCGATGAACCCATCGATGCCGGCGAGCGCGGCCGCTGCCTTGATCCCACCACGGTCGTCGAGATGGCCGCGGGCCCCGAGGCCGACATTCTCCGCGGCCGAGAGCGGAAAGTGCGCGAAGTCCTGGAAGACCACGGCGACCTTCTGCTGCCAGGCGGGCGCGTCGAGATCCACGAGCGGTCTTCCGTCCACCGTGATCTGTCCACCCGTCGGGTCGTGCAGCCGCCCGAGCAACTTCACGAGGGTGGTCTTTCCAGCGCCGTTGGCGCCGACGATCGCCGTCGAACGACCTGCCGGAATCGTGAGGTCCAGAGAGCCGAACACGTCGCTCGACGCTCCGGGATAGCGGAACCCGACACCTTCGAACCTGATCGCCGCAGCCGGCAGTCCATCGACGGAAGCGGTCCCGGTCAGGACCGAACGGCGGCTGGCCAGATCGGCCTCGAGGGAATCGAGCTCCGGGAGCGCCGACAGCTGCCACTCGAGGCTCAGGTCCTCGAAGCTGACACCGCCTCCGCTCATCGTCATGAACAACACCGGCAACAGGATGGCGACCCGCTCCAAGGACAGGTCACCGTCGAACGACGCCTTGGCGATGACGGCGCACACCCCGACATAGACGACCATCAGGACCACGCCGATCCGAGCGACGGTGAGCGACATCCCCGCCCGGATGCGCCACACCTCCTCCATACCCTCCACCCAGTGCGCGCGGTACCGGTCGACCACCCACGCCCCGAGGCCGAAGACCCGCAGCTCCTTCGCGGCCGCGGGCTTCGTCGCCAGCTCGTGGAAGTACTCCGCACGTCGCATCACCGCAGCGTTGCCACCGAACGCCGCCACGTGCTCTTTGATCACGGCCAGCATCGGGCGGCGCGTCAGCTGCCAGACCAGGAACAGCGCCACGCCGAGCCACCACCGGAACCCGCCGACGATCACGCATCCTGTCAGCCACAGCAGCCGATATCCCACGACCGTCGCCAACACCGCCGGCGCATCCGCAGGGAAGAAGTTCATGAGCGTCCCGTGCGCCAGCGCAACCCTGTCGAGGACTGCGGGGTCCTCCAGATGCGCGATCCCCACCGGCGCCGACACCGCCGCCATCAGCCGAGACTGAACCGCATAGGTCAGCCGAATCTTGATCGCAGCCGCCAGCCACTCGTGGAAGGGTGCAGCCAACATCGCTCCGAAGAACGCCACGCCCACGATCACGATCGCCCGCACCAGATCGTCACCCGCAGGCGAACCGAAGCCACCCGCCACGGCGGCGGGAATCTTTCCCACCATCCGGCCCATCGCCACCAGCACCCCGATGGGCAACAACGCCTGCAGCACGATGTCCAGCGCCAGACATCCCGCCAAAGGACGGGAGCTCTGTGTCAACAGGCGAACGGCCTTCCACCGCGGCGCCCGGCGAAGCCAGTCGCGAAGTCGGGACCCCAAACCGGACGGCACACGTGGAGGCTACGAGTGCCGTCGAGGGGCTCGCCGAGATTTCTCCCCTCAACCGACTTGCCTCGTCCGCCCTGGCCGAGTTCCCGCATGGAATCAGATCGACAGCTCGATTCGTGTCGTCAGTTGGGCGGTACCTCCGCCATCACGTCAACCCCCCAGACGAGTCGCACACGAGGAGTTCCGACCCGCCGACGAGTCCGCAGAAGTACCTTCCCAAGGTGCCAGCAAATCGTTCACCGGACCTCCTCGAGACGATCGCCGCCCACTTCGACCTCGGAGGCATCAAGGCACCGCCTGTCGAGCGACACGGCGGCATCAACACGCTCTGGCGACTGCAGACGAACCGCGGGGAGTTCGCTGTCCACGAAATGGCGGTGGTCGCCGACGGCGTCGACCCCTCCGTGCGCTGTGAACGCGCCTACGCCCTCGAGATGGCGGCAGCCTCCGCCGGGGTGAAGATCGCTCTGCCGGCTGCTGACCCCCAGACGGGCAAGGCGTGTGCATGGTTCCGCGGGCTCGTCGGTCCGGTGGTCGTCCACGCATGGGTCGACGCCGACCCTGTCCGACTGGGTCGCACGAGGATCCGTACCTACGAGATCCTCGGACGATCGCTGGCCGGGATCCACGGTCTCGAGCCGGACATCGATCCGGCATCTCCTGACCCCCTCGAGCGGCACCCGACGGCGGACGAGTGGCGCGAACTGGCCGACGAGGGCGAACGGCTCGGGTCGCCTTGGGCACAGAGCATCAAGACGTCGGCCGATGAGCTGGCCGACGCGCTCGCGATCGTGGACGAGTGGGACTGGGCCGCCGGCGAAGCGCAGGTCATCAGCCACCGCGACCTCACCTCCGCCAACATCCTCGACGATGCTGGCATCCCAGCACTCATCGATTGGGAGGATGCCGGACTCATCGCGCCCGGATCTGAAGTCGGGCGGACGGCGCTCGACAACTTCGCCTGCGATGGTGTGTTGGATGCCGCGGCACTGCGGGCCTTTCTGGCTGGTTATGGGAGCGCTCGTCCGTTGCCGACCGTCGGGAGCCACTGGTGCAGCCTGTGGGTGCGCGGGCTGATCCTCTTCGCCGAGCACTGCGCACGCAGTTGCGTGAGCGGGACAACCCCTCGTTTGCTCCGCGAACGCCAATCTGCTGTCGTGGAGAACACGGTGGCTGAACTTCGCAGGCGGCTTCACCTCACCGACGCTCTCGTCGCCGCGTTCGAGTCGGCGGTCCCTGCAGACCTCTCGACCAGCGGCTGAAGGCGGCCCCTCCACACCGAGGACCGTCAGCCCAGGACGCGTGCGAACAACGCGAGCGCCTTCTGGTACGCCCGGTCCGCGGCGGCCGGGTGGTAGGCGGGGCCGTCGGGCACCGCGAAGCCGTGGTCGGCGCCTTCGAGCACCTCCGCCTCGCCCCGCCCGTCGGGCATGGCGTTGACCGCGTTGATGAACGCCACGTTGTCGGCCGGCGGCTGCATCGTGTCGGCGGACCCGAACGCCACGTACATCGATCCGCGAATCGAGGGAACGAGTAGGTGAGGCGAGTCCGGTCCGTCGGTCGTACAGAACGAAGGGTGCAGGGCGACGCCGGCGGCGAAGCTGCCGCCGTGATCACCGCCCATGGTGCACACGACGGAGCGGGCACCGATGCAATAGCCGACGCAACCCATCGGCCGATCGTCCTCAGCGGCGACGTCGCTGGCCAAATGGCCGAGCACCGCGTCGACGTCGCGGGAGACCAGATCCTCGGTAGTGCCCATCAGCACGCTCCAGAAACGCCGCATGGCGTCCTGGTCGCTCCGCATGTCGGGTGTCAGCGAGTACCACGGGCCCTCCCGGTGGTACCGGTCATGGCTCACCACGTAGTAGCCGGCAGCGGCAAGGAGCTGCATGGCCTCCTTCGACCCGTCGTCGAGACCGGGACCGTGGTGAAAGAACACGACCACCGGGAACGGGCCGTCCCCATCGGGTCGGACCACGTGGATACCCAACGCGCCGTCGGACGACGGGATGGTCAACGTCTCATGCACGGTCCCGGACCCTAGCCAGGCCCGAACCTCGCGGTAGCCCTCCGATGCGAGAGGCTCGAGCTGGCAGGCGGCCACCGGTCCCTCGGGAGTTTGTCACCATTGAGCAGCATGTCCCTCACCGACCTTGTCGACAGAGCTCGCGCGGCAGTGCACGCAGGTGACGTCGATCCTTCGGCCCGCGGCCTCGAGCCCCTGACGGGCGGCATGAGTCACGCCGTGTTCGCGCCGATCGACGACCCGTCGCTCGTCGTGAAGGTCTTCAAGACTTGTCACCGACAAGAGCCGGAGCGCGAGTGGGAGGGGCTGGTCGCGCTGGCCGGCTCCGGCCTCGCGCCCGAGCCCATACACCTCGATGTCGGCGACTCCACGGTCGTCGTGATGACGCGGATGATCGGTGCATCGCTGTCGGCCGGCGAGTTGCATGCAGCGCACGCCGCCGCGATCGGCACCGTCCATCGACGGGTTCATGGGATCGGCTCCGCCCCCCGGCGACCTGTCGGTCACTCGTGGGTTCGGGCTTCGTGCATGTCACTTCTCGACGAGTCGCAATCCCCGCTGTGCGGCGATGAACCGTTCGACGCTGTCGACCGCGCGTGGAGGGTGGCGAGAGCTTGGGTCCACGACATCGATGTCGACCGCATCTTGGTGTCTGACGATCTCCGCTTCTCGCGGGGTGACCCGAACCTCAGCAACTATCTGTGGAGTGATGAAGGCCTCGCGCTCGTCGACTGGGAGAGCAGTGGGTACAACGATCCGGTCCTGGAGTTCGCCGACATGGCGGAGCACGCCAGCACCCGGGCGCTGAGCGAGGGCTTTTGGACTGACCTCGCCGACGCAACCGGGCTGACAGGCGCAGACCGGGGCCGGGTGAGGAACTCGCGGCGTCTGCTGACGTGCTTCTGGCTCGTCCTCATCGTGAGCAGGCAGCGCGAAGGCCTGCCGACGACCGTGACCGCCGAGGAGCAAGCGCACCGAACCCTCGCCGTTCTCGCTCCCTGACGGCGCGCGAGAGTGCAGGCGTGGCAGGTATCGACGATCGGGAGTACCACAAGACAGCGGGAGTCCCGTCGACCGGTCGACCATCGATCTATGCGCTTCGCCAGCCCCACTTCGATCTCGGAGAATTCCTCGACGAGCACCTGTCGGCGTTGCGGGGCGGGCGTGTACTCGACGCGGGTTGCGGGCCAGGTGCGTACGTCGCCGAGACGCGCGTTCGAGCGAGCGAATTGGTCACACTCGACATTGCTCACGGCAGACTGGCGCTGATCGACCGCCGGGTCCACCGCCTGTGCGGCGACGTGCAGGCGCTGCCGTTCCCGGACGCGGTGTTCGACGCGGCGATGGCGATGCACATGCTGTACCACGTACCCGACATCGCGCTCGGTGCGTCGGAGCCTCGGCGCGTCGTTCGTCCCGGAGGCGTCCTCTACGCCTTCACCAACAGCGAGCACGCTCAGTGGGAGATGCAGGAGGTGATCGATCGCAACGGGTGCGACCCGATCGTCGGTGGCGAGAACCGCTTCACCAACGAGAACGGCGGCGACCACCTGCGGACCGCGTTCGACGAGGTCCATCTAACCGAGTTCAGCGACTCGCGTCTCGTCGTCACCGATCCGGAGTGCGTCGTCGACGAGATTCGACGGAACCGGTACCTGATCGAACCGGGGCTGCGCGCGGGAGTTGCTTGGGAAGATGTCGTGGTCGGGGTTCGCCGCGACATCGCCGAGATCATCGCCCGCGACGGCGCGTTCGTCATGAGCGAGAGGCACGGCTTGTTCACGTGCGCCTGAGGCGGACGGCCCCGGAGTGCGGTCAGCGCGTGAAGCGGCTCCCGATGAACGCGGAGCCGCCCGGTGACGAGCCCCACGCCTCGCCGATCGCCGTGGTCGGTTCGTGGCCGAGCACGATCTCACCGATCACCTGACGCCAATTGGCCTCGGGCTCGAACTTGGAGATGGCCGCCAATGACCCGACGGTGTAGCGCATGCAGATGGCCGCCCACCCCTCGAAGTGGTTGGTCTTCAGGAACGCCTGGTTGGTGTGGCTACGGGGATCCATCAACTTCTGCATCCCTTCCCGGAACCTGAACCGGTCGAGGCGGGTGACGGCGTCGATGTCGATCGGTCCGGCGATGATGTGGCGGATCTCCTCCCACATCTCCGCGCCTGACGGTCCGCCCTCGGGTAGGAAGCCGAGCTCGCGGAGCCCGTCGTCGACGATCTCCTGGCGGCCCTGCAACGAGCCGCCGATGATCTGCGCCACCAGTGAGTCCCGTCCGGGCTGCGCGACGTCCATGACCATGCCGAAGTCGAGGAAGCACACCCGATCGTCGGGAAAGAGGTAGTTGCCAGGGTGCGGATCGCCAGAGAAGAAGCCATTCATCACGCAACCAAAGGCAAACCGATACATGATCTCGCCGATCCGGTCGCGATCATCCTTCGACCGGTTGGCGACAGCCGTTTGGAAACGGTCGCCCGCGACGAACTCCGAGACCAGCACCCGCGGACGGCACAGCTCCGGGATGGTGTCGGGGATGAGGACGAAAGGATGGTCTCGGTACAAGTCGGCGAGTCGTTGTTGGTTGCGTTGCTCCAGCCCGTAGTCGAGTTCGTTGACCACGCTCTCCGAGAGCATGCCCACGTAGTCGGTGATGTCGGCGTTCATCGCGAGCGCGCTCATCTCGGTGAGGCGCTCCATGTTCGCCAGATCGGCGGCGAACGTCTCGGCCACGCCTGGATACTGGACCTTCACCACCACCTCACGATCATCGTGGAGCCGAGCCCGGTGCACCTGCCCGACCGACGCCGCGGCGATCGGGGTCGGATCGAAGGACGCGAAGATCCTCTCGGGGACGTCGCCGAGTTGCTCCTCGACGACGGCGCGCACGAGGTCGAACTCCATGGGCGGAACCGAGGTCTGAAGCGCCGCCATGCTGGCCTCTTGGTCCTCATCGAGCACATTGAGGTACGACATCATCTGCCCGAGCTTCATCGAGAGGCCCTTCATGGCGCCGAGTTGCTCGACGGCTTGTTGCGTCGCCCGCTCGACCGCGGCACGTCGGATCTCACGTCCGCGTCGCTTGCCGGCGATCCGTGCCTTGATGCGGGCCCAGCCGATCGAGCGGGCCACGCCTGCGGTCAGGGACAACATCTCGTCGCGCCGCACGACGGCGTCGCCCGAGAGGCCCGCGACTCGACGACGGCGCTTGAAGGCCAGTGCCAACGCCCCTAGGAACATCATCGGGATGCGCCGCATGGCCCGGCGCCTCGCTCGGCGACGGTCGTACTGCGACTGGCCCATCCCGGCATTTGAATGCTGCTCGCGACGTGGGCGCAACCCGGAGCCTCAGACGATGGCGACCGCAGAGCGGGGTCGCGCGCCAGACGGCTTCGGCATCACCCCCGGGTTGCGTTCCTGAACCGCGAGCGGCGGGCCGGCGGAGGTGGCAGGGTCCTTGTTCGTGTCGCCTCTCGTCGCCGAAATCCTCCCGGAGGTCGTTGCACTGACGCATGAGATCGTCGATGCTGCGGGCGCTGGTCTCATCGGCATGTACGTGCACGGCTCCGCCGTCCTCGGCGATTTTCAGGTCGGTCGCAGCGACCTCGATGTCCTCCTCGTCGTCGAAGACAAGACCGAAGAGGCGGTCGTCGCCGCGATGACCGCGACGCTGGCAGCACACCGGGCGTCCGTTGGCACCGGCATCGAAGCGTCCGTCGTCGACCGCAGCCATGCATTCCGGGCACGCCCGCCTTGGAGATTTCGGTCGCACGTGACCACGACCCGGTCGGACTGCAAGATCGTCTCGGGCACCGACCATGCGGGCGATCCCGACCTCGCTCTCCACTACCTGATCGCTCGAGAGGTCGGATGGGCAGCGACCGGACCGCAGCCCACCGAGATCTTCGGTCAGATCGACCACCAGGTCGCGCTCGACCACCTTGCCGCGGAACTGCGATGGGCTGCCGTCGAAGCTCCCACGACGTACGGCGTGCTCAACTCCTGTCGAGCGCTTCGCTTCGCCGACGACCACAGGATCTGCAGCAAGACCGACGGTGGACGTTGGGCCCTCGAGCGAGGCATTCGGACCGACCTGGTGTCGGTTGCCCTCGCCCATCGGTCGGGGGAGGGACCGCCACCCAGCGAGGGGGCACGAGCCTGGGTCGTCAACGTCGCCGAGCATCTCCTCCAGAAGGACGCTCCGATGGGGAGCATGCCCGGCGTCATCGAGTGGCGTGACGATGGCTGAACACGCAGCCACCACGACGAGGTCGTCGCGCGGACATGATCGGGCGATGCCGGAGCGGCCATACATCGTGCTCCTCACCGGCCATCCGGCGGCGGGAAAGTCGACACTGGCCAGGCCGCTCGCCCGCGAACTCGGCGCCGTGTGCCTCTCGAAGGACCAGGTCAGGTACCGGGTCTTCGACGGATGGAAGCCAGACCATCCCGCGTTCGGCCGGACCTCCGAGCCACACGTCGCCGGCGCGTCGTTCGACGAGGATGAGGTCGTCTGGAGCACGTACTTCTGGGCAGTCAGCGAAGCGGTCGCCGTGGTGCCGGTCGTTGCGGAGACGGCGATGACGCGGCGCGTGAACCGCGAAGACGTCTCGCGGTTCCTGCGGGCGGTGGGCGCGCCCGCAGTGGAAGTGCTTCTCCGAGTTCCGCTTGCCCAGCTGTTGGAGCGGTACCGGGCGCGGCAGAGATCGCCGGAGGCCCATCGCATCTATCGCACGTTCCCGCGTGGCACGGAACATCGCCTCCTCAGCCGAGCTTACGAGCCGCTCCTCGACGAGAAACGGGTCATCGAGGTCGACGCCACCGATCCAGCGACGCTCGACGTCGTGGCCATCGCGGCTCGTGTGCGGGCCAGGCTCGGGGCTCCGTAGCGCCGCCCGCGGCCGTCGCGGGGCCCGCAGCGGCCGGGCCGTCGATCCCTCGATCGACCTGTCCGTACATCTCGTACCTGCGGTCAAGCAACAGGCCTCAGTGATGCCAGGAGCAGCTCGAGCTTCTCCACCGTCAACGGGTCGTCGATGACCTCGCGGATCGAGAGGTCCGCGAACGCCGACTTCTCGGTGTCGTCGGCCGAGATGGCCTCGCAGAAGGCGTTGTACGTCCAGTTGATGTAGCCCCCGATGCCGAGGGTGAACGACTCGAGCGTGAGCTCGGGCAAGGCACCGGCCTGCTCGCCGTAACCTCCGAGCAGCGCGCGGGCGGCCAACGGGTTGACCCGGCCGAACAGCGCCCAGTGAGTGAGCACGTAGCCGAGCTCCCACGCCGGCACCATTCCACTCGTGAAGGCCGAGTGCACCACCACGAGGTCGTCGGCCGGCCCATAGCGGACGGCGCCCAGGGAGAAGTCGCAGAGGCTCATGACTCGAGGACCGACCGTCGCCGGATCCGCTTCGATCTGGAGCAGCGCGTCGATCGAGGGCCGCAAGGTCGCCAGCTCCGGAACGAGCCGGCCCGCGGCCTCCGCCCGATCCTGGAGCTCGTCCCAGTAGGACGTCCCGTGGCGGGATGTGAGGTAGGGCGGCATGGGTTTGTCGGTCGGTCCACCGACCGAGTGCACGATGGCGAGGATCTCGCCCGCCCGTCGCGCGACCGCGGCCCGGATCGGTTGGATGGGCGTTGGGCCCATGTCGAGCCACTCGTCGACGCGCCAGCTCTGGTCGTCGATGCGGTGGACGAGCCGACCGTCGGGGTCCCGCACGGCCACAGGCGAGAGCACCCCATGCGGCCTGGCCCGATCGAGGAGGTCGACTCCCACGGCCGCCTGAGTGTCGTCGATGTACGCGAACACCGGGCTCAGGAGATATCGACCCCGGGTGGTGTCGAGAGACCACGACCGGCCCATGAAGTCGTAGGAGATCGGCGCGATTCGTTGCGGGTCGCCGAGACCGAACGCGGTGGCGATGGCGGGCCCCAGATCCGGGGGCGCGACCGGCGGGTGTTCTCGTCGGCGATCGACCTCGCGTCGGAGGCCAGTCCAACTGGCCGCTCCGTATTCGTGGGCGAGCGCTCGCTGGGCTTGGGCGAGCGTCGTCGCCGGCGCATTCTCGCGTAGTGACGCGAGCAGATCCTTCGCCTCGCGCCGAAGGAAGTCGACGCTGGGGTTGTCGGGGAGCATCCTCATCGGTTCACCTCATCCGTTTGATCGGTTGGGCGAGGTGGCTTCTAGCCTTCCGGATGCCGGCGCGTCCCCTGTTCCGCGCTGTTCCCGACGCTACCCCGCCCTCGCCGTCGCGGTCAACGACCTCCCGTCCGGTTGGGGTCGGTGGTGGGTAGCCGTCAAGCGGCCCGTCGGTAGCGGCCGACGGCGAGCGGGACGAAGACCACGAGGAGAGCGATGATCCAGACAACGGCGTACGAGACGGGGCGAGCTGCTTCCCCGCCGACGGAGAGCGCTCGCATTGCCTTCACCACGACGGACACGGGCTGGACCTCGTTGTAGGCCCGCAACCAGCCAGGCATGTTGTCGGCCGGGGCGAATGCGGTCGAGGCGAAGACGAGCAGGGCGAGGATGGGGAACGACGCGGCCTGGGTCGACTCGGCGTTCGGTACCGAGAGGCCGATGACGGCGAAGATCCACGAGAAGGCGACGGAGAATGCCAAGAGGAGGACGAGCGAACCGACGAACGAGAGGAGACCGGTGTGGACCCGGAACCCGACGAGGAACCCCATGCCGACCATGAGCAGGACGACGCCTGTGTTGCGAACCAGGTCGGACAGGGCGCGGCCGACGAGGACCGCGGAGCCGGCCATTGGTAGTGACCGGAACCGTTCGATCAGGCCTTTGTGGAGGTCCTCGCTGAGTCCGACGCCGGTGTTCATCGCCCCGAAGGCGACGGTCTGGACGAACACGCCTGGCATCAGGAAGTCGACATAGGACAACCCGCCGGGGAGCTTGATCGATCCGCCGAACACGTACCGGAACGTCAGCACGAAGATGATGGGTTGGATCGTGCTGAACATGATCACCTCCGGCGTGCGGCTCATGCCTTTGAGGTTCCGCCAGGCGATGGTGCGGGCATCGGCGATCGCCCAGCCGAGCCTGGAGCGCGACTCGGTGGCGGGGACGGCGGCAGGTGCGGTGACGACGGTCATTCGAGCGCGACCTCCTGGTCGGTCTCGGCACGGTGGCCGGTGAGCGTGAGGAACACGTCGTCGAGGCTCGGTTCTCGGACGGAGACACCCGTAGGGATGGAGCCACGCTCGTCGAGCCGCCGGACAGCGGCGAGGAGCGCGGGGCCGCTGTCGACGACCGTCAGCTCGACGGCCAGACCGTCCTCGGCGAGGAGTACCGGCCCCAGCTCGGCCAGGATGGACTTCCCCTCGTTGGCCGCGGACGCGGTGTCGTAGGCGGCGCGGAGGATCGTGGTGCCGAGTCGGGCCTTCAATTCCGCTGCCGTCCCCTCGGCGATGACGTGGCCGTGGTCGATGACGACGATGCGGTCCGCCAGCCGGTCGGCCTCCTCGAGGTACTGCGTGGTCAGGAGCAGCGTTGCACCGTCGCGGACCAGCTCCTCGATCACGCCCCACAGCTCGACGCGCCCACGCGGGTCGAGACCAGTGGTCGGTTCGTCGAGCACGAGGACGGGCGGACGGTGGACCAGCGCAGCGGCAAGGTCGAGGCGGCGTCGCATGCCACCCGAATACGTCTTGACGGTGCGATCGGCAGCGTCTTCCAGGTCGAACCGAGCGAGGAGGTCGGCGGCCCGGTCTTTGAGTCCGCCACGCGGTTGATGCGTCAGTCGGCCGACGAGGAAGAGGTTTTCGCGGCCGGTGAGGTTCTCGTCGACGGCCGCGTACTGCCCGGACAGGCCGATGATCCTCCGGATCGCATCCGGCTCGCGGACGACGTCATAGCCGGCGACCGTCGCCCGGCCCGCATCGGGCTTGAGGAGCGTGGCCAGGATCCGGACGGCCGTTGTCTTGCCGGCACCGTTGGGCCCGAGCAGGCCGAGGACTGTCCCCTCGGCGACCTCGAGGTCGAGCCCATCGAGCGCGCGGACCTCCTTCTTTCGGGATCGGTAGACCTTGACAAGGCCTTCGGCCTCGATCGCGCTCATGGACAACCTCTCGCGGGGCCGGTCGGCTGGGGGAGCGCCAAGTATAGAGGCGGAACGCCGGTCAGGCCTTCCGGCGATCC
>DATLED010000038.1:0-14726 GCA_035525495.1 Acidimicrobiales bacterium | reverse complement strand
GGAATCGAACCCACGACACCACGATTATGAGCCGTGTGCTCTAACCATCTGAGCTACGCCGCCAACGAGCCCTCTGTCAGAATCGAACTGACGACCTTCTCCTTACCATGGAGATGCTCTGCCGACTGAGCTAAGAGGGCGTTCCTACCGGGGGACGATGTTACCGGGTCCGGCCATCGAGGCCCCAAGCTCAAGCTGGAGGGGCTCCGGGTCGACAGTCGCGCATGCGTTTCCAGCGCTTGCTGCTCGAGTCCGGCTCGACCACCGTCACCCTGGAGCTCCATCCACGCCTCACCGTCATCGCCGGTGTCGCCGAGCTGGAGCGGGAGAGCCTCGTCACCGAGCTGCTCGCGGGGCTCGCCGGGTCGAGGCCCGGCACCCACCTCGAGGTGCTGACCGACGGCGGGCGACGCCTCGGCATCCTGCATCCGCCGCTCGGAGGCCGAGACCGGGTCGTCGAGCTCGAGGCGAACGAGGACGTGACCGAGGAGTTCTCCACCGACTTCGGCGGGGTCGACGTGCTCGCGCCGTACGGGTTCGACATGAGCTCTGCGAAGCGGCGGTGTCGCATGGCGAGCCGGGACATGCTTACCGACGCGACCGCCGACGGCGCCATCGCTCACCTGGCCGCCGCCGACCAGGGACGCCTTTGGGCCGCCGCGGACGACGTGCGCGAGACCGATGCCCGACTGAAGGCCGAGGTGGCCGCCGCCGGCGGCGACCCCGAGGACGCTCCGCTCGTCGGAGAGGTCGAGCGTCGCCACGAGGCTTTCGAGGCCGCGCAGGACCGCCTGGAGTACGTCCGCCACCATGGGATCTTCGTCGGGGGCGCCTGCGTGGTCGGCGCCGTCCCGGCCGTCGCCCTGCACCACTGGGCGTCGCTACCGTTGTTGGCGGCGGCCATCGTGACGACACTCGTGTCGATCCGCTTTCGGCGTCGCATGGAGAAGGCCCGCAAGGCCGAGCGTGTCGCCCTCGAGCGCGCCGGGGCGGAGTCGTACCTCGCCTTCCGCCTGCAGCGAATGGACACGATGTTCGACGGGACTGACCGGAGTCGCCTCGCGCACGCCGTCGGCGCGCATCGTGATGCGCTCACCCGCTGGCAGGCCCTCGCCGGTGAGGTCAGCGTCGATCTCGCCTTCGATCTCCGCGAGCGCGTACTGGCCGCGAGCCATCGCCTCGCCGAGGCGGGGGGAGGGAACGCGGCCGCGACCGCCGCGGCCGCCGCCGAGCCGTCGGAGCTGGCGCAGGCGATGATCGCCCGCATGAGCGACCTGCGCCACGCCGGCACCGGTGGCGAGTCGCTCCCCTTGATCCTCGACGAGCCGCTGCAGGGGGTGTCGCCGTCGGTGAAGCAATGGATGCTCGAGCTCATCAGTCGCTCGGCCGGATCACCGCAGGTCGTCTACCTCACGAACGACGTCGACGTCGCCAACTGGGCCCGCATGGAGGCGGTGACCGGCGAGCTGTCGATTCTCGAGCCCGAGCCCTCGCAGGACTCCATGGAGATCACCTTCTAGCTTCGGGGCATGGCGATTGCCGTGCGGTTGGCGACGGGCGAGGACGCGGAGGCGATCCGCACGATCTACAACCGCGAGGTCATCGGGTCGACGGTGACGTTCGACCTGGTCCCTCGCTCGCTCGGGCAGCAGCGGCAGTGGCTCCAGGAGCACGCGGGGGCCCATCCCGCCGTGGTCGCCGTCGAGGACACCGGGGAAGTCGCCGGGTTCGGGTCGCTGTCGCCGTACCGCAGCCGCCCTGCCTACTCGACGACCGTCGAGGACTCGGTGTACGTCCACCACGACCACCGAGGGAAAGGCGTCGGGCGACTCGTCCTCGCCGAGCTCGTCCGCCTCGCCGACGTCCACGGGTTCCACTCCGTGATGGCGCGCATCGTCGGCGGGCACGAAGCGTCGATTGCCCTCCACACGGCCTGCGGGTTCGAGCTCGTCGGCACCGAGCGGGAGGTCGGCCGGAAATTCGGCAAGTGGCTCGACGTCGCGCTGATGCAGAGGTTGGTCTAGGAGTCGGCCTGGTAGGGCGGCGCGGGGTCGTACTGGATGAAGCGCTGGACGGCGCGCGCGTGGGCAACGTCGTAGAGCTGACCGACGAGCCAGAGCGCCATGTCGATGCCGGCGGAGACCCCCGCTGCGGTGACGACGTTGCCGTCGACGACCCAGCGGGCGTCGTCGACGACGGTCAGGTCCGGCGCGCGCTCGCGCAGCTCGTCGATGGCGGCCCAGTGCGTGGTGACGCGTCCGCGCCGGGCTGGGCCGGCGGCGTGCAGGAGAAACGACCCGGTGCAGACGCTCGTCACCCACGTTGCCGATTCGCTGACCTTGCGGAGCCAGTCGGTGAGGACGGTGTTGTCGACCTCGCGGCGCGTGCCCTGGCCGCCGGGCACGAGGATGACGTCGAGCGGAGGCGCGTCGTCGAAGGTGTGGTCCGGGAGCACCCGCAGGCCTTTGGCGCTGCGGATCGGATCGGGTCCTTCGGCGATAGTGACGACGGTGTCGCCCTTCTTTCGGGCCATCGTCAAAACCTCCCACGGGCCGGCATAGTCGAGCTCTTCGGCGTCGTCGAACAAGAGGATGCCGGTCGTGATCATGCGGGTTCCTTCCTGAAGCGCTTGCGGTAGTCGGACGGGGAGACGTGGAGGCGGTGGACAAAGGCGCGTCGGAGCGTCTCGGCGCTGCTGAAGCCAGTGGCGGCGGCCACCGATTCGACGGAGCGGTGGGACGACTCGAGGAACAGCCGCGCGGCGTCGACGCGCACCTCCTCGACCCAGCGCGCCGGCGTGGCGCCGAGCTCGCTGTTGAAGGCGCGCGCGAAGTTGCGCGGGCTCATCGCCGCCCGCGCAGCGAGCGCTTCAACCGAGCAGTCGCCATCCGGGTGGGCAACGATCCAACGTTGGACCTCGCGGATCGGCTCTCGACCCGAGGCGGTCTGCGCACGGAGCGGCGCGCTGAACTGCGCCTGTCCGCCCGGGCGCTGGAGGTACATCACGAGCCGGCGGGCCGTGGCCCGGGCGACCTCTCGGCCGTGGTCCTCCTCGACGAGCGCCAGTGCGAGGTCCATCCCGGGTGACGCCGGCGGAGGTGCCGACGTTGCCGTCCCGCACGAAGATCGGCTCGGGGTCGACGTCGACGTCGGGGTAGCGCCGAGCCAACGTGTCGCACGAGACCCAGTGGGTCGTCGCCCGCCGGCCCGAGAGGAACCCGACTTCGCGAGGAGGAAGGCGCCCGAACACACCGACGTGACCCGGCGCGAACGGCGCCCGACGCGGCGGATGCAGGCGACGAAGCCCGCATCGGCGAGCGCGTGCGCCGTGCCGTCGCCGCCGGCAACGACGAGGGTGTCGACGGGGCCTCGGACGGCGGGCAGGCCGCGCACCACCCACTAGGTCATGCCGCTGGACGTCGTGATCGACCCTGCGGAGGGTCCGACGACCTCGACGTCATAGCGGTCGCCGGCAAGCTCGCCCCCGCGCGTGAACACCTCCACGGGACCCGCGACGTCCAATGACTGGACCCCGTCGAAGGCGACGACCACGACCTTTCGCACCCCCGCATCGTGCGCCTCGCCACCCATGGCAGCAAGGACATGTACCCCACGAATCCTGCCACTGGGCGAAGCGGCCAGGAACACATTGACATCGGTCGATGGACGTTCTACGGTCGTATTCACACCGGTCGATACGACCGCACGACGAAAGCAGCCGTAGGAGGCCCGCCAGTGTCCCGGATCCAGCTCGCCATCAACGTCACCGACATCGATGCGGCCGTCGACTTCTACTCGAAGCTCTTCAAGACGGCGCCGGCGAAGCGCAAGCCGGGCTACGCCAACTTCGCCATCGACGAGCCGGCGCTCAAGCTCGTGCTCATCGAGAACGCCGGTGCCGCGGGCACCCTGAACCACCTGGGCGTCGAGGTGTTCTCGACAGGTGAGGTCGCCGATGCGCAGCGGCGTCTCGAGGGCGAGGGGCTGTCCACCGCCGATGAGTCCGGCGTGTGCTGCTACGCCCAGCAGGAGAAGGTGTGGGTCGATGATCCCGACGGGGCGCCGTGGGAGATCTACACCGTGCTCGCCGACAGCGACATCGCCGGCAGCGGTCTACGGGAATCCTGCGGGGAGACGGGGGTGTGTGGCGCGGACGCCTGCGCCACGCCCGAGCTGGCCGACGTCCCCGCTGGCGAGACGAGCGTCAAGGGGTGCTGCTGACGAGCCTCCTCGTGGTGCCTGACGGTTCATCACGGGTTGCTGGGTCGGAGGTCGAGACGGCGCAGGAGCTGCGCGTTGGCAGCGACGGCGATCGTCGACACGCTCATGAGGAGGGCGCCGACGGCCGGCGGGAGTGTGAGACCGGCCCATGCCAGGGCGCCGGCGGCGAGCGGGATGGCGACGATGTTGTAGCCCGCCGCCCAGGCGAGGTTCTGGATCATCTTTTGGTAGCTGGCCTTGGAGAGCCGAATGACCCCGACAACGCTGCGGGGGTCGCTGGACGCGAGGATCACGCCGGCGGACTCGATGGCGACGTCGGTGCCGGCGCCGATGGCGAGGCCGACGTCGGCTCGGGCCAAGGCGGGAGCGTCGTTGACGCCGTCGCCGACCATCGCCACCTTCAGGCCTCGGGACTGCAGCTCGGCGACCTTGGCGCCCTTGTCTTCGGGGAGGACCTCGGCCATGACTTCGTCGACCCCCAAGTCGCGTCCCACCGCGTCCGCGACCTGGCGGGCGTCGCCCGTGATCATCACGACTCGAACGCCGAGCTCCTGCAAATCTCGCACGGCCCGACGAGCTTCGGGTCGAACCTCGTCCTCGAGTCCGAACACTCCGTCGATGCCGTCGGGGCCGACGAGGTAGAGGACGGCGGCTCCACGCGACCGCCACGACTCGGTCCTGGCGACGAGGCCATCCGGCTCCACGAGCTCACGTTCCCGAAGCAGCGCCGGGCCTCCCATGGCGAAGATGGACCCATCAACGGTCGCTTCGACGCCACGGCCGGTGATCGAGCGGAACCCGCTGGCCTGGGCGATGTCTCCTGCGGTGGTCGCCCATCGGACGATGGCCCGAGCGAGGGGGTGCTCGGAGTCGCTCTCGACGCCTCCGGCGATGCGTATCACGTCTTGCTCGGCGAGCCGGCCTGCGGTGACCACGCCGAGCACGGCGTGCTCGCCCTTGGTCAGGGTGCCGGTCTTGTCGAACATGACGGTGTCGACGCTGCGCATCCGCTCGAGCGCGAGGCGGTCCTTCACGAGGATCCCGGCGCGGGCGGCCATCGCCGACGACAAGCTCATGACGAGCGGGATCGCCAGACCCAGGGCGTGGGGGCAGCTGATGACGAGCACACCGACGGTCAACCAGACGGCGGTGTCGACCTCGCCGACGGCGCTCCAGGCGAGGAACGTGATCACGCCGGCGGATGCCGCGACGTAGAAGAGCAGCGCGGCAGCTCGGTCGGCGAGCGCCTGGACCCGGGACTTCGACATCTGGGCTTCGGCGACGAGTCGCTGGATGCCGGCAAGGGCGGTGTCCTCGCCGAGAGCGTCGACCCGAACCCGGATCGATGAGTCCGTCGAGACCGTCCCCGCAACGACGCGGTCCCCAGCTGCCTTGGAGACGGGACGCGATTCGCCGGTGATCATCGACTCGTCGAGCTCAGCCTCTCCTTCGACGATCGCGCCGTCGGCAGGAACGCGCCCGCCCGAGCGGACCAGCACGACATCCCCGGCGCACAACTCATCGAGCAGGACCGTCGACAAGGTTCCCTCGGGGTTGACGCGTTCCGCCTGGTCCGGCAAGAGCGCGGCCAGGGCGGCGAGGGCACCCGACGCTTGACCGAGCGCCTTCATCTCCTGCCAATGACCGAGCAGCATGATCGTGATGAGGGCCGCCAACTCCCACCAGAACTCGAGGTCGAACCTACCGAGCGACGTCGCCATCGACGCCGAGTAAGCGACGGTGATCGCCATCGCGATGAGCAGCATCATCCCCGGCTCACGGCTGCGGATCTCGCGGGAGCCGCCAGTGAGGAACGGCAGACCAGCCCAGAAGAAGAGGACCGAACCGAGGACGGGGCCAACGAGGCCCACGCCTGGGGTATCGAGGTCGTATCCGATCCAGTCCATGACCATGTGGCTGGTGGCGACAACCGGGATCGTCAGGAGCAGGCTCCACCAGAAGCGGCGGCGAAACATGCCGATGTGGTCGCCGTGGCCCGTGGCGTGGCCGCCTTGGTCGGTAGACGACGTGGAGTGCGCCTCAGCTCTTGATGGTGCGGTCGCGTACCGGTCTTCCTCGACCATCCCCGTGACCCCTCGGGCTCGGCCCTCGCTGCGGCGCAGCCGCTCGAGCAGATCGTCCTTCGTCAGCGTGAATCCGTTCATCTCCCGCCTCCTTCGACTCTCCCAACCCTATACCCTGGGGGGGTATTCCACCAGAGGTCGAGCCGGAACTCAGCAGCGGCCGACGAGGCGCGCCGATCTCGACTTCGCCCGGTTCGACCTTGGGCGTCGCGGGCTGCTCTGTCGACGAGTCTCTACAACAAGCCGGCGAGATCGAGCGCGGGTTCGTCTCCCCGGAAGAAGGCCTCGAGGCGGTCGATCAGTGCTGCGGCGGTCGGCGGCGCGTCCCACCGAAGCGTCAGGTCGTCGCCGAGAAGGACCTCGAACCCCCAGAACTCGCAGCAGCGCTTCTCATCGATGGCGAACCGCTCGAGGTCAGCCTCGATGTCGTCTTGTACCGGGAAGTGCAGGAGCAGACCGTGCTCCGTCCGATCGAGGCGGTCCAAGTTGGCACGCATGCGTTCGATGAGTTCGACGCGGGCGGGAATCTCGTCGGTCGTGATGGTGCAAGCGATGGGAGCGGTGTCGTCGTCGATGGGAATGAGCTTCATCGGCGTTCTCTCGTTCAGTCGTGACCTATCCTCGCTGCGTTCTGCTTCACCGGACGGTCTCACGCCGCCGCGGCGGATCCACCGGAATCGAGTCTGCGACGTCGACGGGGCATGCGGTCTGTCGGCGACGGCGCCCGGTCACCACGACCGTGGCCATGACGATGGAGGCGATGAGCGCGCTGGCGCCGAAGCGACGGTGCCGGCGATGCCGGCGATGGTGATCCCTCCGAGGATGGCGATCACGGGGCCGGCACAGCAGGCGGCGCAGGCAACGACGCCGATGCCGATTGTGCTGAAGGTGCGTCCGCGAGTCCGGGCGGTGGTCATCGCACCGCGGCCCTCGCTCGCCGCGTTGGTGGGTTGATGAGCGTTGCCTGGCCCGCCGTCATGCAGGCGCATTCGCCGTCGCACAGGCCGTCAACGACGGGGCCCGCGAGTTGTGCCGCAGCGCCCGCGAGCTGCGAGTGGAGTGCGGTCAGCTCGGCGATCTGGCGCTCGGTCTCGGCCAGCTTGGCGGTGATGAGGTCGTGGAAGCGGCGCTGGACAGGCTCGCACGTTCCGTCCCACACGGCGACCAGATCCGTGATCTCCTCGAGGCTGCAGCCGAGGTGCTTGGCGCGGGAGACGAATGCCAGCCGCGCCAGGCTGTCGTCGTCGTAGAGGCGGTAGCCGGCGTCCGTTCGCCTCGGCGGCGAGACGAGCCCGATGCCTTCGTAGTAGCGCAGGGCCGAGGCGGTGAAGCCGCTCCGGCCGGCGACCTCCCCGATGGTGTATGTACTCACGCTCCGAAGCGTAAAGCCTCGATCTGGGTCGAAGGTCAAGGTCTCAGCCCGCGAGGTTCACAGACGCCCTGGCACACCACGGCGGGCGAGACCGATTCCCCCGGCGACCAGCAGGAGGGCCCCGCCGATGAAGTAGACGGCGCGGATGCCGACGCGGTCGGCGAGGAGGCCGCCGCCGGCGATGCTGGCGAGTCGAGCTGTCTGCCACTCGACGTCGTAGAAGGTGAAGACCCGGCCTCGGAGCCGGTCGGGCACGAGGGCCTGGATCGTCGATTGATAGGTCACGTTGCCGACGCTCGTGCCGACGCCGTAGGCGGCGAGCGCGCCGACGGCGACGCCGAACGAGCTAGAGGCGGCAAGGACCCAATCGACGACACCCCGCAAGAGGTAGGGCCCGAACAGGAAACGCGGGCGCCGGACATCGTCGACGAATCGGCCGAGCAGGACGGGCCCGAAGCCGGCGCCGATGCCAATGGCGCCGATGAGCCATCCAAAGCGGCTGGCGCCGACATCGAGATGGTCCTCGGCGAGCACCAGGAGAAGCGCAGAGGTAGCGCCTGCCGACAGCGCGGCGAGGAGCTGGACCCAGGCGAGGGTCGAGAGCAGCCGGCTCGAGCGCACTGCTCGAAGGCCCTCGGTGATCTCGGTGAGGCGGCGGGCGGCCAGAGGACGGGCGACGGCCGGGACGTGGAGCCCGCTGAGGAGCACTGCGGAAACAACGAAAGACAGGGCGTTGATGGCGAAGGCGGGGCCGGCGCCGGCGAAGGCGACGAGAGCCCCGGCGACCGGAGCCAGGACGATCTGAGACAGGACGGCAGCGGACCAGATGGCCGAATTCGCGCCGACGACGTCGGCCTCGTCGTCGACCAGCGCCGGGAGCAGCGAGGACGCCGCGGGGTTGAAGAAGACGCTGAAGCAGGCGAACGCGAACGCGGCCCCGTAGAGGGCGCCAACGCGCTGGTGGCCGATCACGAGGGCGACCGCCACGGCGGCGCGGCCGATGTCGGCGGCGACCATGACTCGTTGGCGGGGGTACCGATCGACGACGGCTCCCGCGACGAAACCGAGCAGCAGCACCGGCACGACCTCGAACGCAACCGTGATCGCGACCTGGAGACCCGAGCCGGTGAGGCGAAACACGGCGACGACGAGGGCGACCGCGTTGAACGTGTCACCCCACTGGGAGATCGTGCGCGCGAAGAAAAGCCGCCGCACGCGTGGTTGGCGGAGCGCCTGGCGCGCGGGCGATGGTCGGCGCGTGGTTGCCACGATCAGACGCCGACGAAATGGTAGGACGCGCAGGCTCCGGCCGACCTCGAGATGATCGAGAGTAGCCGTAGCCGGCCCGGATCGACCTCGAGCGCTGGGCCGCAACACGCTTGGATCGGTTCACGTCCACCGCGACCTCCGAGCTCGTCAGCCAGAGAAGCACATCGACATTCATCGATGCTACGGACGGTCCCCCGCCCGTCTCGATATGGCCGCCCAGCGGCAGCCACCAACCATCGCGAGCGATCTGGGCCGTTGCGTCAGTCCGGGTCCCGATATCGGAGCTGCCATGTGGCCGCGTCGTCGCTGGAGCGGTAGATGGCCGTTCGCCCGTCGGACGTCATGACGGCGGCGTAGAGATCGGAATCTGCAATGAGAAACGCCTCCGGCTCACCCGGCAGGGTGCCCTTGTCCGACCATGGGCCGGCGGGTGTGGTCGCCGCGAACACGGCGCGGTCGGCGGCGACGCCCCACAGGCCTCGAGCTGTGTCCCAGGCGACGAGCGCCAGGGGTGGTGCGTCAGCGAGGGGAGCGAACGTCCGACCACCGTCGTTCGAACGGACAGCCCCGGTCTGGCCGGTGGCGACGACCAACTCGGGGTCGCTCGGACTGACGGCAAAGCCCCCGAGCGTGATCCCTTCGCTCCGCCTCTCCCACGTCTTCATGTCGGTACTGACGAGAAATCGGCTCCCGGTCGCCTCGTAGCCGTACACCCGACCGTGGATCGCGACCAGCGAGTGGAAGTCGGCCTCGCCGAAGAGCGACTGCTTCTGCCAGGTCTCGCCGGCGTCGGTGCTCTCGATGAGCCCCAACAGCGGCGGCGTTCCCTCTTGGTGGAGCACCTTGTCCTGTTGGTCGGGGTGTCCGCTGCCGAGGAAGTGACGCGGGCCCACGACGGTGAACCCCATCGTGTCCTGGTAACGGTCGGCGAGTCTGGTCGCCTCGCCTTCGGCGGGCAGGACGAAGATGCCGGTGTGGGTCGCGGCGTAGAGGGCGCCATCCGCCGGATCGATGCCGAGCCCGTGCACGTGCGCGACACCAGGGTCGTCGGATCCAAGAGGTGTCGAAGACTGCTGATCACGGTCGGAGCCGCACGCGGCCAACGACAGCACCGCAGTGACGAGGCCGGCTGCGGCCATCATCGCGCTAGCCATCGATGGGAGTCGCCTGCTCTGCCCGCTCGGCGCGGAGCTCGGCGACCTGTGCGCGGAGGGCGGCGATCTCGTCGTGGTCACCGGTGTCGCCCTGTTCGGCCGGGCCGTCTCGACGCATACCTCTGGCCATCATCGCCATGCAGGCCGCCATCATCACGGCGCAGCCGAGCGGTCCAACCAGGTAGAAGAGGTTGTCCATGGGTTCCTTTGTCTTTCTGTCTGTGAGTGGACTTGGGCGTAGGTGAGAGGTCGTCGAGCGCCGCGGCGAGCCCCAGCCACCGGCCGGTGTCAACAACGGCACGTCATGAGTGCTTTGGGACCGCGGCGTAGCCCGCCTCGCCGATGGCTGCGACGATCTCGCCGACGGACGTGACCCCGAGGTCGGCGCGCACGGTGGTGCGGCCTCGGCGAGCGTCGGTGTCGGCTTGTTCGACGCCGGCGAGGTCCTCGAGGGTCTCGTCGATGAACATGCCGCAGCTCGCGCAGTGCATTCCCGTGACGGTGAAGGTGACTGCTTCGGCGGCCATCAGGCGACGACCTTGATGGATCCGCTGTACATGCCCATCCCGCACGTGTAGCGGTAGGTGCCCGGCTCGAGCTCGCCGAGGTCGATGACGGTGTCGCCCGTGGCGGGCAGCACCTTCTGTACGCCGAAGTCGCTCATGACGATCGAGCGGGTGCAGCCCTCGGTGTTGTTCGTACGCAAGGTCACCTCGGTGGGCACACCTGCGCGCGCCGTGACGTTCGACGGCGAGTAGCTCGTGTCGCTGACCTCGATGACGATGCGTTGGACGCCGTCGGCGGCCACCGGCGGAGCGGCGACGGGCGCGCCACCGCCTCCCCTGGCGACGCCTTGCCACATCCCGGCGAGGGTGAACGAGGACCCGTTGAGCGCGAGACCGGCGTTGATGGCCATGAGCCCGGCGACGAGGACGGCCACGCCGGCGAGCACGCCGAGGCGGCCGCGCATCGCGTTGGCGGACCGCTTCGCCGCATAGCCGATGGCGGCGAACAGCGGCGCGGTGCCGAGCACGAAGGTCGCCATGATGGCGGCACCAGAGAGGGCGGAGCCCGACGCCACGGCGAGGAACATCATGCTGAGGGTCACGCCGCACGGGATGAGGATCGTCGTGACGCCGAGCAGGGCCGGCCCGAGACTCCCTTCCCGACGTCCGCTTCGGCGGACGAGGCGGGTCCACGCCTTGGGCGGCGAAGGCACGAGCCCTCGCACGGCGGCGACGCCGAGGAGGTCGAGCGCCAGCGCGACCATGGCGATGCCCGCCGCGATCTGCATGTAGGCGCGGACGCTCGGCCCGATCTGGACGGCGTCACCGAGCAGGCCGAGCGCCGCGCCGAGCAGCGCGTGGGACGCCAGCTTGCCGGCCAAGAAGGCACCGACCGGCGCCAGGTCCTCGCGGGGCGAAGGGGGCGGCGGTTTCGTCGTCTGGCGTGGCCGGATGCCGACGGTTGCGAGCGCGGCCTCCGGCCGGCGACGGGCGAGCGTCCCGGCGAGCAGCCCGCCCTGCACCGCGGCGCACGAGGCGCCGCCCGCGAACAAGCCCGTCAACAGCACGGCCCAGAGACTCACCTCCGGCCTCCGACGGTCCGTTCGGCCCGCAGCGTTTCCACTTCGGCGCGAAGGGTGGCGATCTTGGCGGACTTGGGGTTGGGCGCGCAGTTTCCTTTGGACATCCTGCGGTGGCACCACAGGCTCATGGCCGCACAGCCGACAAGCGGCAGCGCGGTGAACAGCAACTCCACGGGTGTTCGACTCCTCGAAGATTGATCGCGATGCGCCGGCAGAGCCGGCGCGGGGCTGGTTGGGGCGCGGTGCGCTCCCGATTTTGGGCGCGCGCGAGCGCGCTCAGGCCGGCCGGGGCGGTCGTTCGAGGAGGAAGCTGTGCAGCAGCAGGGGCACGGCGTCTCGCCCGGAGCGGACGCGGGTGGCGAGCAGCACCAGGGCCAAACTGGCTGCGGCGGCGAGGACCGCAAGGGCGCACGCGCCGACGAAGACGGCCGGGCCGCAGTCCTGGCACGCGGCCATGCCGCCCATGCCCATCGCCATCGGGATGGGAAGGCCCGTCACGGCGACGAGCACCACGAGGAGCACGACCAGGAACGTCTTCACGACAGTGCCAACCGTACCGGCAGCTGGACGGCTAGCTGAGATCGGCCGCGTCGACCGGGGCACGCCCTCACGATCTTCGGACGCGATGGCCATGGCCGCGCCCGTCGGCTCGAGGCCCATCGGTTCGAGAGAACTCGGCCCTGTCCCTCCGGAAGAGCGTCGTCGGCAACGGCCTTGTTGGCAATCCGTTCACAATTTCGCCCTCCCGTCCGGCCGGGACGGGAGGGCGATCTTGCAAAGGTGCTGCTCACTACGTCCGTGGGCCGGGATGGATTCGAACCATCGAAGGCTGAGCCGGCAGATTTACAGTCCCGGATCGGCCGTTTCGGCGCGTGACGGCAACCGCCGAATTGTTGGCTGTAGCTGGGGCTCGGGTCGTGGGACGGTCAGCTCGTGTTCGCCCCACCGAAGACGGCAAAGAGCCGGCGGTCCCTAACGTTGGACCCGGTGACGATGGCAGTGCTCCGCCGCCACCGACGGTTGCAGCTCGAGGAGCGGGTTCGGTGGGGCCGGCGGGACGAGCTCGATCTGGTGTTCTGCCGAGAGGATGGATCGCCCGTGCGGCCGGACAGCGTGACACGGCAGTTCGGGGAACTCTCGAAGGCCGCAGGGCTACCGAAGATCCGCGTCCACGACTTGCGACATACCTACGCCACGATGGCCTTGTCGTCGGGCGCCCACGCCAAGATCGTCGCTGAGCGCCTGGGCCACTCGACCATCGGGATCACGCTCGACACCTACAGCCACGTGCTGCCTGCGCTGGAGGAGGAGACTGCCGCCCGGGTCGCCCGTCTCATCGTCGGTTCGACCGACGAGAGCGACTACTCCGCCACATGGCTGGCGAGCACCCGCTGGAACCAAGTGATGCTGGCGTGTGCAGTGGGCTTAGAGGCTCTCGACGAGGTTCATGACGGCAGTGGCTCCATACACACGCCTGTAGTTGCGACCGGTGAGCTCCTTGAGGACCCCGATCTCGACCAATCGATCGATCGCGCTTTGTGCCGTCGGTGCCTTGACCCCGTGCTCCTGTTGAACCCAAACGTTGGTCACGATCGGCCACTCGATGAGCTTCTCGGTCAGGTTGGCGATAAGCCCGGTCCATCGCCTCTCGACCAGTTGATGTCGGACGCCGCTCAACCAGGTGAGTAGCTGCTTTGCAACCTCAACGTGCTGCCCGCACTGATCCATCAGGGCTCGGCAGAAGAACCTGATCCACGGATCCCACTCACCGGTGCAGCTCAAGTCGAACAGCGCATCCTGATACTCGCGGCGCCGCTTCAAGAACCACGGAGAGATCGTCAGGGAGGCTGCTTCAAGCGTTCCCTCTCGCAGGAGCTGGAGGAGGATCACGAGCCGCCCAACGCGGCCGTTGCCATCGTTGAACGGGTGAAGAGTCTCGAATTGGTAGTGAGCCATTGCAGCTCGGACCACGATCGGCAGATCGTGATCGGTCGTCACCCATTGCTGCCAGGCCTGAAGCCCCGCTGCCAGTTGATCTCCGGGCGGCGGCGGGACGAACCGGGAGTCCTCGACCGGGGCGTCCTCAGCCCCGATGACGACTTGGTCCTTGCGGACTTGGCCGGGATCCTTGGAAGGGTGCCGGGACGCATGCGCAAGGATCTTCTGGAGATCGCACAGCAGACCGATGGTGATCTCGCGGTCTGTAACCGACTCAAAGCCGTGTGAGGCCATCTTTTCGTATCCGCGGATCTCCCGGATCTCTGGCGTCCGCGGTTCGAAGCCCGGGAGCCGGGCCTCGAGCACGTCCGGCAAGGTGCCGTATGTGCCCTCGAGGGCCGATGTTGCCTGGGCCTCCTTGGCAAGGGCTGGTGTGATCAGGAGCCGCGGGTTCGGCAGCTGGTCGCATACCTGTCGGAGCTGCCCCAGGCTGCTGGACGCTTCGGCAACCATCCGCCACGTGCCCTGCTCGAGGGCGACCTCGGTCGGGAGGGGGTCCGGCAAGTAGGCAAAGTGCTGAAACTCCCGCAGCGTTCGCGCGTCGACTCCTCGGATGGGAACCAATGTCCCGATCGGGCTGCGCTGCAGGCGTGTGATGTCCACAGAATGAAGGTTACATGGCCATCGTCCTTCATTTGGTCCCGGGCATTGCAAGAAGGTCTTGCATTGTCGGCAGCGGATTGAACCTTCAAGCGCTCCTGGCCTGTAATCACACCTGTGGAATTAAGGCGCGTCCGCCATCTCGCTCATGCAGCTGCCGTCGATCCGAGTCGGGCTCCCAACTCGCTCGGCGCAGCTTGTTAGCAAACCGTTAGCAATTCGGCCCTCCCGTCCGGCGTGGACAGGAGGGCCGTTTCACAAAGTTGCTGCTCAGCAGCACCGTGGGCCGGGATGGATTCGAACCATCGAAGGCTGAGCCGGCAGATTTACAGTCTGCTCCCTTTGGCCACTCGGGCACCGACCCTGGGAAGCGCCGAGGATAGCCTCAGACCATGCCGAGCTTCGACGTCGTCTCCGAGGTGGACATGCAGGAGGTCCGC
>DATLED010000076.1:0-70890 GCA_035525495.1 Acidimicrobiales bacterium | reverse complement strand
CGCACTGGTGGGCGCTGGCCATCGGCATCGCGCTGGTGTTCGTCGAGACGGTCACACTGCAGATCGGTCCGCAGCTCACGCAACGAGCGATCGACAAGGGCATGCTCGCCGGCGACTTCGGCGTCGTGAAGATCATGGCGGCGATGTACCTCGGGTCGATCCTGCTCAACGGGCTCACGTCCGGCGTGCGCGTGTCGTGGACGGGCCGCCTCGGCCAGCGGCTGATGGAGTCGCTGCGGGTGCGGGTGTTCTCGCACATCCAGCGGCTCTCGCTGGACTTCTTCACCGACGAGAAGGCGGGCCGGATCATGACCCGCATGACGTCGGACATCGAGGCGCTCTCCGAGCTCCTCGGCGACGGCATCATCAACCTGATCGTCCAGGTCTTCACGCTCTTCTACGTGATCACGGTCCTGTTCTCCATGAACGTCCACCTGGCGCTGATCGTCACGTTGGTCATCGTGCCGGTGATGACGGCGATGACGCTGTGGTTTCGCAACCGCTCGGAGAAGGGCTACGAGCGCGTACGGGAGCGGATCGCCGACGTGATGGCCGATCTGCAGGAGAGCCTCTCCGGCATCCGCATCGTCGCCGCCTACAACCGCCAGCGCTACAACGAGGTGAAGCACCGCAACATCGTCGGGGACCACAAGGTCGCCAACGAAGGCGCCGCTCGCGTCGCCGCCGTCTACGGGCCGGGCACCGAAGCCGTCGGCACGGCTGCGCAGGCACTCGTCCTGCTGATCGGTGGGCGGATGGTGTTCGAGGGCACGCTGCAGCCGGGCCAGCTCATCGCCTTCGTGCTGTACGTGTCGGCGTTCTTCGCCCCGATCCAGCAACTCGTCCAGCTCTACAACACCTACCAGTCGGGTCAGGCGGCGGTCGCGAAGATCCGCGACCTGCTCGACACCGACCCGACGGTGCTCGAGAAGGTCGATGCCGTCGAGCTCCCTGCGATCGACGGCGAGATCCGGTTCGAGGACGTCGAGTTCGGTTACGTCGAAGGTCGGCCGGTGCTCCAGGACCTCGACCTCACCATCGCCGCCGGCGAGACGTTCTCGTTGGTGGGCACGACCGGCGCCGGCAAGTCCACGATCGCCAAGCTCGTCACCCGCTTCTACGACCCGACTCGCGGGCGGGTCCTGGTCGATGGCTACGACCTGCGCGACGTGACCCTGCGTTCGCTGCGCCGACAGCTCGGCGTCGTGCCCCAGGAGCCCTTCCTCTTCGGCGGCTCGCTGCGCGACAACATCTCGTTCGCTCGACCGGACGCGAGCGACGATGAGCTGATGGAGGCGTGCCGCGCCGTCGGGCTCGACGAGCTCGTCGACCGGTTGCCCGGCGGGCTGGATGCGCCGGTCTACGAGCGCGGTTCGTCGCTGTCGTCCGGCGAGCGCCAGCTGCTGGCGCTGGCCCGCGCCTTCCTCGCCTCGCCGCGGGTGCTCATCCTCGACGAGGCCACGTCGTCGCTCGATCTCCGTTCCGAGGCGACGATCGAGCGGGCGCTCGACAACGTGCTCGAGGGTCGGACGGCGATCATCATCGCCCACCGCTTGTCGACGGCCATGCGGGCCGATCGGATCGCCGTGGTCAACGACGGGCGCATCGTCGAGCTCGGGTCCCACGACGAGCTCGTGGCCCAGGGGGGGATCTACGCCGGCATGTACGCCACCTGGGTCTCACACATGACAGAGGCCGCTTCCTAGGGCTTGGCGGCGAGCGACGGTCCCCGCTGTTTCTGGGCGGGTTGAACGACCGGTGCGGTGGTTGATCCCGCCCAGAAACGAGGGCGCACCCTGCTAGCGCTTGGCGGCGTCGAGGAAGGCCTGGAGCTTCGTTCCGGCGCTGCGGACCTCCTGGCGCAGGAGGAAGTCCGCCCCCGGGAGCTGGCGGCCCCCTCCGTAGTGGAGGTGGATGTGGAGGTCGGCGGCTGGGGTCGTCGTGCCGGCGAGGACCCACTCGTTGTGGGTGCGCCCGTCCTGTTCTCGGCGCTCGAAGCGGACGGCGCGCGCTGCGGGGTCGAGCTCGGTGCGGACCATCCGCACGCGCTTTCTCCTCGTGAACGGTCCGATGCGGCCGGCGAGCTCGACGGACCACGCGTCGTCGACGTCCGGCTCGACGATCGCCGACGCCACGATCGTGAGCCAGTGTGGGTACGTCGAGAGGTCGGCGAGGGCGCTGAGGACGGCGTCGGGATCGGCATCGAGGGTGGCGCGTGCGTCGAGGTCCACGCCTGCAGCCTGCACGATCGTGCAGGCCGGGTTTTGGAGGAGGTGGGGTGGGCGACGTCGAATGATGGGGTCGGTGGTCTCGTGATGCGGTGCGGCCGCGCCTCGGCGTTCCTCGGGCTCGTGGTACTGGCCGTCGCCGTTGCGGGCGCCGCCGGCGGTGGCGCCTCGCCGGCTGCAGCCACTGCCGACTCAGGGCAGTTCCGCTTCGCCGAGCCCCAGCCGCAGGTGGTGGAGGACGTGGGGCTCGTCCGGGTGATCGTCGAGCGGGTGGACCTGCCGGTCTCGCGGATGGTCGTCAACTACCGGACCGAGGAGGCCGGCGCGCGGGCCGGCGAGGACTTCGCGCAGGCATCGGGAACGTTGGTCTTCGACGTGGGCGTGCGATCGTCGTTGTTCATGGTCGCCGTGCGTGACGACGATGTCGTCGAGCCGACCGAGCACGTGGTGCTCCATCTCGAGACGTCCTCGGGGATGGAAACGTCGGAGCGCCTGACGATCCTCGATGACGATTTCGCCCCGGAGGCGCCCGACAGGGGTGTCGTCGCGGCCCCTTCGTCGCCCGGCGGTCGTGCTGCGGGTGGGGTCGGGGCGACGGCGCCGCCGGTGGTCGTGGCGGCGTCGGCCGGATCGAGCCGCCCCGTGCCGCCGGCGGCGCGACGGTCCACGCCGCGCACCGCCCGCCGTGCGGCGGCGAGGATCGTGACGCCCCGGCGCATCACGTTGCAGCAGAGCCATGTGCAGCCCTTCGAGCTGCACCCCGTCGCGGGGAGCGAGGCCGCTTCGGCGCCCCCCGCCGTCGATCCGATGCTGGCACTGGCGGCGGGGCTCCTGTTCGCGCGGGTGGCGGCGGAGATCTGGTTCCGCTCCCGGGCAGCGGTCGCGTGAGCCACGATCGGCGGCCATGAGCGAACCCGCGGGATGGCAACCCGACCCGTTCGGTCGGCACGAGGTCCGGTACTGGGACGGCTCGGCGTGGACGGCGCACGTGTCGGATGCGGGGGTGACGGGCACCGACGAACCCGTGCCGTCGCCCGACGGGGCGCCACCGCCGCCTCCCCCGCCGGCGCCTGGCGGTGGCGGTTGGCGGGACAAGTTGAAGCAGGTCGCGGACCAGGGCAAGGAGCTCGCCGAGAAGGGGAAGCAGGCGCTGGCCGAGCAGCAGGCGAAGCAAGCGGCCGCGGCGGCGAACGATCCGAACACGGTATGGGTCGGCGAGAAGAAGTCGGCGGGGACGGCGGCGATCGGGGTGTCGACCGTCCGGTATCGCATCACCAAGGACAAGATCTACGTCGAGTCGGGGTTGATGTCGTCGGTGTCGGAGCAGGTTCCGTTGTGGGCGGTGCTCGACGTGGACGTTCGCCAGAACCTGATGCAGCGGCCGAAGAACATCGGCGACGTGGCAGTCATGATCGACTCGGCGCAGTATCCGGGCCACTCCGGGAGCGAGCTGCTGCTGGACAACATCGAGGACCCGTTCACGGTGCGGGACCTGCTGAACGCCGCGGTGTCCGAAGCGCGGGCCAAGAAGCAGGTGCTGACCCAGACCCAGTACCTGCAGCACTCCGGTCCGGCGTTCGATGCTGCGCCGGCTGCGGCCACGCCGGCTGCTACCGCGTCACCGGTGGACGTGGCCGACCAGCTCCGCAAGCTCGCCGAGCTGCGGGACCAGGGGATCCTCACCGACGAGGAGTTCGCGATGCAGAAGCAGAAGCTCCTCGGCTTGTAGGTCGCGTCGGTCGACGCAGCCACGACGCCGAAGAGCCCCGCCTGCGCCGCCGCTAGCGTCCTCCGCGGACGATGGTCGACACGACGCCTCGAGGGCCGCTGCACGACATCCGGGTCATCGACCTGGCCACCGTCGTGGCCGGCCCGGGCGCGGCCCGACACCTCGGTGACTTCGGCGCTGACGTCATCAAGGTCGAGCGCCCCGACGGGCGGGGGGACGGGACCCGCTCGCTCGGCTGGCGAGACCCCACCGACGACGTCACCCTCTGGTGGAAGCTCATCGGCCGCAACAAGCGCACGATCGTCCTCGACCTCAAGGAACCCGAAGGCCGACGCGACCTCCTGCGCCTCGCCGCCACCGCCGACGTCCTCATCGAGAACTTCCGTCCCGGCACCCTTGAACGCCTCGGTCTGGGTCCGGCCGAGCTCCATGCGCAGAATCCGAAGCTCGTGATCACCCGCGTCACGGGCTTCGGCCAGACCGGCCCCTACGCCCAGCGCCCCGGCTTCGCCACCCTCGCCGAGGCCATGAGCGGCTTCGCCGGCCTCAACGGCGACCCCGATGGACCCCCCCTGCTCCCGCCGATCGCCCTGACCGACGAGGTGACAGCGCTGGTCGCCGCCTACGCCACGATGGTCGCGCTCCACAGCAGGAGGGGCCAGGTCGTCGACGTCAACCTCCTCGAGTCGATGCTCCAGCTGATGGGCCCGCTCCCGGCTGCGGCCGCCCGCCTCGGGTATGACCAACCCCGCCTCGGCAGCGGCATCCCCTACTCGGTCCCCCGCGGCACCTACCGCACGAAGGACGGACAGTGGGTCGCCATCAGCACGTCGTCCGAGCCGGTCGCCAGGCGCGTCCTCGACCTCGTCGGACTCGGCGCCGACGAGGGGCTCCACACGAGCGCTGGACGGGTCGCCGAGCGCGCCAGGGTCGATGCCGCCGTCGTCGCCTTCGTCGCCGAACGGACCGCCGGCGACGTCATCCAGGCCTTCCTCGACGCCGACGCGGCCATTGCACCGGTCCTCGCCATGACGGACATCGTCGACGATCCCCATGTCGTCGACCGCGAGATCCTCGTGGAGCGCGATGGCATCAAGACGCAGGCGCCGGTCGCCCGCCTCAGCGAGACGCCGGGTTCGATCCGCTGGCTGGGCCGCCCGCTCGGCGCCGACACCCATGCGGTGCTGGCCGAGCTGCCGCCGGAGTAGCGGCTACTTCGCCTTCTTCGCCTGCTTCGCCGCCCGCTTCTCCTTGAGCGACTTGCCGACCTTCTTCTCGTTGCCCTTCGGCGGAATCTTGCTTCCCATGCCGTGCACGGTACGCCGTCGCGCCCGCGACTTCGTGGAATTCCGCCCGACGCCCCGACCGGCGCCGATGATGCCCGTGGGGGGTACGGCGGGCGACGAAGGGGAACGATCCCCCCATGGCCGATGCCGATGCCGATGCCAACGACCCGCGAGTCGCCCGCCGCGCCGCCGACCTCCTCGCCGAGGAGGCCACCGTCGGGAGCGCGGATCCGCAAACCCAGGCGAGGGTGATCCTAGAGGATTCCGACGCCCGCTCCGAGGACCGCGACGCCGCCCCCGGGTCCTTCGTCGAGCACCGCACCTCGGACGAGGCGACTGCCCCGACGGATTAGACCACTTCGAGCGGCCGGTGTGGCAGGGCGGGCAGCTCCACGTCGATCGGGTCGCCAGGACGCACCTCGCCCCCGGTGACGACGATCCCCATGATGCCCGCCTTCCGCCGGACGATCTCGCCGCCGTCGCGTTCGATCGTCGCCGACCGCAACCCCGGCTCGATGCCGTCGAGCTGCCCGCACGGGTTCCTGAGCCCGGTGATCTCGACGACGGCGGACGACCCGAGTCGCAGGCGAGCGCCGACCGGGAGGTCCAACAGGTCGATGCCCCGCGTGGTGATGTTCTCGCCCATGACGCCGGCCGTCACCGCGAACCCCGACCGCGTCAGCTCGTCGTGGAGCTCGGCGTGCACGAGGTGGACCTGCCGGAGGTTCGGTTGGGAGGGGTCACGGGCGACGCGCGAGCGGTGCTTCACGGTGACGCCGCAGTGGACGTCGCCATCGACCCCGAGTCCGGCGAGCAGCGTGATGGTGTCGACGTTCGGCTTGGCCATGGTGTGGGCGGCGCTGCGGCTGACGGCGACAACTCGCGCGGACATGCCCCAACCCTGCCAGGCGCCGCGCGCCGGGGCCACCGCCATTCCCCCGACGCGGCGGTGGCCTTCGCCACGCCGTCGGTGCCTCCGCGGCGCACTCTTCAGCGGATCTTCAGCGAAGCCCGGCGCGTTCCGGGCGAAACTCGTCCACCGATGGACCCGATCCACGTCGTGCTGCCCCTCGCCGGGACCGCCGAGGACCCCCCGGCGGCCCGCGAGGTGGCGAAGGCCGCGTGCGCCCGCGCCGGCTGCGACGAAGACCTCGCTGGAGACGTGCTGCTGTGCCTCTCCGAGCTCGTGACCAACGCCCTCCTCCACGCCGGCGGTCCGATCTGCGTGGAGCTGACGGTCTCACCCACGGCGGCGCGCATCGAGGTCACCGACCGACTCGCCCCCTTGCTCCCGGGCCTGCATTCGGTCGCCGCCGCCCGCGCCGCCCTCGTCGACGACGAGCGCGACCGCGAGACGGGTCGGGGTCTGGCCATCGTCACGCAGCTCACCCAGGCCTGGGGCGTCGATCCCGCCGACGTCGAGGACCGGCCCGGGAAGGTCGTGTGGGCGGAGCTCGTTGCTTCCGACAACCGCGAGCCGCTCGCTTCGCGTCGTTCGCCGCCCGTCGAAGCTGATGAGCCTGGCGATCCCCCCGGTACGAAGCCGCTCGACGAGGCCGTCCTCATCGACGTCCCCATCCGGCTCTACCTCGCCAGCGAGGCCCACCTCGAGGCGCTCCTGCGGGAGATGCAGCTCCTGGCGGCCGACTGGTCCTCCCGCAACGACCGCCTCGTCCGCCGCCTGACCGAATCGCTGCGAAGCAGCGCCCGGGCCCGCAGGATCTCCCTCGAAGAAGCCCGACGTCGCGTCGATGCCGGGGACGACGTCCTCACGCTGTGCTTCCCGATCTCGGGGGCGACACCGTCGGCGGCACGCGAGTTCCTCGACGTCGTCGACCTCAGCGAGACCCTCACGCGGCGGGACGAGACCGGCGACGCACGGTTCGCCTCCGAGCTTCGGCACTTCCGGCGGTGGTACGTCGCCGAGCTCACCCACCAAGCGGTCGGGGGCGATCCCCGCCCGTGCCCGTTCCGCCCGTGAGGGTGGCGGGGTAGGACGGGCAACCATGAGCGACGACGACGCACCCCTCAGCCGCGGCGGCGTGTGGGCGACCCGGTTGATCCTGCTGCTCGTCGTCCTCGGCGCGGTCCTGGCCTTCGTGCTGCTGGGTCGCTGAGGACGACCTCGAGTCCGCCTCGCGCAGAGCCGATCATCGTCCCGAAGGGGTGCGGAGGCGATACCCGAGCCCGGCTTCGGTGATGAGCGACCTGGGCTGGGACGGATCGGGTTCGAGCTTCCGGCGGAGCTGGGCCATGTAGACGCGGAGGTAGTTCGTCTCGGTCTCGTAGCCGGGGCCCCAGACCTGCTGGAGCAACTCGCGCTGCGTGATCAGCTTATCGTGGTGACGTGCGAGCGTCTCGATGACGTGCCACTCCGTGGGTGTGAGCTTGACCTGACCTGAGGCGTTTCGAACCTGGCGGGCGGCGAGGTCGACGGTGAAGTCGGCGGTCGTCACTGCCGGCTCCTCTTGCGCCGGTGTGGTTCGCCGAGTCGCCGCCCGAACACGGGCGAGCAGCTCTTCGATGCCGAACGGCTTGGTGACATAATCGTCCGCGCCGGCATCGAGCGCCTCGACCTTCGCCCGTTCGGCGTCTCGGACCGACAGGACGAGGATGGGGACGGTGCTCCACGCCCGCACCGCTTCGATCACCTCGATGCCGCCGATTCCCGGGAGGCCGAGATCGACGATGAGCAGGTCCGGTTGGCTGGTGGCCGCGAGCCCGACGGCCTCCTCCCCGGTGGTCGCCGTCTCCACCTCGTAGCCGCGGACCTTCAGGTTGGTGACGAGCGCACGGACGATCTGGGGTTCGTCGTCGACGATGAGGATCTTCGTCACGGCACCGCTGCGGCCAGGAGGATGCAGAAGGTGGCGCCGCCGCCGGGTGTGTCCTCGACGACGAGCTCGCCCTCCATCGCCTCGATGAAGCCGCTGGCGATGGCGAGCCCGAGTCCGACGCCACCGCCTCCGTGGTCGCCGAGCCGTTGGAACGGGCGGAAGATGCGCTCGCGGGCGCCGACCGGCACCCCCGGGCCGTGGTCGACGATCCTCAACGCGAGGTCCGGAGCAGCGAGCATCGCGCGGATCTCGACCCCCTTCGTCGACGGCGACCAGTGCATGGCGTTGGCGAGGATGTTGGCGACCGCGCGTTCGAGCAGGCCGGGATCGACAAGGGCGAGCGGAAGGTCCTCGGGGACGTCGACGGTGACGCTGGAGGCGTGGGCGCCGAGTCCCGCAACCGCGTTGGCAACGACCTCCTCGAGGGCGACGGCGTGTCGCGTGAGCTCGAGTGCGCCGGCCTGGAGGCGGCTCATGTCCAGCAGATTGCCGACGAGCTGGTTGAGGTGATCGGTGTCGTCCTCGACCGCCGCGAGGAACTCGGCGGTCTCCTCCGGCGACCAGTCGACGTCGTTGGCGCGCAGGCTCGAGACGGACGCCTTGATCGATGCCAAGGGCGTGCGCAGATCGTGCGAGACGGCATTGAGGAGCGCCGTCCGCAGTTCGTTGGTGCGATCCAGCGCGGCAGCCTCCGCGCGCACCGCCGCCGACTCTGATGCGTAGCGATCGGCGACGGTCACGTACAGCGCGACGACGGTGGCGACGACCAGGAACACGACGAGCGCCACGATGTGGTTTCCGTCCGCGACCGCCAACGTCTGGTACGGCGGCGTGAAGAACCAATTGACGATGCCCACCGCGAGCACGGCGGCAGCCGACGCCGGCCAGACGCCGCCGATCGCCGCGGTTGCGACGACGCCGAGCAGGTAGAGGAGGAGGATGCTCTCGACGGCGAGGTCGCCGCGAAAGGGGATGAGACCGATGGTCAGGCCGGCGAGCCCGACCAGCGCGACCCCGGCGCCGAGCAGCTGACGTCGGGGAGACAGCCCGGCGGAGATGGCCCGCCGCACGACGTGGTCGGCGCCGGGCATGGGCACAGTCTCGGCCAGCCGGCGCTCCCGAGACGGTTCGTTCGTCGCGATCGTCTGCACTTTGACGAGATCTTGACGCGCGCGAAGGTAGCCTTAGCAACGCCCTAACGGCCCGACTCCGCACGCTGGGACCATGCTCACGTTCACCAAGCGGGTGCTGATCGGCCAGCCGTTGGCGAACTCGGAGTCCGACCACCAGCGGCTTCCGAAGTCAATCGCGCTCGCGACGTTCTCGTCGGACGCCATCTCGTCCACGGCGTACGCCACCGAGGAGATCCTGTTCGTCACGGCCGTCGGCGCGTCCAGCTTGACCCTCGGCTTGTCGAAGCTCGTGCCCTTGGCGATCGTCGTCGCCCTCCTGTTGGCGATCGTGTCGACGTCGTACCGGCAGACGATCTTCAGCTACCCCAGCGGCGGCGGGTCCTACATCGTCAGCCGCGAGAACCTCGGAGAGATGCCGTCACTGGTCGCGGGTGCGTCCCTGCTCGTCGACTACATCCTCACGGTCGCCGTCTCCATCTCATCGGGCGTGGCCGCCATCCTCTCGATCCCGACGTTCCACCACCTCGAAGCGGCCCGCGTCCCCATGTGCATCGGACTGCTCGCCGTGGTGACGCTGGCGAACCTGCGCGGCGTCAAGGAATCGGGCCGCGCGTTCGCCGTCCCGACCTACGTGTACATCGTGTCGATCACCGCGATGGTCGGCATCGGGCTCTGGCGGGTGTTCCTCGGCCACTACCACCAGGTCCCCTTCGACCCGCATCGAGCCCACGACGTCGCCCAGATCGGCGGGTCGCTCACACTGTTCCTCCTGCTGCGAGGGTTCTCATCCGGCGCAGTCGCGCTCACCGGAGTAGAGGCGATCTCGAATGGCGTGCCCGCGTTCCGGAGGCCCGAGTCGCGCAACGCGGCAACGACGCTCACGTGGATGGCGCTGATCCTCGGTTCGCTCTTCCTCGGACTCTCCGTACTCGCCAGCAAGCTCCATCCCTTCCCCACCCACACGGAGACGGTCAACTCGCAGATGGCGCGGGCGATGTTCGGCGAGTCGCCGTTCTACTGGGCCATCCAGCTCTCGACCTGCGCGATCCTGGTGCTCGCGGCAAACACCGCGTTCGCCGACTTCCCCCGTCTGTCATCGATCATCGCCAAGGACGGCTACCTCCCGAGACAGTTCGCACACCTCGGCGACCGTCTCGTCTTCTCGAATGGGATCGTGTTCCTCGCGATCGCCGCGAGCGCGCTCATCGTGATCTTCGGCGGCATCGTGACGGCGCTGATCCCCCTCTACGCCATCGGCGTCTTCACCAGCTTCACGCTCAGTCAGAGCGGCATGGTTCGCCACCACCTCCGACGGCGGGAGCCCGCTTGGCGTCGCAGCGTCGCCATCAACAGCGTCGGTGCGGTGGCCACGTTCATCGTGATGTTGATCGTCGCCATCACGAAGTTCACCAAGGGCGCTTGGGTCCCGATCGTCATCGTGCCGGTCGTCATCGGGCTGTTCAAGGCCATCAACAGCCACTATCTGAAGGTCGGCGCCGGGCTCCACATCGAACCGCACGAGCTCCCGCCGCAACCGAGCATCCACACCTTCGTCGTGTTGGTCGGGCGAGTGCACCGCGGCGTCGCCGAGGCACTGCAATACGCACGATCACTCACGCCGCACCACATCGTGGCGCTGCACATCGCCGACGAGGGCGTCGACCACGCGGAGGTCGAGCGGGACTGGGCGCGTTTCGGGTTCCCGATCCCCCTCGACATCGTCGACTCGCCCTATCGGGAGCTGACTGCGCCGGTCAACCGCTACCTCGACCGGCTCGACGCCCGATGGGCGAGCGACCGGGTGACCGTCGTCATCCCCGAGTTCGTCGTGGGTCTGAAGAGCGTGACCAACATCCTCCACGGCCAGAACGGGTTGGCGCTGAAGTTGTCGTTGTTGGAGCGACCGAGCACGGCGGTGCTCTCCGTGCCGTTCCACGTGGGGACCAACGGGCGTCACGGCGCGGACGAATCCGAGCGGCGTGACCCTTCCAAGCGTCTCGCCCGCAGCGCCCCGTCCCACGAGCTCGATCGCGCCCGCCGCGCGGCCCGAATCGCCACCGTCGCCCCTGAGGGCCCTCGGATCGCGACGATCGCGGCTCGGGAACGGGTCACGGTCGTGGGCGAGGTGACGACCACCCGCGTGGTGCCGCGGCCCGAAAGCGCATGGCTCGAGCTGACCGTCGATGACGGGTCCGGCTCGATCGTCGCGATGTTCACCGGCCGACGGGGGATCGGCGGCATCCATCCCGGTCGCGTGGTCGAGTTCCATGGCGTCCTCCGCGAGGAACGCGGGCGGCGCGTGATGCTCAACCCGCTGTACACGCTGCTGCCGGACTCGCGCGTACCCTGAGGCGATGCCGGCCGCCACTGTGCTCGTTGTGGACGACGACCCACTGCTCGTGCAGCTCGTGAAGCTGAACCTCGAGCTCGAGGGCTACAACGTCGTCACGGCCTCGGACGGCGAGGAGGGCTTGGCGCAGGTCCGCGCGCAACGCCCCGACCTCATCGTCCTGGACGTCATGATGCCGAAGCTGGACGGGCTGGCCATGACTCGCGCCGTCAAGGCCGATGCGACGACGCGTGCGATCCCGATCATCCTGCTGTCGGCCAAGACCGCGGCCAACGACGTGAAGCTCGGACTCGACGCCGGCGCCGACGCGTACATCACCAAGCCCTTCGACACCGAGGCATTGTTCGGACGGGTCGCATCGCTGCTCGCGTCGATCTCCTGACTCCGCGATGCAAGCCGTTCGTCGCCTCCGGGCACCGGCCGTCTTCGTCGTTCTCGCCGCATCGTTGGCGGGGGTATGGACGACCTCGGTCGGCGGGATCCGACGCGCCGACGAGCCCTCGGTGCGCGCCCATGACTCGGAGCTGCTGGCTGAAACCCGGTTGACCGCCTCGCAGATCGCGCGCTGGATCGCCGACGCTCGCTCCTCACTCTCCTCGACGGCCACCGCATTGGGGCCGTGGACGGGCGGCGGCGCGCAACTGCCACGAGCGCGCACCGTGCTCGATCAGGGGACCGGACTGTTCGATGGCGGGATGCTCGTCGTCGACAATCGAGGACAGGTGGTCGCCACGGCCACGCAGCTCGCCGCCCTCGACCGCCAGCTGCGACCGAGCCCCGCCGTCGCCGCCGCCCTCGAAGGTCGCAACGGGGCCTCCGACCTGATCGAGGATCCGCTGTTGCGGGTCGTCCAGGTCGCGCTCACCGCCCCCCTCGAGGATGGGCGGGGCTCCGTGACGGGCGCGCTGGTCGGCTACAGCCGAGTGCCGGACGGCACCCTGCGGGCCCGCCTCGTGGCCGCCCAGTCGGCCCTCGGCCATGCGGTCTTCGTCGTGACAACAGGGTCGACCGTCCTCGATGGCACGGGCGATGCACCTCCCTCGATTCGGCATGCCGATGCCGATGTCCGTCTGCCTGCAACACGAGCGTCGCACGGCGGCGACGCCGGTCTCGTCCGCTACCACGGCGAAGCGGGCGTGGCCCTCCAAGCAACGTATGCGACGCTTCCTGACGGATGGTCGCTCGTGATGCCGAGGCCCGTCTCGACGTTGTCGGTGACAGGACGGCGGGCCACGAGCGCCGCGGGCGTAGCCCTGGCCGTCGTGCTCGCGGGCTCGTTCGCCGCCATCATGGCGTTGTTGGTGTTGGTGCGCTCCCGCACGGCGCGCGTCGAGGAGACCAAGCGGGCGTTCCTCGCCATCGCCGGGCACGAACTTCGCACGCCCCTCACCGTCATGAAGGGGTTCACCGATCTCCTGGTGACCCGGTGGGACAAGGTGCCGGACGAGTCGCGTCGGTCGATCCTCGAGACGATCAGCTTCCAGGTGAGGAACCTCGAGCATCTCGTCGAGCGCCTGCTGCTGGGGGCGCAGCTCGAAGCCGGGGTCTCGCCGTCGATCTCCCACGAAGTCGTCGAACTCCGCCCCTTGCTCGCGGCGACCGCGGCGCACCACGGGGCGATCTCTCCCAGCCACACCTTCGTGGTCGACGCGCCGGCCGGTCTCGACGCGTGTGCCGATCGCAAGGCCCTCGACCACGTCCTGACCAACCTCGTCGAGAATGCCGTCAAGTACTCACCCAACGGGGGCGTCGTGACCCTCCGGGCCACGTCCACGGCCCGCGACCGGGTCCTCGTGGAGGTCGAGGACGAAGGCATCGGGCTCCCCACCGACCTCGACTCGATCTTCGAGAAGTTCGTGCAGCGCGAGGCCGTCGACACGCGGGTCCACGACGAGGGTGGCGTGGGGCTCGGTTTGTACATCGTTCGCACGCTTGTGGACGACATGGGCGGTTCGGTACGGGCCGAACGGCGTACGCCCCAGGGCGCGCGCATGGTGGTCTCTCTCCCCCGAACGGTGACGGCCCGGCGTCGTCTCCGGCGGCGTCGGGCCGGGCCCCCGAGCCCGTGACATCCCCCGCCTGTTCGCGATCCGCGGCTTTCACCACGCTTTGTGGGTGCACAGTGATCATGCGTAGTTAGTCACAACCAGTGGTCGTCTAGCTACGAAACGTGCGCACAAATGACGCGTATGGCTCGATGGGAAATGGCGTCGACGGGCCATTGTCCGATTGCGCCGCGTCACGGACGCTGACGACGGTCACTCGACCACTCGCCGCCCCAGGAGGCATCACCATGCGAAAGTCCGTTGCCGCAACCTTCCTCGCTCTCAGCGCCCTGGCGATGCAGACCGTCTCCGCCCAGGCGGCTGACGTCTCGGTCACGGCCACGATCACCGGCGCCGACATCGGCACCCGGACCCTGCAGGTCCCGGGCTCCATCGCCCTCGTCACCACCAGCGGCCAATCCCAGCTGAGCGGCTCCTTCGCCACGGTCGTGGCCGAGTCGGCAAAGCAGGGCGCCAACCCCTGGAGCGTGACCGCTTCCGTCACCGATTTCTCCGGTCCGAACAGCAGCACGATCACCAAGGACAAGCTGACCGTCGGCACCCGCTCGACCGTGCAGGTCCTCGGCGGCGGCTCGCTCAGCTACACCGCAGCCGACGGATCGAGCTTCGGTACGACGAGGGAGCTCGTGAAGAACGCCGGCCAGAGCTCGTCGGTCGCCTACACGGGCACCTACACCACGACGAACCCGCTCGCCCTCGAGATCCCGAACGGTTCGGCCACCGGCGCCTACAGCGCAACGATGACGCTCACGTTGGTCCAGTAGAGCCCGCGGAGCCCAGCAACCATCAAGGAGCAAGGTCCCATGCTCAGCATTCCTCGCATCACACGCATCGGCACCGCCGCCCTCGGGGCGGCGGTGCTGTGCGTGCTCCTCGCCTTCCCGGCGGGGGCGCAGACGCCGACCGGCGACATCCAGTCGGTGGGTGTGAGCCCGACGGAGTCGAAGCCCGACGATCCCAACGCGGGTCAGTGGTTCATCTTCTCCATCGCTCCCGGCGCGTCGGGCGCGACGAAGGCCCGGATCACCAACCCGGCCGATCAGCCGCAGGTGATCAAGCTCTACCTGACCGACCTGGTCTTCGGTCCCGACGGCACGCCGACCATCCCGGAGGGAGACTTCGAGGACGTCGGCACCTGGGGGCATTTCGAGACGGCCTCGATCACGGTTCCGGCGAGGAGCCAGGTACTCGCTCCCTTCACGGTGACGGTGCCGGCGAACGCCGAGCCCGGCGATCACGTCGGCGCCGCCGTCGTCGAGTCAGAACCACTGGGCGACACCCTCAAGATCGTGAAGCGGATCGCCACCCGGCTCTACGTGACCGTGCCCGGTGACGCGACGAAGTCGTATGCGGTCGTGAGCGTCACGAACAAGGTGACCTCGAAGTGGTTCCCGAAGTCGGTCGCCGTCACGACGCTGCTCCGCAACACTGGCCGCGTTCGCATCCGCCCCGTGGTGAAGGTCGGGGGCACCAAGGCTGCCGGCGCCGACCTCCTGCTGGCGCAATCGGTCGAGACCTACACCGCGAAGGTGCCGGTCCCGTGGTACGGCGGGCCCGTGAGGATCCCCGTTGCCATCACGAGCGAGGCGGGCAACAGACAGCTCGACACCTCCGTCTTCGTCGTTCCCTACGGCAACGTCTCGGCTCTCGTCGTCGGCGCCCTGTTCCTCTTCGCTCTCCGGCGCCTCTCGCGTCTCCGCGGCCGCAAGGTGCGGGGCCTGCAAGCCGACCTGAAGCGCCTCGAGAAGATGGTCGCCGAGCGCCAGACCGGCGCCGACGCCGCCAACGCGGCACTGGCGGAGCACGCCGGCGACGGCGAGGGCGAATCCGACGACGCCCAGGCCGAGCGGGTCCGCAGCATCCGCTCGGGCATCAAGCGGGCCCGCCGCAACCACGCACAGGAGCCACTCGAACGGCTGTCGCTGTCGCTGCACGACACCGGCGAGGACGCGCTCGACGATTTGGTCGCCGCACTCGAGCATGCCGAAGGCGCACGACGCGACGTGCTGATCGCGGCGGCCGCCTCCTACGGCGCCGAACGACTCGCCTCGATGGCGGACCTCCCCGAGGACCTCGTCTCCGCCGCGGCGCCGATCCGGGCTGCGACGCCGACCAGGACGTCGAACGGCGTGACCTCGAAGGCCACGGCACCCAGCCACCGCGGCACCACGGCGGCGCCTCGCGCTCGCCGCCGTCCCGCGGCTGCTGCAGATCGAGCGGGGTCCGACGCAGGGACCGCGTCGGACCCCGCCCGCACCGCCCAGCCCGCCCCGGAGGCGTCCGACACCGACGCCGACGCCGCCCCCCGCCCGTCCCGCAAGCCACAAGCGGTGGGCGCGGGGCGTCGCGGCCGGCCGCCGGCGTAGCGCGGCCAGACGCAGGAAGGGGCCGTCATGCGCGATCTCGTGGAGTCATCGGAACATCCCCATGACCTCCCTTCGGCGGCGGCCGCACCCGTCCTTCGGGTGCAAGAGGAGCTCGGCGAGTTCGTCGCCGCCGTGGCCCACGATCTCCTCGAACCACTCACCACCGTGACGGGCTATCTCGACCTCCTCCTCCGAGGGTTCGGCGACGACCTCGAACGGGCGCCTCGCGAGCTCGTCGAGTGCGCGCGGGAAGGCGCCGAGGGGATGCAGGCGCTCGTCCAGGGCCTGCTCGAACTGACGGTGGCGACGCCGGGCAACGGCGTCGGCTCGATGGTCGACCTCGGCCCGCTCGTCAGCAGCGCGGCCCTCCGCCTGGGGGCCGCCGTCGACGCCGCGGGCGCCACGCTGCATATCGACCCGCTCCCGACCGTCTCGGGGGACTCGATCCAGCTGTCCCGGCTGTTCCAGAACCTCATCGCCAACGCCCTCAAGTTCAGACGGCCAGACGCCGCTCCGATCGTCCAGGTGTCGGCGCGGCCGGTGGACGGCGGGTGGCACTTCACGGTGTCCGACAACGGCATCGGAATCCCGGTCGAGCACCGAGACCGAGTGTTCGAGACCCTCAAGCGCCTGCACCCGCGATCGAAGTTCCCCGGGTCCGGGCTCGGCCTCGCGATCTGCAAGCGGATCGTCGAGGCGCAGGGCGGCACCATCTGGGTCGGCGGATCGCCGACCGGCGGCGCCACCTTCCACTTCACCATTCCGGAAGTCGGCTGCGGGAGTGAACGGTGAGCGCGAGCGTCGCCCACGCGGCCGCCGCCGCGATCGCCGACCACGTGGCCGCGCGGCACGTCGACGATGGGCCGTCCGTCCCCCGGGGAGCACCGCGGGTCCTGCTCATCGAGGACAACCCGCTCCACGCGCGCCTGGTGCGCGAGATGCTCTTCGATACGTGGGGCACCGAAGCCGAGATCGTGCACTGCGAGTGCATGGCCGACATCGAAGTCGCCGTCGCCGCCTCGGTCGACTGCACCCTGCTCGACCTCACGCTTCCCGATTCCGAAGGACTCGCATCGGTGCGGGCCCTCCGCTCGGTCGCCCCCGAGATCCCGATCGTCGTGTTGAGCAGCCGCGCGGACGAGGCGATCGCGCTCCGCGCCGTCCAGATCGGGGCGCAGGACTACCTCGCCAAGAGCACGCTCGACGCGTCGTTGCTCAGCCGCACGATCCGATACGCCATCGAACGCAAGAGCTTCGAAGCGCAGCTCGCTCACCTTGCGATGCACGATGGCCTGACGGGCCTCCCCAATCGGGCGCTCTTCCTCGACCGTGTCGAACGCGCCATCCTCGGTCGCGAGGCGCGCGAGCGATCGGTCGCCGTGTTCTTCGTCGATCTCGACGGCTTCAAGGGGATCAACGACTCGTTCGGGCACGCGGTGGGCGACGACGTCTTGGTCACCGTCGCAAAGCGACTCCGCTCGGCGCTGCGGCCGGAGGACACCGTCGCGCGCTTCGGTGGAGACGAGTTCTGCGTGCTGTGCTCGGACATGGTCGACGCGGCCGATGCCGTGTCCATCGCCCGTCGGATCGTCGATGCACTCGGCGCACCCCTCCGCCTGCCCACGCAGGACGTGTGGATCACCGCCAGCATCGGAGTCGCCATCGCCTCGTCGAACGGGACGGTCGACGCGGACGCTTTGATCCACGAAGCCGACCACGCGATGTACTCGGCCAAGCGTTCGGGTAAGGACCGCTACGAGATCCATGAGCACTCCGGCGCGCCGCGGGGCACGCGGCCGTCACTGGACCCGGAGACCGCCCTTCGTCAGGCCATCGAGGACGACCAGCTCGTCCTCCACTACCAGCCCATCATCGACCTGGCAGCCAACCGCTTGGCCGGCTTCGAGGCGCTGGTCCGGTGGCAACACCCCGAGCACGGGTTGCTCCAGCCGAACGATTTCGTCCCGTTCGCAGAGCGCACGGGGCTCATGGTTCCGCTTGGCGCGTGGGTGCTGGCGGAGGCGTGCCGTCAAGTATCGGCATGGCGGCGCGAGATCGGACCGCTGGCCATCAGCGTCAACCTCTCGGTCGCGCAGCTCGGGCACGTCCAGCTGGTCGGCCTCGTCGCGAGCACCCTCGAGCACACGCGGACACCGCCGGGTGAGCTGTGGCTCGAAGTGACCGAGACGGGCGTGATGCAGGACGTCGACGCCTCGATCCGAACCCTCGACGAGCTGCGCCGTCTCGGGGTGGCGGTGACCCTCGACGACTTCGGGACGGGCCATTCCTCGCTCGCATACCTCTCGCGGCTTCCCGCGTCGATCCTCAAGGTGGATCGCGCGTTCGTGAGCCGACTGGGAGGCGTCCGTCCGGTGACCCTCCGGCCGAGCGCGGGAGCCTCGAGCCTCGAGCCGCCGTGCGACGACACGGTCATCGTCTCTGCTGTCGTCGATCTCGCACATGCGCTCGGCATGGCCGTGGTTGCCGAAGGTGTCGAGAGCCGGGCGCAACTCGATCGCATCCAGTCGATCGACTGTGAGTTCGCGCAGGGCTATCACCTCGCCCGGCCGCTCCCGGCTGAGACCATCGAACGCGAGTGGCTTCACCAGTCGGGTTCTTGACGTCTTAGACCGTCGGGCTGTCCCCTGTCGTCGACGTTCATGTACACGCGCAACGGTGACTGCCGGGTCGACGGAGGAAAACCTGGGTGCGCCCTTTACAGCGCCCCCGCCGTATAAGTACCTTCGGACGAGGCGGCGCAAGTCGTCGGCTGGCGGGAAGGCGGAAAGTGGGCGGGATCATTCTGGCGGCGCGTGTCCTCTTGGGCGCCGTGTTCATGGTGGCGGGCGCAGCAAAGCTGACGCGGCGGCGGACATTCGCCGATTCGACCGCAGCGCTCGGAATCCCAAAATCACTAGCTCGGGTCGTGGCCAGGGGAATGCCGATCCTCGAACTCGGCATTGGCGGATTCCTGCTGCCGTCCTCGACCGCCCGCCCAGCGGCCGCCGCGGGCGCGGGCCTCCTCGTCGCCTTCAGCGCGCTCCTGGCCGGGAACCTCCTCCGCGGCCGCCGGCCCAGCTGCAACTGTTTCGGTGGACTCTCGTCTGCGCCGATCTCCGCGTGGAGCCTCGTTCGCAACGGTGGGCTCATCGCCATCGCCGCCACGGTGTCGATTACGGACGGCGGCAGTTCGATCGGAGCCGCAATCGGTGGCGCTCGAACCGTCGACATCGTGCTGGGCGCCGGGCTCTTGGCTGTGGCCGCACTCTCGGCCGCGCAAACCTGGATGATCCTTCGACTCCTCCGCCAGCACGGCCGGCTACTCCTCAGGGTCGATGCGCTCGACCCGGCCACGACCGTTGCTCCGGCCGAAGTCGCCCCCACCATCGCGGCCGGGCTACCCGTCGGCGTCGACGCGCCCGAGTTCGCTCTCTCGGGTATCCACGGCGAGACCATGACGCTCGCCGCGCTCCGGACTGCGGGGCGGCCCGTCATGTTGCTCTTCTCGGATCCGGGTTGCGGTCCCTGCACCACACTCGTTCCAAAGCTCGCGGAGTGGCAGCGAACGCACCGCGACAGATTGCGCATAGCGATCGTGACCACCGGAGCGGTAGAAGCTGTTCGGGCGAAGGCCGCCGAGCACGGACTCGTGGACGTTCTGCTGGATGCCGACGGTGACGTCGCTGCCGCCTACCGCTATCAAGGCACACCGGGCGCGGTACTGGTCGACTTGGCCGGACGAGTCGCGTCGCCTTTGGCGTCGGGAGCACTCGAGATCGAGGGGCTCGTTGACCGCGTCACCGGCACCGTCGCAGTCCAGCTCGGCCGCCGCGACGACGCGCATCACCATCACAACCATGCCGAGTCAGAGAAATTGGGCCTGAGCGTTGGTGCGCAGGCGCCAGTGTTCGCTCTACCGACCGTCGGCGGTGGCGAAGCTTCCCTCGCCGAGTTCCGAGGCCGGCCCGTGGTGGTCCTCTTCTGGAATCCCCGCTGCGGCTTCTGCAGTTCGCTCCTGCCGGACCTGCTCTCGTGGGAGCGCGAGCGAGGGCGGTCGGGGCCGGAACTTCTCGTCGTCTCCACCGGCGACGAGGCAGCCAACGCCGAACTGGGGTTCTCGTCCACGGTCACTCTCGACGCCGCCAGCTCGACGATGGCGCTGTACGGCGCCTCCGGCACGCCGATGGCGGTCCTCATCGACGCCGAAGGGATGGTGGCGTCGAGCGTCGGTATCGGCGCACCCGGCGTCCTCGAACTCTTGAACACGCGCGTGGCGGAGGTGCAGTCGTGAGCGACCGCCTTGATGATCTCGCTCGCACACTCGCCGACACGGCCCCCATCGGGCGCCGGCGGCTCCTCGGTCGAGCGATGGCGGCGGTAGGTCTCGGAGCTGGCGCCGTCGTGCTTCGAGGCGACACCGCCTCTGCTGCCACGAAGGGCGTGACCTGCCCACCCGGCCTGACTGTCTGCGGCTCGGTCTGTCGCGACGTCACCAGCAACAACTCGAATTGCGGGCAGTGCGGAACCGTCTGCGGCGTGGATTCCGTCTGCCGGAACGGGGCGTGCGTCCGAGTGCAGTGCACGTGCGAGCCAACTTGTCCTGCCGGACAGCGCTGGTGCTCAGGGGCGTGCGTTACCACCGCAACCGATGCCAACAACTGCGGAGCCTGCGGCCTGACATGCCCCACAGGTCAGGTCTGCCAGAACAGCGCGTGCGTCACTCCGCCCGAGTGCACCTCGCCGGCAAGTTGCCCCTCGTCGGAGTGTGCGAGCGCCACCTGTGTCGGCGGAAGGTGCGGTCAAGCCTTCGTGGCAGCGGGCACGCCCACCTCCACGCAGACCTCCGGCGACTGCCAGACCAACATCTGCGACGGTGCCGGTGGTATCACCACCAGTCCCGACGACACCGACGTGCCGCAGCCCTCCGGCCCCTGCTTCACGGGCACCTGCGTCAACGGCTCACCGGCGCAGACGCCAATGCCTTCAGGCACAACCTGCGCGACCGGTGTCTGCAACGGGAGTGGGCAGTGCGTGCAATGCATCAGCGCCGACCAGTGCCCCGCCGGCTACACGTGCAACAACGGCACATGCATGGCGCCGACCTGTTCCGACGGCGTCAAGAACGGTACCGAAACCGACATCGACTGCGGCGGAAACTGCCCACCGTGCGCGAACAGCAGAACCTGCGTCACCCACACCGACTGTCAGAGCGGACTCTGTTCGGCGGGCGTGTGCTCGACGTGCCCGACCGGTCAGACGGTGTGCAACGGCACCTGTCGGACCCTCTCGAGGGACGTCAACAACTGCGGTGCGTGCGGGACCGTCTGCCCGAGCTTCGCCAACGGGACGTCCGCCTGCGTCAACGGAGTGTGTACCGGGACGTGCAACACAGGATTCGCGAACTGCAACGGGAACGCTGGAGACGGCTGCGAGACGAACATCGCGTCGAGTATTTCCAACTGCGGTGCATGCGGGAACGTCTGCAGCGTCGCCAACGGCTCGGCAGTCTGCGTCAACGGACAGTGCCAGGTCGGCACCTGCAATGCAGGATTCGCGAACTGCAACGGGAGTGCTGCTGACGGCTGCGAGACGAACCTCGCGACGAGCAGCACCAACTGCGGTGCGTGCGGCGTTTCCTGCCCCGCTGGCCACATTTGCAGCAGCGGCCGCTGCATCTGCGTCGCCGAGTCGTCAACGACCACCTGCGCCGGCACGGTCTGCGGAACGAAACTGAACAACTGCGGTACCCCGGTTGACTGCGGCACCTGCACCAGTGGGAAGACCTGCAACAACGGCGCCTGCGTCTAGTGGGCGCGCCCGAGCTTCTCATCCTTCTGGCCATCATCCTGCTCGTCGCCGGTGGAACGTTGATCCCCCGACTGGCCAGGTCAATCGGGAAGTCGAAGAAGGAGTTCGAAGAGGGAAAGAAGCAGCCAGGACGGTAAGCGGCGACGACAAATCGCATCGCGTGCCCTGGGGACCGAGTGCGCCGCTGGTTCTGGGTGGGCTCGACGACCTCCCAGATCGTTCAGCCCGCCCAGAACGCGGTCGGCAGCGTTCCCGCACCGCCTCTGACCTGCGCTTTTGCCCGTGGGCGCTGAGGGACTCGAACCCCCGACCTCAGCCGTGTGAAGGCTGCGCTCTAACCAACTGAGCTAAGCGCCCGGTGCGGGAGGCGACTGTAGTGGCTCCCACCGCGACGTCAGGCACCGTGAGGGGCGCCCCGAGGGACGACCAAAGGCCCGCGGGATGGCGAGCCGGGTGGGCGAGGATCCGAACACCCGACATCAGGGCGCCCGAGTGCGGGCCGGCCAACGTGGCGAGCAGCGCGTCGACGTCGTCGCCCCGACCCGGCCCGCCGTCGCCGCAGATGATCGCGGTCCGAGCGAGGCGCACGAGCGCCACCATCCGGCGCGGCAGCACGACGGGTCCATCGGCCCGGCGCTGCACCGACCGGATGGGCAACACGGCAGGGATGGACGGGCCGAAGGGAACGCCGCGCATCGACCACCCGACGTCGATGCAGCGAAGCTCGCGCTCGTCGCCGTCGGCAATCCACTCCATCGATCCGACCGATGCCGGCAGCCCCCAGTTGGCTTGGTAGGCCGAGCGCGCACCGGGGATCGACACCAGCTGGAACACGACGCACAAACCCGGACGCAACCCCAGCCGAGCCGGCACACCGACCGAGAGCTCCAGGTACGGCCCGACCGGGGACGACGAGTACGACACCGCCACGACCGCTGCCGGACCGGCCAGCGGACGCACGCCCCGGGGCAGCCGCGCACGAAGCTGCTGCGGCACGGCGCGCACCCAGCTGACCATGCACTCCCCCGCCATGCGCCACGGCGGCGAGGACGGCACGGCTGGCGCGTTCACGTCCCTACTCTGCCCCCACCGTCCACCGGTCGCCGCAGGATGGTTCAATCGTCGGCATGCGCATCGGGATCATCGCCCCACCCTGGACGCCGATTCCGCCCGTGCTCTATGGCGGCATCGAGGTGATCGTCGACCAGCTGGCCACGGCGTTCCAGTCCGCGGGACACGATGTGCTCCTCTTCACGACCGGCGACAGCACCTCCGCCGTGCCCCGCCGCCACCACCTCGACAAGGCCGAGGGCGCACGCATCGGCCACACCGCGCCCGAGACCCGCCACGTCCTCGCCGCCTACGACGCCATGGTCGAATGGGGCGCCGACATCGTGCACGACCACACCCTCGCCGGTCCGATCCACGCGGCGTCTGCCGGGGCGTCGCTGCCGTTTCCCGTCATCACGACGATGCACAACCAGTTCGACCACGAGCTGTCCGACCTCTATCGCCGCATCGCCTCGCGTGTCCCGATCATCGCCATCAGCCACGCGCAACGCCGACCGGTCCCCGACCTGCCGATCGCGCGCGTCATCCACCACGGGCTCCGGGCCGCCGACTTCCCCGTGGGCGACGGTCACGGCGACCCCGAGCGCGACTACTGCCTCTTCCTCGGGCGCATGTCGCCCGACAAGGGACCGCATCGCGCGATGGAGGCCGCGTACAAGGCCGGAGTGCGCTTGGTCATGTGCGCGAAGATGCGCGATCCCTGGGAGTTCGACTACTTCGACGAGTACGTCCGGCCGTACCTCAACGCCGACATCCAGTACCTCGGTGAAGTCCCGCATGGACGCAAGCTCGAGCTCCTCGCCGGCGCCCGTGCCCTGCTGTTCCCGATTCGGTGGAACGAGCCGTTCGGAATGGTCGTGCTGGAGGCGTTCGCGTGCGGCACCCCGGTGCTCGCCTTCCCGGAGGGGGCCATTCCCGAGATCGTCGAGCACGGTCGGACCGGCTACCTGTGCAACGACGTCGCCGACCTCGCCGAGTCGATCGGCCACATCGACCTCCTCGACCGGAGCGCTTGCCGGGCGGCCGTCGAGGGTTATTACTCGGCGGACCGCATGGCCCGCGAGCACCTCGAGCTCTTCGCCTCAGTACTGGCGTAGCTCGACGCCTCGAGCACTCGGACGGATGGGAACCGGATGAGTCCGGTCTTCCATCGCTTGGATCCGGAGCACGCGCGAACCCTAGGTTCGGCCGGTGATCCCGAACATCGATCTCGACCACGTCGCCGTCGCCGTGGAGCACCAGGCCGAGGCGTGGCCGCGCTACGGCGGCGACCTCCCGTCGCGGTGGGTCGGCGGCGGCGGCACGGCGGGCTTCTGGTCGGCTCAGGTCCAGTACGCCAACGGCATGAAGGTCGAGGTGCTCGAGCCGTACCTCGTCGAGCAGAACGACTTCCTGCGCCGCTTCCTCGACCGCAGCGGTCCAGGCCCACACCATCTGACGTTCAAGGTGAAGGACCTGCGCGGCGCCCTCGACCTCGCGACCGTTGCGGGCTACCGACCGGTTGGCGTGAACCTCGAAAACGAGTGGTGGATGGAGGCCTTCCTGCACCCCAGGGACGCGCCCGGCGTCGTCGTCCAGCTGGCGCAGTCGACCCAGGGAAGCGATTGGGGCGGCGACCCCTCTCCGGACTGGTTCCCCGCACCGAGGACGTCGTCGCCGGCGACGCTCGTCCACGTCGCCCATGCCCTCGCCGACCTCGAGGAGGGCCGGCGCCTGTTCGTCGACCTCCTGGGCGGACGGGTCGTCGCCGAGCGAAGGGCCGACGGGATCACCTGGCTCGACCTCGCTTGGCCCGGGCCCGGGCGCGTCCGTCTGCTCGCAGGCGAGCCGATGGCGGAGTGGCTCGAGGAACGGTCAGGACGCGTGCACCACCTCGCCTTCGTGACCGACGAGCCGGGCGACGTGGACGATGCACGGGCGACGCCGAGCGCCGGCACGTTCGAAGTGCCCCCGAGTTCGAACCAGGGCGTGCGCTTGCTCCTGCGCGCCGACCCCGGGCCGTTTGCCTCCCGACCCCTCGGGTAAGTACGCCACGTCCCCTACGACACCGAGGTGAATGGATCATGGGCGAGAAGCTCGACGACCTGAAGGGCCGGGCCAAGGAAGCGGCCGGCGACCTGACCGACGACGAGAGCCTCCAGCGCGAGGGCAAGGTCGACCAGGGCAAGGCCGAAGTGAAGGAAAAGGTCGGCGAAGTGACCGACAAGATCGGCGACAAGATCAAGGACATCACCAACTAGTCAAACGGCGGTTGGTGGCAAGCCTGCGACCCCGGTGTCATCCCGCCGGCACCGGGGTCGCAGCCATTTCTCGTCAGTGGCTGCGCCGAATCGTCCAGGTCAGCGCGCCGAGCACGAGGAACAGCGCCGGGAGGATCCCGGTGGACAGCATGCGGAGGTAGCCGAGGCGGCCTTCGGTGAGATGGAGCTCCCGGACGCGTCCCACGTTGGAGGAGACCGTGACGGCGGACTCCTCGAGCGTCACCCAGTCGACGCTCCGGACGAGCAGCTCACCGTTGGCCGCTTCACCGACGAAGTCGTTCGTCGCGAAGTCGACGTCTCCGACGACGACGAGGCGGGTCCGGTGGACGCCACCGTCGACTGCGGACGAGCGATCGGCGGCGGCGACGATCGCGATCGGCCCGGCGAGGTCCTTGGCCGGGTCGAACTCGACGACCGATGGTTCGGTCTCCAGGAACGAGAGCTTGGAGGTGTAGGCAAGCCCCGTCACCGAGAGGCCTGGCACGGCCGCGTCGTCGTGCACCACGATCGCCTGGGCCGCCGGGAAGAACGTCGGCGCAAGTCGCCGCACGATCGGGTTCCCGGAGCGATAATCGTGGACCACGGGCCGGAAGGGATCGTCGCTGAACCGATCGCCCGCATCGCCTTCGAGGACGAGACCGCGCGCCGTCGCGAGTCCGTATGGACCGAGCACATCCGCGAGATCGATCGTCGAGGCAGGATCCAGGAGCACGACGGCCCGCCCCCCGGCGTCGAGGTAGGACGCGACGACGAACGACGACGCGCCCAACGGCGACGTCGGGCTGGCGATGAGCAGTCCGGCGCACGAACTTGGCAACGAGGTGGTCGTCAGGAGGTCGACCGAGCGCAGCAGGTACCCGTTGTCCCGCAACGTCTGCGCCGCCATCGCCAACCCTTCGGGTGCGGACGAGTTCTGGTCGTTCTCGCCGTGTCCCGTGCTCACGCAGAGCTCTGACGCCGCGCCACGGAGCCCGCGCGCGAGGGCGGCGGTGATGTCCTGCTCTGTCGCCGACGGCGCCACCTCGATCTCTCCGCCGATGTCGACCGCCAGACCGCCGAAGGAGGGATCCACGCCGAGTCGGCGCATCTCCGCGGGCGAACTCTGCGGGTCCCGCAGCCGGAAGGAGATGTGGGGATTCAGGCGCCGGTAACGGGACAGGAGCGTGGGCGCGACAACCCGGGTGGGGTCGGCACGGTCGAGGAAGACGGTCACCCGCACCGGCTCGCGGACCCGACGGAGGATCTCCTTCGTCTCCGAGCTCAGCGTGAGCGTGCGATCCTGCGTCAGGTCGAGTTGGCGGGACGAGACGTCGAGGGCGACGGCCAGGCCGACGACCGCGACCACCGCCACGATGGTCCGTCCGACGTGGCGACGCCGGACGGCGACCGTCGCCCCCAGGAGCGACACGATGGTGGTGGCGATGAGGAAGGCGACGTCACCGGAGTCGATCCCACCGCCGGCGAACGTTCGCAAGCGCTCGCTGATCGAGAGCCGGACGAGCACGCCGCTCGCCGCCAACGTCTCCGACCCGGTGTGCGCGAACCAGAGGACGATCGTCGAGAAGAAGGCGACGACGGCGGCCACAGGTTGCGAAGTCGTGCACGCCGACGCGCATGTGCCGACGCCGGCGAGCATCGCGGCCAGCAGCAGCAGTCCCACTGCGCCGGCGACGACGGTCCCCGGATCGGGTTCGCCGATGCGGAACAGCACGCCGACCACGGCGAAGACCGGGGCGAGCACGGCCACCGCGGTCGCCCAGGACGCGAGCCACTTCCCCATTACCAACCCAGATGCAGAAGCGGGGATGGCCAGGAGCAGATCGAGCGTTCCCTGCCGGCGCTCCTCGGCGAAGGCCCGCATCGTCAGGATGGGGACGAGTGCGACGAGCAGGAAACCGGCGAGGGGGACCATCGGTTGCACGAGTGCCTGGCCCCGAGCGGTGAGCTCGTTGACGTAGAGGAGCCCCAGCACCGCCTGGAGCAGTGCACCGACGACCCAGGGCAACGCCGACGCCCACAGGACGCGGAGATCCTTCGAGAGCACCGTCCACACGCCGCCCGGGCCGGTCATGAGCGCTCCTGCCCGGCGACGAGACGGAGGAACCGCGCCTCGAGATCGGCCGTCGATCCGACGTCGTCCTCCTCGGCGACGACTCGCCCGGAGACGATGACGACGACGCGGTCGCACACGGCCGCCGCCTCCGCCAGGAGATGGGTCGAGAGCAGCACCGCGGCACCTTCGTCGGCGACCCTGCGGACGAGGCCGCGCGCGTCGACCACCTGGGCCGGGTCGAGGCCCTGGGTGGGCTCGTCGAGCACGTAGGCGCCGGGTGCGCCGAGGAGCGCCTGGGCGAGGCCCAGCCGCTGATGCTGTCCCTTCGACAGACGACCGGTCGGTCGACGCGCCAGATCCGCGATGGCCGTCGCTTCCATCACTCGGTGGACGTCTTCGATGGGGACGCGCTTCATCCGCGCGATGAACTCGAGGAACGACCGGACCGAAAGGGCGTCGTACGCATTGAAGACCTCGGGCAGGTACCCGCACGGTCCGCCGAGGATGGCGCATCCACTCGTCGGGCGGAGGATCCCGAGCAGCATCCGCATGGTGGTCGTCTTGCCGGCGCCGTTCGGTCCCAGGAACCCGACGACCTCGCCGGGCTCGACGCGGAGGCTCACGTCGACGACGGCCGCTCGACCCCCGAACGCCTTCGAGAGCCCGACGCCCTCGATCAACTCCGGCTGATCGCCGCGGTCGTCGTCGAACGATCGACGAGGCGGTCCTCCTCGAGGTTGGAAACGAGTCGCTCACGCGCGATCGCCACCGCACCGGCGGCACCGCCGCGGGCCCGGATGAGCACGAGCAGCAGCACGATGCCCGTCCCGATGGGGACGAGCCACGGGTTCTCGAACCGCAGGAGGTCCTTCAGCCCGAAGACGAGCACGGCGCCGAGAACCGGCCCCTGGAGCGAGCCGAGACCGCCGATCATCACCATGGCGATGAGGACGAGGGACCGATCCGTGGGGAAGGCCACGGAGCGGGCGCCGTCGCTGTATGTGGCGTACAGCGCGCCGGCGAGCGCGGCGATGCCGCCGGAGACGGCGAAGGCGATCAACTTGTTCGCCATGAGCGGGATCCCGAGCGTGGCCGCCGCCTTCTCGTTCTCCCGGAGCGCGAGGAGGTTGCGCCCGCTGCGCCCGATCCGGAGGTTCCGCGCGAGGAGCATCGTCGCCAGCAGGAGGGCGCACGTGAAGAGGTAGAGGGGTCGGTTCGAGATGGCGTCGAGGTCGAGCGGACCGAACTTCGGGGGCTGGAGGTCGACACCGGCGGTCCCGTTGGAGATGGCGCGGTAGCGGAAGAAGAAGAAGTCGCAGGACAGGGCGAATGCGAGCGTGGCGATCGCCAGGTACAGACCCCGGATCCGAAGCGCGGGCAATCCGATGACCAGCGACACGACCATCCCCAGGACGACGGTGATCGGGAGGGCGACGAGGTACGGCACGTGAAACTTCGTCACCAGGTCGCACATGCCGAAGGCGCCCACCCCCACGAGGGCCCAATGGCCGAGCGAGATCTGGCCGGCGAAGCCGACGAGGACGGTAAGGCTGACGCCGACCATGGCGTAGATGGCGATCAACGTGAGGATGCCGGTCGTCTTCGGACCGGTCACCATGCCCACGCCGATGGCCAGCACCACGAGCGCCCACCCATGCACGCGGAGGGCCTTGGCCGCTCCAGTCGCCCGCAGCCGCGCTGGGAGCTCGCGGATGGCCGGTACGAAGGCGGCCGCCTCCTGCGTGCGCTCCGGCTGCCCGAACAGCCCTCCCGGTCGAACCAACAGCACGGCGAGCACGATCACGAACAGCAGGGTCTCGGGCACACCCTCCGTCCCGTTGAACGCCGTCGTGATCAGCGCTTCGGCGACACCGACGAACAGTCCCCCCACGATGGCGCCCGGCAGGCTCGTCAGACCGCCCACGAGCGCAGCCGCCAGCGCGCGCACGAGGAACCCGTTGCCCAACGACGCGATGTCGAGGCTGTTGCGCACCTCGGTGATGAGGATGCCGGCGACCCCGGCGAGCACGGCGCCGGCGACCCACGTGAACGACGACACTTTGGCGACGGGGATCCCGAGCAGCCGTGCGGCGTCGGCGTTCTCGGCCGCGGCGCGGATGGCGACGCCGAACTTCGATCGCTTGAAGAACACCGCGAGGACTGCGCAGATGACCGGCGCCAGGATCAGCACCTGGATGTCGGCGCCCGTCACCACGCGGGTGCCGACCTCGAACGACCACGGCAGCAGCGTCGGCAGCCGCCGGGCGACCGCCGCTTGCTCCTCCGACCGGTTGAAGAGGAGCTGGACGAGGCCGACGGCTCCCTGTGCCAGCGCGATCGTGGCGACGAGGGTGACCAGTCGCGGCGCGTTGCCGAGCCGACGCACGACCCCGTGCTCGACGCCGAAGCCGTACAGCCCGATCAGCGCGAGGGAGAGGACCGTGGCGAGGAGGAATCGGAGGTTGCTCCCCGCGGCCAGCGGCATCACCTGCAGGCCGAACAGGCGACCCTGGTAGGTCAGCCACCAACAGAGGAAGGCCGCGACGAGCCCGAAGTAGGGCTGCGCGAAGTTCAGGGTCTTCGTTCCCTTGTAGACGAGCACGATGCCGAGGGCCAGCAACCCGTACACCAGGCCCTGGGTGAGGCCGATGGCCAGGGAGCTGAGGACCTCGTTGACGCTCATCGCCCGCCACCGTCGAATCCCGCGGTGGCCCCGGCGAGGAAGACGGAGCGGAGGAGGTCGGGCCGCTCGGCGAGCCCTGCGGCGGCACCGTCGTAGCGGACCTCGCCCTTCTCCATGAAGTACGCGCGATCGGTGTAGCCGAGGGCGAAGGTCGCCTGCTGCTCCACGATGACGACCGTCAAGCCCTCGTCCTCGTAGAGCCGTTGCACCGTCTCGATGAGCCGCTCCACGACGATCGGCGCGAGCCCGAGTGAGAGCTCGTCGATCATGAGGACCTCGGGCCGCGCCAAGAGCGCACGCGCCGTCGCCAGTTGCTGCTGCTCCCCGCCCGAGAGCGTCCCTGCCGGTTGGTCCCCCCGCTCGCGGATCCACGGGAAGTAGGCGGTCACCCGCTCCACCTCCTTGACGACCTCCTTGGCGTCCTGGAGGACGAACCCACCCATGCGCAGGTTCTCCGCGACGCTCAACGACGGGAACAGCCCCCGACCTCCCGGAACGTGCCCGAGGCCGCCTCGGACCAGGGCCTCGGGCGCCAGCGTCGCGATGTCCTGACCCTTCCAGCGGGCGACACCCGACCGGGGCTCGATCAGCTTCGACGCCACCTTCAGGACGGTCGACTTGCCGGCGCCGTTCGTTCCGAGCAACGCCACTCGTTCGCCCTTGCGCACCTGCACGTTGACGTCGTAGAGGACCTGGACCCGGTCGTAGAACACGTCGACGTGCTCCAGCTCGAGGAGGAGCTCGGCCTTCTCGTTCTCGCCGTCGACGTCGTCACCCCGGCGCACGGTGGCCGCGACCTTGCGCTGCTCCGCCGGCGTCCCCAGGTAGGCCTCGATCACCGCCGGGTTCTGTTGGATCTCCGTCGGCGTGCCGTGGGCCAGGTTGCGACCCGCGTCGAGCACATGGATGCGGTCGCAGAGGCTGAAGATCAGCGGCATGTCGTGCTCGATGAGGAGCACCGTCGCGCTGGTCTGTTCCTTGATCCGGCGGAGCAGCGGACCGAGGGCCTCCGTCTCCTTCTGGCTGATGCCCGATGCCGGCTCATCGAGAAGGAGGAGCGTCGGTCGCAGGGCCAGCATGCAAGCGAGCTCCAAGAGCCGCAGCGTCCCGTAGGAGAGCTCCGAGGCGAACTTCTCGGCGAAGGCGTTCATCCCGACGAGGTCGAGCAACCGCCTCGCCTCCTCGTCGACCTCGCGTTCCTCCATGCGCGCGAACGGCAGGCGCAGCAGGTCGTCGAGGAGCCCATGGAACACATGGCGGTGGTGGGCGACCTTGATGTTGTCGAGAACGGTCAGGTACGGGAAGAGACGGACGTTCTGCAGCGTGCGTCCGATGCCGGCGGCTGCTCGGGACTCGGCCGGGAGTCGGAGCAGATCCGTGCCGCGATAGGTGATCGAGCCGGAGGCCACCGGCTGGAAGCCGGAGATGCACTCCATCAGCGTCGACTTGCCGGCACCGTTGGGCCCCACCAGACCCACGATCTCGCCCTCGCGCACATCGAGGGTCACGTCCCCGAGCGCCTCAAGACCGCCGAAGCGGACGGTGACGCCGTCGCACGAGAGCACCGCAGGAGCAGCGGCCATCAGAAGGAGTTGACGAACCCCGGCGTGAGCTGCTTCCAGGTCACGTTCGGCTGTGCCTCGTAGACGACCATGCCCTCGGCGCCGTGCGCGATGTTCGGCGACCCCTTGTAGGTGATCGGGCTGGACACGAGATCGGAGAAGTTCTCCTGGTTGTTGAGGGCGGCGACGAGCTTCTCGCGCGTCGGGTCGCCTCCGAGCGACCGCAGCGCCGTCAACCAGATGTGCACGATCTGGTAGGCGGACGCCCCGCCCTGTCCGTCCTTCTTCCAGCCGTCCTCCTTGTCGGCGTCCATGGCCACCCACTCCTCGTGCGCCCGGTTCATCGCCCCGCAGAACTCGGGCTTGTAGGCGTTCTCGGACAGGTAGTAGCACCCGCCGGCGAGTCCCCGGACGCCGGCCCAGGTCCCGCCCATGAGCGCGAGAGCCGTGTCGCTCTCGTGGGCGAAGTCCGACACGGACCACTTCCACCCGCACTGCTGGGTGGCGCACTCCGCCACCATGCGGCTCGTGGAGATCGGGTCCTGCGCCGGGACGACCACCTCCACGCCCGCGTTCTTGAGGTCGCTGATCTGGGATGCGTAGCTGGTCTGCTCGGTCGGCTTGTTGATGGTGACGACCTTGGTGAGCGTCAACCCCGCCGCCTGGAGCGCGTTCCGGAAGCTCACCTCGACCGCGGGCTTGATGTAGTCGGAGTTGAGCCGGGTGACGCCGATCTTCTTCCTGTTGAAGTACGGCGAGTCCGGCTTCTGGACCTCCTTGCCCAGGAACTGCGCAAGCCTCTGGAGGTGGGTGTCGTAGCTGGCGGCGATCTGGAACATGCCGATCGACTTGAACGGCTCCTCGGAGCCGCCCGCCGCGAGGTAGGGGTACCCGCGCTTGCGGGCCTCCGCGGCGATCACGGCGATCTGGTCGACGCCGAGGGTGCCGCTGACGAAGAAGGGCTGGTCGCCGTTGATGGCGTCCGCCGCCTGCTTGGCGCCGTCGACGGTGTAGCGATCGTCGTAGACGCCCTTCTCCGGGCCGGTCATCTTGATCTTCCGACCGTTGATGCCCCCGTTCTCGTTGACGTACCTGACGTAGTAACCGAGGCCTTCGATCGGGTCCTCGGCGAGGTTGAGTGGCGCGCCGTCGAACGTCACCGGCGCATGGACGGCCCACTTGATCTCCGTGGCGCTCACGCCGACGCGGGTCTCGCCGGGCGCGCTCGCGGTCGGAGCGGCGCCTGCGCCGCCGGCGGGTTGCGAGCCGCCCGCGGGAGCGGCCGCGCCACCGGGCGGCGACGCGCCACCGGCTCGCGGCGCAACCGTCGCACGGGGCGCTGGCGCGCCGCCGGGCACCATCGCCGCCGGCCCGCCTTCGGGAAGGGCCTCGCCCTCGACGGGCGCGAGCGTGATGTCGGTGACGGCCGCGTCCGACGGGATGGTCGTCGGCGCCGAACCGCTCGCGGCGTCCAGTTGCGTCTCGACGCGGTCGTGTCCGATGCCGAAGGCGCCGACGATGGCGATCATGCAGAGGATCACGGCGGCGCCGCCGAGACCGACGACGAGACCGCCCCCAGGGCGGGCCTGCCACTCACGGAAGCGCGACATGAGGTCCATGGCGCCGACGACCCTACTTGGCGGTTGGTACGGCGGCACGTCGCCCCATGACGGTCATCCGTCCTGGGGCGGCGCCGGCGGAGGTGGGCCCTGGTCGAGGGCGCCCGCCGTGACGAGCACCGTCTGCTGGCCGGGACCGCGCACCCCCTCGCGGCGCAGTCGGGCACTGATGCGGCCCCGGAGCTCGCGGGCGACGGCATACTGCTCACGCGGGGCTGTCTTGACGACCATGCGGACGGTGAGGTGGTTGGCCTCCATCGCCTGCACCCCCCAGAGCTCCGGCGGCTCGAGGACCTTCGACTCCCACTCAGCGTCGACGGCGAAGGCATGGGCCTCCTCGGTGATGATGCGGCGCACCACCTCGAGATCGGCGTCGTAGGGGACGAGCACATCGATGAGGGCGCGGCTCCACTCCATGGAGGAGTTGCCGACCTTGCGGATCTCCCCGTTCGGTACGAACCAGACGGTGCCGTCCGTCGCCCGGAGTCGGCTGACCCGCACGGTGATGTCCTCGACGGTGCCGGTGGCGCCGTCGGTCAGCGTCACGACGTCGCCCACGCCGTACTGATCCTCGAGGAGGATGAACAAGCCGGAGATCACGTCCTTGACGAGGCTCTGTGCGCCGAAACCGATGGCGACGCCGGCGATGCCGGCTCCGGCGAGGAGCGGTGCCAGGTTGAGGCCGACCTCGTCGAGGATCATCAACAGCGCCACGGTCCACACCACCGCCCGGACGAGGCTGGCGAGCACGTCGCCGAGGGTGGAGGCCCGTTGCTCGGCCCGCACGGACGTGGGCGACAGCGGGGCGCGCGCCCGAACGGATCGGACCGCCTTGCGGAGGGCGCGACCACCGATGCGACCGACCATCATCGCCAGGACGAGGATGACGACGATCTTCAGCGGACGGACGAGCAGGAACTCGCCGGTGCTGGCGGCGAAGTCGCTGAGTCCGGCTCTGCGCAGCAGGTCGTACAGATAGCCGTGGTCGGGCATGCCCCAGGCTCGCACGGTGACTACGTTCGCTGCGTGACCATCCAGCGCCGACGCTCCTGGTGGGGCTGGGGGTGGGAGGACGAGGCCGTCTCCGGGCGCGACCTGGAGAACATCGCCGCCGCGATCGCCAGGCGACCGGGCTTCGGCGGGATCGCCGGCACGATCCTGGAGCCGCCGACCGTCGATCGTCTCGGCCTCCGCCAACCGCGGACCGCGCCGCCCGCCGCCCTCGCGTCCATCTGCTCGACCAGCGACCACGATCGCGCCTCGCACACGTTCGGCAAGGCCTTCCGCGACGTCGTCCGCGCGCTCGCCGGGCAAGTCGAACAACCGCCCGACCTCGTCGCCTTTCCGACCCGGGAGTCGGAGGTCGTCGCCCTGCTCGACTGGTGCAGCGACGCCGGCATCGCCGCCATCCCCTACGGCGGCGGGTCGAGCGTGGTGGGCGGCGTCGAGCCTCGGGTCGGCGACGGCTTCGACGGCGTGGTCTCGATCGACCTGACGAAGCTCGACCGGGTGCTCGAGGTCGACCGCGTCAGCCGCGCCGCCCGCATCCAGGGTGGCGCTCTCGGCCCGGTGCTCGAGGACCAGCTCCGTCCGCACGACTACACCCTGCGCCACTTCCCGCAGTCGTTCGAGTTCTCGACGCTCGGCGGGTGGCTGGCAACGCGATCGGGTGGCCACTACGCGACCGTGTACACGCACATCGACGACCTCGTGGAGTCCATGCGGGTGGTGACACCGTCGGGCATCAGCGAGTCGCGGCGCTTGCCGGGTTCCGGTGCCGGACCTTCGCCCGACCGGATGTTCCTGGGATCCGAGGGCTCGCTCGGGATCATCACCGAGGCGTGGATGCGGGTGCAGGACCGCGTGAAGCACAAGGCGTCGGCGACGGCTCGCTTCGCCGACCTCGCCACCGCCGCCGAGGCCTGCCGCGCCGTGAGCCAGAGCGGGCTGTTCCCGACGAACTGCCGCGTGCTCGATCCCGGGGAGGCGACGTCCGCCGGGGTCACCGACGGCTCGTCCGTCCTCCTGCTCGGATTCGAGTCGGCCGACCACCCGGTCGATGCGTGGGCCTCGAGGGCGGTCGAGCTCGTTGCCGACCACGGGGGGACGATCCCCGAGGGGATCCGCAGCTCCTCGACCGAAGGCGCTGCAGGTGCATGGCGCAACAGCTTCATCCGCGCCCCGTACGGACGCGACGCGCTGACCCGCCTGGGCGTCATCGTCGACACCTTCGAGACGGCCTGCACCTGGGACGCCTTTCCTGCCCTGCACGCAGGCGTGGTCGAGTCGATCGGCGACGCCCTGCAGCGGATCTGCGGTGGCGGCTCGATCACCTGCCGCTTCACCCACGTGTATCCGGACGGCCCGGCGCCGTACTTCACCGTCATGGCACCCAGTCAGCCGCAGGACCAGCTCGCGCAGTGGGACGAGATCAAGGCGGCCGCCGGGGAGGCGCTGCTCGCGAACCGCGGGACGATCACCCATCACCACGCCGTCGGGCGGGATCACATGCACTGGTACAACGGACAGCGTCCGGAACCGTTCGCCGCCGCGTTGCGCGCCGCCAAGGCGACGCTCGATCCCGCTGGTGTCCTCAACCCCGGCGTGATCGTCGGGTGACGAAACCGAGCGGAAACACGGGCCTGCAATCATCCGGGGAAGTGGCCGATCTCTACGACGACTACGACACCTCGGCGGCGTGGGACGAGATGTTCGAACGACCCGGCGTTCCGCGGGCGCCGTATCGGGCCCTGCACGACGCGCTCCAACCGCTGTCGAGCCGCGACCTCGACGAGCGCGCCGCCGTCCGCGATCGGGCCTTCCGCGATCAGGGCATCACGTTCTCCCTCTCCGGCGAGGAGCGGCCGTTCCCCCTCGACCTCGTCCCGCGCATCCTGTCGGCCGCCGAGTGGGCGACGATCGAGAGCGGCGTCATCCAACGGGTCAAGGCCCTCGAGGCATTCCTCGCCGATGTCTACGGCCCCGGGAAGATCCTGCAGGACGGCGTCGTCCCGAAGAGCGTCGTCGCGACCTCGAGCCACTTCCACCGCGAGGCCCACGGGATCACCCCGCCCAACAACGTGCGCGTGCACGTCTCGGGGATCGACCTCGTGCGCGACGAGTCCGGGCGGTTCTGCGTGCTCGAGGACAACTTGCGTACGCCGTCCGGGATCTCCTACGTCGTCGAGAACCGCCGGACGATGGCCCGCGTGTTCCCCGAACTGTTCGCCACCCATCGCGTGCGGCCGGTCTCTGGCTACCCGGCGCGCCTGTTGGAAGCGCTTCGCGCATCGGCGCCCGCCGGCGTCAACGACCCGACCGTCGTCCTCCTCACGCCAGGCGTCTACAACGCCGCCTACTTCGAGCACTCGTTCCTGGCGCGTCAGATGGGGGTCGAGCTCGTCGAGGGACGCGACCTCGTGAGCCGCGACAACGTCGTGTCGATGCGGACGACCGACGGCGAGCAGCGCGTCGACGTCATCTACCGCCGCATCGACGACGACTTCCTCGACCCGCTGCACTTCCGCCCCGACTCGATCGTCGGATGCCCGGGTTTGCTGAACGCCGCTCGCGCCGGGACGGTCACGATCGCCAACGCCGTCGGCAACGGCGTCGCCGACGACAAGCTCATCGCCACCTTCGTGCCCGCGATCATCGAGTACTACCTCGACGAGGAGGCCATCCTCCCGAACATCGAGACCCACCGGCTCGCCGACGACGGCGTCCTCGACTGGGCCCTCGAACGCCTCGACGAGCTGGTGCTCAAGCCGGTCGACGGCTCGGGCGGCTACGGCCTGGTGATCGGGCCGCAGGCCTCCGACGAGACGCTGGCGGAGCTGGCGGCGACCATCAAGCAGCGGCCGCGGCAGTGGATCGCACAGCGCGTCGTGAGCCTGTCCACGTCTCCGACCCAGATCGGTGATCGGCTGCGGCCCCGCCACATCGATCTCCGCCCGTTCGCCATCAACGACGGCGAGAAGATCTGGGTGGCCCCGGGCGGTCTCACGCGCGTGGCGTTGCCCGAGGGCAGCCTGGTCGTGAACTCGAGCCAGGGCGGCGGGTCGAAGGACACCTGGGTGCTCGCCGGTGCGGGGCGGGCCACGCCGCCCCGCGGCAGCTCGGTCGACAGCGACAGTGCCCACCTGCTGCCGCCGGGCGCGGCGATGGCCACCCGCCAACCCGAGCCGGGGCCCGGGTCGGACACCTCGCAGCAGATGCAGCAGCAACAACAAACGGGCCCGCGCTCGGCGGCGAGCGGCGAGGCACCGGCCCGGAGGGCGGCGCCGTCGAGCGTGGACGAACAAGGGTGCTGAGTCGCATCGCCGAGTCGCTGTTTTGGATCGGCCGCTACAACGAGCGGGCCGAGGACACGGCACGCATCCTCGACGTCCACTTCCACCTCCTCCTCGAGGACCCGTGGGTCGACGAGATGGCGGCGTGCGAGGGCCTCCTGCAGATCATGGGTGTGCCCCGTCCGGATGGTGAGCTCGACGCCCGTCGCGTGAGCGAGCTGGTCGCCTTCGACATGACGAACCCGAGCTCGATCGTCGGCTCGCTGAGTGCGGCCCGGGAGAACGCACGCGGCGCGCGCGAGGCGATCTCGTCGGAGATGTGGGAGACGCTCAACGCCACCTACAACGATCTCCCCAACCAGGTGGCGGCGGCATCCGCCCTCGGCCCGCACAACTTCTTCCGGTACGTGAAGGAACGGGCGGCGGTGATGGCAGGGCTCGCCGACGCCACGCTCTCGCGCGATGACGGATGGCGCTTCTTCGTCCTCGGGCGGTCGCTCGAACGGGTGGACATGACGTGTCGCTTGCTGTCGGCGCGCTTCGGCGAAGGCGCGGGCTCACCGGGGTGGGTGACGCTGCTGCGGTCGTGCTCGGCCCACGAGGCGTACCTGAGGACGTACCGGCGGGCCGTCGACGCCTCGTTGGTCGCCGAGTTCCTGCTGCTCGACCGGTTGTTCCCGCGCTCGGTCTACTTCGCGCTGGCGCTGGCCGAGCGCTGCCTCGTGGAGCTCGCCCCGACGATGGGTCGGGCGGGCGTGGACGACGAGGCCCGCCGCGTGCTCGGTCGCGTCCGGACCGACCTCGAGTACATGCGGGTGGGCGAGCTGCTGCGAGACCTCCCGGCGCACCTCGAGGCCCTCGAGCAGGCGTGTGGAGAGGCCTCGACGGCAATTGCCGGCCGCTACTTCCGCCAGGCGGCCCCCGTCGGTTGGACGGCGTGACATGAGTTGGCGTCTCCAGGTCGCGCACACCACGGGATACCAGTACGAGGGCGAGGTCGTGTCGTCGTACAACGAGGCTCGGATCACACCCCTGACGGACCCCGAACAGCTGACGATCGACGCCACGGTCGAGATCTCGCCGCCCGCGCGGCCGTACCGCTACTGGGACTACTGGGGCTGTCTCGTGCACGCCTTCGACGTCCACGTCCCCCACCGCCGACTCGTCGTCACCGGTCGATCCCTCGTCGAGACGACCGCTGCGGTCGACGCCGCGGAAGCCGATCCAGGCATCTCGTGGGACGACCTGGCCTCGCCCGCGAACGTCGAGGAGTACCAGGAGCTCCTCGCGGCCACCGACTACGTCCCGCAGTTCGAGCCGGCGCTGGCGGCGCAGGCGGCGGAGATCCGCTCCGGCTCGGAGACCCCGCACGAGGCGGCGATGGCGGCGTCGCACTGGGTCCGGTCGACCCTCGTGTACGAACGCGGGATCACCCGCGTGTCGACGTCGGCGGTCGGGGCGTGGCAGGCGGGGCACGGGGTCTGCCAGGACTTCGTCCACCTGACGCTGGCCCTCCTCCGCTCGATGGGCATCCCGGCGCGCTACGTGTCCGGCTACCTGCACCCGAACCCCGACGCCACGATCGGCGAAGCGGTGTCGGGTGAGTCGCACGCATGGGTCGAGTGGTGGGCCGGCCAGTGGGTGCGCTTCGACCCCACGAACGGCGTCCCCGCCGGCGAGCGCCACGTCGTCGTCGGACGCGGCCGCGACTACGGCGACGTCCCCCCGCTGAAGGGGATCTACAGCGGCGGTTCCGCCGGCGACCTCGAGGTGCGGGTCGAGCTCACGCGGATGGCGTAGCGACCGCGCCGAAGAGGGCGAGGCAGTCGTCGTCCAGGCCCTCGATGGTGATGTCGTCTCGTCTTCGGGTCTCCCACACGTCGCGGCGCAACCGGACGAGCTCTTCGCGGTCGCGCTCGCCGCGCCGCAACGTCCACCGGTCGCCGTTGGGCTCGTAGCCGAGCGATCGGGAGACCCGCTTCGACGGCTCGTTGTCGTGCCAGAAGACGCTGGTCGCCTCGAGGGCGTCGAGTCCCGCGAACGCGAGGTGGAGCACGGCGGCCCGCATCTCCTTGCCGATCCCCTGGCCCTGGAACCGCCGGCCGAGCCAGGAGCCCGTTTCGACGCTCCGGAGCTTGCCGAAGTCGCGCGCGGCCATCCCCTGTGTGCCGACCACCTCGCCGTCGACGAGGATGACGGTGTCGAAGCTCCACGCCTCGCGGCGCCAGTTCGCCCGCTGGCCCCAGTGCCAGTGGAGCACGCCCCGCTCGAGCTGCGGCGAGGGCTGGTCCGTCCATCCCCCCATCGGCATCCACGACGGATCATGGACGCCCTCGCCGGCGAGCCGAGCGAGATCGACGAGCTGGTCCTCGGAGGGGAGCCGGGCCTCGAGGCGAGGTGTCCGAACGACGACGTCGTAGAGGGGCCAGTAGGGGTGGGCGATGTGCCAGTCTCGCGAAATGGCCCAGGCCGAGTCCTCCGACCCGCCGCGGCCGCGCAAGGCGCGGGGCACGACGATGGGCGGCGCCATGCTCGCCGCGGCGATGGTCGGGCTCCAGGAGGCGCTCGAGGGCCCGAAGACCGAGCCCGCGATCATCGAGGTCGGGAACAGCACGGGCGACGACGACGATCCGATCGCCGTCGATCTGGACCCCGAGGACCCCGCCCAGTCGATCGCCGTCGTCCGTCCGTGGATGCGCAAGTGAACGACGTCCGCCGCCTCGACGATCGCGAGCGGCAGATCGGGTTCGTCCTCGCGGCGATCGCGGTCGTCGGGTTCATCGCCCTCGACCAGCGAGCACCGGTTCGGCTGGCCATCGGGCTGGCGATGGCGGCGGCCGTCGCCGCCGGAACCGCACGCCGGAGTCGAGTCCTCGTCGCCGTCGCCTCGTTCGTCACCACCTTCGGCCCGTGGTCGTACCTCGTGATCGCCGGCGCGCCCTACGCCGTCTACGCGCTCTGGCTGCTGTCGGGCGCCACGAGAGCCGACCGCAAGAAGGACAACAGCTCGGACCGCCGACGGACCAGGGATCGCAGCGTCGGTTCATAACCCAGCGCGCGGAGTACCTCGACCTCCGTGGCGACCCCGATGACCGCCGAGTACGCCGACAGCAGGAGCAGTCCCGGCTCTTGGCGGCGCATCGTCCCCGCCGCCATCTCCGCTTCGAGGAACTCGGTCGCCCGTGCCACCAGGGGGTCGAGCGCACCGGTCAACCGCGTCGCCGCTGGCGGCCCCAGACGGCTCACCTCCCGCACCAGGCCGAGGAGCTCCGGTCGCCGCGCCGCCAACCGGAACACGCTGCGGACGATCGCCTCGATCCGCAACCAGCCCTGCCCGGCGTCGGCCAACGCGTCCTCGAGGGTCGCCGAGAGCTCCACCGCACTGCGGTCGATCACGGCCTCGAGGAGGACCTCCTTCGACGCGAAGTGGTAGAGGATCGCCTGCTTCGTCAGTCCCAGCGTCGCCGCCAGCGCATCGAGCGACGTCGCCTCGTAGCCACGGGTGCCGAACGAGGCGAGGGCCGCGTCGAGGATCCGCTCGGGTGTGGTCGGCGTCGGCACTTACCGAATGGTAAACAGAGCGTCGATGATCCGGGAGTCCCTGGCCGGGAAGCGCATCGCCGTCACCGGCGCGACGGGCTTCCTCGGCACCGCGCTCGTCGAGCGGCTGTTGCGGAGCGTGCCCGGGTGCGAGCTCGTCCTCCTCATCCGTCCGGGGCGTCGGGGCGTCGTCGAACGAGCCCGCCGCGAGATCTTCCGCAACGACTGCTTCGACCGTCTCCGCACCGAGCTGGCCGAGGCAGGATCCGAGACGTTCGACGAGATGGTCGCCCGTCGAGTGCTCCCGATCGCCGGCGACGTCGGCAGTGACGGACTCGGGCTCGACGAGGAAGGACGCGCCGCGCTCGCGGTCTGCGAGGTCGCCATCCACTCGGCGGCGTCGGTCTCCTTCGACTCCCCTCTCGATGCCGCGGTCGAGGTCAACCTCCTCGGCGGATCCCGCTTCGCCTCGGCCCTGACCGAAGTGGGATCGCCCGCCCACCTCATCGCCGTCTCGACCGCCTACGTCGCCGGCGCCCGCCGAGGGGAGGCCCCCGAGGCGCTGCTCCCGGACACGCCCTTCGCCACCGCAGTCGACTGGCGGAACGAGGTCGAGGCGGCCCGCCGTCTGCGCGCCGACGCCGACGCCGAGTCGCGCTCACCGAAGCGGCTCGAGGAGTTCCACGGCAACGCACGGCACGAGCTCGGCGCCGCCGGCTCGCCGCTGCTGGCCGAGAAGACCGAGAAGCTCCGCGAGGAGTGGGTCCGCGACCAGATGGTCGAGGCGGGACGGGCCCGCGCTCGCAGCCTCGGGTGGCCCGATGCCTACGCGTACACGAAGGCCCTCGGTGAGCGCGCGCTCCTCCAGAACCGTGGCGAGGTCCCGGTCACGATCGTCCGCCCCTCGATCATCGAGAGCGCTCTCGTCGAGCCCGTTCCCGGTTGGATCCGCGGCTTCCGCATGGCCGAGCCCGTGATCATCTCCTACGCCCGCGGCATGTTGAAGGAGTTCCCGGGCATCCCCGAGGGGGTCATCGACGTGATCCCGGTCGACCTCGTCGTCGCCGGCATCATCGCCGTCGCCGCGGCAGGCCCGTCCGCCGAGGGTCCGAGCGTCTACCAGGTGGCCTCGGGCTCGCGGAAGCCGCTCCGCTACCGCCACCTCGTCGATCTCGTCCACGACTACTTCACCCGCAACCCGATCTACGACCCCGAAGGGCAGCCCATCGTGGTGCCCAAGTGGTCGTTCCCCGGCCGAGGGCGGGTGACGCGACAACTGCAGCGCGCGACCAAGGTGATCGACACGGCGCAGAAGCTGGCGACGTCGCTGCCGGTGCGGGGGAAGCAGGCGAGCTTCACGGCGACGCTCGAGGATCGGCGGGCAGAGATCGATCGTGCCCGCGGGTACGTCGAGCTCTACGGGGCGTATGCCGAGACCGAGGCGATCTACCGAGTCGACCGGCTCATCGCGTTGTCGGACTCACTCGACGCCGCCGACCGCGCCCTGTTCTCGTTCGACCCCGCCGTCATCGACTGGGACCACTTCGTCCAGTCGATCCACCTTCCGTCCGTCGTCCAGCACGCTCGCGTCCGGACGACACCCGGCCGCCGCACCGGCCCGACCCGCGACGAGCGCGGTCGACGCGCCATCCTCTCGCCGGACCGGCACATCGCCGCCTTCGATCTCGAGAACACGTTGATCGCGTCGAACGTCGTCGAGTCGTACTCGTGGCTCGCGACCCGCCACCTCGACGTCGACGAACGCGTGCGCTTCACCGCTCGGATGCTCCGGGAGGCTCCGGCGCTGCTGGCGCTCGATCGCCGCGACCGCGGCGACTTCCTCCGCCACTTCTACCGGCGCTACGATGGCGCCCCGATCGACCGGGTCAATGCCGACGCGTGGGAGCTGTTCACGCAACTCGTCATCACCAAGTCGTTCCCTCGCGGCATGCGCAGAGTCCGCGAGCACCGCGCCCTCGGCCACCGCACGATCCTCATCACCGGTGCGCTGAGCTTCGTCGTCGAACCGCTGCGACCGTTGTTCGACGAGATCGTCTGCGCCACCCTGTCGACATCCCCGGACGGCACGACCTACACCGGTGAGCTCATCGAGGGTCCCCCGACGGGGGAGGCCCGCGCGCTGGCGATGATGAAGTACGCCGACGCCGAGGGACTGTCACTCGAGGAGTCGGTGGCGTACGCCGACTCCGCCTCCGATCTGCCGATGCTCGAGGTCGTCGGCCACCCGGTCGCCGTGAACCCCGAACCGAAGCTCGCCGCCATCGCCCGCAAGCGGGGCTGGCACGTCGAGCAGTGGGCGAAGGCCCCCGGCGCACCCCGTCCATTCCTGCCGATCGGCCCCCGCGGCCCCCACCTGTCGCGGAGCCCCACCGTTTTGTCAGCGGAATCCCGCCGAGGACGGCGGGATCCGGCTGACAAAAGGAGTGGGTCGTGAAGGCGCTGCTGTTCGAGCGGAAGATCGCGCGCTACGCCGCCGCCGCCGTAGCCGGCCGGATCGTTCCCGGACGGGGTGCCCGCGTCGGACCGCTCCGCCTGGCCGCCGACGTCGACGAACCCAGGCTGCCGGCCGACGGTTGGCAGCGCGTGCGCCCGCGCCTCGCCGGCATCTGCGGGTCGGACCTGGCGACGATCGACGGCTACTCGAGCCGATACTTCGAGCCGATCGTCTCGTTCCCGTTCGTGCCGGGTCACGAGGTCGTCGGCGAGCTCGACGACGGCACCAGGGTCGTGCTCCAACCGACGCTGACGTGCGCCGCGCGCGGCGTCGTGCCGCCCTGCCCGCGGTGCGCCGGCGGGCAGACGAACCGCTGCGAGCAGACGACGTTCGGCCACCTCGCCCCCGGCCTGCAGACCGGCTTCTGCGAGGACACGGGCGGAGGCTGGGGTCTCGCCCTCGTCGCTCACGAGTCGCAGCTCCACCCCGTGCCCGACGGCCTCTCCGACGAGGCCGCCGTCCTCGTCGAACCCGCGGCTTGTGCCGTCCACGCCGCAGGCCGGGTCCCCGAGCTGGCCGCCGGTGACGGTCGCCTCACGGCGGTCATCGGCGCCGGCACGCTCGGCCTCCTCACGATCGCCGCGCTGCGCGCCGCCGGTCACGACGGCACCGTCGTCGCCACCGCCAAGCACCCCGAGCAGCGCACCTGGGCCAAGGCGTTCGGCGCCGACCGCGTCGTCGAGCCGGATGCGCTCGACCGCGACGTCCGCTCGACCACCCGCTCGCTGCAGTTCGGGTCGCAGCTCACGGGTGGCGCAGACGTCGTCGTCGACTGCGTCGGCTCCGAGGCTTCCGTGGCCCAGGCGCTTCGCGTGGTCGCGCCGGGCGGCAGGGTCCTGATGGTGGGCATGCCCGGCGTCACGACCGTCGACCTCACAGGGCTGTGGCACCGCGAGGTGACCCTCCAGGGCTGCTATGCGTACACGGCCGACGACTTCGCAGCCGCCTTCCAGCTGGCGCGCACCGCCGAGCTCGAGCGGTTGCTTTCGGCGACGTATCCCCTCGACCGCTACACCGACGCCATCGAGCACGCCGCCAACGCCGGCCATCGCGGCGCCGTCAAGATCGCCTTCGACCTCCGCAACGAGAGGAATCGGTAAGCACACGCCATGCCCCGTCCCGGGTTCATCCTCGAGGTCGACCGCTCGACCCCACCGACGCTGTTCTGGCACGGCGAGGGCTTCAAGCTGGAGAAGCTCCCTGTCGGGAGCCGCGTCATCTATCCGCCCGAGCCGCTGGCGGCGCTGAAGGACCCCGACGGCGCCATCCGTCAGGCGCTGCTCAACCCCCTCGGCGACTCGAGGCCACTCCCCGAGCTCCTGACGCCGGGCATGAAGCTGACGATCTGCTTCGACGACATCTCCTTGCCGTTGCCACCGATGAAGCGGCCCGACATCCGCCAGCGCGTGATCGAAGCGGTGCTCGACCTCGCCGCCGAAGCGGGTGTCGACGACGTCGTCCTCGTCGCCGCGCTCGCGCTCCATCGCCGCATGACCGACGACGAGCTGCGCCACGCCCTCGGCAACCGGATCTTCGACGCCTTCGCCCCCCACGGTCGCCTCACGCAGCACGACGCCGAGGACCCCGATGGGCTCGTCCACCTCGGCCAGACACCGCACGGCGAGGACGTCGAGATCAACAAGCGCGCCGCGACCAGCGACCTCGTCGTCTACGTCAACATCAACCTCGTCGCCATGGACGGCGGTTGGAAGTCGACGGCGATCGGGCTCGCCTCCTACAAGAGCCTCAAGCACCACCACAACGTCACGACCATGCAGCACTCGAAGTCGTTCATGGACCAGCACCGCAGCGAGCTCCACTCCTCGACGTGGCGCATGGGGAAGGTGCTGCGCGACAGCGGCGTGAAGATCTTCCAGATCGAGACGACGTTGAACAGCGACACGTTCCCGTCGCAGTTCGGGTTCCTGCAGAAGCGGGAGTGGGAGTGGACCGCCAAGGACCGGGCGGCGTTCCTCGGCGCGTCGAAGGCGCTCGATCGCACACCCGACCGGATCAAGCGCACGATCTTCCACGGGATCCAGGCGCCCCACGCCATGACGTCGGTGCAGGCCGGCGAGGTCGAAGCCGTGCACGAGGTGACGACGGCCAACGTCTACAAGCAACAGCTCGTGTCCGTGGAGGGACAGACCGACATCCTCACGATGGGGCTGCCGTACATCTGCCCCTACAACGTGAACTCGATCATGAACCCGATCCTCGTCGCTTGCCTCGGGCTCGGGTACTTCTTCAACCTGTATCGGAACAAGCCGCTCGTGCGCGAGGGGGGCGTGCTCATCATGAGCCACCCGACGCCGTGGGCCTTCAACCCCGTGCACCATCCGAGCTACATCGACTTCTTCGAACAGGTCCTGGCCGAGACGACCGACCCGGTCGAGATCGAGAAGAACTTCGAAGAGCAGTTCGCCACCGACCCCTGGTACATCCACCTGTACCGGACGAGCTACGCCTACCACGGCGTCCACCCGTTCTACATGTGGTACTGGTGCTCGCACGCGCTGCAGCACCTGGGCCAGGTCATCATCGTCGGCGGTGACCCGAAGTCGGTGCGGCGGCTCGGCTTCAAGCCCGCTTCGACGTTGCGCGACGCGCTCGAGATGGCCGAGGACGTGGTCGGTCGTGATCCGTCGATCACCCACCTCCACAACCCGCCGATCCTCATGGCGGACGTGACGTAGTGGCGGTGCGGTTGCCGAGGCTTCGCGGCACGTTCCCGTTCACGGCACCGACGTGGCCGACGACGGTCGAGCGTCCGCCGGATGCGCCGACGACGGGCACGGCGTTCGAGACGGATTGGGCCCGGAAGTACCCGACCCGCCTGGCGCGGGCGATGGTCCTCGACACCGTCGGTCGCGGTGTCGTCGATGCGATCGCATCTCCGAAGGTCGTGGCGACCGATCGGCTCGCCGACGTGAAAGGTCCGGTCATCTTCGCGGCGAACCACGCCAGCCACGTCGACACCCCGCTGCTGCTGACCGTGCTGCCGGACCGCTTCCGTCACCGCACGGTCGTCGCCGCCGGCGCTGACTACTTCTTCGACAAGCGATGGAAGGGCTACCTCTGGGCCTTCGCCATCAACGCCATCCCCATCGAGCGAACGCGCGTGTCTCCGCGCTCGACGCGACTGGCGTCGCAGATGCTCGACGAGGGCTGGTCGCTCGTCATCTATCCGGAAGGCGGACGGTCACCCCACGGTTGGTCGCAGCCGCACCGTGCAGGCGCCGCTTACCTGGCCATCCGGTCACGGGTCCCGGTCGTGCCGGTGCACCTCGAAGGGACGCGCCGCATCCTCCGCAAGGGAACGGGTCGGATCACTCCATCGACGACGACGGTCACGTTCGGCAAGCCGCTTTCCGCCGTCGACGGTGAGGATCCCCGGGACTTCGCGGCGCGCATCGAAGCCGCCGTGGCCGTGCTCGCTGATGAGCAGGCGACGGACTGGTGGTCGGCCACGCAGCGCGCCGCCGCAGGTCAGACGCCGTCCCTGACCGGACCGCAGGCCGCCGAGTGGCGCCGGTTCTGGTCCCTCGGCGAAGGGCGCCGACCGAGCCGTCCCCGGAAGCCTCGCTGGCCTTCGATCTGACGGGTTCAGGTTTGCCCGAAAGGGCAACGGTCCGTGCCCCAAGTGCAGGTCCGCGGGTCCGTTCTGGACGTCGCTGCCGAAGGACACTGGAGGCGTGGGTCACGAGGGCCCAGATCGCTCCGCCGAGATGGGGCCGGCGCGCCGGCCGGACGTGGCCGAAGCGCGCCCGCTCTCGGCACCTGCGACCGAGCTCCACACCCTCGACGCACTCGCCGAGCGCGCCGCGAAGGCGCCTGCAGACGCCGCGCCATCACCGGCGCTCCATGCATCGTCGGTCCAACGGCTCCAGCTGAGGGCGGGCAACGCCGCAGTCGCCGCAATGCTCAAGCGGCGAGCCGCGCCCGCGGCTCGCAAGGCGCCGACTCTCCAACGAAAGCCCGCGGCACCCCCGGGCGGCCCCGGCGCCGGAGCGGCTGTGCAGCGCCGCGCGACCGTCGCAGGGGGCGGGTCGATCGGCTCCGTGGCGCGGGACACCGGCCTCAGCGCGCTCACCGAACCGGCGGCGCCTGCGGGGCCGGAGACGATGATGAAGGGGACGGGCGCGGGGACCCTCCCGGGATCGGGTGTGCCCGGCGCGCCCCCTGCGGCGCCCGGATCCCCGCCATCGGCGCCATCCGCTCCGCCGGCTCCGCCCACAGCGGCTGCAGCCCCGCCTTCGCCCCCGTCCTCGGCGGTGCAGCGACGGGTAGAGCTGCGCGCATCCACGCCGAGCGCCAGCTCACCAGCGACGCCGGTCGTCCAGCGCTCGTTCGCGTCGATGCTCGCAGACGCTCGCAGGCGCGCCGCCGCACCGAGCGGTCCCGAGGACACGAAGTCCGTCGACGGAGACACCGACTTGTCGGACTTCACCGACAAGCCCGATCTCGCCAGGCAGGAACGGGCGGCGATCCCTCCGCCTCCTCCACCACCGAAGCCGGCGCTGCCCGCTGCTCTCACGGGCAAGGTCGGCGAGAAGCCGCCGCCGATGCCCCCGAAGAAGAAGGTCGGCAAGGCGCTCGTCGCCGGACCGAAGGGCAGGCCGCACAAGGGCGGACCCGGCGCGGGACCCGCGGCGCCCGGTGAGATCGTCAAGAAGCCGGCGCCGCCGCTTCCCCCGAAGTGGAAGAAGCCGCCGCCCGGCAAGCCCGTCGCCGAGATCCCCGCCGCACCGGCACCCGTCGAGAAGCTCAAGCCGAAGCAGGACCCCGCGTTCGCCAAGGTGATCAAGGCTGCCGGTCTGACGGTCAAGAAGGCGCACAAGCACCCCACCGGCAAGAAGGAGAGCGACAGCGCGCAGGGCGCCGCCGTTCCGCCTGGCAACGACATCGACGCGCAGGCGAAGGCCAAGCGCGCCGACACCATGGCGACGGCCAAGCCGAAGCCCTTCGACGAGGAGGCGTTCGTCGCCGCCGTCAAGCAGGAGCTGGCCAAGACCGCGCCGAAGAGCCTCAGCGAAGCCGGTGACGTCGGGACGAAGGCGGCGGATGCGAAGGGCGTGATCGGCGACAAGGTCGGCGCGTCGAAGGAAGCCGCGGCCGGCGACGTCGAGAAGAAGTCGCAGGAGCCCCCGAACCCGGGCGATGCCACGCCCAAGCCCGTCACGCCGATGGCACCACTCGAGATCGAGAAGCCCGGAGGGATGAAGGCGTCGGGCGCGATGCCTGCGCCAGTGCCGAGCGCGGCCATCGACATGCGGGAAGGTCCCGCCAAGGTCGACAACGAGATGGGCGAGGCCGGCGTCACCGAGGAGCAGCTGGCCAAGTCGAACGAACCGGAGTTCACCGGCGCTCTCGATGCGAAGAAGGAGGGCGAGCAGCACTCCGCCGAAGCGCCCGCGGACATCCGCAAGGCCGAGGGCGCCGTCCTCAAGCAGGCCGGCGCGTCGGCCGCAGCCGTCGAGAAGCAGACCGTCGGGCAGGCCAACGCGACGATCGGCGACGCCGTCGGGAAGATCTCCGGACAGAAGAACGAGACGAAGTCCAAGGACGAGCTCAAGCGCAAGGAGGTCGCCGACAAGATCAACTCGATCTTCGACAAGACGAAGAACGACGTCGAGGGGATCCTCAAAGGGCTCGACGACAGGGTCGAGGAGCAGTTCAAGACCGGCGAGGCCGAGATCCGCGCGGCGTTCACCGCTGATTGGAAGAAGCGCCTCGACGCGTACAAGGACGACCGCTACTCCGGTCTGCGCGGCAAGTACCGGTGGGTGCGCGACAAGTTCAAGGGCCTGCCGGAGAAAGCGAACCAGCTCTTCGAGACGTCGCGGAAGCTCTACGAGGATGCGATGGACAAGCTCGTCCGTCGCATCGCGACGACCGTCACCCAAGAACTGACGAAGGCGACCGTGCGCATCGAGCAGGGTCGGGGCGAGGTGTCAGCGTTCGTCAGCACCCTCAAGGGCGACTTGGCCAAGTTCGGCCAGGAAGCGGCCGACGACGTGTCCGAGAAGTTCGGCAACCTCGATTCGTCGGTCAAGGACAAGTTCGACGACATGGCCAGCAGCCTGGCCAAGAAGTACGCCGAGTCGCGGGACGCCGTGAACTCGGAGATCGAGGACGCCAAGGAGGCGAACAAGGGCCTGATCGACAAGGCGATCGGCGCGGTCAAGGCGGTCATCCGGGTCATCACCCAGCTGAAGGACATGGTCGTCTCGATCCTGAGAAAGATCGCTGACGTCATCGGAAGGATCATCGCCGACCCCATCGGCTTCCTGAAGCGGTTCCTCTCCGCCGTCGGCGACGGCATCAGCCGCTTCGCGAAGAACATCGGCGAGCACCTCCAGAAGGGATTGATGGGGTGGCTGTTCGGCGCACTCGGCGCCAGCGGCATCGAGATCCCGGAGTCGTTCTCGATCGAGGGGATCCTCAAGCTCGTGATGTCGGTGCTCGGCTTCACCTGGGACTTCATCAAGCAGCGATTGGTGAAGAAGATCGGCGAGCCGGCCGTCAACGCACTGATCCAGGGGGCCGACCTGGTGAAGAAGGTCGTCACCGGCGGCCCGAGCGTGCTGTGGGAGATGATCATCGAGAAGTTCAACGACTTCCAGTCGATGGTGATCGACGAGATCAAGAACTTCGTGATGGAGAAGGTCGTCAAGGCCGGCATCTCCTGGCTGCTCGGCCTGCTCACGCCTGCCGGCGCCTTCATCAAGGCCTGCCAGGCGATCTACTCGATCGTCATGTTCTTCGTGGAGCGGGGCTCGGAGATCAAGGATTTCGTCGAGTCGATCATCGACACTGCGGGTGCCGTTGCCCGCGGCGAGGGAGGTGGCATCGCCGAGAAGATCGAGGGGGTGCTGGCACGCTTGCTGCCGCTGGCGATCTCGTTCCTGGCGAACCTCCTGGGCCTGGGCGGCATCGGCGACAAGGTGCGCTCGATCATCGAGAAGGTGCAGAAGCCGATCGGCAAGGCGATCGACAAGGTGCTCGACGTCGTGCTGAAGATCACCGCACCGGTCTGGAAGGGCGCCAAGAAGCTCTTCAACAAGGGCAAGGAGCTCTACGGGAAGGCCAAGGACAAGGCCGTCGCTACCTACGAGAAGGGCAAGGCGAAGGTCAAGCAGGTCGGCACGAACATCAAGAACGCCGCCAAGGCCGGTGTCGCCAAGGTCAAGGACAAGGCCAAAGCCGTCGGGAAGAAGGTCAAGGACACGGCCACGGCCGCAAAGGACAAGGTCGTCGCGCTCTTCAAGAAGCAGGAGAAGGGCCTCAACATGGGTGGCGCCAAGCACACCCTCAAGGCGACGCCCGACAAGGATGGCCGCTTCAGGATCTCGATGGCTTCGGTCGAGGAGCCGCTCTCGAAGAAGATCGGTGGAGCCATCGACAGCCTCGAGGAGCAGGCCAAGTCGGCAGCCGCACCCGCGGACCAGAAGCACGCGCTGGCGCAGATCAAGCAGCTGCGGGAGATCCTCGTGATCGCGGACCGGTTGGAGAAGGTCGCTGTGGCCACCGGCGCGCCAAAGGTGCTCCCGAACGGGGCGCCGCCCGGCTTCGCCGAAGCGATGGACGCACTGGCCAAGCAAATCGAGGCGTACGGGGCCAAGAACGGCGTCAAGGACATCACCAAGGCCACAGAGGGCGCCGTCACGATCGACCTTCGGCTCCTCGCGAAGTTCGGGCTGCCCATGGCGAACTACCTGCAGGCGCAGAAGGTCGCTGACGAGACGGGAACGCCGTTCGACATCCGCTCGACCAACCTCACCGCCGCGAAGCTCTACGAGAAGGGCGCGAACCCGAAGTCCGCCGAGTTCAAGCAGAAGACGATCAACGATACCGACCTGCTCCTCGGCGCCCCCGTCCAGCACCTCGGCAAGGTCGCGTGGTTCCTGCCGGCCCGCCCCAACAAGGCGACGACCGAGCAGCTCATGAACGAGGAGGGCGGTCGCAAGGTCGCCGAACGTTGGTGGGGACGGTGGAAGCAGCGCAAGGACGAGTACTACGAATACGAGCCCAAGCTGAAGAAGAAGCTGAAGGAGGGCGAGATCCTCATCTACGAGCCCGTCGGCTCGAACGGCGGCGGCATCATTCGCGACGCCGCGAACGGACTCCCGTTCACCGGTGACCATGACCTGTACGCCATCCACGGCAATCCCGATCCGGTGATCCGGGCGCTCAAGAAGCCACCCTTCAGCGTGCAGCACGGGGCGCACGTCGACTGGCCCCGGCTGCCCGAGGTGCTGATGAAGGGGGGCCTCGACGAGGCCGAAGCCCAGATCTACAACACGATCATCAAGGCGCACGCGCCGGGCGGGGAGGCGCTCATCCGCATCAACCCGAAGGCGCCGCCCACCGCGGTGTCCAGCTCGACCCCTCCGCGCTTGAAGGGACAGAAGGCCACTGCTGGTGGGGGCGGCGGCGGCGGGAACATCGACGGCAGCGTGGTCAAGGCCGAGGAGCCCAAGGGCTTCGCGGGCCTGGTCGCGGCGGAGAAGCGGGTCGCCGCAGAAGTGAAGGAGAAGGAGAAGGCCGCCGCCGCTGCCGCTGCCGGACAGAAGCCCGGGGTGCTCCTCACGGTGAAGGCACGACGGGAGCTCGAAAAGCTCACCGCCAAGCATGCGGCGGGCGTCACGAAGTCGGCGCTCGAGCGCGAGGTCGCAGGCGTCAAGAAGTCCAACGCCGAGGTGGACAAGGTCGCCGTCGAGCCCAAGGGTGACAACTGGTCCTTCAACGTGACCGTCAGCCGCATCGACGTGAAGGGCCCGCCCGCTGCCGGCGGGCCACCCGCCGGCGCCCCCACCACGATCGACGAGCTCGAGAAGCTGCTTTCGGCGAAGGCTCGGGCAGGACTCGAACAGCAGCGGAAGACCCTCAACGCCAAGCAGTTCGTCAACATCCAGGGGAAGTTCAAGGATCAAGCCACCGGTGCGCTCATCGTCGCAAAGGCGAACACGTACTTCGAGGCCCAGTGGCTTCCCGACGACCAGTTCAAAGCGAAGATGGACGCCAAGTCGGCCTCCATCGCCACGCAGGTCGACAATGTCCTCGAGACGGTCGAGCAGATCTGCCGGAACACGACACCCGCAGGACGGCCTGGCGCCTCCCGGGGTGACGGCACGACCGAAGGAGCCGTGAAGTGGGAGGCCGAGCACGGATTGGCGATCCCTGGTTCGCCGGCGGGGCACGTGTCGAAGGCGTGGGAGAACCGCAACGGGCTTCGTCGCGCTGTCGAGTCGCTGCGCAAGCTCGAGCCCGACGTGGCCGACCCCGCGAAGAAGACCGCCATCGCCAAGGCCATCGCCGACGGCACCGACCGAGCGAATGCGCTCGAGACGGCGTTCCCGGCGTGGAACAACCGGGTCAAGACCTGGCCCGACGTGTGGGACGGCAACGGCTTTTCCAAGAAGCAACAGGGGTGGCCGCCTTCGGAACGGTCCCGCAAGACGAACTGGGCGTGACGGGCATGGAGCTCGAAGGCCTCGACGGCGAACGACTGACGCTGGCCGACGTCGAGGAGAGCTGGTCGGAGGGGCTCCCCTACGGCCTCCGCCCACCGATGCCGACGAACCTCACGCAACCGGCGGATGAGGATGACGCTCGGCGCGTCATCGCGCTGGTGACGCGCTACCCCGCGTTCGAGCCACCCTTCCCCGAAGGCGATCGCGATGCCGTGCTCGTCGAGCTGATCGCGTCGTCAGAGGGTGACGCGATCCCATTCGAGGTGGCGTTGGCCGTCGAGTTGCTGGGACAACCGGTGGTCCGCGGGCTGCTCCGGCGCATCGTCGCCGAAGGACGGTTCGCGACCGCCTGGGAACCGTTCCAGACGTTCCTGAGCTACCTGCTCGATGATCCCGACAGCCGTCCGACCGTGGCCGACGAGCTGCGGCGGGCGAAGAGCGACGACCGTGTTCGATCGATGGCAAAGTCGCTCGCGGTCGAGCTCGACGCAGACGCGTCGTGAGGTCACATGCGGCGCCGCTCACCGCCCTCGAGCATTACCCTCGCCGACGATGAGCGATCCTGGCGCACCTCCGCCTCCGCCGCCTGACGGTGGGTGGCACGAACCGCCTCCCCCGCCGCCCTACGGCCAGCAGCCACCGGCTGCGCCGATGGGCTACGGGCAGGCGCCCTACAGCCAGCAGGCGCCCTACAGCCAGCCACCGCCCGCCTACGGGCAGCCGCCCGGCTACGGCTACGGCTACGCGCCGGCCCCGCAAACGGAGGGATCCGCCATCGGCGCCCTCATCGCCTCGATCGTCTCCTGGATGGTGTGTCCCCTGATCCCGGCCATCGTGGCGCTGGTGATGATCCCGGGTGCCAAGCGAAAGATCGAGCAGTCCGGCGGTCGGCTCACGGGGGAGGGGTTGCTGACGGCGGCCAAGTGGGTCTCTTGGATCAACATCGCCTTCTACGGGCTGTTGATCGTCCTGGTCGTCGTCCTCATCGCCATCGGGGTGATCTCCGACGCATCGTCGTCGTCGACCTCCGACTTCAGCCTCGGGCGGTTCTGAACCCGGATTCGGCGACAAATGCCTCCGACGGGGCGTCGCGGCGCCGATTGGGTACGTAGGAGCCGGCTCGACCGGCAGCATGAGGACCAGTGCCGTCCGCTCGCCCGGGCGCAGAGGAGATCCGTCGATGGCCGGAAGCGTTGTGGTGGAGCAGTCGTCGGTGCCGGTCGTCCCGGGGGAGATGGCGACCTGCACCGTGCGGATCCGGAACACCGGCACCGTCGTGGACCAGTTCGCCCTGACCGTCCTCGGCCAGCCCGCCGCCTGGACGACCGTGGTCCCCGCAGCCCTCTCGCTGTTCCCCGGTGCCGACGGCACGATCGAGCTCCACTTCGCCCCTCCCCGGGCGCCGGGGGTCGGCAACGGCGCCACCCCCTTCGGGGTCCGCGTCGTCGGCAGCGAAGATCCTGACAACCCCGTCGTCGAGGAGGGCGAAGTCGACCTCCTCCCCTACATCGACGTCAACGCCAAGCTCACGCCCCGCACGAGCGAGACCAAGCGCAAGGCCCGTCACGAGGTCATCCTCGACAACAAGGGCAACACGCCCGTTGTCGTCACGTTGAGCGCCTCCGACCCGGACGAACAGCTTGCCTTCGACCTCGCCCACTCGCTGCTCACCGTAGGGGCCGGTCAGAGCGCGCACGTCGCCCTCAAGGTCGCGGCCCGCAAAGGCTTCGCCCGCGGTGCCGACAAGCACCGCCCCTTCCAGGTGACTGCCCTCCCGGAAGGCGGCACGTACCCGCTGACGATGGACGGCAACGTCATCCAAAAGGCGGGCATGCCCCGCTTCATCCTCCCCCTCGTCGCCGGGATCGTCGTCATCGGCCTGCTCGCCGCCGTGCTCCCGGCGCTGAAGAAGGACGGAGGCAAGGGCAACCTCCAGCTCGCCAGCGACGACGCCGCCACCACGACCACCGCCGCGCCCCCGACCGACGAGGGCCCGGACCCCGACGCCCCCGCCACCGCGGAGGAGGCCGAAGCCGCCGCCGCCGCCGAGCGCGCCGCCAACGGCAAGGACCCCGACGCTCCGGCCGCAGGCAGTGGCGCCGGCACCGGGACCGCCGCTGCAGGAACCGGAACGGCTGCGGCAACGCCCACGACCACCACGACGGTCGGCGGGAGCGACTCCCCGAACGTGACCAGCCCGAGCGCCACAACCGCCCCGGGCACCCCCCCGACGACCACGGCCGCCCCCACGACGACCACGGCGAAGCCGACAACGACCACGACGGCGCCCGCGTACGCAAAGTTCGTCGGCACATGGAAGAGCCCTGGCAGCAACGAGGAGCCCCAGACGATCATCCGTGCCGACTCCTCGAACCTGTGGGTCCATGGCTATGGCGCCTGCTCGCCGAACTACTGCGACTGGGGCGAGGCGCCAACCCCACTTGCCGACGGGTCCGACAACGAGATCAACGTCACGATCGCGACATCGACCGGCAACGTGAAGCAGAAGATCACGTTCGTCAACGGGCAGCTCCAGATCCACAGCGACAAGTACCAGACCAACGGCGCCTATTGGCGCTCGTGGGACGCCACGTACACAAAGGCATAGTCAGAGAGCTTCCCCCGTGACCCCGTCGGGCGGTACCGTTTCGACCATGGCGGGGAATGTGATCGTGGAGAACGCATCGGTGTCGATCGTCCCGGGGTCGACGGGAACATGTTCGGTCCGGGTACGAAACACGGGAGCGGTCGTCGACCAGTTCTCGCTGACGGTCCTCGGTCAACCCGCGGCCTGGACGACGGTCGTCCCGGCCGCACTCTCGCTGTTCCCAGGGGCCGACGGGACGATCGAGCTCCACTTCGCCCCCCCGAGGGCACCTGGCGTCGGGTTCGGCGCCATGCCGTTCGGCGTGCGCGTCGTCGGCAGTGAGGACCCGGACAACCCCGTCGTCGAGGAGGGTCAGGTCGACCTCGAACGCTTCGTGGATGTGACCGGCAAGGTCACGCCCCGCACGAGCGAGACGAAGCGCAAGGCCCGCCACGACCTCGTGCTCGACAACAAGGGAAACGCGCCGGTCGAGGTCGTCATCTCGGCGTCCGACCCCGACGAGCAGCTCGCCTTCGACCTCAAGGAGTCAGCGGTCACGGTCGCGGCCGGGCACACCCATCACGTCCCGATCAAGGTCGCCGCACGAAAGGGCTTCGCCCGAGGGTCCGACAAGCACCGGCCCTTCCAGGTCCTCGCCGTACCGGACGGCGGCAACCCACTGACGCTGGACGCCAACCTCATCCAGAAGGCAGGACTTCCTCGCTTCGTCGTCCCCCTCATCGCCGCAGCCGTAGCGATCGCGCTGATCGTCGCCGTCCTCCCCGCGTTGCTGGACAAGGGAGCGAAAGGCAACCTGCAGCTCACGAGCGACGGCGAACCCGTCACGACGGTCGCGCCCGCGGCCGATGACGATGCTGCCGGGGAGGACGGACCGGCTTCGGCCGAGGAGTCGCAGGCAGCCGCGGCCGCCGAACTGGCCGCCAACGGCAAGGACGGAGACGGAGCCGTGGCTGCGGGCGGCGGAACAGTCACCGGCACCGCCGCGGCCGCCGGGTCCGTGAGTGGAGGCAGCTCGGGCGGGACGAGCACTGCCGGTGACGGTGATTCGACGAACGTCACCAGCCCCAGCGCCACGACGGCGCCGGGCGGTACGAGTGCGACGACGACGGCGGGTGGTTCGAGCACGACGACCACTGCCGCCGGCGGTGGAAGCGCCACAACGACGGCCGCGCCGACCACGACGGCCGCAGCGAAGAGCGGCGCCAGCGCGTTCTACGGATCGTGGACCGGCAGGGACGGTGCCGCCCTGTCGATCGCACCGTCGTCCACGGTCAAGGGCCAGATCTCGCTCAGGACCGAGGGTCCGACGATGGGCGCGTTCAGTTGCATCGGTTCCACGGCGGATGCAAACGACGACAACAGCTTTGCCGGCAACAGCTGCAGTGATGGTGCGGCGCACCAGTTCACCTACAACCCCACCGGCGACACGGTGTCCGTGAGCTACCCCGCTCCAAGGGGTGTCATCTGCAAATGCATCGTGATCTTCACCCGGAACGGGTAGCTGCGCCGCGCAACCTACGAGGGCTTCGACCTCCGCAACTCCTCCGCGGTCGGCTCCCGCTCCTCCCGGGCCTCCGGCGGCAGGAGGGCCATGATCGCCTCCATGACCCGCTCGGTGTCGGCGCGGATGTCGTCGTAGGCGAGCTCGACCGGGCGTCCGACCCGCACCCGTACGAGGGGCGGGTTGGTGACGTTGAGGACGTTGGGCACTTTGGCCGAACGGGGCCACACCTTCTCGGTCCCCCACATGCCGATGGGGATGACAGGGGCACGGGTCGCCGCCGCAAGCCGGGCCGCGCCGGTCTTTCCCTTGAGCACGGGTTCGAAGAACTCGCGGCCTCGGGGGATCGTCCCCTGCGGCATGACCGCCACCATCTCGCCGGCTTGAAGCGCCTTCGTCGCCAGGCCGAGGGAGTCACCGGCGGACTCGGTCCCTCGGTCGACGCGAATGCCTCCCATCGCCCGGGCCAACTGGCCGACGACCGGCGCGTCGAAGACCTCCTTCTTCCCGAGGAAGCGCAACGGTCGACCGGACTGGAGCACCGTCAGGCCGACGGCGACGGTGTCGAAGTAGGAACGGTGGTTGGCGACGATGATCGCCGGACCCTCCGACGGGATTCCCGCGACACCGGCGATGTCGAACTTCGCGAAGGGGATGAGCTCGGTGCGGGCACCGAGACGGACGAGGTCGAACGGCTCGAGTCCCGCGAACTTGGGCACGCCCGGCGGGACGTCGAGCCACTGCGTCGGCCATCGTCGAAGGGTGGCGTAGGCGAGCAAGCGCGGGTCGGGATTCACGGCGTGGGGGTGGCCGACGGCGGACAGCAGCGGCACGTCGTAGATCGAGTCGGAGTAGGCGTAGCTCGAGGCCAGGTCGACGCCGTGCGCGTCGGCCCACGTGCGGGCGGCGGCGAGCTTGCCGGTCGCCCACACGAACTCGCCCTCGAGGGCGCCGGTGTACCGGCCGGACGCGTCCTCGCCGTAGCGGGTGGCGACGACGTCGTCGAAGCCGATGCGCTCGGCGAAGGTGGCGACGAGGTCGTGCGGGGTCGTCGTGGCGAGGACGACGGGACGTCCCGCCGCCCGGTGCTCGTCGATGAGGACGCGGGCGTAGGGCGCAACGAGTCCCTCGAGGCGGTCCGCGATGTCCTTGGCGGCGTCGAGGACGGCGGCCCGGTCCCATCCCTTGGCGACGAGGGCGGCGCCCCGGGCGAGCGCCATCGACGGCAGGGTCTCTCCGACGACGTCGAACAGCCGGTAGAGCAGGCCCTGGCCCGGCACCGACCGGTTGGGAGCGATGCCCGCCTCCTGGAGGGCCTCCGTGATGAGCGGACCGCTCGCGCCCCGGAGGATCGTGCGGTCGAGGTCGAAGAACGCAGCAGCGCCAGCCATGCGCTCAGGCTACGCACCTGCGGGGAACCGACGCCCGCCAGCCCCGGCCGCAGCCGACCGCGGAGCGGCAAGCCCCCACGCCCGCAGGGCCACGAGGCGCAGAGCGAAGCCATGAACTCGGCGTCGGGAGCGCCAGCGAGCAGCCGACCGCGGAGCGGCAAGCCCCCACGCCCGCAGGGCCCCGAGGCGCAGAGCGAAGCCATGAACTCGGCGTCGGGAGCGCCAGCGAGCAGCCGACCGCGGAGCGGCAAGCCCCCACGCCCGCAGGGCCCCAAGGCGCAGAGCGAAGCCATGGTCAACGCGAAGAAGGACCCGGTGGGGGGAACCAGGCCCTTCGTTCGCTGATGCAGGCGAGCTCAGCCGGTGGGGGGAACCAGCGAGCTCGTTCGTGCTTCTGGGGGACAGTCAAGCCCCACGCGAGCGATCTGTCCAACAGTTTGTAACGATAGCCCGTATCATCGAGAGCGATGGACCTCCGACAACTGCAGGCGCTTGTCGCCGTCGCGGAGCAGGGGACGTTCTCCGCCGCCGCCGACGCCCTCGCCACGGTGCAGTCGAACGTCTCGACCCACATCGCCCGCCTCGAGAAGGAGCTCGGCGCCACGCTCGTCGACCGCAGCGCCGGCCGTCTCACCGAAGAGGGCCAGGCGGTCGTCGACCGGGCTCGCCGCATCGAGGCCGAGCTCGAGGCGATCATCGCCGACGTCGCGTCGATGCGAAGCAACGTGACCGGACGGGTCCGCGTCGGCATCATCGGCACGACCGCGAGGTGGCTCGTACCGAAGCTCCTCGACGAGATGGGCGATCGCCACCGCGGCGTCGCCATGGAGATCGTCGACGCCACCTCCACGTCACTCGAGCCGCAGCTCGTGAACGGACGCCTCGACCTCGCGGTCGTCAACCTTCCGCTGCCGGCGCCGGAGCTGACCACGTCGCCCCTCTTCGACGAGGACCTGCTCCTCTTCGTTCCGGCCGGATCCCCGTTCGCCGAGCGTGGCGCTCTCGACGTCGCTGACCTCGCCGACATCGAGCTGTTCCTCCCTCCCCGGGGCACGTCCTTCCGCGACCTCCTCGATGCGGCCGCCAAGAAGGCCGGGATCACCTTGCGGGCGCGCGCCGAGCTCGACGGTCTCCGCCTGATCGCGTCGCTCGCCATCGCGGGGCAGGGCGCCGCCGTCCTCCCATCCACCGCCGTCCCCGAGCACCTCCAGGGCGAGACCCGTCCGATCACCGTCACCGGACTTCCCCGCCGCGAGGTGGGCGTCGCGCAACGCAAGCGCGGCCTCCCCGGCGCACCCGCACGTGCCTTCCTCGAGGTCCTCCACGACCTGGTCGCGGCCGAGGCCCGACCTGAGGTCGGCCTCCACCTCCCGGCCTGACCGCCTCCGAAACGCTGCGGACCCGCGGCGCACGCCCTCGTTCTGGGCGGGTTCAACCACCGCACAGGTTGTTCAACCCACCCAAAACAGCGGCGACCCGCCGACACCCCTTCTCGAGCACTCGGCTAGCCCCAAGCGGGTTCGGCGTCCTCGCCGGGGCTCTCCGTCAGGCGTCGGGACGGACCGCCGCCAGCGGACATGGTGTGGAGCTCGAGGTCCGATGCCTGGTCCATCTGGAACAGGAGACGGGCACCGTCCGGGGACCAGACCGGCCACGCATCGATCCAGTCGTTGGTCGTGAGCCGGACGGGGAGCGACCCGTCTGCGCCCATCACGTAGAGCTCTGCCTTGGGTCCGTCGCGCGTCGAGTCGAAGGTCAACCGGGCGTTGTTCGGCGACCACGACGGGTTCTTGTCGCTCGCCGGCGAGTTCGACAGGTTCCTCTGCTCGGTCCCGTCGGCCTTCATCACGTAGATCTCGTAGTTGCCATCCCGGTCCGAGTGGAAGGCGATGCGGGAACCGTCGGGCGACCAGACCGGGCGCGAGTCGTCGGCCAGGTTCTTCGTGAGGCGGCGAGCGCCGGTGCCGTCGGCACCCATCACGTAGATCTCGCTGTTGCCGTCACGGAAGCTCGTGAACGCCAGTTGTGTCCCGTCAGGCGACCACGTCGGATAGCCGTCGGGCGCAGGCTCGGTCGTGACCTGTGCGAGCCCGGACCCGTCGGCGTTCATGATGTAGATGTCGAATCCACCGTTGCGATCGCTGTCGAAGGCAAGCCGGGTGTGGTCAGGCGACCAAGCCGGCTCGCCGTCGTGACCCGGGTGCATCGTCAGGTTCTTCGGGTTCCGTCCGTCGGCATCGACGGTGTAGATCTCGTAGTTGCCGTCGCGCTTGGTCTGGAAGGCGATCCGCCGCTGCTTCACCGGGATCGTCGTCGGTGCGGCCGTCACCTGACCGGTGACCTCCGGCAACGCGGTCGTCGCCAGCGGCGTCGTCGTCGCCGTCGTGATCGGCACGGTCGTCGCCGACGACGCCAGCTTCGTGTCCGTGCCGTCGTCGCCCAGGATCCGCGTCATGAGCAGCAGAACGAGGGCAACCGCCACGACGCCTGCCAGGACCTTGGACAACAGCCCCGCCACCATCGAACGCTGGAACATCGTCCCTGACGCGCTGATGCGGGCGCCGCCCATCGGCTCCATCCGCACCCAGAACTCGTGGGACAACGGCGCGCCGCTCAAGTGTCGACGATGGGGACGAACGTGCACCCGCGCGAAGGCCGTGCTGTTCGGCTCGACGATGAGGCTGTCGGGATCTGCCTCGACGTCGGCGGTCGCCGGTGCCTCGAGGATCAGCTGCGCCCTGGCCGGTGTCGAGCCGAGATTGTCGACGGCGACCCGCGTCGAGCCCGTGAGCGTGCCGCGGAACGTTCCCGGGAGGAGGCGGAGCGCGAGTTCGGCCTCTCCGGTCACGTCGAGACTGCCCGTCACCGTCGCCCCGCCTTCGCCCTCGTGGTCCGAGAGCACACGGATGGTGAACGGGATGTCGCCGACCCCGCCTGGAGCGCCACGCGGGAGGCGGAAGCGAAGATCGACCTCGCGGTCCTCGCCGGGCGCGACCCACACGTCGCCCGGCTCGATGGACGCCCAACCGGCGACCTCACTGGCGATCACGATGCGCACGTGCACCGGAGCCGCGCCGGGATTCGACACGACGATCGTGCCGTCGATGTCGGCGCCGGCAGGCGCGGTGAGGTGTCCGGGCTGGAGGCGGACACCGATCGGCACCCCCTCGAAGCTACTTGGGACGCCGACGGCCAAGTTCCATGCCTCGATCGCTCGCATCGCGACCGGTGTTGCCGAATGAAGTGCTTACGGCATCTGCCGATGGGGAGGAGAACCGACGGCATGCGCTGGTGGATCGTGGAACTGGCGTCCAACATCGCCGTCGCCGCGGGGTTCTTGGGCCTCGGCTGGACGCTCCGTGGGCGGCTCCGTCGACGCCAGGCACTTTCCATCCACGACGACGTCCTCCAAGGCGTGGTCACGGCCAAGCTCGCTCTCGAGCTCGGCGAGGTCGATCGTGGGATCGTGGCCCTCGACGAGACGTTGGAATCGGCGCGGTCCCTGATCTCGGGACTTCTCGACGGCCATGGTGCGGCAGCGAGGCTCCGTCCCGGCGGCCTCCGTCGGGGGACGACGACCGAGTCGCGCTGAGTACCGCGATGCGCCCCTTCCGCGTCGTGCTGGTCGACGACATGGTTGCGCTCCGCCAGCTGATTCGCTTGACCCTCGAGCGCAGCGGACGCTTCGAGGTCGTCGGCGAGGCGGGCAACGGCGAGGAAGGCGTGAAGGTCGCCGCCGAGACGACGCCGGACCTCATCCTCCTGGACATCTCTATGCCGGTCATGGACGGACTGGAGGCGCTGCCGATCCTGCGCCGAACCACCCCCGACGCGACCGTCGTGATGCTGTCGGGCTTCTCTGAGGACCGTCTCGGCGCAGAGTCGGCGGCCGGGGGCGCGGCCGCCTACCTCGAGAAGGGCCTGGCGCCGCACGTTCTCGTGACCCGACTCCTGGAGGTGCTGCAGCCGACAGACTGATGCGATGGAACTCGGGTTCATCGGACTCGGCGCGATGGGCTCCCCCATGGTGCGCCACCTGCTCGCCGCCGGCCACCGGGTCACGGTGGCGTCGAGGAGCCGCGGGCCGATCGACGCCGCCGTCGCCGACGGTGCCGTGGAGGGTGATGGGCCGAGCGGCGTCGCCGCAACAAGCGACGTCGTCGTCCTCTGCGTCCCGGACTCACCCGACGTGGTGCAGGTCGTCGGCGACCTCCTGCCCGCACTGCGTCCCGGCGCCATCATCGTCGATTGCTCCACGATCGATCCGGACGTGGAGCGCGAGCAGCACCGACGGGTGGCAGCCGCCGGCGGGCGGTACCTCGAGGCGCCGGTGTCGGGTGGGACCGCAGGCGCGTCCAAGGGCACGCTCACGCTGATGGTCGGCGGCGAGGCAGCGACGCTTGAGGACGCCCGTCCCGCGCTCGAACCGTTCAGCGCCCGCATCGTGCACGTCGGTGAACCCGGACTCGGGCAGGTGGTCAAGCTGTGCAACAACCTCCTCTTTGCGGCGCAGATGGTGGCCACCGCCGAGGCGACGGCGCTCGCCATCAAGCACGGCGCCGACCTCACCAAGCTCCATCAAGTGCTCGTGCACTCGACGGGTGACTGCATGGCCGTTCGGACGCGCCTTCCGGTCGCCGGCGTCGTCCCGGACAGCCCGGCGTCGAACGACTGGGTGCCCGGTTTCGCGTCGGTGTTGATGGCCAAGGACCTCGACCTCGCCATGGCCGCCGGCGCGCGTGCCGGCGTTCCGATGGTGGCCACGGCGGCGGCGCGCCAGCTGCTCACCTCCGCGGTCGCCGCGGGGTACGGCCGGGAGGACTTCTCGTCGTTGGCCAAGGTGGTGTTCGCGGCCGCCGGCCTCGACGACGCCTGAAGCAGACGACTTCGCGAGCGAGCTTCTGGGCGGGTTGAACGACCCGTGCGGTCGTTGATCCCGCCCAGAACGAGGGCGCGCGCTGCGGGCACGGTCCCGGTGTCGGTCGACGGTGCGACGTCCGGTCCCTCGTTCTTGAAGCGCCCTACCCGGTGGTCACGGTCACCGGCCAAGGAGCGTCTGGGTCGGCGGCCTCGAGGCGCGCTGACTTCTCGACGAGACCAAGCTGCCGGCGAGCGGTGCGCTCGAAGGGCTGGCCGTCGCTCAGGGCAGACCGAACGTCCCCGCCCAGGCCGGATGTTCCTGCGCCATCGATGGCGTTGATCCGACAAGATTCTGCGATGGTTCGGTCGGCGCCGAGGAGTGCTGTCTTTCTCGACCTCAGCGGCACTCTGGTCGAACCGGTGCAAGTCGAGCGACTGTCGGAGCTCGAGGTTCTACCGTCGGCCGCGGAGGCCGTAGCGTTGCTCGCGGCCGCTGGTTTCATCCTTCCCGTCGTGACCACCCAGTCCCGGATCGGTCGGTACTTCTCGGGCGACGAGTTCGAGCGCTGGTTCGACGAGTTGAGGTCGAGTCATCTGCCCGGGCTCTCGACGTTGTATGTGTGTCCTCACCGCTTGTTGGCTGGATGTCGCTGTCACAAGCCGTCCACCGAACTCTTCGAGCGTGCGGTCCTTGACCTCGACATCGATGCCGCTTCGTCGTACATGGTCGGCGACAGCGGATCCGACATCGAGGCTGGGGTCCGGATGGGGTTGACGACCTGCTTGGTGATGACTGGATGGGGCCCCCAGAACTCTGAGGCGGACCGCACGAAAGCGCACCTGGTTTGTGCCGACGTACTTGAGGCCGCGAAGTGGATCAGCGGGAGGAAAGAAGGCACCCGTTCCGGCCCGTGAACCGTCGACGTGGCCGGTCCGGACCCAGCGCCTGGTGGCGGCCAACAGATGTCATGTCGGCGTCGTCGCTGGTCAGAACACTGCCCTCCGGTCGTACCAAACAGGGCGACGTGCGCGTCGACGCGGTCGGTGGAGTCGCTCGCTCGAAGGAGTTCACCGATCCGCTTGATTCGTTGCACTCATCCGGGTTTCGGCCACTCTTCCGGAATATCGGAAATGGGTGGTGTGCGTCACCCGGAGTGTTGCGTGGCGCTCACAGGGGTATTTCAGGCCCGAGCGTCACGGCCGACCTGCCGCAGACGCCAGGGCGTGGATCGGAGGGGGACTTGTCAGCCAACCTCGATGCTGTTGACCAATGGGAACCCGCGGCTACAGCGCTGCTCCTCGTCGGCTTCCAGAACGACTTCTTCTCGGCCCGTGGCGCGCTTCGACCGAGCATCGCCGATCCCTCGGCTCTCGACCGGACGCTGCAGGCGACAATGCGACTGGTGTCGTGTCTGGCTGCCACCGACGTCACGATGGTGGCAAGCCCGATCTGCTTCAGTGAGCGCTATACGGAGCTGACGAGTGCTGTTGGCATCTTGGCGACGATTCGTGACCTCGAGGCGCTGCGATCAGGATCGCCGGGGTCCGCGACACTCGAGGAGATGGGGCGCTTCGGGGACCGGATCCGCGAGGTGGAAGGTCGCCACGGTTTCGACGCGTTCTTCGGGACGGACCTGACGGACGTCTTGCTCGACGCCGGCGTGCAGCGGGTGCTGCTGGCGGGGGCGCTCACGTCGGTATGTATCGACTCGTCGGCGCGCGCTGCGCGGGAGCGGGGATTTCAGGTTGGCATCATCGAGGACTGCACCGTGGGGCGCACCGCCTTCGAGCACCGCTTCTACTGCGAGCAGATCTTCCCCCTGTACGCCGACGTGGTGCACTCACGCGAGCTCCTACGACTCGCCGGGCCGGACGAAGGCGAGGCGTCTTGACCGCGCCCGACGAGGACCGCTCAGCGGCCGACCTGCAGGTCGTCATCCAGTACCGCCTCATCGAGGCGCTCCAGGAACGGGAACACCAGCTCGCCGAGGCCCAACGACTCGCTCGTCTCGGGAGCTGGGACTGGGACGCCGCCAGGAATGACCTGGTTTGGTCCGACGAGCTGTTCCGGGTCCTCGGCCTGAACCCGGGCGCGGTCGAGCCGAAGGCCGCCATCTTCTTCGACATGGTCCGAGAGGACCACCGCGCCAGGGCCGTGTCGACGGCTCGGCGAGCGTTCGAGGAGCGCCAGGGATGCGAGTTCGAGTGCCCGGTGGTCCTACCGAGCGCTGGGGAGCGGTGGACGCGGGTGGTGATTCACCTGGAGGCGGGCGTGGACGGTGCCCCCCTGCGGATGCACGGCATCGTGCAGGACGTGACCGACACCCGTGCGGCCGAGCGGCGGCTCGCCGAGGCCAACGGCCTCTTCGAAGCGGTGGTCGAGAACACCTCGGACATCCTCTCCATCGTCGCCGAGGACGGGACGGTCCGCTACTCGAGCCCGTCGACAAACGAACGCCTCGGTTACGTGCGCGGGGAGCGGCGCGGCATCGGACTGCTCGAACTCGTCCATCCGGACGACATCGAGACGACGCAGCGCGCATTTGCGTCTCTGCGGGCAGCGCCAGAAGAACCCGTCTCCGCGGAGGTCCGGCTGGCGCACGCGGACGGATCGTGGCGCATCTTCCAGTCAACCGGTCGCAACCTGCTCAGCAACCCTTCGATCCGAGGCTTCCTCTTCACGAGCCAGGATGTCACCGAAGCGCGGGAACTTGAGCGCCGACTGGCGAAGGAGATCCTTCACGATCCTCTCACGGGCCTGCCGAGCCGAGAGTTGTTGACGGCGTTGGCCTTGGCTTCGATGGCAAGGGCCTCTCGTCGCTCCTGGACCACCGCGTTGATGATCGTCGACATCGATCAGTTTCGGCTGGTCAACGACGAGCACGGGTTCGATGCGGGAGACACCGTGCTCATCGAGATCGCGGCGCGCCTCGAGAAGGTCTTCCGGTCCGAGGACGGCGTCGCCCGCGCCGGGAGCGTTGGGCGGTTCGCGGGAGACGAGTTTCTCATCCTCTGCGAGCACATCGAGGAAGCCGAATCGCTCGACCGACTTCGGGAGCGGATCACATCGGTCTTCCAGGACGCAGTGAGATTCGGGGACGTCGACATCTACGTGACGGCCAGTTCGGGCATATCGCTCGCCGGACCGGGAGCCAACGACTTCGACGTGCTCTTGCGCGAGGCGGAGTCGGCGGTGCGGGCGGCCAAGAGCCGCGGCGGAAACGCCGGTGAAGTCTTCGACAAGAATCTGCGCCGAGCCGAAGCGGCTCGTAGCGACGCACAACGTGGACTGCAGCGAGCCCTCGACCAGGACGAGCTACGGCTCTTCTTCCAACCCAAGCTGTCCCTGACCACGAACCTCATCGTCGGCGTGGAGGGCCTGCTCCGGTGGGAGGACCCCGAACGGGGACTCGTGCCCCCCTTGGACTTCATTCCGATCGCAGAGGAGACGGGACTCATCGTGCCGATCGGGGCCTGGGTCATCGAGGAGGCCTGCCGTCAGGGCGTCCGCTGGGCGTCCATGTTCCCCGAACGCCCGCCTGTGCTCGTCTGCGTGAACGTGTCCGCTCGGCAGTTCGGGCCCCACCTCCTCGCCACGGTGGCATCTGCACTGGCCGCGACGGGCCTACCGGCCACGCAACTCGGGCTGGAGGTGACCGAGAGCATCCTCATGGACGACGTCACGTCGGCGATCCGCATTCTCGAAGGCCTCAAGGAGCTCGGCGTCACCCTCTCCGTCGATGACTTCGGCACGGGCTACTCGTCGCTCGCCTACTTGAAACAGTTCAAGCTCCACGAGCTGAAGATCGACAAGTCCTTCGTCGACGGCCTCGGGCAGAACCAGGACGACTCCGCCATCGTGGCCGCGGTCATCGCCCTGGCCCATGCACTCGGCCTCGGTGTCGTGGCCGAAGGTGTCGAGACGGTCGACCAGTTGGATCGCCTCCGGTCGCTCGGCTGTGATGTCGGCCAGGGGTACTTTTTCGCACGCCCGACGCCCGCCGGCGCCGTTGACGAACTGCTACGGGAGGAGGCTCGGGCGAGCTGGGGAGGAGCGGCGGTCGATGAAGGCCTCCAGGATCACTACCGACCGGTGCGAGCGCTCGTGGTCGACGACTCGCCCGAGATCCGGCAACTGACACGCGTGAGTCTGGCCGCGTTGGGGTTCGAGGTCACCGAGGCGAGCGACGGCCGAACCGGCATCGAAGCCGCTCTGCGCATGCCACCCGATTGCATCCTGCTCGACGTCGTGATGCCCGAGGTCGGCGGGATCGAGGCCTGCCGCGCCCTTCGGGCCGACCCCGTGACCGCCCACTGCACGATCGTGATGTTGACGGCCAACGCCGACGCCGCCGACAAGGTCGAGGCCTTCTCCGCCGGCGCCGACGACTACATCATCAAGCCGTTCTCGCCGCGTGACCTCGCAGCCAGGGTCAACGCGGCGATGAAGCGTCGGGCCGAACCTCATACGGCGGGCCCCGATGTCCCGTGAGGGAGGGGCTGCGGCTCTCCGCTCGGGGCCGCCGTCTACCAGTCCTGCGCCGAATGCACCGGCCACGCGCCTCGTGGCCCTCTTCGTCCTGATCAGTCTCGGGTCGCTCGCTCTGTTGAGCGCGGTCACGATCGTGCAGTCGGATCGGGCCGCACGGCGGCAGTCCGAACGCCGGGTCCGTCTGACTACGGCGGCGAGCGCCGCCCTCGTGCGAGAGGAGCTGAAAGGCGTGTCCACACTCGTCGAGGCCTACGCCCAGCGGAGACTCCTCGCTGCTGCGGTGGCGTCGGAGAACCGCGAGGAGACCAGCAGGCATGTGGTGGAGCTGTCGAGAGCCCGACCGGGCGTGGCGACGGCCTTCGTGGCGAGACCGGACGGGACGCTGCTCGAGATCGAGCCGGAAACGCCCGAGATCATCGGTCAGAACTTCGCGCACCGCGACTGGTTCCGAGGCGTGACCGAAACCGACCGTGTTTACGTGTCGGAGGCGTACGAGTCGAGCGCCGCAGGCCGGCCACTGGTCGTCGGTGTCGCCGCGCCCATTCGTGCGTCGGGAAGCGTCGTCGGGATCATCGTCGCCGGCTACAGCATCGCCGAGCTCCAGGCGTTCGTGGACGACTTTGCGACCACCCAGGACGTACAGCTCACCGTCGCCGACCAACGAGGCACCGTCATCGCGCAACCAGGCGGCGTGTCCCCCTCGCTCCGCACTCGAGTGGCGCCGGGCGTCGAGACAATGGTGCGGACCGGGGCCGTCACCACTGAAGGCGACATGGTCGTCGCCGCGGCGCCCGTCGGAACCTACGGGTGGACGATCGAGGCGAAGGTAGCGACGTCGAGCGTCTTGGCGGAGCTGACAGCGCTGCGACGCAACCTACTGCTGATCACCGGTCTCCTCGCCCTGGTCATCATCGGCGGGGCGGCGCAGATGGCTCGCAGCCTGCGACGGGTTGCTGACGCGGAGCGGCTCATACACGACAACGCCGACGAGGTCGCCGCGGCTCGTGATGTCGCGCTCGAGGCGAACCGCCTCAAATCCTCATTCCTTGCAAACATGAGCCACGAGATCCGCACCCCGATGAACGGGGTCATGGGGATGACGTCGCTGCTGCTCGACACCGAACTCGACGACCGCCAGGCCGACTACGTCGAGACGATCCGCTCCTCCAGCGAAGCGCTCCTGACGGTTGTGAACGACATTCTCGACTTCTCGAAGATCGAGGCCGGACGTCTCGAGATCGAGGTGATCGACTTCGAGCTCGCATCCGCCCTTGAAGAGGTTGGGGAGCTCCTCGGCGACTCGGCGCGACAAAAGGGCGTCGAGTTGACCTTCGATCTCGCAGGAGATCTCCCGTCATTCGTGCGAGGCGACCCCGGGCGCGTTCGCCAAGTCCTCATGAACCTGGTCAACAACGCGATCAAGTTCACCGAGCAGGGATGCATCGTCGTCGCCGCCGCACCCGACGGAGTTCTCATCCGTTTCGAGGTGACCGACACCGGCGCCGGCATGGAAGCGGAACACGTACGGAGACTGTTCGAACCCTTTCGACAGGCGGACGTCTCGACCACCCGCCGCTACGGCGGTACTGGACTCGGATTGTCGATCTCCCGGCAGCTCGTGGAGCTCATGGGCGGCCACATCGGCGTCGAAAGCCGAGTAGGCAAGGGCTCGCGGTTCTTCTTCTCCTTACCGTTGCCCCCGGGCATGGAACAGCCGTCGACGGCACCCGCTCCGGATCTCCGTGGCGTGCGCGTCCTGGTCGTCGACGACCACCCGGTCAACCGCCGGATGCTGTCGGACATGCTCTTGGCGTGGGCGGCGGCACCGCACGTCCTCGAGCACCCGGCCGACGCGCTGCGCCTCTTTGAAGCGAACCTGCACGCAGGGACGCCGTTCGACGTCGTCGTCGTCGACTTCCACATGCCGGGAATGGACGGCCTCGAGCTGGCCACCCGTATGCGAGCGATCGAAGGTCAGGCAACGGCCGTCCCCATCGTGTTGCTGTCGAGCGCGGCGGACGACCAGCGGCACCGGCTTGCGAGCAGCGGGATCGACGTCGCCCTTGCCAAACCGACGCGTCGCTCCGCCCTGTACAACGCCCTGACGGGCGTCCTGGGGGACACCCCTGGGCCTCGTCCGTCGAAGCCAGCACCCCTCCCGACCGCCCGGACCGAAGGGCGGGCGGGACGCATCCTCGTCGTCGAGGACAACGCCGTCAACGTCCGCATCTCGGTGTACATGCTGGAAAAGCACGGACACCGGGTCGACGTCGCCGGCGATGGATTCGAGGCGCTCGACGCGCTGGCCATGGCCCGCTACGACCTTGTGTTGATGGACTGCCAGATGCCGGAGATGGACGGGTTCGAGGCCACCACCGAGCTTCGGCGGCGCGAAACCACGGGACGAACTCCAGTTGTCGCCCTGACGGCCTCGGCCACCCGAGACGACGTCGATCGCTGCCACGCCGCCGGCATGGACGATGTCCTCACCAAGCCGCTCCGCGAACAGGATCTGATCCGGATCGTGAATCGATGGCTCGATCCCGTCGGAGAGGCGCCATCTCCTCTGTCCTCGATCGACGGTCAGGTTCTGGTCGACCGTTCCGTAGTCGACGAACTTGTCTCGCTCGATCCGACCGGAGAACAGGAGGTGCTCGCCCCGCTCGTCGAATTGTTCCTCACTGGCATCGACCACCGACTCGGTCAGGTTCGAGCGGCGGCCCAGGCGGAGGACGCGGCGAACATGTCGGTGGCGGCGCACTCCCTGCGGGGCAGTTGCCTGCAGTTCGGACTCGGCGCGGCCGCTGAGCTCGCCGGCACGATCGAGGATCGAGCCAAGAGCGGCAGCATCGCCGGCGCAGCAGCGCTGGTCCAGCGACTCGAAGCCTTGCTCGCGCAGAGCACCCGAGAACTCGCCGTGGCCCTCAACGAGGCGCAAGAAGCCGTGCTCGGTCACCCACCCACGAACGGCCCGGTAGCGGGTTAGCGCGCGAGCCAGCAGCGGTCGCCTCGCTCTCAGCTTTAGCCTCGATCCACCGTTTTTGACGGTGTCTGACTGACGCGCATCCGCGAAAAGTGCCCTGGTTGCAGGGAGGATGGCGGTTCCTACGCCAACCAAACTCCGCACAAGAAGGGCACCTTTTCGATGCGATCTTCGCGCAGT